>CACYSU010000034.1 GCA_902777205.1 uncultured Rhodospirillales bacterium | reverse complement strand
GTCGGCTTCGGCGATTTTGACGTTGTTTTTCACGCGGTTCCAATCCAAAAACGGCAAATTCAGCGACACCCCGCCCAGCAGATAGGGAAAATCGAACGTTGACCGCGCGTGCTGCGACGACGAACCGATCGCGCCGTTCAGCGTGATGGACGGGTACCAGTTCTTTTCTTCCGACTTCATCGAGGAAAACGCTTTTTTCAGCCGGTATTGCGCCGCGGCCAGATCGGGGCGGTTCGCCAAAACGGCGACGGGAACGTCCAGATTGATGTCCGGCGTCGGCCGGTCGAGCAGGACGCCGAAATTCAGCACGGGCTTTTCATCGGGTTTGACGTTTAAAACGTTCGACAGGCTTTGTTCCATTTCCTTGAACTGCGTCATCGCGTTCAACAAGGTGGTCTGTTCGCTCCTCAGGCTTTGCTGCGCCTGCGCGACCTCCAGCCGGTCGGCCTTGCCGTTTTGATAGCGTTCCTCGGCTATGTTCAGCATTTCGCGGTACGCGCTGACGTTTTGGCGGGTCAGGTCGATCGTGTTTTGCAGGTATTCCAGATTGAAATACAGATCGACGACGCTGTTGACCAGCGACAGCTTCGCGCCGTCCCTGTCTTGAACCGTCGCGTTCAATTCAAATTCCTGCGCGTTTTTGGCGTCGCGAATCTTGCCGTACAGGTCGAGTTCGTAATTCAGCGCCAATTCGCCGGAAAAGTTGTTCGTCGCGTCCCGCCCGCGGTTCAGCCGTTTTTGCGACGACGCGCCCAGCGACGCGGTCAGGGTCGGGAACAGGTCGGATTGTTTGATGTTCAGGGAATACAGTTCCTTTTGAATGTTCAGCGCGGCTTTCAGGTAATCGGGGTTGTTTTTCAACGCCAAATCGACCAGCCGGTTCAATTCGCCGCTGCCGTATTCCCGCCACCATTCGGCGTCGGCGGTGTATTTTTCCTTGATTTCCCGCGAATATCCCAATTCCGTTTCCAAATCGGGAACGTCGTATTTCGATGAAACGCAGCCAGCCGTCAAAACGGTGGTCGCCAGCAAAAGGGAAATAAATCGTTTCTGTTTCATGTCATTCACTCGCCAATGCGTCAATGGGGTTCAGGTTTGAGGCGTTCTTGGCCGGCATATAGCCGAACAGAATGCCGATGGATGACGAACACGTCAGCGCCAGCACGATGGACGCGGTCGAAAAGCTCATCCCGAACGACGGGACGAACGTGTTGACCAGCGTGCCTAAAATCAGGGACGCGGACACGCCCAGCGCGCCGCCGACCACGCAGATCAAAACGGCTTCGATCAAAAATTGCAGCAGGATGTCGCGCTGTTTCGCGCCGATCGCCATGCGGATGCCGATTTCGCGCGTGCGTTCCGTGACGGAAACCAGCATGATGTTCATCACGCCGATGCCGCCGACAATCAGGGAAATGACCGCGATGCTGGCGATCAGCAGGCGCATGGTCTGCGTCGTGCTTTCGATCGTCTGTTTGATGCTGTCCGTGTTGATCATAAAGAAATCCTTTTTTCCGTGTCGGGTCGTCAGAATGTGTTCGATGCTGTCTTCGGCGACCTGCGATTTGACGTTGTCGCTGATGCGCACGGTGATCGAATTGATATCCTTGCCGCCCGTGATTTTATACATCGCGGTCGTGTAGGGCACCCACAGGTTCATGCTTTCCGACATGGGGCCGGGGGAGTTGTCCTTTTCCGTCAATCCGATGATTTTCAACGGTTTTTTGTTGAAAATGATGATTTTTCCGACCGGATTCGGATCGTCGGCGAAGATTTCCTTGCGCGTGTTGTCGTCGATGACGACGACGGAATCGGCGTGTTTGACCTCTTCGGCGGAAAACACGCGCCCTTGGGCGAGCTTTTTGCCCTTGACCTCAAAGTAGGCGCGGTCAACGCCGCGCATACTGGCCGTGACGGAATAGCTTTTGTAAACCAAAGTTCCGCTGGCCGACACGTTCGGGCTGGCGTTGTCGATAAAGCTTTGGCGCGTCAGGAATTCCGAATCGCTGATTTTCAGGGTTTTGATCTTGCCCGAATGGCGGTCGCCGAACCCTTTGCCGGGCAGGATGTCAATTGTGTTCGTCCCCATGGAGCTGATGCGTTCCATGATGCGTTCCTGCGACGCGTTGCCCAGCGCGACGACCGAAACGACCGACGCGATCCCGATGATGATGCCCAGCATGGTTAAAAGCGACCGCATTTTATTGGCCAAAATCGAATGGATCGACATGGAAAACGATTCGGTGAGGCTGTAGCGGAATTCCGCCAGACGGCTGCGTTTCAGGTTCGGACGGGCGTCTGTCAATTCAAAAAACTCGCTTTGTTTGCGCGTGTCGGAAATGACGCGTCCGTCTTTGATTTCGATGACGCGGTCGGCCTGACCGGCGATGTGCGCGTCGTGCGTGACCATGACGATCGTGTGGCCTTGGCGGTGCAGCTGTTTGATGATTTCCATGACGGTTTCGCCGCTTTTGGAATCCAGCGCGCCCGTCGGTTCGTCGGCCAGAATGATCTCCCCGCCGTTCATCAGCGCGCGCGCGATGCTGACGCGCTGCTGCTGGCCGCCGGAAAGCTGGTTCGGTTTGTTGCCCAGCCGTTCGCCCAGATCCAAATCTTTCAGCAATTCCGTCGCGCGGGCGGTGCGTCCGGCCTTGTCAACGCCGGAATAAACGGCGGGCAGGGCGGCGTTTTCCACCGCGTCCAGATTGGATAAAAGGTTGTAGCGCTGGAAAATGAACCCGAACGTTTTGCAGCGCAAGGCCGCCTGTTCGTCCTTTGTCATGCGGGCGACCTCGACCCCGTTGATCTTGTACGATCCCGATGTCGGCACGTCCAGACACCCGATGATGTTCATCAGCGTCGATTTGCCCGATCCCGATTGGCCGATGATCGCGACGAAATCGCCTTTTTCAACCGTGAAATCGACGTTTTTCAAAACGTGGGTGCGGTTGCCTTCCTGACCGAAAAACTTGTTGATTCCGGATAATTCGATGATGTTCATGTCAGAATCCTCCGGGGCGTTTGAACTTGTCCTTTTTGCTGCTGACTTCGGCGGCGGAAAGCTTTGCGATAATGACGTTTTCGCCTTCTTCGACGCCGTCGATGACGACGGTTTCAACCCCGTCGGACAAGCCGGTCGCGATATAGCGTTTTTGGATTTCGCCGGTTTCGGTCAGCACGTCCACATAATCGCGGCCGCGGTCGTTTTTCACCGCCAGAACCGGCAGGGTCAGGGCGTTTTCGGCGGAATCGACGTAAATGACGTTCTGTGTCGTCATGCCGATGCGTAAAGCCCCGTCCGCGTTCGGGACGACCAGCCGGCCGTAATAATAGATCGCTTCGCTGGAACCGACGACTTCGCCGTATTCGCCGTTGGTCAGCAGGGTCAATCCGGGATCAATGGAATCCAGTGTCGTTTCATAAACGTTGTCGGGATTGCTCAAAACGGTGTAGGTGACGCGCGCGCCGGTTTTGATGTTGCCGATGTCGCCTTCGGAAATTTCGATCAGGATTTCCATTTTCGACAGATCGGCGATCTGGACGATTGTCGGCGTGTTCATGGCGGCGTTGACCGTCTGTCCCGTTTTGACGGGGACGGAAACGATGATG
>CACYSU010000033.1 GCA_902777205.1 uncultured Rhodospirillales bacterium | reverse complement strand
GCGCAGGCCGACGCGTTCGCCGGAGCTGTCGCGCGCCAAAACGGCGTGGTTGCCGGATTGGTTGTCGGTGATGACGGCGGTCGCGGACGCGTTTTCGGTGTCATAGTGGACGTGGTTGACGGTCGCGCCGGCTTTGGTCGGGTCGATTTCCGTTTTGATCGTCCCGTTCATCGAAAATTTGCCGTCGTTCGTGATTACGGTTTCATTAAAGGAATCCCCGTTCTGAACAACGTTGGTCGCGCCCGACGCGTTGACGTTTGTAAAGGTGAAGCCGTTTTCGCCGATTTCCATGTTGTCCGACGTTCCGGCGCCCAGATTGAACGAACCGGATTGCAAAACGGTGGAATCGGCCGGCATGGCCTGTTCCATGTCGGGAACGAAATTCTGCGCCGGCGCGTTGAAGACGGGGGCGTGCGAGGAATGAATCGTTTCGATGACGTTTTCGACGCCGTCCTTGACCGATCCGAACGTGTCGGACACGCAGTTGTTGACCATTTCCGCCACTTCGTCGTTGGCGTAGGCGGCCGTGACCGAAACCGCCAGCAATCCGACGGCGGCGACGCCGACGCGCAGGGCGGTTTGTTTGTTGATGCCGTTCTTTTTAATGTCTTTCAGGCTGCTTTTCAAATTAGCGGAGTTTTTGACCGCGCTTAATGCGATGCCGACGGCGCGCATCCCCGGAATGATGCGGACGGTGTTCTGGCTGACCTCCAGCAATTTTTTGCGCCCGTCCGCGGACGAAATGAAGTTCCAGAACCGGCCGCCCTTGTCGGGGTGTTCCTGTTTGAATTTGGCGTAATCCTTGCGCATCGCGTTGATGCCGGCGACGGCTTTGAACGCGGAAAAGGCGGGACCCAGCGACAGCGCGGCGGCCGTGTTGCCGACCAGCTTCGCCGCCATATAGGATTTCGGATACTTTTGTTTGAACGAATCGTTCAGAGTGTTGACGCGTTTGACAAAGGGCGAATCCTTGACCCGTTTTTCCACACGGTCGGAAAAGCTTTTCAATTCCGCCATGGCGAACGACAGGGTCGCGCCCTTTGCGGCGTCGCGATCCGCTTGCGTGTCGGGCAGGTTGAACCGGCCGGCGATTTCGTCCGCCTTTCCTTCGCGCACCATGCGGGAAATTTCCGCGATGTCGGACAGGGCGCGTTCGTGATAGGCGCCGTCCGCTTCGTTTCCGTTTTGGCCGTGCGCGTCAAAATAACGGGCGGTGTAGTATTTCACCCGCAATTCGGCGGCGGTTTCCTCTTTGATTCTTAAAAAATTGCCCAGCGTTTTCGGCGTGTCCGCGTATTCGTCGGCGGCCATGCGTTTCGCGGCCGTCAAAATGGCGACGCGGTCGAAATCGGACGGATTCTTTTCATTCTTTTCCGCGGCGGCGATCAGCGCGGCGAACGTTTTGTGGTGGGCGACAAAGTTGTCCAGCTGGCGTTCGGGGGATTTCGTCGTGTCGGAATTGATGTCGTCGGCGAATTGTTCGCGAACCTGATCCAGCATCTCTTCCGCGGATTTCGCTTCAAGGCCGCCGTTTTCGGACGGATTCATGCATTTCGACATGATCAGTTCGCGCAGTGACGCGGGCATCCGGTCGAACGGCAGATCCAGCTGTTCGGCGGGAATGTAATAGTTCGTTTGCAGAAAATCCCTGATGTGCGAAGGTAAATCCATGACGCCCTCTTTTAAATAAAAGACTCCTATTGACAGAATATCAGAAAAATTTGTCGAAACAACCTTTTTTTAACAAAAGCGGCGGCGCGGCGGATGTTTCGCGCGCGGCGGGGCAAAAAACGCGTCCGGTGCAGAAAAGGTTTTTTTTTCAACCGTCTTTATGCTAGGGTGTTTGAAAATCGTTTTTTCTTAAGGAGTTTTTTCGGATGAAAGGCATTATTCTGGCGGGCGGATCGGGAACGCGGCTGTATCCCGCGACGATCGCGCTGTCCAAACAGATGATTCCCGT
This sequence comes from uncultured Rhodospirillales bacterium, assembly GCA_902777205.1. Taxonomy (GTDB): domain Bacteria; phylum Pseudomonadota; class Alphaproteobacteria; order CAAGCB01; family CAG-977; genus UBA11549. Next base: position 2,417 of record CACYSU010000033.1, on the reverse strand, counting down.
TTACGACAAACCGATGATCTATTACCCGATGTCGCTGTTGATGCGCGCGGGGATTCGGGACGTGCTGGTCATTTCCACGCCGACCGATTTGCCGGGGTTTGAACGGCTGTTCGGCGACGGCGCGCATTTGGGCATGAACATTTCCTATGCCGAACAGGCCGTGCCGAACGGATTGGCGCAGGCGTTCGTCATCGGCGCGGATTTCATCGGAAACGACACGGCGGCGCTGGTGTTGGGGGACAACATCTTCCATGGGCACGCCTTGACGCAGCAGCTGGAAAGCGCGGCGCAAATCAAGGACGGGGCGGTCGTGTTCGGGTGCTACGTCCACGATCCGGAACGTTACGGCGTCGTCGAATTCGACAAAGACTTCAACGCCGTCAGCATCGAGGAAAAACCCGCGAAGCCCAAATCGAACTACGCCGTTCCGGGGCTGTATTTCTATGACAACGAAGTCGTCGAAATCGCCAAAAACCTGCAGCCGTCGGCGCGCGGGGAATACGAAATCACCGATGTGAACAAGGAATACCTGCGCCGCGGAAAGCTGAAAGTCAACGTGTTTTCGCGCGATATCGACTGGTTCGACACGGGGACGCACGACAGTTTGCTGCAGGCGTCGTCCTATGTCGAGGCGATCGAAAAGCGCAAGGGCATCAAAATCGCGTGTCTGGAGGAAATCGCCTTTGCCAAAGGGTTCATTTCCCGCGACGAACTGCGCGCGCGCGGCGAAACGATGTCCAAAACGGGGTACGGCCGGTATCTGTTGAAACTGGCCGACGGTGTCATTTCCACGCCGGAGTTTTAAAAAATGCCTTTCATTCAAACGAAAATCAAAGACGTCGTCATTTTTGAACCGCGGATATTCACGGACGACCGCGGCTATTTCTTTGAAACGTACAACGAAAAGCTGTTCAACGACAACGGCGTGACGGCGAAGTTCGTGCAGGACAACCAGTCGAAATCGTCCTACGGCGTGATCCGCGGCCTGCATTTCCAAAAGGGCGAACACGCGCAGGCCAAGCTGGTGCGCGTTTTGCAGGGCAGGGTGCTGGATGTCGCGGTTGATTTGCGCAAGGGATCGGAAACGTACGGCAAACACGTCGCCGTCGAACTCAGCGACGTGAACAATTTGCAGCTGTTCATTCCGCGCGGATTCGCCCACGGATTTTCCGTGCTGTCGAAAACGGCGGTGTTCGCGTACAAGTGCGACAACCTGTATTGCAAGGAATCCGAAGGCGGCATCGACTGCGCCGATCCCGATCTGGGCATCGACTGGCAGATCCCCGCCGAAGACCGCGTCCTGTCCGAAAAGGACAAGGCGCATCCGCTGTTCAAGGATTTCGACTCATGCTTTTAATCACCGGAGTGAACGGTCAGCTGGGAACCGAGCTGAAAGCTTTGATGCCCGACGCGCTGGGCGTGGATATGCCCGATCTGGACATCACGGACGAAACGGCGGTCAGGGCGTTTGTCAAGGAACACGGCGTTGACACGATCGTGAACTGCGCCGCCTACACCGCGGTGGACAAGGCCGAGGACGAACCCGAAAAATGCCGCAAGGTCAACGTGGACGGCGTCGCGAATTTGGGCAAGTCGGGGGCGAAAGTCGTTCATATTTCGACCGATTACGTTTTCGACGGGACGGGGCATCGCCCGTATGTCGAAACGGACGCGGCGAATCCCGTCAGCGTGTACGGCGTCACCAAGCGCGACGGCGAAGAAGCGTTGAAATCCGCGGCGGACACCTGCGCGATCATTCGCACGGCGTGGCTGTACAGCCCCTACGGCAACAACTTCGTCAAAACGATGCGCCGGCTGGGGGCGGAGCGCGACGGCCTGAACGTCGTGTTCGACCAGATCGGAACGCCGACGTGCGCCGCCGATTTGGCGCGGGCGATCGTCGGTCTGCTGCCCCAAATCAAGGACGGCACAAAGGAAACCTACCACTTTTCAAACGAGGGCGTGTGCAGCTGGTACGACTTCGCCCGCGAAATCATGATTTTGTCGGGGCTGGAATGCCGCGTCGAACCGATCGAATCGGCGCAGTATCCGACAAAGGCGAAACGGCCGTTTTATTCCGTTTTGAACAAAGCGAAAATCAAATCTTTGGGAATTAAAGTCCCGCATTGGCAGGAAAGTTTGGAAAAATGTCTGAAAAAATTTTAGTCACAGGCGGAGCCGGATTCATCGGTTCCAACTTCGTTCCGTATTTTTTGGCGGCGCATCCCGAATTGACGCTTGTCAATCTGGATAAAATGACCTATGCCGCCGACGAGCGCAACTTGACCGAAGTGCAGGGGAACCCCCGCTATATTTTCATCAAGGGCGACATCACCGACAAAGAACTGGTCGGCAGGATTTTCGACGAACACGACATCCGCGGCGTGATCCATTTCGCGGCGGAAAGCCATGTGGAC
>CACYSU010000032.1 GCA_902777205.1 uncultured Rhodospirillales bacterium | reverse complement strand
GATCGCAGCCGTCAACGTCGTCTTGCCATGGTCAACGTGACCAATCGTGCCGATATTGCAATGCGGCTTCGTTCTTTCAAACTTCTCTTTTGCCATTTCTTTTAAAACTCCAAATTCTTAACCGTTAACCTTGGCTTTGATTTCTTCAGCGACATTCGCCGGCACTTCGGCATAGTGCGAAAACACCATCGAGTACTGGGCGCGTCCCTGGCTCATGGAACGCAGCGTGTTCACATATCCGAACATAGAGGACAGAGGAACGGTCGCGTCGATCACACGGGCGTTGCCGCGCTGATCCATGCCGGACACCTGACCGCGGCGGCTGTTCAAGTCGCCGATGATGTCACCCATGTAATCTTCGGGCGTGACAACTTCCACTTTCATGATCGGTTCCAACAGCTTGGGTTTCGCTTTCGCAATGCCTTCGCGGAAAGCCGCGCGAGCCGCGATTTCAAACGCCATCGTCGAAGAGTCAACGTCATGATAGGCGCCGTCGAACAGGTTCGCTTTGAAGTCCGTGCAGGGGAAGCCGGCGATCACGCCCGTTTCCATAGCCGCGCGCAAACCTTTTTCAACGCCGGGGATGTATTCTTTGGGAACATTGCCGCCGACGACGGTGTTTTCAAAGACAAAACCCGACCCCGGTTCCAACGGTTCAAAACGAATCTTGACACGCGCGAACTGACCGGAACCGCCGGACTGCTTTTTGTGCGTGTAGTCGATTTCGTAAGGCTGGGAAATCGTTTCGCGGTAAGCAACCTGCGGGGCGCCCACGTTCGCGTCAACCTTGAATTCGCGTTTCAGACGGTCAACGATGATTTCCAAGTGCAATTCGCCCATCCCTTTGATGATGGTCTGTCCGCTTTCCGCATCGGAAGCGACACGGAACGACGGGTCTTCCATCGCCAAACGGTTCAAAGCCAAGCCCATCTTTTCAACGTCAACTTTCGTTTTCGGTTCGACGGCGACTTCGATAACGGGTTCGGGGAATTCCATCTTTTCCAAGATGACCGGCGCGTTGTCGGCGCACAGCGTTTCACCCGTCGTGGTTTCTTTCAAGCCGACCAAAGCGACGATATCGCCGGCGTTGGCTTCTTTGATTTCTTCACGGTGGTTCGCGTGCATCAACAGCATACGGCCGATACGTTCCTTCTTTTCCTTGACGGAGTTCAGAACATACGAACCGGCGGTCATCGTGCCCGAATAGATACGGGCGAACGTCAAAGAACCGACAAACGGGTCGTTCATGATCTTGAACGCCAAAGCGGCCAAGGGTTCGTCGTCGGTCGCGTGACGAACGGCTTCCTTGCCGTCCGGAGTCGTGCAAACGACGGGCGGAATGTCCAGCGGGGACGGCAGATAGTCAACAACCGCGTCCAACATCGGCTGAACGCCTTTGTTTTTGAACGAAGAACCGCACAGGACGGGAACGAAGCTCATGGAAATCGTGCCTTTGCGGATGCATTTCTGCAACGTTTCCAAAGAGATTTCCTTGCCTTCCAAGTAGTCTTCCATCGCCTGATCGTCCTGTTCGACGACGGTTTCGACCATTTCGGCATGGTACTTGTCGGTCAATTCCTTCAGGTCGGCCGGAACTTCGCCATAGGTGAATTCGGCGCCCAGATGTTCGCCGTTCCAGATGATGGAACGTTTGTTCAAAACGTCAACGACGCCCGCAAATTCGGATTCGGCGCCGATCGGCAGCGTCATCACGATGGGGGTGGCGCCCAGACGTTCTTTGATCATGCCGACGGCACGCAGGAAGTTCGCGCCGATACGGTCCATCTTGTTGACGAAGCAGATGCGGGGAACTTTGTACTTGTCGGCCTGACGCCAAACGGTTTCGGACTGCGGTTCGACACCGGCGACGCCGTCGAAAACGGCGACCGCGCCGTCCAGAACGCGCAGGGAGCGTTCGACTTCGACCGTGAAGTCAACGTGCCCCGGGGTGTCGATGATGTTCAGACGGTGACCGCGCCAGAAGCACGTCGTCGCCGCGGACTGAATCGTAATACCGCGTTCCTGTTCCTGCACCATAAAGTCCATCGTGGCGGCGCCGTCATGGACTTCGCCGATTTTGTGGGACTTGCCGGTGTAGTACAGAATACGTTCGGTTGTCGTCGTTTTACCGGCGTCGATGTGCGCCATGATGCCGATATTGCGATATTTTTCAATGGGGGTTGTACGAGCCATTACACAAAAACCTTCTCTAACTGATTACCAACGATAATGCGAGAAAGCCTTGTTAGCTTCCGCCATGCGATGCGTTTCTTCACGTTTGCGGACGGCAGCACCCTTGTTGGACAAAGCGTCCATGAATTCACCGGCCAAACGCTGTTCCATCGTCTGTTCGGAACGGTTGCGGGCGGCGGCGATGATCCAGCGGATTGCCAGAGCCTGCTTTCTTTCCGGACGGACTTCGACGGGAACCTGATAGGTCGCACCGCCGACGCGGCGGGAGCGGACTTCAACGGCCGGCTTCACGTTGTCCAAAGCTTCATTGAAAGCTTTCAGGGGTTCCTGTTTGGTTTTTTCGGCTACGCGATCCAGAGCGCCGTAAACGATCTTTTCGGCGGTAGCTTTGGCGCCATGCAACATGACGCAGTTCATAAATTTAGCAACGACCACGTCGCCGTATTTGGCGTCGGGGACGATTTCACGTTTTACTGCAGCGTGACGACGAGACATAATCTTTCCTTTCTATTACTTGGGACGTTTCGCGCCGTACAGAGAGCGGCTCTGACGACGGGCGGCGATACCCTGCGTATCCAACGTACCGCGGATGATGTGGTAACGAACACCGGGCAAGTCTTTCACACGACCGCCGCGGATCAAGACGACAGAGTGTTCCTGCAAGTTATGTCCTTCGCCGGGGATGTAGCTTAAAACTTCAGCACTGTTGGTCAAACGAACACGCGCGACTTTACGCAAAGCGGAGTTCGGCTTTTTCGGAGTCGTGGTATAAACACGCGTGCAAACGCCGCGCTTCTGCGGGCAGGCCTGCAAAGCGGGAGCTTTGTTGCGTTTGATGCGCGGTTTACGCGGACTGCGAATTAATTGGTTAATTGTAGGCATTAAATTCCTCTTTCCTATCTAACCGTTACAACACACTTACTCGATTCAAACCTCTGCGGCCGAACCGAAAAGCTAACCTTCAAAAATGGCTGAAACCAGCCGTTTTCAAACTCTTAAAAGCGGCGCGATGCAGAGATACGCGTCCCCTCACCCGTCACTTTTTCAAAGCGAATATGACAAACATCCCCGTCAAAGTCAAGGGAAATAAACGCTTTTTTCTCAAAATTTCCGGCGTTTTCCGGCGTATTTTTCCGCACCGTTTTCCGGACGCGGCATCGACCGTTTTTTTCGACCGGACGCCGCCGCCGAACACCGCGACGTTCCCGCCGCCATTTCGCCCCGAATCCGTCAGCCTTGACGTTTTGCGGCGGCGCCAAGGTATTCCCCCGAACGCCGCCGCAACATCCTTCAAAAGCGGGATTTTCCGCCCGTCTTATCTGGAAAAGTGCCTGTTTTTCATTTGGGCAAGGACGCTTGTCGTCTGGTTTTGCCGCTGTTTTTGGCGGTTTTCCTCGCGCACGGCCTGCAAAACAACCATCGAATGAGGCTGAGCGCGATAGTTGCCGTCTTTGATCACGCGCTGTTCGACGGGCAGTTTTTCCACCCCCAAATGCGCGGTGTCGAAAGCGACCTCCCATTTCTGCCCGTTCGGCGCGGGCGGCGTTTTGAAATCGACTTCGCCGTTATGCGCGTTCATGATGATCATGAAATCGTCGTCCGCGGGCTTGCCGTCCTTTTTGACTTTTTCGCCCGCCAAAACATACGACAGCGTTTTGGCGTAGGGCTGCCAGTCGCCGCCGGTCATTTCCCGACCGTCGGGACGCACGAACGTAATGTCTTTCGTCCCCTTGTCGTCCACGGGTCGGCCGTCGAAATAATTGACGTTCGCCAAAGCGGGATGGTCGCGGCGCAGCTTTGTCATAAACCCGACCATTTCCGCGGATTTGACATCGCGGTCGGTCAGCTTGTCCCAGTTGACCCAACTGGTTTCGTTATCCTGACAATACGGGTTGTTGTTGCCGTTTTGCGAACGGTTGAACTCGTCGCCCGCCAGACGCATCGGCACGCCCGCCGCCATCAGCAGCGTCGCTTCCAAATTGCGCACCATTTTGTTGCGGAATTCGTCCAGCCCTTCGTCGCGATAGCCCTCGTGCCCCCAGTTGCGGCCGAAATTCTGGTTCGCGCCGTCCTGATTGTGCCACGGGTTGGCTTCGTTATGCTTCTGTTCATACGACCACAGGTCTTTGGCGGTAAAGCCGTCGTGCGCCGTCACGAAATTAACGGTCGGCGACATTCTTTCGCCTTCGTTCCGCAAATCGTCGGACGCGGTCATACGCTGCGCCATTTTGGCGGCGAATCCCTCGTTCCCGCACCAAAAACGGCGCGTGTCGTCGCGGAAACGGTCGTTCCACTGCATCCAGTTTTTCTGGAAATTGCCAACCTGATACCCGCCGCCGCAGCAATCCCACGGCTCGGCGATCAGCTTGCATTTCGACAAAACGGGATCGGCTTTCAACGCTTCGTAAAACGGGTGGTTCTTGTCAAAGTCGCGGTTGGCCGGATCGCCTTCGCGTCCGCGTCCCATAACGGTCGCCAAATCGAAACGGAACCCGTCAACGCCCATTTCCTCCGCCCAATAGCGCAGGGAATCGACCGCCAGACGGCGCGCCATCGGCTTTGTCATGTCCAAAGCGTTGCCGCATCCCGTTTCCTGCCGGTATTCGGATTTGTCGTTTTGATTGTGGACATAGTAATACGCGCCGTCGATGCCTTTCAGGCTCAGCATCTGCGTGTGCGCGTCGCCCTCGCCCATATGGTTATAGACGACATCCATGATGACTTCCTTGCCCGCCGCGTGATAGGCGTTGACCATTTTCTTAAATTCGACGGGATCACCGTAATCGGGGTGTGGCGCGAAATACGCGATCGGTTCGTACCCCCAATAGTTCGACAGCCCGTTTTTGGCAACGGCACCGTCGGTCGCGAACGCCTGAACCGGCAGCAGCTCAACCGACGAAATCCCCTGTTCGTCAATGTATTTCATCACTTCGGGATTCGCCATGCCCGCGAATTTGCCCTTGTCGGCGGCGGGAACGTCGGGATGCTTCATCGTAAAGCCCTTGGCGTGGGTTTCGTAAACGACGGTCTGATCCCACGGCACGTTCGGCTTTTCCACCGTCCCGACGGCTTTCAAAGCGGCCGGATCCTGAATGATCGCCTTGGGCGCGATTTTGCCCGTGTCAACCGTGTTTTTCGATTTTTTATCATCGGGACAGGACGCCAGAAAATCGTCGCTCCATTCAAATTCGCGATCCAGCTGGCGGGCGTACGGGTCGATCAGCAGCTTGTTCGGATTGAAACGCATTCCGCGGTCGGGATCGTAAGGCCCGTCCACGCGATAGCCGTAGCGCATCCCCGGTTTCGCGTCGGGCAGATACCCCGACCAAACGCCGTCGTCCGACCGGCTCGGCAGTTCGATTCGCGTTTCGTTGTCGTGTTCGTCGAACAGGCACAGCTCGACTTTCGTCGCGTTTTCGGAAAACAGCGCGAAGTTCACGCCCTTTCCGTCATACGTCGCGCCCAGTTTTTCGGGATTTCCCTTTAAAATTTCAGCAGTCATAAAAACCCGCCCTTTCTCGCTTGATTAGACAAAGTTTAGCGAAAAAGAACGGGCTTGACAAGGATATTTTTTGTCGAAAAAAGCCTTTAGCGGCGGTTTTTCAAATACCATTCGACCGTTTTGACAATGCCGGTGTCGAACGTTTCCTCGGCTTTCCAGCCCAGTTCGTTTTCCAGCTTCGTCGCGTCGATGGCGTAACGGCGGTCGTGACCGGCGCGGTCTTTGACAAACGTCACCAGCGACTTGTACGGCGTTCCGTCCTTGCGCGGGACTTCGCGATCCAGAATGGCGCAAATCGTGTCCACGATCTGCAGGTTGTTGCGTTCGTTACGTCCGCCGATGTTGTACGTTTCGCCCGACCGCCCCTTTTGCCAGACCAGATCAATCGCCTTGCAGTGATCCAGAACGTACAGCCAGTCGCGAATATTCTTTCCGTCGCCGTACACGGGAATGTTTTCGCCGTTCAAACATTTGCGAATGATCGTCGGGATCAGCTTTTCCCCGTGCTGTTTGGGCCCGTAGTTGTTCGAGCAGTTCGAGGTCGTCACGTTCATGCCGTAAGTGTGGTGATAGGCGCGCACCAGCAAATCGGAGCTGGCCTTCGACGCGGAATAGGGCGAGTTGGGCGCGTAGGGCGTCGTTTCGGTGAAAAATCCCGTTTCGCCCAGCGTCCCGTACACTTCGTCGGTGGAAATGTGGTGGAAACGGCATTTTTCGTATCCCGCCTTGACGACGTTCGGCGCGTCCATCCAATGGCGGCGCGCGGCGTCCAGCAGCGTGAACGTCCCCAACACGTTCGTTTTGACAAAGATTTGTTCGTAAAAATTTTCACTGAAAGCGAAATGTTTTATGCAGAACAAAACGTCAATCAGGTCTACTGTCCGGAGATATATCTTGACAGCGTGATTTTTGGC
>CACYSU010000031.1 GCA_902777205.1 uncultured Rhodospirillales bacterium | reverse complement strand
GTACTTTGTCTCAAGACACGGAAGAGTAGGAAGCCGCCGGCTCTAGTAATGCTGTATGCGTTGCAACAAACGTTCATTCAGCCTTTTAAGCCCCCAAGCCTATCGCTTGGGGGCTTTCTCTTTGCCTGAAATACGCGTACTCACTCACGCGGCGGATGATTTTCCTCTTTCTTTTATCAAGCGGGGGCGGTATGTTCTGAAAAGGCAACAAAAACAAAAAAGGTCGCGAATGTCTTTACCGGAATTGAAAGTTTTACTGGCGTCCCCGCGCGGATTTTGCGCCGGCGTGACGCGCGCCGTCCAAATCGTTTCGATGGCTTTGAAAAAATTCGGCACGCCCGTTTATGTGCGTCATGAAATCGTGCACAACAAATACGTCGTGCAGAAACTGGCGGATGAAGGCGCGGTGTTCGTCAACGAATTGGACGAAGTGCCGGACGGCGCGGTCGTCATTTTTTCCGCGCACGGCGTGCCGCTTTCCGTCGTCGCCGAAGCCAAACGCCGCGGATTGACGACGATCGACGCGACGTGTCCGCTGGTGGAAAAGGTGCATCGCGAGGCCGCGAAGAATTTTGAACAGGGGCGCAAAACCCTGTTGATCGGGCACGAGGGGCATCCGGAGGTCATCGGCACGATGGGGCAGATTCCGGCCGGTGAAATGACGCTGATATCGACGGAGGACGACATCGCGTCCGTTCCCGACGAATGGGCGGGCAGTTTGGGGTATGTGACGCAAACGACGTTGTCGCTGGATGAAACGGCCGCGTTGGTTCAGGCACTGCAAAGCCGTTTTCCCGCGATCGTGAAACCGCATCAGAACGATATCTGCTATGCGACGACGAACCGGCAAAAGGCGGTCAAGGCGATCGCCGCGCTGTGCGATTCGATCATGGTGATCGGCGCGCCCAATTCGTCAAATTCCAAACGTCTGGTCGAAGTGGCGCGCGAAGCCGGTTGTCCGCATTCCGTTTTGGTGCAAAGGGCGTCGGAAATCGACTGGAGGCAGTTGAAGGGCGTGAAAACGCTGGGCATCACCGCGGGCGCGTCCGCGCCGGAGGAATTGGTGGCCGAAGTCATTGACGCGCTGCGCAAAAATTTCGACATCACGGTGTCCGAGGTCGTCGAAACGGAGGAAAAAGTTCGCTTTCCCCTGCCCGAAACGTTGCGGGATTGAACGGCATGGCGGTTTACACAAAAGTGTCCGAAGCCGAATTGACGGCTTTTTTGGAAAACTACGATCTGGGCGCGTTGGTATCCTTTCAGGGCATCCGCGACGGCATTGAAAACAGCAATTATTTCGTGACGACAACGGCGGGGCGTTTCATTTTGACGCTGTTTGAAAAGCGGGTCAAACCGGACGAGCTGCCGTATTTTTTGAATTTGATGGCGCATTTGAACCGCAAGGGGATCGCCTGTCCGCTGACGGTTGTCGGCAAGGACGGCCTGAACCTGCGCAATTTGTGCGGCAGGAAAGCTTGTCTGACGACGTTTTTGAACGGCAAATCCGCGCGCGACATCACGCCCGCCTGTTGCGCGGAGCTGGGGGCGGCCATGGCGCGGATGCATCTGGCCGGATCGGATTATCCGGCGGATCGGGCGAACGACTTGTCCGTTGACGGATGGGCGGCGCTGCTGGATAAGATCGGCGCGGCCGCCGACACGGTCGAAGCGGGGCTGGCCAAGGAAATGGCGGCCGATTACGCCGATATCAAACGGGATTTCCCGTCCGGTTTGCCGCGGGGCGTCATTCACGCCGACCTGTTCCCCGACAACGTGTTTTTTGAAAACGGCAAGCTGTCCGGCGTCATTGATTTTTATTTCGCGTGCAATGACGCTTTGGCCTATGAACTGGCGGTTTGTTTGAACGCGTGGTGTTTCGACGCCGGATCGTGGCGTTTCAATCCGGACAAAGCCCGCGCGATGATGTCCGCATATCAGGCCGTCCGTCCGCTGAACGCCGCGGAAAAGGCCGCTTTGCCTGTTTTGGCGCGCGGGGCGGCGCTGCGGTTTTTGCTGACCCGAACGTTCGATTGGCTGAACAGGGGTCCGGACGCGCTGGTCACGCCGAAAGATCCGGCCGAGTATATTGCGAAACTGCGTTTTCACCGGTCGGTTCCGGACGCGTCGGTTTACGGCGTTTAATACGCTTTGCCGTTTTCGTCGATTTGGAAAATGCCGATGCGGATTTTCGGCGTCGCCTGTTTTTCAAAAACGGGGGCGGCGCAAAGCCAGTCGCTCATTCCCTTGTTGCTGCCGCCGAAACGGTTTTGGACGGGTTCGCGCGCGGAATAACACGTTTTGTCGGCGGATGTCGGATTGACGGCGACGTAGTAATTGACGCCGTAGTGTTTGAAAACGTTCGTCAAATCCGTCTGCGCCCCTAAAAAATCAATCATTTTTTTGTCCTGCGCCATACCGTCCAGCCGGACGAATTCCGCGCCGGTTTCAAACGCCGCGATGCCCGCGCCCGCGCCCATGGCGTACCGGCCTTTGTGCGTTTTGACAAATTCCGCGACCGTCCGCGTCACCGGTTCGTAAAAGGCGGAACGGGGGCGCGCGGCGTAAAACACGGCAATCAGGCAAAAACAGATGCCCAGAACCGTCCACACCCTTTGCGCCAGATTTCTTTCGCGTCCGGTCAGCTGAGCGTCGATTTTCGATGTCGCGAACAAAAACGCGGCGGGCGCGCCGGCGGCCAGCGTGTAAAACGCGTATTCGGGCAGGGCGATGTACGTCATCGCGCCGACGCCGGCCAGATATAAAACGGGATGCCAGATCAGGGTGTAGAAAACGGTGTCCGCGGGCGTTTGTTCCTTGCCCGTCCACGGGAACGACGCGTAGGCCGTCAGCAACAGCAAAACGACGGGAAAGGACACGACCGCGATCGTGCAGGGGATTTGCGCAATATAGCGCACCGGTTCGACGAACAGCACGATCAGCAGCCGCCACGCGGCGCGGTCCTGCGATTGCGCCCAGCCGAGCAGCCCCGTCGGCGCGGGCGTTCCGAACGCGCTTTGCCGCGCGTCCGCCCAGATCATCAACGGCAGCAGCCCGACCAGCAGCGCGGGCAGCAGTTTCAGCAGCTGCTTTGTCGTGACCGGATTTTTGCGGTTGAACTGGAAATAGAAAACCAGCGCGGCGGTCAGCGGAAACACCAGCGTGTCAAAACGTACCGCTGCGCTCAGACTGACGCTTGATCCGAACAGGACGCCGTTCAAAAAACGGGGCGTTTGCAACGCTTTTAACAACAGCAGCGCGTTCAGGTACAGGCACGGAACGGCCAAGGCGGCGTCCGCCCCCGTTTGTCCGGTATAGAAAAAGCAGGCGGCGGCGAACGCCGTCACCAAAAATCGCGCGGCCGGTTCCGGCGCGTACCCCAACCGACCGATCAGTTTGTTCAGCAACAACAGCGCCGCGGCCAAAGCCGCCCCGACCGCCAGCCGCGCCAAAACGAAAAAGGCCGTCGAATGAACGGGCGCGGCAAAGCTTAACAGGTACAAAATTCCCGCCCAGACGGGGGAATAATCGTTGGTCGGCGTGACGCCGTCAAAGCTGAACGTTCCCGTCGCGCGGGCGTTTTCAACGATTTTCAGCGTGTTGAAAAAATGTTCCTGAAACCAGAACGGCGCGGGCACGGCCGACGCCAGCGGGGACAGGACGAAAACAAGGATGACGGCCGCGAAACAGACCGTCATCCCTTTTTCGGAAAACAGGGCGGAATCAGTGTTCATCGACGGGGGCGACTTCCAACAGCGTGCCGCGCGCGCCGACGACTTTGACGGCTGCTCCGGCGGGGATGTCGGTTGCGGCCGCCGCCAGCCATTGCGTGTCGCCGATGGATATTTTGCCCCGTCCGCCCGTCACCGGTTCGCACACCCGATACGTCTGGCCGATGTATTGCGCGGCGCGGTTGTTCAATTGCGTGTCAACGGGCGTTTCCCGTCCGGCCATGACTTTTTTGCCGATTAAAACGGTAATGACGCACAATATGGCAAACAGCGTTCCCAAAACGGCGGGGGATGCGGCCGGAACGATCCACGCGACCAGACCGGTGATCAGCGCGCCGATGCCGATCCACATGAAAAACACCCCCGGCGTGACAAGTTCCAGCACCATCAAAACCATGCCGGCCGTCAACCACCACCAGTAATCAGCCACCGCCATCATGCTTCCCCCTTACCAGATTTTTTTGCCGTCGGATTTTTCACCGCTTTTAGCCAGGCTTTCCTTGGCGATTTCGCCAATGCCCGCGATCGACCCCAGAATGTTGGTCGCCTCGACGGGCAGCATGACCATTTTTGAATTGTCGGCCGTGCCGATCGCTTTCAATGCGTCAAGGTATTTCTGGCCGAGGAAGTAGTTGATGGCGCTGATGTTGCCTTTGCCGATCGCTTCGGAAACGGCGGCGGTCGCCTTGGCTTCGGCTTCGGCCTGACGTTCGCGGGCTTCGGCGTCGCGGAATGCCGCCTCTTTGCGGCCTTCGGCCTGCAGGACGGCGGATTGTTTTTCACCTTCGGCGCGCAGGATCTGCGCCTGACGCAGGCCTTCGGCTTCCAGAATTTGGGCGCGTTTGTCGCGTTCGGCCTTCATCTGGCGCGCCATGGCGTCAACCAGATCGCGCGGCGGCGTGATGTCCTTGATTTCAATACGCGTGACCTTGACGCCCCAAGGTTCGGTCGCCTGATCGACGACCTCCAGCAACCGGTGGTTGATCACGTCGCGCTGACTGAGCAGTTCGTCCAGATCCATTGATCCCATGACGGTACGGATGTTCGTCATGACCAGATTCAAAATCGCGACCTGCAGGGAACGGACTTCGTAAACGGCGTGTGACGCATCCAACACCTGAAAGAACACGACGCCGTCAACCGTAACCATGGCGTTGTCCTTTGTGATGACCTCTTGCGACGGCACGTCCAGCACCTGTTCCATCATGTTGACTTTTGCGCCGATGGAATCGACGAACGGGATGATCAGGTTCAACCCCGGTTTCAGCGTGTGCGTATAACGGCCGAACCGCTCGACGGTGTATTCCATTCCCTGCGGAACGGTTTTCACCCCCGCCGAAATCGTGAAAAAGGCGAGGACGATCAGAAAAATGACGAAAGCTTCCATGCCGGAACTCCTGTAAAAGTGTTTACCGACGGATATTGTACCCGCAAAAAACGGGTTTGTCTATTTTTTAAAGATCAGAAATCCGGCGATCACCAAAAGAACGAATCCCGCGATGTGGTTCCAGCGCAGGTTTTCGCCCAGATAGTAAATCGAAAACAGCGCGAACACCGCCAGCGTGATGATTTCCTGCAGCCCTTTCAGCTGGGCGGCGGAATAGTATTCGTGGCCGATGCGGTTGGCGGGGACTTGCAGGCAGTATTCAAAAAAGGCGATGCCCCAGCTGACCAGAACGACGATCCACAACGCGGTCGATTTGAATTTCAAATGGCCGTACCACGCGAACGTCATGAACACGTTGGAACAGATCAGCAGCAAAACGGGGGTCAGGGCGTGCATAGGGAAACTCCTTAAGAAGATAAATAATGAAAAACCGCAACGGTGATAAGCCGAAACGCCGCCGGATGCAAAAGAAAAATTTGAAAATCCGGCACGGATTTTGCATAATGATTCGCGAATTGCGGATTCACGTTTTTTTAAATAAATGAACGCACAATTGAACGAAAGGGAGTCAAAAATGGATTTGCAGAGCTTGACGCTTTATCAAATGAGCGAGGAAAAAATGCGCTGGCTGGCGCAGCGTCAATCCGTTCTGGCTCAAAACATCGCGAACGCCGACACGCCGGATTTCATGCCGTCGGATGTCGAACCCCTGACGTTCAAGGAATTCGTCGGCGAAAGCAGGCACGTCCCCATGACGCGCACAAACCCCGCCCACCGTTCGCGCACGTCGGGCGAAACGAAAATCGCCAAAACGGATCCGGCGCATCTGTCGCCCGTCGCGGACGGCAAGGTGCGCGTGCGCGAAACGCGCCGCCCGTTTGAAACCAGCATCGACAAAAACGGCATCATTCTGGAAGAACAGATGGCCAAAATCGACGATACGCGCGGCCAGCACGAACGCGTCGCCGCTTTGTTCAAAAAGAACGCCGCCCTGCTGGGCACGGCGTTGGGATTGAAATAACCGGAGTATAGCGCATGGATGATTTGACTCTCAGCAAAACGATCGCGGCTTCGGGCATGAAAGCGCAAGCCCAGCGTCTGCGCGTGATTTCGGAAAATCTGGCGAACGCGGATTCTTTGGCGAAAACCCCCGGCGGCCAGCCGTACCGGCGCAAAACGGTGACGTTCCGCAACGAACTGGATCGCGAAACGGGCGCCGAAATGGTCAAGGTCGGACGCGTGTCGCGCGACCGCGGCCAGCTGGAACGCAAATACGATCCCAACCATGTCGCGGCGGGCAGCGACGGTTACGTCCTGCTGCCCAACGTGAACCCGCTGGTGGAAACCATGGATATGAAAGAGGCGCAAAGGACGTACGAAGCGAACCTGAACGTCATTTCCGTGTCAAAGGACATGATGTCCAAAACGCTGGATCTGATCCGCTGAACATAAGGGGACATAAAGGATGGTCAACGACGTTTCAAAAGCTTTGTCCGCGTATCAGGCGGCGGTTTCCCGACAGGTTCTGCCGTCGGATTCGCAAACGGATCCGGTGTCGCCCGCGGGGTCTTTCGCGTCGATGGTGAAAACGGCCGTCCTGCAGGCCGAACAGGACAATAAAGAGGCCGAAGTGTTGAGCATGAAGGCCGTCAAAGGCACCGCCGATATGCAAGAGGTCGTCATGGCCGTTTCCAACGCCGAAGTCGCCCTGCAAACCGTCGTCGCCGTGCGCGACAAGGTCGTTTCCGCCTATCAGGAAATCATGCAGATGCCCATTTGACGCGGGGGACGGGCGGTTATGACGGACGTTATGGTGATC
>CACYSU010000030.1 GCA_902777205.1 uncultured Rhodospirillales bacterium | reverse complement strand
GTCGGCGATATGCTGTCGATGAAAATCGACATGATCGTGACGGACGGTTCCGAACCCGTCGGCAACGGCATCGGCCCCGTGCTGGAAGCGCGCGACGTGATGAAGGTCTTGCGCTGCCGCGAAGACGCGCCGCAGGATCTGCGGGAAAAGGCGCTGTTCATGGCGGGCAAGGTTTTGGAATTCGATCCGCAGCTGCGCGGCGGGCAGGGGTATTATCAGGCGCGCGAGATTTTGGATTCCGGCCGCGCTTTGGAAGTGATGAGCCAGCTGGTGCACGCGCAGGGCAAAATGTCGCCGCCGCCGCTGGGTCAGCTGATGCGCGACATCACGGCGCAGCAATCCGGCGTCATTTCCGAAATCGACGGCCAGATCATCAACCGCATCGCGATGACGGCGGGCGCGCCGGCGGACAAGGGCGCGGGCATCGACTTGATGAAAAAGGCGGGGGACACCGTCGAACAGGGCGAGATCCTGTATCGCATTTACGCGTGCAAACCGACCTCGTTCGCTTTCGCCAACGGATTGGCCGAGGGCGATTGCGGCTACCGGATCATGTCGTCCGGCATCACTTATTAAGGTTCGGATCGTTCCAGTAAAAAACGGCCGCGCACTGCAAAACGCATCCCGCGCATTTCCCGCCGCAGGGCGGAACCTCGGCTGACCGGCGGATCACGCCTTTGTGTTCCCAATGCGCCAGCATTTCCAGCACGGCCGTTTCGGGCAGGTCGAATTTGACGGCGATGTCGCGCAGCGACGCCCGCCCGTGTTCGCGCACATAATCCCGAACGTCAGACAGAATCATAGCGGTCTTTTTTCCCGTACAGGCGCAGCGCCGCGTAAACCGCGATTTCCGCAATGACAATGCCGGTGATCCAGTTCAGCGATTGTTCCGCGTGGCGTTCATAGGTCGCGCATTGATAAAACAGCACGGACAGCAGATAGGCCTGTCCCGTCGTCCACAGCGCGACAAACGCCGCCCAGCGCAGGCTGAATTCCTTGGCGATCGCGGCC
This sequence comes from uncultured Rhodospirillales bacterium, assembly GCA_902777205.1. Classification (GTDB taxonomy): domain Bacteria; phylum Pseudomonadota; class Alphaproteobacteria; order CAAGCB01; family CAG-977; genus UBA11549. The sequence continues at coordinate 6,018 of CACYSU010000030.1, read as the reverse complement.
AGCGCCGACGAACACGGCGTGTAAAGCAGGATGAACAGCAGATACGCGAACGCGCCGATCCGCCCGTCGAACAACACGACCAGCCGTTCGACGGATGTCGCGCCCGCGGCCAAACCGGCGTACAGGGCGTCCAAAGTGCCGATGACGGCTTCCTTGGCCATCAATCCCGTGAACAGCCCGACCGTCGCCGGCCAGTTCTGATCGGAAATCCCCAGCGGCGCGAACATCGGCGTGATGGCTTTGCCGATCGCGGATAAAATCGAACTTTGCGGCTGGTCGGGGATGAAATTCCCCTGAAAATCAACGGCGTTCAGCAGGTTCAGGATGATGACCAGCGGAACGATCAAAGCCCCCGCGCGCACGATGAAACCGTGCAGTCTGTCCCACGTCCGGACGGCCATATTCTTGATGATCGGCAGGTGATAGGGCGGCATTTCCAAAATCAGCGGGACGGGCTTGCCTTTAAACAGTGTCTTTTTGAACAAAACGCCGGTGACGACCGCGATCGCGATGCCGGTCAGGTACAGCGCGAAAACGATGTCCGCGCCGCCGTCGGGGAAAAACGCCGTCGCGAACAAAGCATATACGGGCAGCCGCGCGCCGCACGACATGAACGGCACCATCATCAGCGTGATCAGCCGGTCGCGTTTCGACGACAGGATGCGCGTCCCCATCACGGCCGGCACGGTGCATCCGAACGCGACGATCATCGGGACGAACGCCGTCCCCGGCAGGTTGAATCCGCGCATCAGCCGGTCCATCACGAACGCGCCGCGCGCCATATAGCCGGAATCCTCCAGCGCGGAAAGGAACAGAAACAGGAAACCGATCGGCGGAATGAACGTCGCCACCGTGCTGACGCCGCGGCCGACGCCTTCGGACAGGAAAATGTTCAGCCAGCGCGGCGTTCCCAAAGCGTCCAGCAGCGACGCGAACCCTTCGACCAGATATTCGTCGCCGAATTCGGCGATCGGGTCGATCAGCAGGTTGCCCAGCGTGATCGTCCATAAAAACATCAGGTACATGACAAGGAAAAACAGCGGCAGCCCCGTGTATTTCCCCAAAGCGACGCGGTCGATTTTCTCCGTCACCGTTTTGGACAGGCGGTCGGCGCGCGTGATGATGCTCCGGCCGGTTTCCGTGATGTATCCGTACCGTCCGTCGGCGATCAGCGTGTCCGCCTCTTCGCCGTATTTTTCGGGGAAATCGTCGCGGATCTTTTCGATTTCCGCCTTGTTTTCCGGCGTTCCGAACAGCCGCGGGTCGATGTCGCCGTCCAACAGGTGCGCCGCCAGCCACCGCGCCGGCCACCCGTGTTCCGCCGCCGTCGGCGTCACAAAGGGCGTCAGCTCGGCGATCGCGGTTTCAACGTGCGGGCAATAAGGAATGACGAAATTGTCGTCCGGCCGCACATCGGCACGCACGATCCGGCGTTTCAATTCGGACACGCCTTTGACTTTCGACGCGACCATGGGGACGACGGGCGCGTTGAACGCGTGCGCCAGCGCCAAAACGTCGATTTTCATTTTCGCCGCGGCCGCCGCGTCCATCATGTTCAAAACCAGAATGACGGGCAGGTGCATTTCAAACAGTTGGACGGTCATGTACAGGTTGCGTTCCAGATTGGACGCGTCCAAAATGTTGATCACGCAGTCGGGTTTGTGGAACAGCAGATAGTCGCGCGCCACGCGTTCGTCTTCGGACGCGGCGGAAATGACGCTGAGCGAATACACGCCGGGCAGATCGACGACTTCGACCTTGACGCCGTCCTGTTCAAAAAATCCGGATTTTTTTTCGACCGTCACCCCCGGCCAGTTGCCGACGTATTGATGCGCGCCGGTCAGGGCGTTGAAAATCGTTGTCTTTCCGCAATTCGGGTTGCCGATCAGGGCGACTGTTTTCCGTTCCATCAAACGATATCCCTTTAAATTTTCATCAGGTCAGGCGACGGCGATCAAGGACGCCTCTTCGCGGCGCAGGGAAACCAGATACCCGCGGATCAGGATTTCGACCGGATCGCCGAACGGGGCGATGCGCACGATTTCAAACGGCGTCCCCGGCGTCACGCCCATGGCCAGCAATTTTTTGCGGTAAGCCGCGTTTCCTTTGAAAAAACCGGCGACGACGGCTTTGTCGCCCGTTTTCAATTTCATAAAGCCGGAAGTGTTTTCCGATGTTCGCATAAAAGTTTCCCTCGTCAAACTTTTTACCTGAGGACAAGGTAGCACACCGCAAAAAAAAAGGGAAGTCATTTTTTGATTCTTGCAAAAACGGCCGGAGTTTTCTAACCTGACAGCATTGTTTTGACGAAAGGGGTTCCCCATGCTGATTGAGCTGGCGCGCTATACGATGTTGTTCGCTTTGACGGCGGTCGGGCTGCAAACGGTTTTGCTGGCGCCGACGCTGTGGTCGGGGGGATCGGCCGTCGCGATCAAACTGGGGTTCCGGCAGGCGTGCTTTTCGGCGGCGCTGACGTTTTTTTCGTTTTGCGTTCTGCTGTGGGCGTTCGGGACGCGGGATTTTTCCGTGGCCGCCGTGTTTGAAAATTTCGACGCGCGCAGCGGGGGGCTGTACGCGCTGCAGGCGTTCTGTTCGTCGCGCGAGGGATTCTTTTTCATCTTTATCGTCATTTTGTCCGCCGCTTTTCAAATCGGGTTTTCGGCCAAGGATCTGGCGACGTATCAGGAACGCGGCCGCTATCTGTTCGCCGCGGGCGTCGTTCTGTTTTCGCTGACGGCGCTGATGCTGGCGACGGCCGATCCGTTCGTGCGCATCGACGAACCGCCGTTCGACGGCGCGGGCTTTCCCGCCGCGTGGCGGCCGGCGCATAAAACGCTGGAGGTTTTGCTGATCTTCGCCGCGGGGGCGGCATTGATCGTTTCGTTCGTCAAAACGGTGTGTATGCACTCGAAAGGCAGAGGCTTCGCCGTTCCCGCGTTCCGCTGCGGGCTGGTCGCGACGGCCTGCCTGACCGGCGCGGCGGGGATGAAGCTGATGACGGGATTTGCGACGGCGGAAAACGGGGCGTTGTGGCATTTCACCGCCGACAATTCCCTGCTGCTGGCGATCTTGACATTGGCGGCCGGACAGACGGTTCTGCTTTATTTCCGGATCGGCGGAACGCGGGTGTTCACCGGATGGGTGCTGACGCTTTCCCTGATGTCCGCCGCGTTTTCGGCCGCGTATTTCTTTGCGGGCGAATACAGGCTGTTTGCCCTGTCCGCGGACGAAGTCTATTTTCCAAACCCCGTCGCGGCGCTGTGCGCGTTCACGGCGTTCACCTGCTTTTTGCTGTTTTTGTGTTCCGTCGCCGGACGCCGGACGCCGCCGGACGCCGCGTTTGACATTTTGTCGCGCGAAACGTTCGCCGGTATGGCCGTCGCCGTTCTGACCGCCGCGGGGTTCAGCGTCGGGGCGTTGTCGCTGCTGCCCGCGTTGTTCATGTTCCTGCCCGACCTGCCGCTGCGTCTGCTGCCCGCTTTGTTTGTCAAAGTGCTGTCCGGTTCCGCGGTCGCGGCCGCCGTTTTGTTTTTCATCGCGTCCAAACGCCGCCGGATCGCCGGAGGTCGGGCGGCCGTTCGCGGCAAAACGGAATCTGTTTTCTGGGGACTGTTTTTGCCGGCGGCCTGCCTGTGTTTGTGGAAAGCGCAAAACGGCGCGGCCGTCGTGTTGTTCGCTTTGCCGTCCGTTTTGATCCTGAACGCTTTTTTCACGGAAAGGACGCCGACTGTTCCGTCTTCGTTTTCCGGCGTCGTCCGAATGTTGAGGAATATCCGTCCGGCGGTGTTCGGTGGTTTTTTGTGCGCGGCGGGGGCGGTCGTCTTTTCCGTCGGACTGGCGTTCAGTCTGTACGGCGGCGAAGCCCATGACGCGATTTTGCCCATGGACGGCGAAAGCGATCTGCCGTGCCGGATCGAACGGCTGGAAAAATCGGGCGGCCGCCTGATTTGTTCCGGCGACGCCGGCATCGTCGGCGGCAAGGCCGTGTTCCAATGGCCGGAAAGAAAGCTGAACGCGCGGGTTTTGCAAATGGAACGCTTCACTTTCCGCCTGACGGAATTGAAACAGACCGCGGAATCCGAACTGACGGTGCGTTCGGTTTCGCATCCGTTGCTGCCGCTGGCGGGAACGGGGCTGTTCATGGTCGGGTGCGGGCTGGCGTTCCTGTTCCTGTCCGCGAAAAGGGGGACGGCGCGATGAGGTGGTACGGATTTCTGGTCATATTTCTGGCGTCCGTGCTGTTTTGCGATTTGCTCTACAGCGTCCGGATGGACTTTACGACCAAAAACGCGCTGATTCCCGAAACCGCGGATTTCCCGTCGGGCGAATTGCCGCTGATGGGGCGCGATGCGGTTTTGTCCGCGCAAACCATGCCGAAACAGCCCGCGGTTTTGTTCTTTTTCGCGTCGTGGTGCCGCCCGTGCGTACTGGAATTGCCCGCCGTGGTCGAAGCGTCGCGGCGTCACGACGCGCCGTTCATCAGAGTCGCCGTGCGCGACGCGCCGGAAAAGATTGAAAAGCTGTTTGAACAGCTGGGCAATCCGTATCAAATGGTCGCGCTGGACAAGGAGATGAACTGGGCGAAACAGCTGGACGCCGACAGTTTGCCGGTGGCGTTCGTTTTGGACGGACGGGGACGGATCGCCGCCCGAATCAAAGGCTTTATGACGCGGGAATTTTATATGAACACGCTTTTGCCGTATTTGCGGGGGTTGAAAAATGAAACGCCTCTTTAAACTGTTTTTGATGCTGTGTGTTTTGACGCCGTGCGGCGTTCGCGCCGACGACGCGGCGTCCGTTGAAACGGAAGCGTTGGAAATCGCCGACCGTTTGCGGTGTTTGGTCTGCGCCGACGAAAATATCGAATCCGCCGGCGACGAAACGGCCAGAGACATCCGGTTTTTCATCCGCAAACATTTGACGGACGGCAAAACGCAGGACATGGTCGTCCACCTGCTGCTGGCGCAATACGGGGACATGATTTCGCTGACCGACGCCCCCGCGCCGAACGCCGAACATGAAGAGCTGTTCACAACGCTGGTTTTCGTCGCGTGTCTGGGGGGAATGGCGTTTTACATTATCCGCCGATCCGCCGGTTTCAAGGCCTGAGGGGGACGCGTTATGATTTTGTTTTTGACTTCGGTTCTTTTGTTGACGATCGGCGCGCTCAGCCTGTTCATATTTCCGATTTTGCCGCTGCGTCGCGGTCACGGGCGATCCGCGGCGGGCAAGCGGTTCTATATCTGCGCGGTCTTTTTCCTGTTCGCCGTTCTGGTGCCCGCGCTGTACGGGCGGCAGGGCAAAGTCATGATGCCGGATTATCCGCTGGCCGCCCGCGACGCGCTGGAATCAGAGGAAAACCCGCGCCAAATGGCCAAAGTCCGGCGGCTGGAACGGTATCTGGCCGCCAATCCGGACGACGGCGCGGTGTGGGAACAGCTGGCGCAAACGTACCGTTCGGCCGGTTATTTCGCCGAAGCGGCCACCGCGTACCGCAACGCGATCGAATGGGGCATTCCCGAAGACATCACCAACTGGCACGCGCTGGCTGAAACGTTGATTCAGGCCAACAACGGCCGCATTACGGGCGAAGCGCAAAAGGCGTTGGAAAACGTGCTGCGCTATCGCCCCGACGACCCGAAAGCCATTTACTTTCTGGGGCTGGCGCGTATTCAAAACAAGGAACCGCAAAAGGCGTTGGCGCTGTGGCGGTATCTGGAACAGATCCTGTCGGCCGAAGACCCGTGGCTGACCGTCGTTCACGAACGCATTGAAACGTTGCAGGACGCGATAAAGACCGATCCGCGCGCCGTCAAACACGGCGGAAGATAAAGGTTTTAACGGGAACCTCCGAAAAGGAACGGAGGTTCCCGATTTTGTCCTTTATCCCGCGATGCAGCAACACCCGTCGGCAGACAGCCGCATATCGTCCGGACAGGAAATGACGGAACCGGCTTCGCAAGCTCCGTTTTTCAATTTGTACCCGCCGTTGCATTGTGTGCAGGATCCCGATGAATC
>CACYSU010000029.1 GCA_902777205.1 uncultured Rhodospirillales bacterium | reverse complement strand
GCGGTTCGGTCGCCGCAGGCGACGACGCGCAGGCGCGACAGCGCCGAGCGGCCGGCTTGACCGGTGAGCGGCAGCGAACAACCCGTAGTCGCCTTTTTTTGGTGGAAACTCTTGGATTTGAACCGCAGGCACTGCCGTGCGGGCGAAAAATTCATCCGCGCGAGGGAGGGTGAGCTGAGCGGATTCTTTTAATTGTTGTTCGCATCCGTTCTTTTATGCTAAAATCCGCGACCGGAGGCCGATATGAACAATCATCCGCCGCGTTGGGACTTGTCCCCGCTTTATAAATCAATCGACGACCCGCAAATCAACAGGGATTTGGAGGCTGTCGCGGCGCGGGCGCGCAGATTCGCCGTGCGCGGACAGGGAAAGATCGCCGGAATGGCTCCCGCCGATTTCGGCAAAATGATTGCCGATTACGATCAGCTGGCCGCCAAAGCGGACAAGATCGACGCCTTTGCGACGATGGTTTACACGGCGGACATGGCCGATGAACGCAACGTCGCCTTTTATGAAAAAACGTCGGCGCGGATCGGAAACGCTTTGGAAAAGACGGATTTCTTTGAATCCGAAATCGCCGCTTTGCCCGACGGGGCGTTGAACCGTTTGATGACGGACAAAACGGCGCGAAAGTACGGTTTTTGGATTGAACAGGTGCGCGCGGGAAAGGTCGTTTCGGACGCCGGAACGCGGGCGCGGCTGAACGAAAACGCAGACCGGACGGAAAAAGCCCTGCTGCTGTACGATAAAACCAAAAACGAAATTGATTTTAGAATCGACGGTGAAAAAGTCACATCGAACGATTTGTACGCCATGGCGTATTCCGCGGACGAAGCGGAACGGCGCAAGGCGGGGGCGGCGATGAACGCGGGGTACGCGGGCAAAGCGGACGTGTTCGCCCGCGTCGTCAACACCGTCGCGCAAAACAAGGCTTTTTCCGATCGCGCGCAAGGGTTTGAAACGCCCGTCGAATCGCGCAACAGGTCGAACCGGATCGACAACGGGGTCGTTGACGCTTTGGTATCCGCGGTTGACGCCGCCGCGCCGTCCGTCGCCCACCGCTATTACGCGCTGAAAGCGAAATGGGCGGGGCGCGACAAAATCGGGTATTGGGACAGGAACGCGCCCGTCGCCGGCATCGAACCGCGCCGCTATACGTTTGACGAGGCTAAAGAGGTCGTGTTGTCGGCCTACAGCTCTTTTGACGCGGAAATGGGCGAAATCGCCCGCGGATTCTTTGACGAAAAACGCATTGACGCCGAACCGCGCGCGAACAAGGAGCCGGGGGAATACGCGATGCCGGTCGTCAACGGCAAACCGTATATCAAAATGAGTTTCGGCGGCACGACCAACGACGTTTTGGCGCTGGCGCACGAATTGGGGCACGGCATCCATTACGAATTGGCGAAAAAACAAGGCGCGCTGGGGAGTCAAATGCCGGTCACGGTCGAGGAAACGGCGTCGATTTTCGGGGAAATGCTGGCTTTCGACGCGTTGTTGAAACGAGAAAAAGACCCGAAACAGCGCTTCGCCCTGCTGTCGGATAAAATGGGGCGCGTCATGCTGACCACGTTCCGCCAGATTTCCCTGCACCATTACGAGGAAAGCGTTCACAACGCCGTGCGCGAAAAGGGGGAAATCTCCGTTCCCGAAATCGGCAAGGCGTGGACGGACGCCCAGCGCAAAATGATGGGACCCGCCGTGATCAACGACGAACGGTCGTCGTCGTGCTGGGCGGATGTGCCGCATTTGTTGAAAACGCCGTTTTACGTTTACGGCTATGCCTACGGGGAATGTATGACTTCGTCGCTGTATCAGGTGTACAAGGACGGGACGGTCAAGGATTTTCCGGAAAAATACAAGGAAATGCTGGCTAAAGGATCGACGGAACGCCCCGACAAGCTGTTGAAACCGTTCGGTTTGGACGTGTCCAAGGCCGATTTCTGGCGGCAGGGGCTGTCCATGATGAAAGGGTATGTGGACAAGCTGGAACGCCTGACGCCGGAAATGGCGCCGGTCAGATCCGCCGTCGCGCTGAAACGGTCAAAATCGGCGGGCAGATGAGCGAAAAGCGGACTTTTCCGTTGACTCGCGTGCCGGAAAACGGTATAAACACTTTAATCATAAAAGGTTTTTAACACCTTATGCCTCCACGGAGGTTCGTCTGCCGGTGAAGATACGCTCACAGACGCCCTTTTTGTTTGTATAAGGTCGAAGAGGTTTAAATGTTTGATTCTTTGGCGGAAAAATTAGGCGGCGTGTTCGACCGCTTGGCGCATCGGGGGGCTTTGACCGAAGCCGACGTCGATAACGCCATGCGCGAAATCCGAGTCGCGTTGCTGGAGGCGGACGTCGCTCTGCCCGTCGTCAAAGATTTCGTCGCCAAGGTCAGGGATCAGGCCGTCGGGCAGTCGGTGATCAAATCGGTCACGCCGTCGCAGATGGTTGTTAAAATCGTCAACGACGCTTTGATCGAAATGCTGGGCGGGGAAAGCGCCGCGCTCGACCTGAACGCCGCCGCGCCCGTTCCCGTTTTGATGGTCGGGCTGCAGGGATCGGGCAAAACGACGACCTCCGCCAAATTGGGGTTGCGCCTGAAAAAGGACGGCAAGCGCGTTTTGATGGCGTCGCTGGACGTGTATCGTCCCGCCGCGCAGGAACAGCTGGCGCAACTGGGCAAACAGATCGGCGTTGACACTTTGCCGGTCATCATCGGCGAAAAGCCCAAGGCGATCGCGTCCCGCGCGATGACCGAGGGGCGCAAGGGCGGCTACGATGTCGTGATTTTGGATACGGCCGGCCGTCTGCACATTGATTTGGACATGATGGGCGAGGTCGCCGACATCCGCGCTTCGGTTCAGCCGAAAGAAACGCTGTTGGTCGTTGACGCGCTGGCCGGACAGGACGCGGTCAACATCGCCCGCGAATTCAATGAAAAAATCGGCGTGACGGGGATTGTCCTGACCCGTATCGACGGCGATTCGCGCGGCGGCGCGGCTTTGTCCATGCGCGCCGTGACGGGAAAGCCGATCAAGTTTTTGGGCGCTGGCGAAAAGGTCGAGGCGCTGGAACCGTTCCATCCCGACCGCTTGGCCGGTCGCATTTTGGGAATGGGCGACGTTGTTTCTCTGGTGGAAACGGCGGCGGAAAAAATGGACAAGGACGAGGCGGAACGCGTTGCCAAACGTATGATGGACGGGCGTTTCGACTTGAACGATATGTTGTCGCAGTTGCGGCAGATGCAGAAAATGGGCGATTTGAAAGGCCTGCTGGGGATGCTGCCCGGCATGGGCAAGTTCAAAGCGCAGATCGACGCGGCCAAAATCGACGACAAAATCTTTAAACGGCAAGAGGCGATCATTCTTTCCATGACGCCTTATGAACGCCGTAATCCGGACATCATCAAAGCGTCGCGCAAAAAGCGCATCGCGGCGGGGTGCGGTTTGTCCGTGCAGGACGTCAACAAATTGTTGAAGCAGTACGAACAGATCGCCGAAGTGATGAAAAAGATGAAAAAAATGGGAAAGCGGGGTCTGTTCGGCGGTCTGCCCGGCGGATTCGGCGGCGGTTTCGGCGGAATGGGGGGATTCCCTCCGTTCGGCGGATTTCCGTCATAAATCGCAGACGTAACAAGATTAAAGTGAGGTAATTAAACTATGTCAGTTCGTATCAGACTCGCCCGCGGCGGATCGAAAAGCGCGCCTTTTCATAAAATCGTCGTGGCCGACCAGCGCTGCCCGCGCGACGGCCGTTTCATTGAACGCGTCGGTTCTTACAACCCGTTGCTGCCGGCGGATCACGCCGAACGCGTCGTCGTCAAGGCCGACCGTGTGAAATATTGGCTGGGCGTCGGGGCTCAACCGACGGAACGCGTTGCGAAGTTGCTGTCCAAATTGGGACTGTGCGCCGCGCCCGTCATCAACGACCGCCCGCAGAAATCCGCGCCGAAAGCGAAAGCTCAGGAACGCGCCAAAGCCAAAGCCGAAGCTGCCGCCGCGGCCGCCGAAGCCGCTGCCGCGCCCACTGAAGCCTAATTCCTGACACGGAAAACGACGACAATGACAAATTCCGCTGAACGTCAAAACATGGTTTGCGTGGGCGTCATCACGACGGTTCACGGCGTCCGCGGAAACGTCAAAGTCAAAAGCTTCACGCGCGAGCCGAGCGATTTCGCGACTTTCGGGACGTTGTACGACGCGTCCGGCAAACGTTCTTTCAATGTCAAAATCGTCGGGGAAAACAAGGGGATTTTCCTTGTCGCCATCGACGGGCTGACGGACAGGACGGCGGCCGAATCGCTGCGCGGAACGGAACTGTACGTTCCCCGCGAAAAACTGCCCGAAACGGACGCCGACGAATTTTACTATGTCGATTTGATCGGCATGACGGCCAAAACGCCGGACGGTGAAATTCTGGGCGAAATCAAAGGGGTGTACAACTTCGGCGCGGGGGATATGCTGGAAATCGACGGAATCGACGATTTCGTTTCCTTTTCCAAACAGAATGTTCCCGCCGTCGATTTGAAATCCCGCGTCGCGACGATCCGCCTGCCGCAAAGCGTTGAAGCAAAACCCGAAAAGCCGGAGCCGTAAGATGTCCTTTTTTACGGCGAACGTGCTGACCGTTTTTCCCGAAATGTTCCCCGGATATCTGGGGTGTTCATTGGCGGGAAAGGCTCTGGACGAAGGGAAATGGACGCTGAACGTGACGAACATTCGCGATTTCGCGGCGGATCGGCACAAAACGGTGGACGACACCCCCTTTGGCGGCGGAGCCGGAATGGTCATGCGCCCCGATGTGCTGGGCAGGGCTGTTGAGGCCGTTCATCACGCGGGAACGCGTTTGATCTATTTTTCACCGCGCGGCGCGAAAGTGACGCAGCAAACGGTGGAACAGCTGGCAAGCGAGGGAGAGGCGACTTTTCTTTGCGGCCGGTTCGAGGGAATAGACGAACGCGTGTTGGAAGCCTATCCGTTTGAAGAAGTCAGCTTGGGCGACTTCGTTCTTTCGGGCGGGGAACCGGCGGCCTTGGCGGTGTTGGACGCGATCGTGCGTTTGCTGCCGGGGGTCATGGGATGTCGCGCTTCCTTGGACGAGGAAAGTTTCAGCAACGGCTTGCTGGAATACCCGCAATACACGCGTCCGGTCGAATGGAACGGACGCACCGTGCCGGAGGTTCTGAATTCGGGACATCACGGACGGATTGCCGCTTGGCGATTGGCGCAAGCGGAAGAGTTAACCAAACGGCGGCGACCGGATTTGTGGAAAGCTTATCTGGAAACCGCGAAAAAGCGAGAGGATTAAAATTATGGATTTGATCAAAACGCTCGAAAAAGAGCAGATGGAAAAACTGACGAAGAAAGAAGGTTTTCCCGAATTTAAAGCCGGCGACACGCTGCGCGTTCACGCGAAAGTGGTCGAAGGCGACCGCGAACGTATTCAGGTGTTTGAAGGCGTTTGCATCGCCCGCAAAAACGACGGTCTGAACTCGACGTTCACCGTTCGTAAAATTTCTTTCGGCGAAGGCGTCGAACGCGTGTTCCCCGTCTATTCCCCGAACGTTGCCAAAGTGGAAGTTTCCCGCCGCGGTAAAGTCCGTCGCGCCAAGTTGTATTACCTCCGCAACCTGCGCGGCAAAGCCGCCCGTATCGCCGAAGTCAACGATACGGCGAAGTAATTTTCCGTTGCCTCTGGCTTTTGGAAGGGAAGCGGGTTTTTCGCCCGTCTTCCTTTCCGCAGGGCGCGAAAATTTTCCCGACGCCTTTTATGGCAAAGGCGGGCGGGCTTTTATTGTTTATTTCATACTGGAGAACGCACAATGGTAAAAGTGGCTGTCGTCGGCGCGACGGGAAACGTCGGGCGCGAAATGTTGCAAACGCTGGCGCAAAGGAATTTTCCGGCCGACGAAGTGTTCGCGGTCGCGTCCGCCAGATCCGCGGGCAAAGAGGTTTCTTTCGGCGATGACGCCGTTTTGAAAGTCCGCGATCTGGACAAATTCGATTTCAAGGGCATCGACATCGCGCTGATGAGCGCGGGGGCTTCCGTTTCCGAAAAATACGCGCCGAAAATCGCGGCGGCGGGCTGCGTCGTCATCGACAATTCGTCGCAATGGCGCATGGATCCCGACGTGCCGTTGGTCGTTCCCGAAGTCAATCCCGAAGCGATCGCCGATTATAAAAAGAAAAACATCATCGCAAATCCGAACTGTTCGACGATTCAGATGGTCGTTCCGCTGGCCGCGCTGCACAAAGCTTTTCACGTCAAACGCGTCGTCGTGACGACGTATCAGTCCGTTTCCGGCGCGGGCAAGGCGGCGATGGACGAATTGTTCGACCAGACCAAAGGCATTTATTGGGGCGAGGAACTGTCTAAAACGCAGAACAAATTCCCCAAACAGATCGCTTTCAACGTCATTCCGCACATCGACGTGTTTTTGGATGACGGTTCGACGAAGGAAGAATGGAAAATGACGGTCGAAACGAAAAAGATCGTCGATCCGAAAATCAAGGTTCACGCCAACTGCGCGCGCGTTCCCGTTTTCGTCGGCCACGCGGAATACGTCAACATCGAAACCGAAAAGGAAATTTCGGACAAGGACGCGACGTTCATTTTGAAAAAGACCCCCGGCGTGACGGTTTTGGACACGCGCGAAGCGGGCGGCTATCCCACGCAGGCGGAAGTCGCGGGCGAAGACGACGTGTTCGTGTCGCGCATCCGTTCCGACGCGACGGTCGATAACGGCCTGAGCTTTTGGTGCGTGGCGGACAACCTGCGTAAAGGCGCGGCGCTGAACGCCGTCCAGATTGCCGAAGTGCTGGTTCGCGATTACCTGAACAAATAATTTTGCTTTGATAAAACACAGCCCCGCGGCCGAAACCGTCCGCGGGGCTGTTGTGTGCAGGGAAGGCGTTATTTTTTTGAAATTGAAAATCTCAGCCCGAAACAGGCAAGAGCTTTGGATACTGTTTCAAAACTCGGCTTGACGGAACCGTTCAGGCTTTTGTACAAACTGGTTCTGTTTACCCCCATTTTCTTAGCCAATTCAGCAATTCCCCTTGCTTTGGCCGCAATATTTATCGCTTCCAGCAATTCGTCAACATCGCCGTCTTCGGCTGCCGCTTCCAGATAAGCTTGAATTTCATCTTCTGTTTCCAGATAATTGACAACATCAAAGCGGCTTGTTTTCAAGTCCTCTTTTGTTGCAAACATTGTTTTAACTCCTTTGCCTTTTCAATATCATCTTGCTGCGTTTTTTTATCGCCGCCGAGTAACAGAACAATAACGAGATTGTCTTGGCGGTAATAGTAAACGCGATATCCCGAGCCATAATCTATTTTCAGCTCGAATACGCCGTTGCCGACACTTTTATGGTCGCCGAAATTGCCTTTTTCCAATCGTCGCAGGCGCAACAAAATACGACCTTTCGCTTTGCTGTCCCGCAATTTTCGCAACCAATTTTCAAACAAATCCGTCGTATTGACTATATACATAAAACACCTGCTTAAATAATTAAAACGAATGAATATTAGAGCGGAAAAATACTATCCAAGAGTAATAGTCGCATATAGGCGACAATATGTCAAGGGTGATTTTGAAAGATTTTCATTCAAATCTTTTCAAAAGCTGTTCTGAAGTCTGCTTGTTCCGGTATGTGAAGCCGATGTGTGCCGCCCCGTTCATAATGGTGGTGGGGCTGATGGCAGAAGCGGCTCAGAAAAAAAACGGCGGAGCAACTAAAACGCGGTTGGACGATTCAAGCGGGAGATTTGAAAAATCCCTTGTTTTTCCATGACTTGCAGTATAATCTAAAAATGGTTTGTCTTTCGGGATGAGCAAGTGTCTTAGCGGATGCGGAGCCGTCGAAAGCTCTTACAGCAAGCGGTGTTTGATATGGGCGCCGTCAATTCGTTCCGTTTAACCGGAGCGGGTATCCATCCCCGACTTTTAGAGGGTCGGGGAGGTTTGGCGTATGTTCAGAAACCCCGATTTTAATCGCAAGGTTTTAAAGGCCGAACGATCATTCTTGCTGTATGATTTTCGAACTCCCCGACCGCTGAAAAGCGGTTTTCGGGGGTTTCTTTTATGTCAAAGCGGACGGCCGACGGAATTTTGAAAACGGCGCGGGTGTTTGAAAGCGGCGGCATCCGTCTGTTCAATGCCGATTGTTTTGATTTTTTACCGACGGTTCCGGACGATTCGATAGATTTGTTTTTGATTGATCCGCCCTATGAAGTGTCGCGCGACACCAATTTTCAATCGGGGACGGCGACGGGCAGGGATACCGACCGTTTTCGTGTGTCGATGGATTTCGGCGCTTGGGATTTCGGTTTCGCGGGACTGGACATTGTCATTCTGGAAGCTTTTCGCGTGCTGAAAAAAGGTGGGACGCTGATTTGTTTTTACGATGTGTGGAAAGTTACGCCGTTGAAAGCCTATTTTGAACAAGCGGGATTTAAGCAGCTGAGGTTGATCGAATGGCTGAAAACCAATCCGGTTCCGTTGAACAGTAAAACGAATTATCTGACAAACGCGCGTGAAATCGCTCTGGCCGGTGTGAAAAAATCCAAGCCGACTTTTCATTCTGAATATGACAACGGAGTGTATCAATATCCGATTTGCCATGACGCCGGACGTTTTCATCCGACGCAAAAGCCGTTGGCGTTGATAAAGGCGTTGGTTGAAAAACATTCCAATCCGGCGGATACGGTTCTGGATTGTTTTTCAGGGGCGGGAACGACCGCGGCGGCCGCAAAAGACACGGGCAGAAAGTTTGTCGGATGCGAGATATCGCCGGAGTTTTTTGAAAAATCGCTTCACCGTTTGGCGGGGGAAAAATGACATCGGCGGAGGCGAACAAAAAAATTCAAGACATGATTCGTCAAAAAACGGACTTGGACGATCTGATCCGCTTTGTCAAAGGGAATTGCCAAAGTTTCAACCTGACGCCGCAAACGCTGGGGATGCTGTTTGAAGCCTATGCGGGCGTCGAATACGATGAAAGCGATCCCACTTCGTGTTTTTCGCGTGAAATTTCTGTCGCCGAACTGAAAAACATTCATCCGTCGTTTGAAAGTACAAACGGTTGCCAATGGGCGCGTTCGGACGGATGCTATTTGGGCAAGCGGTACAAGATCAAACGTCCGAAACAAGGCGGAAAAGTCGTCGCGGTTCAGCTGGACGGCCCGAATCACAACTCGGTCAAAAAACACCGCGGCATACGGTCGGACATCAAAGCCGCTTTGTCAAGGATGCCTTGCGCGATTTTGGATGTGCGGTCTGTGATGGAAATAGATCATAAAAACGGCCGGTATGACGATTTGTCGAATTTGTCGATGGAAAGCCAGAAAATTGATGATTTTCAGCCGTTGTCAAAAGCCGCCAATGATGCCAAACGCCAACATTGCAAAGAATGTGTCCGGACGGGAAAGCGTTATGACGCGCGGCGGTTGGGATACAAGGAGGGATTCGTCGTCGGCGACGAAAACACGACCGTGTGCCACGGGTGTTACTGGTTCGATCCGAAACGGTTTAACCAGCTGATTTCAAAAGATTTTATCAAGCAAAAATAGCGCATTGAAAAAGCGGGGCGCCGCGTTCGGTTTGACGGGAGAACGGTTTTTGCGGTTTACACATCCTCCTTTCGCCGATAAAGTATTTTATACG
>CACYSU010000028.1 GCA_902777205.1 uncultured Rhodospirillales bacterium | reverse complement strand
GTTCTTTCAATTTTTTCTGCTGCGGGCGGATCAAAAAGAAATAGAACACGACGAAAATGACCAGAAACTGGAACAAAAGACGCATCGGATTGGCGGCGGCGGCCGGATCGACGGACGCGGCGGCTTCGGTCGCGAAAGCGGGATTTATCAACATGGAACGAACTCTCCGTTTATTAAAAAAGTTTTAAGCTGACAAAGTATAAAGCTATCCCGCCGGATTGCAATCATATTTTATAAAAAAGAACGCGCCCGCCCCGACAGCGCGAAAGAAACGCCCCGTGTTCGATTTTCACGGGGCGTTCAAAAAACCGTAAAGCGGAAAGTCACCGTCCGCCGTTTGCTTTGCCCAACACGGCCGCAGCGATGTTCCGGCCGCGTTTCGGCGGTTCGACCTTGCCGTCGGCGGAACGGACGTAAAAATAATCGGCCGACGTTTTGATTTTCGATTTTCCGAACAGTTTCAGCGCGTGGCGGACGTGGGCGCGTTCCACCTTGGCCGTTTCCTGCGCCGTTTTTTCGGAAACCGTGTTTGCGCGGGCGGAATCAAAGAAAGCGGCATCCACATAACCGATTTCGTCCGCCAGCTGCTTCGGCGTGATTTCTTTTTTGTACGCGCCGGAATACAACATTCCCATCGCCATGAAATCGACGACGGAACGGTCGTATTTTTCGACGTATTCCGCATGGTCGTACCATGCTTTGAACGCTTCGCCCCGCGCCTTTTCGGCATCCTTGTCCGCCGCAAACGACTGTTCGTACGCCTGCATCATCCCGCCGTGGCGTTTGCAGAACGCCGCGTAGGTTTCGGGTTCGGCCTTGCGCATCTGGTAAACGGCGGCGCATTCGGTCGCCATGGCATCGGCTTCGACAGCGCGCACCTCGGCCACGTTTGAATAGACGCTGTAAGAATGGTCGCGGATGGGATTTTGTTCCGAATGGCGACATTCGTGAACGATCGTTGACAACAGCTGCGCGTCGGAGGCCTTTTCACACAAGGACACATATTTCATTGACGGCGTGTACGATCCGAGCGTAGCACCGCTGCCGCCGTCAATGCCGATGCAGACGCCGCGTTCAATGGCGGATTCGACGATTTTCTTTCCCGTCGGCGATGATTTGCAAATGCGCGCGATCAACCTTTCGACACGTTTTTCCCGCTCGGCTTCAATGCGTTTGTTTTCCGCCTCCTGTTCCGGCGTTGTCACAACAGGCGGCATGATGCCGCCAGCCACAAAAACCGTAGTCATGCGTATCCCCTTTCCGAAAATTCTGTTCCGGAAAACAGAGTAGCACACCCTTGTTGGACAAAAAAGTTTTTTCTTTAAAAATTATCGTTCAAAACGGGCGTTCAAAGACGCTTTGACCGCACCGGACAGATTGGAGGAACGACGGAATTTTTCGATATTTCCGATACGATCCTTCTGGCTTTCCGACAAAGAGGCGGCTTTTTCCGATTTCAAAAACGCCGCGGACACATACGGAACACCGTCATGCGTAAAAATTTTTGCCAACCGTTCCGGATTCATCGCCGGCGACGCGCCCTTTCCGGCGGCGGCGGCCATGTGCGTAATCACGGATTCGTCAACGGCGGCGACCTTTTCGGGGCAATCGTACCACGCCTCGACCGCCCGATTCATCGCTTTGGCGACGTTGCCGGATTCGTGGCGCGTATAGAAATAGCATCCCGCGACTTTCATATTTTTGTTAAAGAAAGCCTGATACGCTTCGGGTTCCGTCGATCGCATCTCGTAAGCGGCGGCGGCTTCGTGCGCGACGGCGTCGGCCGTTTTGGCGCGCGCGGTCATCACGGCGTCGCGGACGGGCATCTGCGCGGACACGTTTTCCGTTTGCCGCGCGGTTCGGGACAGCCGCACCAGCGCCGTCATCAGCCGTTCATCCGGCATCGCGGCGTTCAGCACAATCTTGTTCCCGCCGTTTTCCCCCGCCGGAACAAAGCCGCCCTCGGCCTTTCCCAATCCGTCGGACAGAACGATCTCCGCCCCGTTTTTCAAAGCGGCCTCGACCGTTTTCGCGCCGAATTCCGACGCCCGTTCCAACCGGTCAACCAAATTTTGCACACGCCGTTCATCCGCCGCGTTTGTCATCAGGCAACTCCTTTTCAAACTTTCCGTCCATATTAGCGCAAATTTTTGAAAACTGAAACACCTTTTATTTCGCGCCGCCGCGATTGACTTTCCCCGCCGGAAACAGTATTTATTCCTTGATCAATTCAAAAAAGGGGTACAGCCGTCATCATGCGCAGCGCCGTTCTGTCATCCGAAATTTATCCGCTGGCCGTCGCGGACGTGCTGGCTTTGCCGGATGCGAACGCGCCGGAAACCGACGCGGCGGACGAAATCGTCGTCCTGCTGGGACGCAACCCCGCCCCGCCGCAGCAAACGGACGCGTCCCCCCTGCCCGACACGCTGGTCAAAGGGCGCGCCGCCGTTGAACGCGCGGCCGCCGCCGGTGAAAAATTCGTCCCCGTCCGGTTTGCTTTCGTCCCCGCCAACGCATGGTGGGACGTGTTTTCCGCCTTTATCCGGAAACGCCGGAACAAGATCCGGTTTTACGGTTCGGCCGTCTATCACGTTCCGCCGGCCGCCATTCGGGCGTTAAAGATCGAACGGGCGTTCAAAACGCGTGAAACGGCTTATTCGTTCACCGCGTCGATCCGGCGCATGACGCGGCAGGAACGCGACGCCGAATACGACAGGATTTCCGACAGCATCAAGAAAAACGGTTTTCTTGACAGCGAACCGGTCGATATCATGCTGTGCCGCCTGACCGGCGCGAAAGACTGCGTCAACAACGGACATCACCGGCTGGGGATCGCTTTGGAATTGGGATTGGACGCCATTCCCGTGAATTTTTCCGCCTCCGCCGTCTGTCCCGCCGTCCTGCGTCCGGTTTTGCGCCTGTTTTCAACGTGGAATCTGGCGTTCAAGCGCCGCTTTCAAAAATAGTGTCGAGGAAAAAAAATGGCAAAAAAACTTTATTTAACCGACGCGCAGCTGAAAGCCGAAACCGACCGTTGCCTGCGTTGTCCCGAAAAACCGTGCATGAAAGCCTGCCCCGCCAACTGTTCGCCGGCGGATTTCATCGCCGCGGCGCGGGAAAAGACGCCCGAATCTTTCGGCCGCGCCGCCGAAATCATTTTGAAATCCAACCCGTTGGGGCAAATGTGCGGCCTGACCTGCCCCGACACGTTTTGTATGAAGGCGTGCGCCCGCCGCGGGCTTGATTCCCCGATCAAAATCCCCGCCGTCCAAGCGGCGATCTTGGAAAAGGCGCGCAAGCTGAATTCGATCGACGTTCCCGATCCCGTGGCCGCGAACGGCAAAAACGTCGCCATTGTCGGCGCGGGTCCCGCCGGTATGGCCGCCGTCGCCGTTTTGGCGCGCAAGGGATACTCCGTCACCGTGTTTGAAAGCACCGACCGCGTCGGCGGGGCGGCGAAGCTGATCCCCGAAGCGCGCCTGCCCTTGGCCGTCATCGAAAAGGATTGGGAGTTCATCAAAACGTTCGGCGACATCACGTTGAAAACAAACCACCGCGTCGCCAACCCCGTCGATCTGCTCAAAGACGGGTACGACGGCGTCATCGTCGCCGTCGGCGAACCTCATTCGGCGAAAATGGGCATCCCCGGCGAAGAGCTGGCCTTGTCCTTTATGGATTATTTGAAAGCCCCCGAAAAATACGCGACGACCGGCAACGTCGCCGTTTTGGGCGGCGGCGCGGTCGCGACCGATTGCGCCGTCACGGCCAAAGACGCCGGCGCGCTGAACGTGGAAATGTTCGTCCGCCGCCGCGTTTGCGATATGCGCCTGACGGGCGAGGAACGGTCCTGGCTGATGGAAAAGGCCGTTGACATCACGTCCATGACGCGCGTTGAAAAAATCGAACGGACGGGCGACACCTACACGCTTTACACCTGCAAAACCCGTTTCAACGGCACAAAGCTGGAGGACATCCCCGACACGACGATCCGCCGGCCGGATTTCGCGCTGGTGATTATGGCCGTGGGATCGAAAGCCGATCCGAAGAAAGAGGCCGAACGCGTGATTTACGCCGGCGATTGCAACCACGGCGGTTCAACGATCGTCGAAGCCGTCGCGTCGGGCAAAAACGCGGCGAACGAACTGCACGCCGCCTTGACGGGCGAATTGCAGGAAACCGTTTGCCCCGTCAGCAAAATCGTTTCGTACAAGGCGAAATCCTGCACCGTGATCGAAGGCGTGGAAAAAGAACCGGCGGAATGATTTTCCGTCCTCTCGCCTATGGAAAAGCCCTCTTAAAATTTTTTAAGAGGGCTTTGCTTTGTTTTCATCCGGTTCAGCGGGCGACCTGTTTGCGCCGCGCCGCCGCCATCGCCGGCGTCATTTGAGACATTTGCTCCGTCCGCGCCGTTTGCGCCTGCCCCTTGTTTTTGCGCGGGGCGTGTTTGTATTTGAAATAACCGGTTTTTGTGCGTTCCTTGGTTTCGACATCCATGGACAGCCGGTCGTATTTGAAATACGGGCGTCTGAAATCGTTGTTCGCATCGTTGACGCCGATCCATTCCTCGGTTTTTCCGCCGCTTTCCCACGTTGCGTATTTCTTGAACGCCCTCATTTCCGACATATTCGGAATAATGCACGCGTTCAATCCGGATTCCTGCGCGATTTTCATCACGTTGCGGCGCTGGGCGGGGTCGCCGTGAATGGGAACGACCGTCGTGCGGCGCGGGGACGATCCGGAAACGATTTTGCAAATTTTCGCAACGTCGCCCGATCCCGCGTGTCCCGACGCGTGAATGGTGTATTTGTTCGGTTTGTAACGGCTGGGGAAATAGGTGACGCAGCCCTGTGCCTGAAACTTTTCCTCCAAAGCCTTGTGCGTCGCCTCGCTGCCCGGAATACAGGACTGCAGGTCATAAACGTAAACCGGCAGATCTTTTCCCATACCGGACGTTTCGCGCATTTCCGCCAAAGAAATGTTTTTGTTGCGCCCCTCGGCGATTTTCAACAGCGAAGCGTCTTCGCCCTGCGTGCCGGTGCAGATGTAGAAACGGTTCTGCGGCGGCGTGCTCAGCGCGGCCTTTGTGTTCGAGGCGACGATTTTCATTTCGACGCCCGTTTCTTCGCGGATGATGTCTTCCAGCTTGTAGCCGCAGGCGTTCATCGCGCGCCGCGCGTTGATCAGGGACGCGCCGTCCAAAATCATCGTGCGCGGTTCCGTCCCGTTTTCCAACGCCTCCTCCGCCAAAGCGGTTGCGACCGTGTGCAAACGGTGGCAGGACGAGGAGATGACGCCGGAAATGACGGGGCCGTTTTCCGATTCTTTCAAAATCGCGCGCAATCCCTTTTTAACCTCGGATTCGCCGATGGTTTCCCCTTTGGCGGTCGAAGAGGTCGAATCAATGAACAGGTAATCGACGCCCTTGGCCGCGATCGCGGCGACTTTTTCATCGTCGAATCCTTTGCCCAGCGGCACTTTTGCCGTTTTGAAATCGCCCGTCGTCATCATGCGCGTGCCGTCGGGGCTTTCGATCACGAAACCGACCGCGTCGGGAATCGAATGGGAAACGGAAAACGGTTCGACCTTGAACCCGTTGACTTCAAAGGTTTCGTCGGGGCTGAAAACGTGGAAATCGGGAAATTCCTCCTTGGGAATACCGGTGCTCTGCAGGCTGTTTTTAATCAGTTTTTCCGCAAAAGCGGTGCAATGAACGGTCAGGTTTTCGCCCTTGGCGCGCTTTTCTTCCAATTCCGCGCGTTTCAAATTCAGCAGATGCGCCAGCCCGCCCATATGATCCGCGTGGCCGTGTGTGATCAGAATGTCGTTCGATTCCGGCATCATGGGAATGAAGCAGTCGTACCCCGTTTCCTCTTTTTTGCAAAACAGGGAACCGTAATCCACCTGCAGACAGCCTTTCATTTCCCCCGTTTCGTCGGTATAGGAAAATTCATAGCCGTTGCCGCCGATATGGTCGGCGTTGTTGCCGCCGGCGGATTTCCAAGATGTGTAAGCCTCTGCCATAACCGTTGATCCTTTAATCTATGTTTTCCGAAGGGATTTTTTCGCCGTCTTCGGAAAACTGGATACCGATCCAAGCGCGGATGACGGATTCCATATCGTCGTCGTCGGGTTCGTCCGAACCGTCAAAGCCGTCGATGCCGGCGGCCATTTTGCGCAATTCGTCATATTCCAAAACGGACAGGTCGGTCTGCGGGTAAAGTTTTTCCAAAGCTTCGGCCAATTCGTCAACATCAGACCAGTTTAACGCCATGTTCGGGTATCCTTAAAAATAACAATCGGGGGAAATCCCCTTTGCCTTTCATAGTAACGGAGCGAACAAAACGGCGCAAGCGTTTTTTCAAATTTTTCGACAAAATCGCCTTTTCGGAAAGCTACCCTTATTTTATTTATTTTCAATATGTTATAAACAATTTCAGTTTTACGGCGAACAAACCGCCTTTTTTGTATAAAGAAATTTTGTCCATTTTTGCGGCCGCGCGGCGTCCGGATCCGCGGCGGCACCGGCCTTCCCCGCCCGTATTTTCCGGATGCGAAAAGCCCCCTTGACCGCCGCGGCAAGAGGGCTTGTTCAATTCAAACCGTTCGCGCGTTAAAACGAATAGCGCGCGCCGATCAACACTTCATTGGCGGCCGTCGTGAACTTTCCGCCGTGTTTTTTGAACGAACCGTGATTGACATAGCGGTACCCGACGTCCCACGCCACCTGTTCGTTCATTTCAATGCCGACGCCGGCCGCAAAGCCGTAGGAAAATCCGGAAGAATCGACTTTCCGCTTTCCTTTGCCGCCGGTTCCTTCAAATTCGACCATATATTCGACATTGGTGAAACCGACGCCCGCGCCGACATACGGCGTGACCGTCCCGCCGACGGGAATATCGACATAGCCGTTCAGCATGACGCCGGAGGTTGTGACGCTGTATTTGTTATCGCTGTACACGCCGGCACCCTGAATCGTTTTTTCGTTTTCAGCCCCGCCGCGGTAATTATAGGTGAGTTCCGCGCGCACCAAACCGTTCAGCCGGTATCCGACGCCGATGTTAAAACCGCCGTTGCCGACGTCGAAATCGCCGTATCCCGCACCGTCAGCCAAATCCTTGGCGGAATCGTCAACAAACGACAGCGCCGCCTGACCGACCCCGTACATTCCCGCCGCCGACGCATCCGCATTGTTTGCGTTCGGCGTTTGCGCCCGCGCGGAAAACGCGGACAAAGCGACGGATGCAACGGACAAGAACAAAAACTTTTTCATAAAAATCTCCATTCATACCGGAAAAACATAACTAAAGGATAGTGCGAGGCGGCGAAAAAGCAAGGAATTTCACGATGTTGCGGCATCACTTTTTATGACGAAACGCGACACCGTCCGCGGTTTCCCCCGCCCGCCCGCCGCGCCCGAAAAAAAACGATGCCGTCCCCTTTCGGCGGGAACGGCATTGCTTAATAAATTCAATAGAAACGGATTAAGCTTCTTCAGCGGCTTCGATTTCTTCTTTCAGCTTCAACTTCTGGCGTTTCAGATTGGAAATCGCCGTTTCATCGGGCAGCGGACGCGCCATTTCCTTGGCGATTTCGTCGTCCAAAGCGGCGTGTTTCGCTTTCAAAGCCTGCAAATGGGCGGATTCTTCTTTCATAGGATACCTCCACAGGATAGATTTTTAACAACTTTCAACAGTATATCGCTTTTTAAAAGCGTTTGAAAGAAAATAAAAATCGGGAAGGAGTCGCCCCCTCCCCGATCAAATTCATTCACCGATATACATACCCAAACCGCGGGCGGTTTTGACGATCATGCCGTTCGGATCGACTTTCTGTGTGCCGATCGCGGCGACTTCGTCCAAACCGACGTCGGTGATCGAACCGCTTTTCCAAACGACCATGCGGTCGGTTTTGCCCTGCGCCAACACGTCAACCGCGTGAACGCCGAAGCAGGACGCCGCCAAACGGTCGTGAGCCGCCGGAACGCCGCCGCGCTGGACGTGTCCCAAAACGGTGACGCGCGTCGAAAACCGCGGGTCGATTTCGTTCAAACGGGCGCTCATGTACTGGCCGATGCCTCCGTAGCGCACGCCGTCAACCTGCGCGACGGAAATGTTCTGACCGTCGGGGGTCTTCACGCCTTCGGCGACGACGACCAACCCATGGTCGCGTCCCTGTTCGCGCACCAGATGCAGTTTGCGGACGACGCCTTCCAGCGTATAGGGGATTTCGGGGATCAGGCACACATCGGCGCCGCCGGCGATTGCGGAATGCAAAGCGACGTGTCCGGCGTCGCGCCCCATGACTTCGCAAATCATGACGCGGTGGTGCGAAGACGCGGTCGAATCCAAACGATCCAACGCTTCGACGCAAACGTCGCGCGCGGTGGAAAATCCGACGGAATGTTCGGTGATCGGCGTGTCGTTGTCAATGGTTTTGGGAATGCCGACCATCGTGATGCCTGCGCCGCGGCACAGTCTGGAAACAATCGACATGGAACCGTCGCCGCCGATGACCGCCAGCGCGTCCAACCCCAATTCACGGCAGCCTTCGCCGAAATCTTCGGTCAGGTCTTTGGTCGTTCCGTCGGGCATGGGGAAAGCAAACGGGTTGCCTTTGTTGATCGTGCCCAGCATCGTACCGCCCAAACGGGCATACGGGGTGTGGAAATCGGCGATCGACATTTTGCGATAGCGCAGCGGGCGGAAAGTCAAACCGTCCGTGCCGTCCAAAATTCCATAGACTTCCCAGCCGTACGTCCAAATCGCGCGATGAACGACGGCGCGGATGACAGCGTTCAGACCGGCGCAGTCGCCCCCGCTTGTTAAAACACCAATTCTTTTGATTTGCGGCATTTTTAAAACTCCTAATGAACCTGATGATTCTTTTCGATTTGCAAGCAATACATTTTTTCCGGCTCTTGCGCTAGTCTAAAATCGTTCCGGCGGGGATTTTTTTATCAACACCACCCGAAAACCGTTGTTTTTCCGGCATAAACCGCCGGTCGGACACAACCGGAAAAACTAAAACGGCTTTCCGCCGCGCGCCCGACAAACGACCTTTTCACCCGTTTCGATCCGGAATCGGCAAAGAATCGCCGCGACAGCGAAACCTCTACCGGCTTATTTCAAATCGCGGTAAAAATTTTCATGCGCTCCCGAAGCGATCAAAGTCAGAATGATTTTATCATCATCCACCGCATATCCGATTAATGTCAGTTGCCCGACCATTTTAAATTTATAGACGTACAACCAAGACAAATCGCCGCGTTTTTGTTCACCGACATCCGGATTTGCAAAAATAACCCGCAAAGCGGCGTCCGCGTCCTTTTTTTGATTCGGTTTCAGCTTTTTGTACGCTTTTTTAAAGGAAAGCTTTTGTTCAATCCGCATTTCCGTCCCCGAAATCGAACGGAACGGACGGTTCGTTCGTGCCGTCCAGACATTCTTTTACAAATTCGACGGGCAAATCGGGATTTTGTTCGCACGCTTTGCCCAAACGGTACCAGTATTCAATCTGTTTCGGCAAACTGCGCAGCTGGGAATCCGCAAAACGTTTTGCGTCTTCAACCATATACTTCGGAAGCCGGACGGCTATCATCTGATTCATGGAAACACCCGCCTTTCATTATTATCAGTATGACGCAAAATGCGACAAAACGCAACAAAACAGTCGCAAAAAAACTGTGATTGCGTGTCAGCCGCGGGAGTTTTTACAAGCGCGCGTTTTCCGGATATAAATATCCGTCCAATATTGGACGGATTTTTTATGTTTGACGGATTGAAAA
>CACYSU010000027.1 GCA_902777205.1 uncultured Rhodospirillales bacterium | reverse complement strand
GCTGAACAATCTGTGATCGACGGTAAGAGTGGCGTCGATCGCTCCGGTTGTTTTATCGCGCACGACGATGTCAACGGCGTTGATGTCGCGGTTGACGTTCCCGCCCGAACCGTCCGCGATGTCCAGCGTGCCTTGGCCGATCGTCGCGCGGGTCACGCCGTCCGTTTCGTGTCCGGCGTGGTTGATGCCGACCGTCGTCGATCCCGTCGGGTGGCCGGTGTCGGTTTTGCTGTCGCCGATGTTTGTTCCGACGTTGAATCCGTAAGATTCCGAATAGTCGTGATTCCAAATGTCCGACGCGTCCAGATGTTTGGCGGATATGGTCAGGTTGCCGCCGTCAATGCCGTCGTTTTCATTGGCGATTTTCGCCCCTGTTAAGGTCAGCGTGTCGCCGACCGTGATTTCGACGCCGCTCGTTCCGATGATTGACGTGATGTCGTCAACCCAAGCCCTGTCCGATTTGTCGCGGGTAAAGCCTGCGCTGGCGCTGATCCGGCCGCCGGACGAATAGCCGCCGCCGAACCGGTCGGATCGTCCGGATGTGCTGTCCGTGTTTTGCAAGCTTGCCAAAGTCAAGTTCCCGCCGATGTTTGCCGTTACCGTTTCCGCCAGAGCGTTGTACCCCGACGCGTTCATATCGTTGCCGACAGTATATTCAATCCGTCCCGATTTTGCAACCGTTGCGGCGTTAATATATTCCGTTGATTGTGACGATGATGATTGTTTCGATTTTGACGCGTTTATTCCGGCGTCGCCTTTGCTGCTGATCCCTATGGATGCGGCGGAGGTTTCGGACGTGTTTTTCGACGTGTTTTTGTTCGCCGCGGCCGTGAAATTCAAATCGCCGCCGACGTTGTACGATATATCGCCGTTTTTGGACAGGACGAGCGATCCGGTTTGATTCGTGTCCCCGCCGGATATCAATTCGATGTCGCCCGCGGCGGTTACGGTCGAACCCTTTGATGCGACCGATTGCGATGTCTGCGCATGGCGCGTTGTTTCGGCGGTGACGCCCGCTTCGCCATAAAAGCCGAGCGTTTCCGTCGTTTTAGCCGCATCCGCCGCCGTGCCGGCCGCCGATTGCGCCGCGGACGCCAGATTCGCCTTTGCCATTGCGTAGCCCAATGCCGCTTCGGCGACGGCCTGATCGGACGCCTTGCCCTGTTCGCGCAGTTTCGTGACGCGTTTCAACGTTTCCGCCGCTTTTTTCACATCCTCGCCCGCTTTGACGACATCATCAACGGCATAGGCCGCATCCGCCGCGACGTGGCCGACCCGCGCGCTTGCTTTGACGGTCGTTGTTTCGGTGCGCGACGATTCCGACGACGTGTTTTCGGACGACAGGATGTTGACGTCTTTGCCCGCGATCAACGCGATGTCGCCGCCGCCCGTGATGTCCGACCCTTTGATCGTGATGTTTTCCGCCGCCGACGCGGTCAGGTTGCCGCCGACGTTCAACGCCGATCCGACCGCCGTTTTCGACGCGGTTTCCGATTCGGTTTTCGTGCGGCGGCCGAGTGTCGCTTCCACCCCCGCTTTGCCGCGGTTGTCCGCCATGCCCGCGTATGCCGACATTCCGCCCGTCGCGATCAGCTTCGCCGTTTCCGACGCGATGCTTTTGATTGCGTCAACGCTGCTTTTGCGTTCGTGTTTTTCATAACGGCGTTCCGAATCGTAATCGTTCGTTATGTTCAGCGATCCCGATTCGTTTCGCGCGACCGTGCCGTCGGCGTTGACCGCGTATCCCGCCAAAATCGCCGCGTCCCCGCCCGTGTTCACCGTTGACGCCGTGATGTTCACGTCCCCGCCGGAAACGACGGTCAATCCCGATTTGGCGGTTACGGTGCTGCCGGATTGTTTGACCGATTCGGATTCGGCAATGTGGTCGGCGGATTTCATAAATCCGGATTTCTTCGTCCGGCTGTGGCTGTATTCCCTGTCCGCCGCGGATTTCAAGGTCGTTTCGCCGCCCGCCGCGACCTGAACGTCGCCGCCCGATTCGATCGTCGCCCCTTTGGCGAACAGGTTTTTCACCGCGTCGATCACCGCCGCGCCGCCCGCGATAATCGCCGATCCGACGTTTTTCAGGCTGTCCGTCACGGTCGTCGTCACCGTTTTGCCGAACGTCGATTTCTTTGTCGCCGTGTTTTCGTGCCGGTTGCGCAATTCAACCGTGTCCAAAACGATGTTGTCGGCCTTTACCGCGACCGCGCCGCCGGATTCCACCGTTCCCGCCCGCAGGGTCAAATCGCCGTCAATGTCGATTTGAACGCCGGATTCGCCCTTGATCCGCGCCGTTTTGCCCAGCGTTTCGCGCAGGTCGTACATTTGGCCGACGCGGGTTTCCTGACGGTTTTTCAGCGTTTCGTTCAAAACGTTGCCGCCCTTGATCAGCGTTTTGTCCGCCGTGATCAGCCCGCCGCGGTTCAGCAAATCGTCCGCCGTCAGGGACAGCAGCCCGTCCGCGGACAGCTTTCCCGCGTTGGTGATCGTCTTTGCCGCGATCCGGACGCCGCCGCCCGTGATCACGTCGCCCGTTTCGCCGTCCGCGATTTTCCGCAAGGTCGATTCGCACAAGTAAATCTGCGGCACCAAAACCTTTTGCCCGTCGATTTCCCGTTCGACGTACCAGATGATGTCGCTGCCCAGACGTTTGATCTGCTCCGCCGTCAGGGCGACGCCGATTTGCAGATCCAGCGCCCTTTGTTCCCGAATCGCCGCGTCGAACAGGGCTTTCATCTGTTCCGCGTCCGATGCGACGCCCGCCGTCAGATACCGCCCCGATGTCGCGTTGCGCACCGCGTCCATCACCAGCCGCGTTTCATAGGCCGCGTCGCCCAGCATTTTTCTTTGGTTGAAACCGGCGCCGCCGTCGCCCGCCGCGTTGAAAAAGTAGTCCGATCCGATGTAGTTGCCGTTGTTCAAAAAATCGACGCCGGCCGTCACCAGATAATCCGGATTCTCCGATCGGGAAAACAGTCCGTTCGTCCCCGTCGGCAGAGTCGTATCGACCGTGATCGTGTCCGCGATCGTTTCCGGACGGCCGGAACCCGAAAAATACCGCCCTTGAACCGCCGTCGTCTGGTCGTTTTGAACCGTGCCGTTCCCCGCGTTGATGACGACGTTTTCGCCGCCCGCGATGACCGACCGCGCCTTGGAATACACAACGTCCGTGTATGTTCCCGTCGAATTGTAGGTGTAGTGGTGAACTTTCAGCTTTTTGCGTTTCTTTGTCCGCATCTGATAGTAAATCGACAGCGGTTCGGTCGTTTCGTGATAGGAAACGTTTTGCAGATCCGCCGTCGTCAAAATCAAATTCCGCCGCGCGGACAGTGTCGAGCTTTGGTTTAAAACGCGCCGCGCCGCGATCCCCAGCGTGCCGCCCGCCAGTATGCGCCCCTCTTCGCCCGTCAGCAAAACGTCCTGCACGAAATAGCGGCCGAGCTCCACCCATCCGGCGTAATAGGGCGCTTCGGCCATTTTCATGTCGTACCCCAGCCGGTACGCGTTTTCCCCCGTGTTGCGGTTCAATGCGACGTTAAACAGCTTGTCCGCCGAAATGCCGATGTTGTTTTCCGCCTGAATCCGGCCGCCGAAATTGACGACGGCGTTCGCTTGGCGCGCGGGGGCGGTGTACGATTCCGATCGCAGAAACGATTGCAGGGCGTCCGACGTTTCCGACGATCCGTTTTCCGCCGGTTCGATCGCGCCCGCGCCGGTGTCCGCGCCCTCGAACGGTCGGGATTTGACTTCGTTGCCCCGCGCATCGACAACCGTCAGCGCGTCGGCGTCCTGAAACGAAACGTCGTATTCCGTGCGGGTGCGTAATTCGTCGCGGGTGCGGGTTTCCAGCCGCGTCTTTGTTTCCGTTTTCGGCGTGCCGTCCGCGTTGAATTCCCCCTCTATCACGGATTCATAGGGGACTTCGACCTGATATTCGACCCGCACCGTTTCGGTTACTTCGCGCGGCGTGACGATCCGCCGCCCCAGATACACCGTGTAGCCGTCAACCGTGTATGACGATCCCAGCGCCGCGTCGTCGGCGAACGCGTCCGGCGGAACGGTGATCGTCCGGTTTTCGTCGGGCAGGTAGATTTCCAGCGCGTCGTCCGACCGGCTGTCCGCCGGCTGCGCCGTTTGCGTGTTGTTCACGGCGACGGACGAGGTATGCCGGTTTTCAATATACGGATTGTCATAGGCGGCGGCGTAATCCACATCAAACAGCGCGTCCGCCTTGCCCGTCAGCGTGATGTCGCCGGCGGCGTAAATCTCCGCCAGATAATTGACGAGGTTTCCGCCGACGCTCAGCCGGATGTCGCCGCCCGACAGCAATCCGGAATCGCGGTGGTTGACGTAATCCCCCGTCAGGTCGGCCGAAATGTCCCCGTTCGCGGCGATTTGGCCGAAGTTCCGGACGTTTTCCGCCGATATGTTCAGAGTCCCCGCCGCCAGAATCCGGTCGGCGTTATACAGGTCGCCGGTCAGATTCAGCGTGATGTTGCCGGATCGCAGCACCGTTTCGTTGCGCATCGCGGGGGCGGTGACGATCAGGTCGTTTGCCGATATGTTCGCGCTTTTATTCAAAAACTCCGTTCCGGCGGTCAGGGAAACGTATTCCCCCGAAACCGAACCGTTCAAGGTCAGGCGGTCGGCCGTCACGGAAACTTTTTCGGCGGCCAGCGTGTCAACCGCGGCGTCCCGTTGCGCCGACACCGACAGGTCGCCCCGCGCCGCCGCCGTTTCGACCGCTGCCGATCCGCCGGTTGACCGGATGGCGACGTTTCGATCGAACGCCGCGGCGGTTTTGACGGCGATGTCCCCGTCCGCCGTGATTTCCAGATCGCCCGTGTCGGCGAACAAATCGCCCGCCGTCCGGATCCCCATGCCGTTTTGCGAAACGCGAATCTTGATCGCGCCCGCGTACATTCCGCCCAAAGCCGAACTGTCCACCGCGACGCCCGTTTGCGCCGCGTTTGCCGATCGGACTTCGCCCGTCGCGTAGTCAAACGACTTGTCGCCGGTCAGCAGCCGCAATTCCCCGCCCGCATAGACGTTCGCGGCGACGCGGATCGCGCCGGCCACCAATTCGGCGGGCGAATCCCCGACGTGCAGGCCGAAGTTCCGCCCCTTGATTTCAATCGCCCCGTCCGGCGACAGGGCAAAGGATTTCACCGCGCCGTTTTCGATTTCCGGCCGTCCCGCGACCAGCGTCAGCCGCGACGTGTTGATAAATCCGCATCCGTCGCACCCGATACCGTTCGGATTGGACAGGATGTAGGCGGCTTTTTGCCCGAAAATCTCGGTGTATCCCCGCAGCAAAGACGGCGACGTTCCCCGCACTTCGTTCAAAATGACGCGCGCGGCCGCCCCGCGTCCGATGTTCGGGTTGAACGTGACCGTTCCGCCCAAATTCGCCTCGCTTTGAACGCCGGCGGCCAAAGACATATTGTTGACGATCAGCCCGTTCGGTCCGACGTTGAAATCCGTGAATTTGTTATGCGAAACACCCGCCGCCGTCGGTGCGGCGATGTTCAAAACGTCCACGCCCGCGGTCGATCGCGACATTGTCGCCCCGTTTCCGCGATCCACGGCGATGCCGCCCGCAAACGCATGGGAAACGGCAAAGAACGAAACGCCCTCCAGCAAAATCAAAGTCAGGTTTCTTCTTGGTGTCATTCGCATGAAAACAACCGAAGCAAGTTAATTTTTATACAAATCTATCAAAAAATATATGTGATGTAAATATTTTGTTGATATTTAAATCGTTCTAAATATCTGCGGTTGCGTATGGCGGCCGATTCAGTCATTGCCAAACCGGCGCGAACGCGGCAAAATAAACGCGGGGAGGGGGAATGATGACCGAAAACAAAGATTCCGGTACGGAAAACAAACCGAAATTCGGGTCGGGCTGTTTGCTACCGTTCATTTTCTTTTTCGGCCTCTGCTTTGCCTGCGGCGTCAAAGACGGCAATGTGGTCGGCGCGGTTTTCTTTCTGGCGGTCACGGCGTTTTTATTGACAAAATTTCTGTGTCCCAAACCGAAAAAGACGCGGCCGCGCCGTTTCCCGCGCAAATACGCCGCGTCCGGCGGCGACGACCGGTACGACGACGGTTTCGACGAGGGGATGGCGGTCGGATTTTATATGGCGCAAAGTATGCGCGGCGGTCGTGACGGCGACGACGCGCCGGCTTTTCACGACATTGACGCCGACGATATCGACGATCGGGCGGACGGGGAATACTAACGTTTCGCGGCCGGATCGTTTCCGGCAAGCATATCTTCGCACGTTTTTAAAAAAGCCGCCGCCGCTTTGCCAAAAACGGCGCGGCGTTTCCAGACCAGGGCACTGCGAACCTCCAGCGCCGGAAAAAGCGGACGGAAGCAAAGCGCCGGATCCGGCTGCCGCGGCAAATGGTCGTCCGTGATCAGCAGGCAGCCGAGCCCGCTTTTCACAAAGGCGGACGGATCGCCGTACACGACGTTGTAATCCGCGGCGACGTTCAGCCGTTCAACCTCCGTCCGCGCCCAACGGGCGATTTCCCGCTGCAATCCGGCGCGGTGATGCATAATCAGCGGAACGTTGAGGATGTCCTCTCTTTCCGCGACCTGTTTTTTCGCGGCGGGCGCGTTCCGCGGCATCAAAAGCCCCCAGCGCGCGCGGTCGTTCAGCGGCCGGTAATCGTATTTCGCGGAATCGACGGGTTCCAATAAAACCGCGAAATCCAAACTGCCGTGTTCCAACCGTTCCGTCACATCCGTTGCGTCGCCGCTGTAAAACCGGAAACGGACATCCGGATGTTCACCGCGCAGCGCGGCCGCGGCTTTCATCACCGATGCGGTCGGAGTGCCGCCGATGGCGATTTCGCCGCAAATGCGCGCGGCGCCGGAGCTCAGCTCTTCCTCCGTTTTTTTCATCAACGCCAGAATTTCGTCCGCGCGCCGGTACAGCAAAACGCCGTCGTCGGTCAGCGCGAGGCTCCGTTTTCCGCGGATAAACAGCCGTTTCCCGATCCTCTGTTCCAGCTCTGTCATCTGCTTTGACAGGGACGGTTGTGAGATATGCAGGCTTTCCGCGGCGCGTGTGATGTTTTTTTCTTGCGCGACGGCCAGAAAATAACGCAGCAGCCGAGTTTCCATTTCTTTTCCCCTTATGTTGCAGCCTCTGCCGCAGTATAGCGCGTTTTATCATTCCTGCAAGCTATGACAAAGTATTCAATATAAGTATTTGTTATCATTTTGGCGTGTTTGTATAATCGTTCCTGACGGCAATGCGAAAAGAACGGGCGGTTTTGGCCGCGAACGAAACAATCAGGGGGAATGGTTATGAATGAAACGGAAGTGGTTTTGAACAACGGCGTTGTTATGCCGAAAATCGGTTACGGCGTATTCAGGATGACGGATCAGGCCGTTTGCGAAGAAGCGGTGGTGCAGGCGATCCGATCCGGTTATCGCCTGATCGACACCGCCGCCGCCTATGGAAACGAAGAGGCGGTCGGCCGCGCCATCCGCCGCTGCGGCGTGCCGCGGGATGAATTGTTCGTCACGACGAAACTGTGGATACCGGATATCAGCTATGACGGCGCGAAACGCGGATTTGCGGAATCCATGGAAAAGCTGGGGCTGAACCTGATCGACCTGTTTGTGATTCACCAGCCTTATCATGACGTTTTCGGCGCTTGGCGGGCTTTGGAAGAGTTGTACGCGGCGGGAAAGGCGCGCGCGATCGGCGTGGACAACTTTACGCAGGATCGTTTGGCGGATTTTCTGTTCTGGACGAGAGTGAAACCGGCGGTAAACCTGTTGGAATGTAATCCGTTTTTCCAGCGGGAGGACGAGCTGGCCTATCTGAAAAGTCTGGGGATTCAAATGCAGGCGTGGTCGCCCCTGTCCGCCGGTCAAAACGATCTGTTTCACAATGAAACGCTTTGCGAAATCGGCGCGGCGCATAAAAAGACGGCGGCGCAAGTGGTGTTGCGCTGGTTGACGCAGCGGGGCGTCGCGCCGCTGGTCAAATCCTCCGATCCGCAGCGTATGAAAGAAAATCTGGATATTTTCGATTTCACGCTTGCGGAAAGCGAAATGCGGCGGATCGCCGGTTTGGATACGGGGCGCACCTGCTTTATGCCGCGCAATACCGGCGCGGCCGTGACCGCGTTTTTGGAACAGGCCGTAACGGGATCGGCACCGTCGGGCAAGGTGACGGATAAGCCGCAAAAATAAACGGCGAAACGAAAAAACGGAAAACTTTTTAATGGATGAAAATGCGCACTCCGAACACCCGACGGAACGCGCATTTTTTCTTTGCAAACAAGGACAAACGGAATGGCGGGGAGGGGTAAAAACATATGCGGCGGCGAAATAAGACGGTGGCCAAAATCCGTGAAATTCCGCCGTTAAAATGACGTTGCCCATCCGCGTTAAACAAGGTATAAAAGAAAAGTCCGGTGCTGAGAACACCGGACAATTTTCCGAAAAATCGGAAGGAGCTAAGCTATCTAACTCCCTCATGGTTTTAGGATAGGAAAAACGGTTGATTTTGTCAATCTGTTTTTGTCTTGGCTCCTTCTCAACGCGGTCATGTTTCCGCATGGAGGGTGCCATGTTAAAATTTTTGGCGTTGCTGAAAATTTTAATTGAAATAATCACGCTGTTTTACAGTTGATTTTTCGGGGGCGTCGTTCGCGGCGCCCTCTTTTTGTCCCGAATCCGCGAAATTCCGCCGTTAAAATAACAAACCCGTGAACAAAACAAGAAAATCCGTCCAATATCGGACGGATTTTTTATGTTTGACGGATTGAAAATAAAAAGGGCGAAAACCTAGGGTTTCCGCCATTTTTTGGTGGGCACTGCAGGGATCTTCGCTTGATTTTATAAATTCGCCGTCCGCCCTGTTCGGGCGTCGGTTCATTAACAAAATCAAGGCGTTGCAGACAAAAACGACAAGCATTTGTCGTTTTTGCTTAGCCGCCCTTTCGGTTCGATCATGCGTGCCGAACACCAAAAAAGCCCCCTGAAAGGAGGCTTTTTATGGTGGGCACTGCAGGGATCGAACCTGCGACCCCTACCGTGTGAATGGGGTAATGTGCCTATTTATTAAGCATTATTTTCTTTTACTTGTTGTCGATAAATGGCGAGTTTCTGCGAAAAATCTTTACAATCAGTTTTTACGGTCATAGACTCGATTTTATCGATTTACAGCTAACAATGTTAGCTATTTGTTAGTTGAAAAAACAACAATAGGGGTGAAATGAAATGCCAAAAATCAATAAGGCTTTTATCAACAAAACGCATTTCAACGGCAAAGTAAAAACTTACTTTGATTCCGAACTTCGAGGCTTCGGTTTGCGCGTTCTTGCCAAAAGTATGAGCTATATTTTAATGTATCGCAACGAATATGGCAAACAGCGTTTTCTCACAATCGCCAAAACAACCGAAATCACGCCGGAGGAAGCCAAGAAAATCGCCGCCGAAAAGTTGCTTTTAATCAAACAGGGACAAGACCCCGCAAAAGATAAAATAGCAAACAGAAACGCGATGACCGTTTCGGAATTATGCGACTTGTATTGGGAGCAAGGGACACGGCATAAAAAATCTTCGACTTTGGCGATAGATCGCGGACGCATAGACCGGCATATCAAGCCCCTGATCGGAAATCGTGCCGTAAAAGACCTCCGACGCCCCGATGTTCAGCAGATGTATTATGATATTGTTGACGGGAAATACGCCAGAAGGATCAAAACAAAATCGCGGGGGCTTGCCCGCATAACGGGCGGCGCGGGATCGGCAAACAGGGTTTTCGGCCTGTTCAGCGCGATTATGACTTTTGCCGTCAAGCGTGAGATCATAGAAAAAAATCCGTGTTTCGGTCTGGATAAGATTAAAACGGCGAAGATACGGGAGGCTATACCCGAAAGCCGTATGAAGATTTTAGGAAAAATCCTGAAAGACGAATTTCCGAAACACCCTTTGGAAGTTTCCGCTTTACGCCTGATCGCTCTGACGGGGTGCAGAAAGGGGGAGATTTTGGAACTGACTTGGGACGAAGTCGATTTTGACGAACAGACTTTTCGTTTCAAAGACACCAAAACAGGACGGCAGAATCGGGCTTTCGGCAAGGGGGCTATGTTGGAATTACAGCGGATAAAAGAGCTTTTTCACGACGAAAGCGAAAAAGGTTATGTTTTCCCGTCCGTCAAAACGGTCGGTTGTCATCTGGACGACATCGCCAAGTATTTGGTCGGTTTATGCGCCGAACATTCCGAGTTCGGAAAATACACGCCGAGTTCGGAAAATACACGCTTCATCAGTTCCGGCACACGTTCGCGACGACGGCGGCGGAAATGCGCTATGCCGACACGACGATTGCCGGTTTGCTCGGCCATGCTCAACGCGGCGTGACAAGCCGCTATATCCACGCCGTTGATAAAGCTCTGATTTTCGCCGCCGATGATGTCAGTATGAAAATCCGCGAATGGTTGGACGGGGAAACGGCGGATGATTGATAAAAAAACTTTCTATCAATCATAAAACGCGATATTATGAGTTATAGAAAAGGATTCTATCGCTCATGTGGATTTGGGAAAACAAAAATTGGTATCGTTTCACCTATGACCGCTCCGTCTTGGCAGAAGCGGAAAAAGCGTGGCTGAAAAAATCGGGCGAAGGCATCGGTGCGTTTAAATGCGTATCGGACGGCGACAGAGAAGCTCTGAAAATAGAACTGATTGCCGATGAAGCGACAAAAACGTCCGAAATCGAAGGACAAATTTTGAACCGGAACAGCGTTCAGTCTTCGTTGCGCAAACAAATGGGGCTGTCATGCGATCAAAGGAACATTCCTCCCGCAGAGCACGGTATAGCGTCGATGATGACGGATTTATACGGATCGTTTGATGACCCGTTGGACGACGAAACGCTTTTTCGTTGGCATAAGCACCTGATGAACGGTCGAACGGATCAAATCGTTGCCGGAGCTTATCGAACGGGAGCGGAACCGATGCAGATCGTCGCGGGAAACTATTACGATCGGCGGGTTTATTATGAAGCTCCGCCCTCCGACTGCGTTCCGAAAGAAATGCGGCGGTTTATCGAATGGTTTAACGCTTCAAAGGAAATGAACGCTTTGGAGCGGGCGGGAACGGCTCATTTGTATTTTGTTCTGATCCATCCGTTTGACGATGGGAACGGTCGCATTTCTTGCGCGTT
>CACYSU010000026.1 GCA_902777205.1 uncultured Rhodospirillales bacterium | reverse complement strand
GCTGACGGGGATCGCGCGGTTCAACGTGATTTCCGAACACGACCACAGCGGCATTTACCGCGACGCCGCCGTCGATTTCACCCCGTTCGCGTCGGATTTCAACCTGCGGGATTTCAAGTTCAATAAAAAGGAGCTGTTTTCCAAGCTGGACTTTTACGCCTATTCCAACAAAATCGACCTGACATCGGAAATGTTGAAACAGACGCCCGACGAACAGATTTTGATGACGCTGGCCTCTTTGCTGCCGTTTGAATCGGCGGAAAAACAGGCGTTGCTGGAATGCGCGTCGATGCAGAAGTTTTACGACACGCTGCTGCTGCTGCTGGACGTGAATTCGGGCGGCCGCATAAATTAAACGGAGATTTTACCTTTTAATGCCATAACGGGGGCGGAGTTTATTTTGCCATGGTCACATCTGAAAACCACACATTTCTGCCCGACAGTTTGAAATCGTTTTTGCGCAAAGCCGCCGTCCGCCTGTCCGGATTGGCCGTGATCGCGGCGGGGATCGCTTTGGCGGCCGCTCTGGCGACCTACCGTTCGACGGATCCGTCGTTCAACACCGCGACGGGCGAAGCCGCGCAAAACGCGTTGGGCGGCGCGGGCGCGATCTGCGCCGATCTGTTGTGGCAGTATTTCGGGCTGGGCGCGATTCTGTTCCCGCTGGCCGTCACGGCGTGGGGCGTTCTGATTTTCCGGCTGAAATGGCACAAGTATCAGATTTTACGCGTTTTATGCTTCATCCCGACGCTGTTTTTGACGCTGGTTCTGCTGTCCGCGCTGCCGGCCGTTTCGTTTTCGCCCGTCATCGCCGGATTTTCGGGCGCGGTCATGCCGGCGTTTTATCAGCCGCTGATCAACGGACTGCATTTCGCCCGCGTGCCGTGTCTGGAATACCTGATGCTGCCGGTCGTGTTCGTCGCAACCGTTTTCGGGCTGGCTTCGACACTGGGGATTCCGTTCTATCTGGTCAAGCGGTGGATCGCCGGATTGGCGGCCGCGTGCAAAGCGGCGGGAACGGCCGTGTGGCGCAAGGTGCGCAAGCAAAACGGCGCGGAACGGACGGAACCCGAACCCCCGCCCGAAGAATTGCCGCAAAGCCTGTTCGCCGAACAGGGCGAGCTGAATCTGGTGGAAAAGGAACAGCCGCAGCGGCCGAAAGCCCCCGCGAAGCCGTCGCCGCTGAAATCCATCCGCGACCAGCGCGAATACGCCCGCACGTTCCATTTGCCGAAACTGGATTTTCTGACAAAGCCCAAGGTTGACAAGGACGCGGCCGTGTCCCGCGATTATCTGGAAAAACGCGCCCGCCAGCTGGAGGAAGTGTTGGAGGAATACGGCGTCAAAGGCGAAATCGTCAACGTCCGTCCGGGGCCCGTCGTCACTTTGTTTGAACTGGAACCCGCGCCGGGGATCAAAACGACGCGCGTCATCAATCTGGCCG
Organism: uncultured Rhodospirillales bacterium; assembly: GCA_902777205.1. Taxonomy (GTDB): domain Bacteria; phylum Pseudomonadota; class Alphaproteobacteria; order CAAGCB01; family CAG-977; genus UBA11549. The sequence continues at coordinate 9,798 of CACYSU010000026.1, read as the reverse complement.
ACGACATCGCCCGTTCCATGAGCGCGCTTTCCGTCCGCATCGCCGTCGTCCCCGGCCAAAGCGTCATCGGCATCGAAATGCCCAACGACAAACGCGCCGACGTGTATTTAAAGGAAATGTTTTCCTGCGACGAATTCAAAAACGCGACAAAGCCGCTGCTGCTGGCGTTGGGCAAGGACATCGGCGGCAAACCGACGTTCGCCGATCTGGCGAAAATGCCGCACTTGCTGGTCGCCGGAACGACCGGTTCGGGCAAATCCGTCGCGATCAACACCATGATTTTATCGCTGGTCTATCGCCTGACGCCGCAGCAGGTGCGGCTGATCATGGTTGACCCGAAAATGCTGGAACTGTCCGTGTATAACGGCATCCCCCATCTGCTGACCCCCGTTGTCACCGACCCGAAAAAGGCCGTGCTGGCGTTGAACTGGGCGGTGCGCGAAATGGACGACCGCTATCGCCAGATGAGCGAGCTGGGCGTGCGCAACATCGACGGGTACAACGCCAAGGTCAAGGAAATGATCGACAGCAAGGAACCGATGACGCGCACCGTTCTGACCGGTTACGACAACGGCGAACCGATTTACGAGGAACAGCAGCTGAACCTGAAACCGTTCCCCTATATCGTCGTCATCGTTGACGAAATGGCCGATTTGATGATCACGGCGGGCAAGGAAATCGAAGTCGCCGTCCAGCGCATCGCGCAAAAGGCGCGCGCCGCCGGCATCCATTTGATTTTGGCGACCCAGCGTCCGTCCGTTGACGTGATCACCGGCACGATCAAATCGAACTTCCCCGAACGGATCAGCTTCCGCCTGACGACGAAAATCGACAGCCGCACGATTTTGGGCGAACAGGGGGCGGAACAGCTGCTGGGGCGCGGCGATATGCTGTATCTGGCGCAGGGACAGCGTCCCGTCCGCCTGCACGGGCCGTTCGTCAGCGACGCCGAGGTCGAAGCCGTCACCGCGCATCTGCGGCTGCAGGGCGTTCCCGAATACGAACAGGCCGTGACGGAGGAACCGCCCGAATCCGCCGGCGATTCCGGTTTGAATTTGGACGACGACGCGGACGCCAGCCTGTATGACAAGGCCGTCGCCATCGTTTTGCGCGACCGCAAAGTGTCCACCAGCTATATCCAGCGTCAGCTGCGGATCGGATACAACCGCGCCGCCGACCTGATCGACCAGATGGAAGCGCAGGGCGTCATTTCCCCCGCCGGTCATTCGGGCAAACGCGAAATTCTGGTTCCCGACAACCGGTGAACCTGATAAAGTGAAAAAAACGAAACGGGATGAACACCATGCTGAAAGCTTTTCTGATCTGCCTGATTTTAACGGCCGCACCCGCCGCCGCCGCACCTGCGCCGACGCGGGAAAAAACGATTGCGGACATTGAAAACCATTTCAACGGCATCAAAACGATCAAAAGCCGTTTTTATCAGATCAGCGACAACGGCGGAACGGCGCAGGGCGATTTTTACGTCCTGAAACCGAACAAAATGCGGTTGGAATACGACCCGCCCCATCCCGTCGAAGTCGTCGCCGACGGATATTACCTGATTTTCCACGACAAAAAGCTGGAGCAGGTCACTTATCTGGATTTGGACGACAATCCCGCGTCCATGATTTTAAAGGAAAACTTCTCCTTTGCCAAAGAAGGGCTGATCATCACGGACTTTGCGGTTGAAAACGGGCTGATTTCCGTCACCGTCATGAAAAACAACCAACCCGCAGCCGGACAAATCACGCTGATTTTCAGGGACAAACCGCTGACCCTGCGGCAATGGCGCGTCACGGACGCCCGACAGATCACGACGGTCGTGACGCTGGACAACATGGAAATCAATCCGCCCGTGGACGCCAAACTGTTCAAGTTCAAAGACCCGAAAAAAACGCGCTGATAAAAAACCGGCGGCGGGCTTCGGCGGTCGGCCGGCGATTTTCGACAATCGGATTTTATTACAATTTCAATCCGGCCACCCAATCGGCCAAACCGGCCGTTCCGGCACCGTATCCCGCCCAACCGTTCTGTTCGACGACGCATCCTTTGCAGGCCGCCGTCAAATCGCGCGCCGTGTTTTGGACACCGCCGCCGCCATGCGTGACGAACGGAATCACCCGCTTGCCGGAAAGATCGACGCTTTCCAAAAAGCTGTGAATGTGCGGCGCGACCGTCCCCCACCAGTTCGGCGAACCGATGAAAACGACATCGTAGGACGCGACATCAACCGCACCGCCCGTCATTGCGGGACGGAAACCGCTTGAGATTTCCTGCTTGGCCTGTTCGGTCATCGGACGGTACGCGTCGGGATAGGTGTGATCCGAACGGATTTCATACAAATCGCCGCCGGTTTGCGCTTGAATCGCGCGCGCCACCGCCGCCGTGTTGCCGCTGTAGGAATAATACGCGATCAGAATTTTCGGTTTGCTCATAGCCGCTCCTTGCGCCGTTTGCGCGGAAACGGGCGTTGCAAAGGCCAGAACCGCGCCGAACAGCGTTAAAAAGAGTTTACGCATAATTGCCTCCTTCAAGGTTGTGATTCCAGCCTAAGGATTAAAGTAAGCTTTAAGTCAAGCTTTTTTTTACGCGTTTGTGACGCAAACCGTTTTGAACCCCGCTTCGTCAACCGCGGCGGCCAGCGTTTCGTCGGCGACGTTGCCGTTCGTTTCGACATCGGCCTTTTTTGATTTCAAATCGACGGCGGCGTCAATCACGCCGTCAACGGCGCGCAAAGCCTTGACGACCGCGGCGGCGCAATGTTCGCAATGCATCCCTTCGATCACAACGATTTTTTTCATATGCTTTTTCCTTTCCTGCAAACCGCCCGCGAACCGGCGCAGGCGAAGCGCGTTTGTCACAACGCTGAATGAACTGAAGCTCATCGCCGCGGCGGCGACGGCGGGGGTGAACAAAACGCCGAAGCGGGGATAAAAAACGCCCGCCGCCGCGGGAATGCACACCAGATTGTAAAAGAAAGCCCAGAACAGGTTTTCCTTGATGTTTTTCAAAACGGCGCGCCCCAATCCCAACGCGAAAACGACGGACGACAGATCGCCGTTCATCAGCACGACATCCGCGGATTCGACCGCGATGTCCGTGCCCGATCCGACCGCCAGCCCGACATCCGACCGCGCCAGCGCCGGCGAATCGTTGATCCCGTCCCCGACCATCGCGACGGTTTCGCCCCGTTCGCGCAGACGGCGAATCTCGCGTTCCTTGTCCTGCGGCAGCATTTCCGCGACAAAGGAATCAACCCCCGTCGCCGCCGCAACGGCCGCCGCCGTGCGCGCGTTGTCCCCCGTCAGCATGACCGTTTTGATTCCGGCGGCGCGCAAAACCTTAACCGCCGCCGCCGCGTCCGGTTTGACGGGATCGGCGACGCCGACCGCGCCCAGCAATTTGCCGCCGGCCGCGCAGAAAACGGGCGTCCGTCCCGACGCCGCCCACTTTGCCGCCGTTTGTTCCAGCGTGTTTTCAACGCCGGCCGCCCGCATCATCCGCGCGTTTCCGGCAAAACAAGGGATGCCGTCGATTTCGCCGCGGATCCCTTGACCGTCGATTTGTTCAAAATTTTCGACCTTGCGCACAGCGGCGTTCCGTCCGGCCGCCCAAGCGATCACCGCCCGCCCCAGCGGATGCCCCGACATCGTTTCCAGCGACGCCAGCGTTTCCGCCAGCCGGCCGTCCAATTCCTCAACGTCCGTCACGGCGGGCTTTCCGGCCGTCAGCGTCCCCGTCTTGTCCAAAGCGACCGTCGTGACGCGTCCCGCCGTTTCCAGCGCGGCGGCCGTTTTAAACAAAACACCCCGCGCCGCCCCGCGCCCCGCGCCGACCATGATCGCCGTCGGCGTCGCCAGCCCCAGCGCGCACGGACACGAAACGACCAGCACGGAAACGCCCGCGGACAGCGCAAATCCCGCCGCCGCCCCCGACAACAGCCAAACCGCGGCCGTCAGCACCGCCGCGATGATGACGAAAGGAACGAACACGCCGCTGATTTTGTCGGCCAGACGCGCGATCGGCGCTTTGGACGACGCGGCTTCGTCCACCAGCCGGACGATCTGCGCCAAAACCGTGTCCGAACCGACCTGCCGCGCGCGCATCACGAAACGCCCTGACACGGCGACGGCGGCGGCCAAAACGGTGTCGCCCGCCTTTTTGGAAACGGGCGCGCTTTCCCCCGTCATCGCCGATTCGTCCAAAACGCCGCGCCCTTCGACGATTTCCCCGTCCGCGGCGGTTTTATCCCCCGCCTTGACCACGATCAGATCGCCGGTTTTCAGTTCGGACGCCGGAACGGTTTGTTCCGCGCCGTTTCGGATGACGACGGCCGTTTGCGGTGCCAAAGTCAGCAGCTTTTCAATCGCGGCCGCCGTTTTCCCCTTGGCGCGGGATTCCAGATACCGCCCCAGCGTGATCAGCGTCAGAACCATCGCGGCCGATTCAAAATACAAACCGCCCGCGCCCTCCGTCAGGCACAGGACGCACGCGCTGTAAACGACCGCCGCCGCCGATCCCAAAGCGATCAGGGAATCCATGTTCGGCGCGCCGCGGAAAAGAGCCGCGAACCCTTTGATGAAACAACCGCGGTTGACGCAAACCGTCAAAGCGGCGAAAAAAGCCTGCACACAGCCGGACGCGAACGGATCGGCGACCGCGCCGCCCATGGAACACGCCAGCACGCCGGACATAAAAACAAAAGACAAGATCAGCCGCCGTTTCAATCCGTCCGTTTGCGTTTGCGCGCGCGATCCGGCCGAAACGGGCGACGCGCCGTAACCGGCCTTTCGCACGGCGGCGGCGATCGCGTCGGTCGTCAAAACCGCGTCGTCGTATTGAACGGTCATATTGTTTTTCAGCAGGTTGACCGAAACGTCCGCGACGCCCCGCAACGCCCCGACGACCTTTCCGACGCGGGCGGAACAGGCGGAACAGCTCATCCCCGTAATTGCAAAAACCTGTTTTTTCATAACGCCTCCGCTTGCGTTGATTTATCGCACATTTTCCGACCGGTGTGAACCCTCTTTCCGGATGCGGCCGCCGCGCGCCCCTGTGACGAATCGCACAGAAACGAAAATATTTTCGATTCCGACGGTTGGAAATTAGTATTTTATCTGTTCTTATTAAGAACGCAACACATTGAATTTATTATGTTCAATCGGCGATTTTTTCAACAAAATCCGATTTCCGTTGATATTTTGCGCCGACTGCGGTTAATATAAGGGTTGTAAAGTTTAATTTCATTAGCGGAGAGGGTTCTCATGATGAAAAAAATTTTATTCTTTATCGGCCTTCTGGCTTTGACCGTACCGGCGGGGCAAGCGTCGGCCAAGGCGGTGAAACTGGGGCGCAGCGCCGAAGTTTCCACCCGTGCGACGGGCGCGATCTCGGCTGTCAGCGCGAAAGCGACCATCTCGAAATCCTGTTGCGCGCACTGTGTTTCCTGCGACACGACATCGGGAATCTGTTCCGCGTGCGCCGGCGGTTACAAGCTGGTTGACAACAAATGCGAATACATCCCCACCCCCGTGGATCAGGACACGGAATGTGTCCGGAACTGCGGCGACGGTTTCTACTACGACCGTCCGGGCGCGAAAAACGGCGGCAAGGAACTGGTCTGCACGAAATATCCGAAACCCTGCGGTTACGGCTGCACCACCGGCTGGGATATCAAATATCTGGTGAACGGCACGAACTACACCTGCCAGACCGCGGTTCAATCCAGCGACGAAAGCGATCCCATGTCCGACGCGGCCTGCGTTAAATACTGCGGCCAAGGATTTGGCGAAGCGCGTTCCGGCGCGAAAAACGGCGGCAAGGAAATCGTTTGCACGCGGTATCCGAAATCCTGCGGTTACGGATGCACGACGGGCTGGGACATCGACTATCTGGTGAACGGCACGAACTACACCTGCCAGACCGCAATTCAAACCGGCGATGACAGCAGCGATATGTCCGACGCGGCTTGCGTCAAACACTGCGGCCAAGGATTTGGCGAAGCGCGTTCCGGCTTGAAAAACGGCGGCAAGGAAATCGTTTGCACGAAATATCCGCTGTCCTGCGGTTACGGGTGCACGGTCGGCTGGGATATCGACTATCTGGTAAAAGGCACAAACTACACCTGCCAGACGGCGATCCAAACCGGTAAAAACGCCGATTGCGTCCGCTTGTGCGGCAGCGGCTTCTACTACGACCGTCCGGGTGAAAAGAACAACGGTCAGGAACTGGTCTGCACGAAGTATCCGAAATCCTGCGGTTACGATTGCACAACCGGTTGGGATATCCAATATCTGGTTCAAGGAACGAACTACACTTGCCAGACGGCGATCCAGAAGTGATTTAACGATACAAATCAAAAAAGGCGGAGGATTTTTCCCCCGCCTTTTTTATGCCAACTCCGTACACATGATCTTATCTGTTCGGATCAAAGCGGCGACGATTTTTTGATAACGCCGGATATCGGCGTAATCCAAAGTCCGTCCTTTTCTGTCTTTCAGCCATTTTTGCGCGGGCTGATACCCGCCGATGAAAAATTCCCAAGCCGCCGGCGGCACGTTGTCGAAATATTGCGCCGCGTTGATATAAACCCGCCCGTTTCGATACGAAAGTTTATCAACGACATTGTCGCCCGACACGGGAAAGCTGATGCCCCGCGCGATGTTTTCATCAACGTCCAGAAAATGAATTTTCCTCAATTTTCCGCCGATTTCCGCCAAACGCGCGAAACTTTCCGCGTTTTCCGGATACGGGATTTTCGGAAAGTCGATTTTCAAAAAAGCGGCGTATTTTTCACGGTACGCGGGCGAATGCAGAACGGCATAGACATAATCGAAAATTTCGGTTTCCGACACTTTGCCGCCCGCCGTTTTTTGAATCTTTCGCACGGTTTTGTCATTGAAGTTCACCCGCCGCGCCCCGTCCAACGGATCAAACGTGTAAAGCGGGAAACCGTATGAAATTTCACTAGTTTTATTGGAAACGATACAAGATTCAAATATACCGTCTGCAATAAAGACGTGATGCCATTCGTCAAACGCTTTTACCTGTTTCGACACAACCAGCCCGATGTTTTCCCGCCCGATAAAGTTGCGCATAACCTGTTGTCTGGGATAGCAATGAAAACCTCTGGAATTTCCGGTATAATATGTATAACGCACATCAAAAGGACGATAACAGACGGGAACAATTCGTTTTTCATCAAAGTCGGCACAGTCTTTTTGCGCGCCGGAAACGCTCCAATCGCGGACATCTTTTTTCAAATTATAGCGCGCCCTTGCCTCTTCCGTATCAAGTTGTGAAAAGTTCAAAACCGTTTCCTTCATTTCAGAAGGCGTGAATTGTACGGCTAAATTATCGCGCGCCGTCACGATTCCGACGCTGTTGATTTGAAACAGTTCGTTCAAGGAAAAGCCCCGTTCGTATTCGTCGGCGTTTGAAAAATCTTTCGGCGTAAAAAAGTAATGCGCGGACGGTTTTCCAATCTTTGAAACGCAATATCGGTTAAGGATTTTTCCGCCAAAAAAGCGTACTTGTCCTGCCGTTTTCCGAACAGGTCGGCGTGACGCACCCGCGCGAAAGCATCTTTTTCTTTTTTTCCCGTTTTAACGAACAGGCTGATCGCGACGCCCTGTTGAATGTCGAACACATTTTCGTCGGGCGAACCGTCGGGACAAATTTCTTTTTTCTTGTAATTTCCGTGCAATCCAAAATGTAAATCTCGTCGAACGTGTGCAGCAAATGCGCCCGCATACCGCGAAAAGTCGGATTGTCCAAAAAAGAATGATTGCTGATGTACGCCAAAATCCCGCTGTTGTTCCGTTCGACATAATGTTCGGCGTAGCGAATGAATTTGACGTAATCATCGTTCAGCCATTTCGGATTGCGTTCCCGCAACGCCCCGCCCGACGGTTCCCGCTTATAGACTTCGATCAGGTTTCTGATCCATTCGCCGTTGTTTCGGCTTTCCCCGTTGTACGGCGGATTGCCCAGAACGACCATAATCGGCGTTTCCCGCTTTACCCTGTCGGCTTCCTGCGATTCGTTCGACAGCCACGACGCGAACATCGTTCCCGTGTCGGGGTGCGCTTCCTGTAAACTGTCCGTCAGGTAAATCTGCAAACGGTTGTCGCTTTTGGCTTCGTACCCCGTTTCTTTCAAAACCCAGTCCAGCTTTAAATGCGCCATCGCATAGGACGCCATCAGCAATTCAAACCCGTTCAGACGCGGCAACAGGCATTTTTCGACATAGCCTTGCCACATTCCCGAATTGCCGGCGAATTTTTCATGCACCTGCCGCACGATTTCCGCCAAAAAAGTTCCCGTTCCCGTCGCGGGGTCGAGAATCTGCACGCGGTATTCCCGTTGCGTAACCGTCGCCGAACGCCTGCCCGTTTTCTTGTCGCCGAATCTGGCGTCGGTGATTGTGCGTGAAAACGTCGAATCGTCCGCCAGCCCGTCGGGCAATCCGAATTCCGTTTTCAGCAAGTCGTCCACCGCCCGCACGATAAAATTCACGACGGGTTTCGGCGTGTACCATACGCCGCGCAGTTTGCGTTCCTCGTGATTGTATTCGCTTAAAAAAGTTTCGTAGAAATGGATCAAAGGATCGTGAGTCGCCGTCGCCTTGCCGTAATTTTTCAGAACGGCGGACAGATCCGCGGCGGCGAAAATCCGCGCCAGATCGTCAACGATCCATTTGATTCTGTCATCAATGTCGTTTCCCGCGATATAGTTGAAAAGCTGACGCAAAAAACGGTTTTGACGCGGAATGCAGGCGCTCGCCTCTTCGCGCGAAAAACCCGCCGGATTGTTTGCGTTCAACCGCCCCGCAAACAGCCCGTAAGCGATTGTCTGGGCGTACACGTCCGAAAATTCATCGGTTGACAAACTGGAAATCAAGACCTTTTGAAACGCCTGGTATTGCTCGCGCAAAGTTTTGTTCGCATACGAATCGTCTTTTTCCCGCAAAGCCCGCTTGATAACGTCTGCCAGCAAATTGGCTTTGCCCGCCATGATTTTCGTCAGACGCGCCGCCGATTTGATCGTCACGCCGTCATAATGTTCAAACGCGTCCGTCAACAGCGAAAACCGTTCATATTCATCGGGATTTCCGACGATCTTTCCGTTCTCCAATCGCGCGGGACGAACGCGGGCGACTTCTTCGCCGTCGCGGAAAAAACGGAATTCCAGATAGTTGGTGATAATCAGGTTGTTCAAACTGTTGCGGTAACGGGTGAATTGTTCCGCGTAATCCGCGGAATCCAGATTTTTATCCACGTCTTTGGCTTCGGCGAAACCAAACGGGACGCCGCGCCGCATCATCATAAAATCGGGCGCGCCGCAACGCATGTGCGACGGTTCGTTGATCGCCCGCACATCCGGCATCAACCGTTCAAAAAGACTTTGCAAATCGGCGCGATAAGTGTGTTCCTTGGCGTATCCCGTTTTATAGCGGTTGTTCAAAGCGGCGACATATTCGGCGATGACATCGGACATAAAAAAACTCTCCCCGTTTCCGCCTGAAATCAGGCGGATCGGAGAGTTCTGAATAAGGAACGGATTGCCGGAGGGCGAAAGGTTTTACCGAAGTGCGTTAGTGTTTTACAACACATTGATTTTATTAAGTTAATCTGTTTTCGTGTTCTTGGAAAGCGTTTGAGAAAAGGCTCCGTTTTTTACAAGCCTTTTCCGAATCAGGTTACCGCGGTGTTACCGCAAACGCGAAAGGAAAACGATATGAATATCAATAAAACAAACTTGTCCGCTCTGGTTTACAACGGCAAAGAAACAACTTAT
>CACYSU010000025.1 GCA_902777205.1 uncultured Rhodospirillales bacterium | reverse complement strand
ATCGTATAGGGCTGGATAATATGGACACATCAAATAATCAAAAAAATGAGGTATCAAATTTATGAAGCAAAATCCGTTAAATATGATGCCCAACAACGAAGAAAGAATAACGGATTCTTTACCCCATCTTGTTGGAACTCTCCGTTCATTTTTGCTTTCCCTTCGAAAATTGGTCGAAGACAAGATTTTCACAACACCCCTTCATCTTTGTGATATACGCCGCCCAACCTGCCGGATTAAGCAACGGCGTAACACAGGCAGTTCCTCCTCCCGTTGTCTTAATAACGGCATCCGTCAGTAGGAATGCTTCCTCTTTAGCCTTATCATATATCAGGTCTTGTTTCTTAAACTTCGGGTTATAAACTGCCAAATGTACATGGACGTTGCTATGCAGGTGTTCAATCGCCCCAATATAGAGAAGCTTCTCTCTGCTGCCGTTTTTAACGGTCGCAGTTCTATACGCCCCCATTATTTTCGGCAAAAGCGTGTTGCAGACATTAGCCCGTATCGAAGTTATTGACTGGTTATTCCACATTTCCGGATTCAAATTTAGCGTAACCGCCGTATTTGCTTTAAATTCTCGGCAAAATTCCGTAATCAGCTCCCGTGTTGCATATTGGGTTCGCTGTTGGCACATCGGATAATTTCGTGTCTTGACGTTGCATTGACGTTGAAGCTTCTCGTTAAAACAGCTTAACCAGCTCTGAAAGCCTTGTGAAGCATTAAGTTGCTTATTCAGACCCGTCAGTTCATCCCATGCTTGACGCTTATTGATGACGGAAATGCCTTCGGCTTTATCAGACAACACGTTGAATAAGTTATACACTTTCTTATTGAAACCACAATATTTTCCGAAATTACAGCAATGACTCAACTCGTCAACTTCATCCCTCAGCGAAGCAATCTGTTCAAACAGCTCTTCTTGCGTGATTTTGTTATATTTTATCATTCAAACACCTCTTTTTCGAGTTATCTCTCTAAAACTTTTCAGGCATTATTACTCTAATGCGTCCTATTGAGGCGCATTCACTCGTTCAAACTGCACATCCCTTTTATATCACCGCCGAATACACGTAACCGCATGACAGGGGCTGTACATATGCCTTTCTCCTATACTTATTCTGTTTCTCAAAAATCAGCCTCATTTCAGAGAGGTATTCCTTTTTTTTAGAATACTCCTTCATGCTTTTCCTTACTCACGCATAGAATTCGATCCACAAAACGCCCACTTTAAAATGCTCGCCAAAGGCATACGAAAATGAGGACGTCTTTTAAACGCCCTCAGACTCCTCTTTTGTGTTAACCGGATTCTGATATTGTTCAATCAGTGGCTGAACCTCTGGAAAAGCCATGGATAATACGGCTTCATCCAGCTTTTTTATCGACAGCTCGTTGATGTAACGCTTCTGCATACTGATATTGCCGACAGTGTGCCCTTTGGACCACCCCGCCAACGTATCGATAAGTTTATCATTGATATTTGCCTCACACGCTTTTACGGCAAACGTATGCCGAAACGAGTGAAAGTTCACGTTGGACCGCACTCCGGCTTTGTCTTTGTAGCGTTTAAACCACTTGGAAAAATTATCCGAAAAGTACCCGCGACCGTTTTTGCTACAATCAAACAAGCGGACATTGGCTCCTGCCTTTTTTCGCTTTTCGATATACTCAAGCAATCCCAATTTTACCAGATTGGGATGAATTGGAACCAACCGTTCGCTGTCACGATTCTTAACGCTTTTATCGCCGTCTTTTTGAATATTGATAACATTAACACCCTCAGCAATCTGAATATCATCAACGGTCAATTGGCATATCTCGTTTAATCGCATACCTGTGTGCAACCCAATCAGCGGAATAAAAAATCGGGTCGGATCTTCTTCCCGTTTCGGATAGGAAGCCACGGAAAACGTTCGTGCTAAATCTTCTTCGTTAAACGGCAATCTTGCTTTGCTTTCCCGTTTAGCATCTTCCCAAGTCTTTTTCATCCCCTGTCCCGCTGCCGGATTGTTTGCGATATAACCTTCTTTAACGGCATAGGAACAAAGAGAGCTTAACGCCGTAATATAACCGTCAATAGTATTGACCTCCAACGTTTTTCTTCCGTCAGCCTTTCCTTGGCGTATAGCTTCTTCCGGCGACAATTTAGGATAAAGCTTGCGGCAATTAACCGGATACTCCATCAGTTTCCTCCGAAGATTCCGAACAGTTTCGACGGAAATATCCTCCACATTCTTTAAATCCATCAAACGAAAGACCGTCCCCAAACGCAGGTAACGCTCTTGCATTGTGCTTTGGCTTAATCCCCTGTTATCCGGATCTGATTTAAACGCCTTGTATACGTCTTCCCAGTAATGTTTCGAACACGTTTCTTTTTGGGGGTTCTTTGGTTTCCCTGAATGAGCGCAAACGTCCATAACATCAAAATAATCTTCGTCTTCTGTAGCCGTCCTCTTCAGCTCGATCTTCCTTCGATGAGCTGTTTTAAGGTCTTGCAGTAAAATTGATTTCCCTAAATCTTCATATTTGCAAAGCCCCGATTCGATCGCAAGCTTGAGTTCTTTTTCAGCGGAAACCCCATAATCATATCGGTCGCACAGGCATTTGTAGTAATACAGTTCATCCGATATGTCTTCCGAGTGATATACAGCCATCATCGTATCGGCATCTTCCTTCGTTTCCGTCTTATTCAAATAAGACTTTAACATTTCCTCCGACGATAGCCGTTTGTCACCTTTTGTTTGAGAAGCGTATTCATCCGCCAAAGCCAACGCCTTGTTTGTATTAAATTTCATAATGTCCCTCATAGTAAAATTTGAGCTGTATTTATTTATGTGGATTTTTTGGCGAATTTTTATAAAGTAGTCCTCTATCAGCAAATTCACGCAGACAAGCTTTCGTTTAGCTTCGCCAAACGATGCCGTTTTTAAGCTGAAACGAATTTCTTTGCGATTAAGGACAGCAGATATACGCCGCGGAATCACACAGCGGAAGTAGTAGACCGAATTTCGTCTGATTAGTCGTTGAACGGACATAAACTCACCTGCGATGGAACACTAAAGTGTATCACTTGACCCAAGCACAGGTAAAACCGCATATATGCAAAAGTCGCGGGAAACCGCGACTTTTTAATACATTTGAAGTTTATGGTGGAGCTGAGGGGAATCGAACCCCTGACCTCTTGAATGCCATTCAAGCGCTCTCCCAACTGAGCTACAACCCCACGCCATTCAATACGGTGTGGATAATATCACAAAAAACGGCCTTTGCAAGAAAAAAAAGCGTTCTTTTGAAAAAAATTATTATCCGGCGTGATATTCAATTTTTTCCGTTGTCTGTGGCCGAAAATGTTTGGCGCACGGGAACGGGCTGGAAGGAAACGACGGCCGTTAAAGCGGTCGCGGGACGCCTCTCCCTTATCCCTGGCAAATAAATTGCCGCCGTTCGGATGTTGCGTCACATAAAGAGATCCGCTTATCTGAAAAGAATGTTGCGCCCCGCCCTACCCCGTTGCCCTGCCCCTTGCGATTTCGGGACGGATCAATGGACATTTCCTGCGCCGTATGTTATCAGGAATCTGTTTTCAACCGATGAAAAAAGGTATTTTGTTATGGCATTTTCAGCAGGTACCGTTGTTTTATATGTGCACGGCAAAGGCGGCAGCGCCGCGCAGGTGGAACACTACCGCCCTTTGTTCGCGCCGGCCGAAGTCGTCGGTTTCGATTACCGGTCGGCGACGCCTTGGGATGCCGCGGAGGAATTTTCCGCAAAAGCGGCCGCGCTGAAATCCGCGTGCGAACAGACCGTTTTAGTAGCGGAAAGCATCGGCGCGTACTTTTCTTTGAACGCCGGCATTTCGCGCTTTTTTGATCGGGCGTTTTTCATTTCTCCCATTGTCGATTTGGAACGGCTGATCATGGATATGATGCTTTGGGCGGGCGTGACGGAAGCGGAGCTGGCCGCAAAAAAGGTCGTCCAAACCGGATTCGGCGAAGATTTGTCGTGGGATTACCTGCAATATGTCCGGAACAACCGCCCCGCCGCATGGGAAACGCCGACGCAAATTCTTTACGGCGACACGGACGCGCTGCAGTCGATCGAAACGATCACGGCGTTCGCGAACCGTGTTCACGCCGGCGTCACCGTTATGAACGGCGGGGAACATTGGTTTCACAAGCCGGAACAGATGCGTTTTCTGGACGATTGGATCCGCAAAAACATTCCGTAAAGCGAGCGCAAAAAAACAGGCGGCCTTGTTACAAGAACCGCCCGTTCCAAATCACATTATCCGGATCAGCGTTCGCGACGCCGATTGGCGACGGCCGCGACAACAGCCTTGGCGTCGTCTTTTTTCGCCGGCGCGTCTTTGTGCGTCATACCGCCGCTGGGATTGCCGTAGGTCGCATACATTTCCTTGGCTTCCTGCCACAGGGATTTTTTCCCCTCTTTCGTGGGTTCGGCTTTGGCCGCTGGTTCGGCAGCGGGCTTTTCGGCCGGCATATCGTTATGAACCATGCCGCCGCTCGGATTACCGTAAGCCGCATACATTTCCTTGGCTTCCTGCCACAGGGATTTTTTGCCCTCTTTCGCGGGTTCGGTGAACCATGCCGCCGCTCGGATTACCGTAAGCCGCATACATTTCCTTGGCTTCCTGCCACAGGGATTTTTTGCCCTCTTTCGCGGGTTCGGCCTTCGGCACCGCAACACCGGACGCCGCGGCTTCCGCAGTCATCGGCATCTGAACCATGCCGCCGTTGGGCTGGCCGTAACCGGCTGCGAATAATTTGGCAACGTCTTCTTTGTATTTAGCTTTTTCAGCAGCTTTTAAAGGAGCCTCAATTTCTTTTTTCAACAGTTTCAAAGCCAGCTGAGCGTGTTTAACCGTAGCATATTCCCGCGCCTGTTTTTTCTGATCAGGCGTTTTAGAAGCCGACAATTCAGCTGCGGCGGTTTTTGCCGCTTTGGTTACCGTATAGGCCGCGGCCGCCGTTAAAATGGTCGCCGACAAAGCCTGCGGATCAGCCGCGGCAATCGGGGCAAGCATTGACGTGGCAACAGCCCCGACTCCCATGGAAATGACGTCGGAAATATCAGAAACATCAGCGTCGGAAGCGTAATTGACTTTTGTCCTTAATCCAAAAGAAGAAGCTTTTTCCTGCAGATTTTTTTCCTTTGCTTCAATAATTTTTAAAGCATCGGGAGAATCTTTCAAAGCCTGAATATCCGCCTGCTGATAATAGTCCTGAATAACTTTTTTCGCTTCGGCTTTTGATTTACCGGAACTCAGCTGAACAGCGCCGTTCAAATATGCTCTCAGCATTTTGCGCGCGCCCATATCGCCGACGGGGCGTTCGGCTTTTTCGCCTTTCTGGTGTCTGGAAACCTTGATACAAACCGTCATTACACTTCTCCTTTTAAAAACTGTTAGTATTAACATAGAATCGATTCGTTTTTTTGTCAAATAGTTTCCGAAAAAAAACAGCTTCTTTTTTTCCGGTTTTCCAAACATAACGCAAAAAAAAACGGGAAAAGAGGGCTTTCTCTTTTTTGTCAAAAAATAGATCAAAAAAAAGACTTTTTTCATTTTTTGACAACAAACCGGAAAACAACCGCCGCGGAAAACACGGACGGAGCTCCGGATCAAAAACGAAAGGCGTATTTTAAAAATACGCCCTTCCCTGTCGTTCAATTTAGAATAAAAACGGATCACACATTAACGGCAACTTCGTACGCCCGTTCAATCGTGTCCATGATTTCGCTTTGCGCCGCTTCCTGATCGGGTTCTTCTGACTTAATATAAGCAGACAAGGCCTTGTCCAAAACATCAATGCTTTTTAAAACATTTGTTTCAATCACCAGCATTTTTTTCACGCCGGCCAACGCCTGCATGACCTCGGGTTCGATCTTGGTCAACAGCACGTCGCCGTCGGGGGAACGCTGGAAATGCAGCGTCGTGTCGTCTTTTTTGGTAATGACGGGATTGGACGGCTCGCCCTCGAAAGCGGGCATAAACACCGAAACCATACCGGCTTCGTTCATAACAAACTGCAAAGAGGGCAATTCATTGATATCCATTTTCAAGCACCTTTAAAAATTAAATTTGCCTTATTATACCGCTTTACGCGTAAAAAGCAATAAAAACGCCGGAGAAATCATCCTCCGGCGTTTCATTAGCGGTATTGCGGCTTACGCCTGCGCGGGGGCGTCCGCGACCGGCAAAGCCGGCGTTTCGGCCTGTTCCAGATTTTCCTTGTCGCGCTGGGCGGCCAAGGCGCGCAGACGATTGATCACGGAACCCGTACCGGCCGGAATCAAGCGGCCGACGATCACGTTTTCCTTCAGCCCGATCAAATCGTCCGTTCTGCCGGAAACGGCGGATTCGGTCAGCACGCGGGTTGTTTCTTGGAACGACGCCGCGGAAATGAACGAATTCGTCTGCAAGCTGGCCTTCGTAATCCCCAACAGGATCGGCGAAGCTTCGGCGGGACGTCCGCCGGCCGCGACGGCCTTGGCGTTTTCCTTGTCCAGCGTCGGCTGATCGACCTGTTCGCCCTGCAGCAACGTCGTGTCGCCGGCGTCGGTGACTTCCAGCTTCTGCAGCATCTGGCGGGTGATGACTTCAATGTGTTTGTCATTGATCTTCACGCCTTGCAGACGGTAAACGTCCTGAATTTCCTTGACCATATGCTGGGCAAAGGCTTCCAAGCCCTTGACGCGCAGAATGTCATGCGGATCTTCGGCGCCGTCGGTCAGCGTGTCGCCCTGATGGACGGTGTCGCCGTTTTGAACCAGAATCAGCTTGCCTTTCGGAACCAGATATTCGCGTTCGATGCCGGTGTCGCTTTTAACGACGATGCGCTGTTTGGCTTTGTAATCGCGCCCGAATTCAACCGTCCCGTCGATTTCCGCGATGATCGCGCAATCCTTGGGCTTGCGGGCTTCAAACAATTCGGCCACGCGCGGCAGACCGCCGGTGATGTCACGCGATTTACGTTCGATTTCGATCGTGGCGTAGATATCGCCGCGCTTCACCGCCGCGCCGTTTTCCAACATGACCGTCGAATTGATCGGCAGGTTGTAAACTCCGACGGAAGAACCGTCTTTTTCAACGACGATCTGCGCCTTTTTCGCGGTTCCGTGCGCTTCGATCACGCGGATCTGCGTCAAACCGGTCGCTTCGTCGCGGATTTCGCGGATGGTTTCGCCGTCCACGAAGTTTTCGTAACGGATTGTCCCTTCCTTGTCAATGAAGTACGGGATGACGTACGCGTTCCATTCCGCCAGACGCTGGCCTTTGACGACCTTGTCGCCGCCTTTGACCGCGACGACCGCGCCGAACGGGACGTGATAGTGCGTTTTCACCGCGCCGTTGTCGTCCACGATCGCCAATTCGCAATCGCGCGTCGCGACGATCGTTTCGCCTTTCGAGTTCAAAACCGGTTCGGACGCCGTGAATTTCACGATGCCGTCAAATCCGGATTCGATCGCGGACACTTCGACGTTCTGCGCCGTACCGCCGACGTGGAACGTACGCATGGTCAGCTGCGTTCCGGGTTCGCCGATGGATTGCGCCGCAATGACGCCGACGGCTTCGCCGATGTTGACCGGCGTTCCGCGCGCCAGATCGCGGCCGTAGCATTTCGCGCACACGCCGTTTTTGGCTTCGCAGGTCAGCGGGGAACGGATGTAGATCTTGTCCACGCCGGCCTTTTCGATCTTTTCAACGTCGTTTTCGTCGATCAGCTTGCCGCAGGGAACGATGATTTCCTGCGTCGCGGGATCTTTGACATCTTCCTGCGCCGTGCGGCCCAACACGCGTTCGCCCAGCGAAGCGACGACCGTCGTGCCGTCCATCGCCGCCGTGACCCAAATGCCGCGATCCGTGCCGCAATCGTCTTCGCAAACGATCGCGTCCTGCGCGACATCGACCAGACGGCGGGTCAGATAACCGGAGTTCGCGGTTTTCAGCGCCGTGTCGGACAACCCTTTGCGCGCGCCGTGGGACGAGTTGAAGTATTCGGCCACGGACAGACCTTCTTTAAAGTTCGCGATAATCGGGGTTTCGATGATTTCGCCGTTCGGTTTCGCCATCAAACCGCGCATACCGCCCAGCTGCTTCATTTGCGCCGCGGAACCGCGGGCGCCGGAATGAGCCATCATGTAAACCGAGTTCACGGGCTTCGTCGGATCGTCCTTGGAAATTTCCTTCATCATTTCATCGGCGATCTTGTCGGTGCAGGCCGACCACGCGTCAACGACCTTGTTGTACTTTTCGCCCTGCGTGATCAAACCGTCCTGATACTGCTGCTCGAATTCCTTGACTTTCGCTTCGGTTTCCTTGATCAGCTTCTGTTTCGTCTTGGGAACGATCATGTCGTCCTTGCCGAACGAAACGCCGGAAATGGCCGCGTATTTGTAGCCCATGTTCTTGATGCGGTCGGCGAAAATGCAGGTTTCTTTCTGCCCGCAGTAACGATAGACCTGATCAATGATGTCGGCGATTTCCTTTTTACGCAGCAAACGGTTGAACAGGCTGAACGGAATCTTCGGATGCTTGGGCACCACCTGCGACAACAACACGCGCCCCGGCGTCGTTTCCAGCGTCCGGCGGACGACCTTGCCCTCGTCGTCAACGAATTCCAAACGGCATTCGATGATCGAGTTGTAGTTGACCATGTGGTTGTTCAAAGCCATTTCGACTTCTTCAATGCTGCCGAAACGGAGCATGGATTCCTCTTCCTTCGTCTTTTTGACAAAAGCGCGGAAGTCTTCCATATCCTTGAATTCGCGGTGATATTCCTCGGCCCATTTCTTCATGTCGGCTTCGGTCATCGCCTTGATCGCGTCCAATTCGTCCTTGGTGCATTCGCGTTTGCCGCCCGGCTGGTTGACGCGCGCCATGGTGATGTAGTACAGCCCCAAAATCATGTCTTGCGTCGGCACGATGATCGGTTTGCCGTTCGCGGGCGACAGGATGTTGTTCGTGGACATCATCAAAACGCGGGCTTCCAGCTGCGCTTCCAGCGACAGGGGGACGTGGACGGCCATTTGGTCGCCGTCGAAGTCGGCGTTGAACGCCGTGCAGACCAGCGGGTGCAGCTGAATGGCCTTGCCTTCGATCAAAACGGGTTCAAAAGCCTGAATCCCCAGTCTGTGCAGCGTCGGCGCGCGGTTCAGCAAAACCGGATGTTCGCGGATGACTTCTTCCAGAATGTCCCAAACTTCGGGGCGTTCCTTTTCCACCATACGCTTGGCGGCTTTGATCGTCGTCGCCATGCCGTACAGTTCCAGTTTGGAATACACGAACGGTTTGAACAGTTCCAAAGCCATCTTTTTGGGAATGCCGCATTGATGCAGTTTCAATTCGGGACCGACGACGATCACGGAACGGCCGGAATAGTCAACGCGTTTGCCCAACAGATTCTGACGGAAACGTCCCTGTTTGCCTTTCAGCATATCGGCCAGAGATTTCAGCGGACGTTTGTTCGCGCCCGTGATGGCGCGGCCGCGGCGGCCGTTGTCGAACAAAGCGTCAACGGATTCCTGCAACATACGTTTTTCGTTGCGGATGATGATTTCCGGCGCGCGCAGTTCGATCAGCCGTTTCAAACGGTTGTTGCGGTTGATGACGCGGCGGTACAAATCGTTCAGGTCGGACGTTGCGAAACGGCCGCCGTCCAGCGGAACCAGCGGGCGCAGTTCGGGCGGAATGACCGGAATGACATCCAAAATCATCCATTCGGGTTTCGATCCGGATTCCAAGAACGCTTCGACCAGCTTCAAACGCTTGACCAGCTTTTTGCGGCGGGCTTCCGACGACGTGGAACGCAGTTCGGCGCGGATGGTTTCGGCTTCCTGTTCCAAATCAATGGAGGACAGGATTTCCTTCAACGCTTCGGCGCCGATGCCGGCGCGGAACGAATCCTCGCCGTATTCCTCGACGGCGCGCTGATACTGTTCTTCGGTCAGCAGTTCGTTGACTTTCAGCGGGGTCAGCCCCGGTTCGATCACGATATACTTTTCAAAGTACAGAACCGATTCCAAATCCTTCAGCATGATATCGACCAGCAGGCCGATGCGGCTGGGCAGGGATTTCAAGAACCAGATGTGCGCGACCGGCGCGGCCAGTTCGATGTGCCCCATGCGTTCGCGGCGCACTTTGGACAGCGTGACTTCAACGCCGCATTTTTCGCAGACGATGCCGCGGAATTTCATGCGTTTGTATTTTCCGCACAAGCATTCGTAGTCCTTGACGGGCCCGAAAATGCGGGCGCAGAACAAACCGTCTCTTTCCGGTTTGAAAGTGCGGTAGTTGATCGTTTCGGGCTTTTTGACTTCGCCGTACGACCAGGAACGGATACGTTCCGGAGACGCCAGAGAGATTTGAATCTGATCAAAAGACTGTGTCCCCGATACAGGACCGAAAACTTTCATAAGTTCGTTCATTGACTTTCCTCTTTCCTTCAAGAGATGTTCTTAGTATTCACGCTGGTTCAATTCGACGTTCAGGCACAGGGAACGCATTTCCTTGACCAAAACGTTGAACGATTCGGGAATTCCGGCTTCAAACTTGTCGTCGCCGCGCACGATGGATTCGTAAACCTTCGTACGTCCGGAAACGTCGTCCGACTTGACCGTCAGAATTTCCTGCAGCGTGTAGGCGGAACCGTAAGCTTCCAAAGCCCAAACTTCCATTTCGCCGAAACGTTGTCCGCCGAACTGCGCCTTGCCGCCCAACGGCTGCTGCGTGACCAGCGAATAGGGACCGATCGAACGGGCGTGGATCTTTTCGTCAACCAAATGGTGCAATTTCAACATATAGGTGACGCCCACCGTGACGGGACGGTCGAACGCTTCGCCGGTGCGGCCGTCGTACAGCGTGACCTGACCGGAATGGGGCAGCCCCGCCTTGTCCAGCATTTCGTTGATGTCGCTTTCGCGCGCGCCGTCGAAAACGGGGGTGGCGATCGGCAGACCGTTTTTCATGTTGTCGGCCAATTCCATCACTTCGTCGTCGCTCAGCTTGGAAATGTTGTCCTTGTATTCCTTTTTGCCGTAAACGTCTTCCAGTTTGACGCGCAAATCGTCAACGGAAGCTTTCTGTTCGGCGACCTGTTCGTACAAGGCGTGAACCTGTTTGCCCAGTTCGCGGCAAGCCCAACCCAAGTGGCATTCCAGAATTTGCCCGACGTTCATACGGGACGGCACGCCCAGCGGGTTCAACACCAGATCGACCGGCGTTCCGTCCGCGATGTGCGGCATATCCTCGATCGGCAGGATGCGGGACACGACACCTTTGTTGCCGTGACGGCCGGCCATCTTGTCGCCCGGCTGCAGCTTGCGCTTCACCGCGATAAAGACCTTGACCATCTTCAAAACGCCCGGAGGCATTTCGTCGCCGCGCTGCAGTTTTTCGACTTTGTTTTCAAAGCGTTCCTGCAGCTTTTCGACATCGGCGTCAAACACCTTGGTCATCTTTTCGATTTCGCCCATGACTTCGTCGTTTTCGACGGAGATCTTGCGCCACTGCGACGCGGGCATACCGTTCAGGATCTCTTCGGTCAGAACCGTTCCGGCATCGACGCGTTTAACGCCGGCCGTCGCCGTCTGTCCCAGCAAAGCCTGTTTCAAACGGTCTTGGAACGAACCTTCCAAAATCGCCTTTTCGGCGTCGCGGTCTTTGGCCAAAGCTTCGATTTCCGACTGTTCGATCGCCATGGCGCGCTGATCTTTGTCAACGCCGCGGCGCGAAAACACGCGGACTTCGACGACCGTTCCGGCGATTCCGGGCGGCACGCGCAAAGACGTGTCGCGCACGTCGGCGGCCTTTTCACCGAAAATGGCGCGCAGCAGTTTTTCTTCCGGCGTCATCGGGGATTCGCCCTTCGGCGTCACCTTGCCGACCAGAATGTCGCCGGCCTTGACTTCGGCGCCGATGTACACGACGCCGGCTTCGTCCAGCTGTTTCAACGCTTCTTCGCCGACGTTCGGAATGTCGCGGGTGATTTCTTCCTGTCCCAGCTTCGTGTCGCGCGCCATCACTTCAAATTCGTCGATGTGGATGGACGTGAACACGTCGTCGCGGGCGATGCGTTCGGAAATCAGGATAGCGTCTTCGTAGTTGTAACCGTTCCACGGCATATAGGCCACCAGAACGTTGCGTCCCAAAGCCAGTTCGCCCAGCTGCGTCGAAGCGCCGTCCGCGATGATGTCGCCCTGCGCGACGATGTCGCCGACTTTGACCAGCGGATGCTGCGTGATGCAGGTGGACTGGTTGGAACGCTGGAACTTGTGCAGCTTGTAAATGTCAACGCCGGATTCGTCGGCCTTGATCTTGCCCGTGGCGCGGACGACGATGCGCATACCGTCAACGGACTGCACGACGCCGTTGCGCTTGGCGACGATCGAAGCACCCGAGTCGCGAGCGACCGCCGCTTCCATCCCCGTGCCGACCAGCGGCGCGTCGGATTGCAGCAGAGGAACGGCCTGACGCTGCATGTTCGATCCCATCAAAGCGCGGTTCGCGTCATCGTTTTCCAAGAACGGAATCAACGCCGCGGCGACGGAAACCAGCTGTTTCGGCGAAACGTCGATCAGGGTGATTTCTTCGGGCGGGCACAGGACGAATTCGCCGTTTTTACGGCACGCGACCAGCTTGTCTTTGACAAAGCAGTCTTTGCTGTCCAATTCCGCGTTCGCCTGCGCGATGACGTGCTTGTTTTCTTCCATGGCGGACAGATAGACGACTTCTTTCGTCACCTTGCCGTCCACGACTTTGCGGTACGGGCTTTCGATGAAACCGTACTGGTTGACGCGGGCGTACGTCGCCAAAGAGTTGATCAAGCCGATGTTCGGACCTTCCGGCGTTTCAATCGGGCAGATACGGCCGTAGTGGGTCGGATGCACGTCGCGGACTTCAAAACCGGCGCGGTCGCGGGTCAAACCGCCGGGGCCCAAAGCGGACAGACGGCGTTTGTGCGTGACTTCGGCCAGCGGGTTGTTCTGATCCATGAACTGCGACAGCTGCGAAGAACCGAAGAATTCGCGCACGGCGACAGCGGCGGGCTTCGCGTTGATCAGATCGTGCGGCATGACCGTGTCGATATCGACCGAGCTCATGCGTTCGCGGATCGCGCGTTCCATGCGCAGCAAACCGATGCGGTACTGGTTTTCCATCAATTCACCGACGGAACGGACGCGGCGGTTGCCCAAGTTGTCGATATCGTCAATTTCGCCGCGGCCGTCTTTCAATTCGACCAGAACGCGGACGATTTCCAGAATGTCTTCCTTGCGCAGGATGCGGACGTTGTCGGGAACGGCGTCCTTGTCGTTATACAGGCGCGTGTTCATTTTCACGCGGCCGACGGCGGACAGGTCGTAGCGTTCCAGATCGAAGAACAGACCGCGGAACAAAGCGTCGGCGGATTCGACGGTGGGCGGTTCGCCGGGGCGCATGACTTTGTAAATATCGACCAGCGCGTCTTCGCGGGACATATTCTTGTCCGCGGCCATCGTGTTGCGGATGTAGGGGCCGACATTGACGTTGTCGATGTGCAGGACGGAAAATTCCTTGATTTTTTCCTTGGCGAACATCGCCACAACGTCTTCGGTGACTTCCTGACCGGCCTCGACTAGAATTTCACCCGTTTTCTCGTTGATCATGTCTTCGGCGAAATACGCGCCCAAGACTTCTTCCTGCGCGACGCGGATTTCGGAAACGCCTTCCTTGGCCAGCTTGTTCAGCTTGCCGGCGGTCGCTTTCTGACCGGCTTCGATCAGGATCTCGCCAGAATTGGCGTCAACCAGATCGTAACGCAGCTTCATGCCTTTCAGGTATTCGGGGACGAACGGCGTTTTCCAGCCGTTTTTGTCGGCCGTGTAAACCACCTTGTCATAGAAACGGCTCAGTATCTCTTCCTGACTCATGCCGCGGACTTCCAACAGGCTGACGCTGCGGCCTTCGGCTTCGCGCGCCTTGCGCAATTCTTCCGTTTCCTTGGATTCCAAAGCGTACAGCAGCGTCGTGACGGGCAGTTTGCGGCGGCGGTCGATGCGGACATAGACCAAATCTTTGGCGTCGAATTCAAAATCCAGCCACGAACCGCGGTAGGGAATGACGCGCGCGGCGAACAGATATTTGCCCGACGAATGGGTTTTGCCCTTGTCATGGTCGAAAAACACACCGGGGGAACGGTGCATCTGGGAAACGATGACGCGTTCCGTGCCGTTGACGACGAACGTGCCGGTTTCGGTCATCAGGGGCATATCGCCCATATAGACGTCCTGTTCCTTGATGTCGCGGATGGAACGGGCGCCCGTTTCTTCGTCAACGTCCCACACGACCAGACGCAGCGTCACGCGCAGCGGAGCGGAATAGGTCATGCCGCGCTGGATGCATTCATCGACATCGTATTTGGGTTCGTCCAGTTCGTACTTGACGTATTCCAATTCGCCGCGACCGGAAAAATCCTTGATCGGGAAAATGGATTTCAAGACTTCCTGCAAACCGGTTTCGGTTCTTTTGGCAGCCGGCACGCCCAACTGAAGGAATTGGGCATAAGAGCTTTTCTGCACCTCGATAAGGTTGGGCATAGGCGCTACGGAAGGGATTCTTCCAAAATTTTTGCGTACACGTTTCCGGCCTGTAAAAGATTTGACCATTTCAGCTCCCCATCTAAAAGATAAAATTCTTAACGCCCTAAGTTTATAGTCCCAAGACGCCGGAGACTTTACAAGACGACTTCAAGGATCGGTCGAAAAAGCCGTTTCCGGCCATTCGTCCGATCCCTAAAATCAAGCGGCTAAAGTTGAATTACTTGACTTCAACCTTGGCGCCGGCAGCTTCCAACTGCTTCTTGAATTTTTCAGCGTCTTCCTTGTTCGCGCCTTCTTTGACGGTCTTCGGAGCGCCTTCAACCAAGTCTTTCGCTTCTTTCAGACCCAGACCGGTGATCGCGCGGACTTCCTTAATGACGTTGATTTTGTTCGCGCCGGCTTCAACCAGAACGACATCAAATTCCGTCTTTTCTTCCGCGGGAGCGGCAGCGGCGGCGGCGGCGACGGCTACGGGAGCAGCCGCGGAAACGCCCCATTTTTCTTCCAGCATTTTGGACAGTTCGGCAGCTTCCAACACTGTCAAAGCAGACAATTCATCAACGATTTTGGCGAGATCAGCCATTTTATTTAACTCCGTTTAATAGTTTTCAATGATGTGCCAAACGGCACCGATTTTTTTTCAGCGGGGAATAAATCCCCCGTGACACCACGATTACGCAGCCTGTTCTTCCTTGTCGGCATAAGCCTTCAGAACACGGGCGATCTGAGCCGCCGGCGCCTGAACCAGACCGACCAGTTTTCCGCGCAGCTGATCCATGGACGGCAGTTCGCCCAAGGCCGTCACTTCGGCCACGGACAGCACTTTTCCGTTCATGATACCGCCGCGGATGACCAGTTTGTCATTCTTTTTGGCGAATTCGACAACGGCTTTGGCGGCGGCGACCGGATCGACGGAATAGGAAATAGCCGTCGGGCCGACCATCAGGTCCGCCAACTGTTCATACTGTGTTCCAGCAAGAGCAAGACGAGTAATACGGTTTTTGGTCACGCGAAACTTTGCGTCCAATTTGCGAACGGCATCACGCAAAGCCGACATTTCGGCAACCGTCAATCCCGAATAATGGGTGACGACAACCAAACCGGCAGCGCTGAAGTCTTCGTTCATTTTGGAACGCAATTCAGCTTTTTGTTCACGTTTCACTTTTGTATCCTCTCATTCCCTCCGCCCCGACGTGTCGGGAACGGAAGTTCGGTAATATCGGTTTGCGGCCCCATGCCGAAAACCGTTCCTGTCCAAAAGCTCAAGCCATAAACCAATCCAACGGAGTGGCTAAAAAACTTGTACCTCTGTCTATGCAGGCGGAAAGCTTTCCATTAAACGGCTTTGCCCGAAAGCGTCGCCGCGCCTACAGTCTTGGACAGGTCAAGGGAAAGCCGGAAAATATCCGGTTTTCCCTCTTCCCGACCGTTTCCGGCCGGTATTCCTGATCAGTTTCCGCTCGCCAAAGCAGCGACGTTGGAAACCGAAACCTTGACGCCGACGCCCTGAGTCGTGCTCAGACCGACGCGTTTCAGGTAAGTTCCTTTGACACTGGCGGGCTTCGCTTTCAAAACGGCCTGCGCAAACGTCAAAATGTTTTCTTTGATCTGGGCTTCGGTAAAGCTGATCTTGCCGACACCGGCGTGGATCTGGCCGGCCGCTTCAACGCGGTATTCGACCTGACCGGCCTTGACGGCTTTGACCGCGCCGGCGACATCCATCGTCACCGTGCCCAGTTTCGGGTTCGGCATCAAGCCGCGGGGCCCCAAAACCTTGCCCAAGCGGCCGACGACGCCCATCATGTCGGGCGTGGCGATGCAGCGGTCGAAGTTGATGGAGCCCTTCAGGACTTCTTCCATCAAATCTTCCGCGCCGACGACATCGGCACCGGCTTTTTTGGCTTCTTCGGCTTTGGCGCCCTTGGCGAAAACGGCAACGCGCACCGTTTTACCCGTACCGTTGGGCAGACCGACGACGCCGCGAATCATCTGATCCGCCTGACGGGGATCGACGTTCAATCCCATGACGATTTCGACGGTTTCGTCGAATTTCGCTTTGGGAGCCGCTTTCAAAACGGCGATGGCTTCGTCCAGATCGTAAGCTTTCATGTTATCGACGGATTTGTACGCACCCGTCAAACGTTTACCCAATTTAGCCATTATCCGTTACTCCACGACTTCGATACCCATGGAACGCGCCTGTCCCATAACCATGTTCATAGCGGATTCAACCGTCGAGCAGTTCAGATCCGGCATTTTCTGTTCGGCGATTTCACGGACTTGCGCCTTGGTGATTTTGCCGACTTTGGTACGGCCGGGTTCCTTGGAACCTTTCGGCAGACCGGAAGCCTTGATGATGAAGTAGCTGACGGGCGGCATCTTCGTGATGAAAGAGAACGTGCGGTCGGCATAGGCGGTGATCACGACGGGAATCGGCATCCCCGGTTCCATTTTCTGTGTGGCGGCGTTAAACGCTTTACAGAATTCCATGATGTTCAAACCGCGCTGACCCAGCGCCGGACCGACAGGAGGAGAAGGATTAGCTTTCCCCGCCGGGATTTGCAATTTAATAAACCCGACAATTTTCTTTGCCATTGTGTTACCTCTAATAATTTATCCGATTCGTTTTAAGGCTTGCGGTGCGGCGAATGGCTCGCCTGCCGCAAAGGCGTCATCCGGAAACGAATCGAAATCCGGAAACGACACCCGATTCGTTACACTTTTTCGACCTGGGAATATTCCAGTTCGACAGGCGTCGAACGGCCGAAAATGGAAACGGAAACTTTCAAACGCGCCTTTTCGTCGTCGGTTTCTTCGACGAATCCGATAAAGGACGCAAACGGTCCGTCGGTGACGCGAACCTGTTCGCCGACATCGAAAGAAATGGAATTCTTGGGACGTTCGACACCTTCGGTGACCTGATGCAGGATACGCTGCGCTTCGGCTTCGGAAATCGGAGTCGGGCGTTCGCGCGCGCCCAAAAATCCGGTCACTTTCGGCGTGTTTTTCACCAGATGCCACGATTCGTCGGTCATTTCCATTTTGACCAGAACATAACCGGGGAAGAACTTGCGTTCCGAATTCACTTTGGAACCGCGGCGGACTTCGACGACCTCTTCGGTCGGAACCAACACCTGTTCAAACATATCCGCCATCCCTTTCTGAGCGGCGAATTCCATAATCGACTCGGCAACTTTCTTTTCAAAGCCGGAGTACACGTGCAAAACATACCAACGGGCGGCCATAGCCTAACCTCCCAAACCGAGGATCAGCTTCATCACCCACGCAATGACCTGATCGACAACAAAAAAGAACAGCGTCGCACATACCGTAAACAACACGACCATCAGCGTGGACATCATCGTTTCTTTGCGCGTCGGCCATACGACCTTTCCGACTTCCTGCCGGACTTGACGTAAAAACAATACGGGATGAACTTTAGCCATAAAGAAATTCCTAATTCAGGCGGTTGGCAGGGGCAGCAGGAATCGAACCCGCAACCCCCGGTTTTGGAGACCGGTGCTCTACCAATTGAGCTATACCCCTAAACCGCATCGCATCATCCCTTTATCCAAAACAAAAGGGATGAGCAAAAGTACCCATCCCTTTCGGAAAAATCAAGTAGAAAATTTGAAAAAATTCAAATTATTACTCAATGATTTTGGAAACGACGCCGGCGCCGACGGTGCGGCCGCCTTCGCGGATAGCGAAGCGCAGACCTTCGTCCATGGCGATCGGGGTGATCAG
>CACYSU010000024.1 GCA_902777205.1 uncultured Rhodospirillales bacterium | reverse complement strand
GATAACTTGACGGACGTGGAATGTGCCTAAAACGCACCGAACGCCGGTCTTAACCGCAGGGGAACAAAAAAACAGGCGACAAAAACCAAGGCCGCGGGACGGGCGGAAATATGCGGGGAGCAGAGAAGGTGGGGACTGGAGATAAGCCCGCGCCAAGCCGGCTAAACGCTTCAGTCGTATCGCCTGAAACGGAAGAAACCGCCCGTCTCCAGACAAGCCTGCAGGATAAACAGTGCCGTGCCCGTTGCAAAGGAGCCGGTACAATAAATGCGGGCGGCTGAAGCCGCCGTCTCCTCCGGATAAAGACAGCAATAGAAAAACAATATCCGACAAGCCGTTGTGAGATTCATAATTAATGTCTGCATGATAATATTCCTTATGAAATGTATTCCTTTGAGTATTTACAAAAACGGGATGAGCTCTTTTGCTGTTCCCTTTAACAAGAAGAACCCTTGAAATTAAACAAGGCCGGAAAATTAATGTCTTACAGGCGCAAATCTTTAACGAAAGCCGCATCCGGCAGGCAGGGCTAACATAGGGCGGCTAACCGCTGCGATCAAACGTGTCGGCCGCGGCACAAAAAATCCTGAACGGTAAAATACGGGCGGACCCAATCAGCATGCTCGGCTTCCGAAGAGGAAAACTGAACGAAGCAAACTGCCGGAAATACGGGCAAAAATGGGTAAACGGATAATCAACTTGAATATTTTTCAATTTTATGATCTATTGGTTGTAATTAAAAAGTTGAAACATCTGTTTTGATAAAATAGGAAAAAACTTTAAAAATGGCGGAAAAAGGCAGTTTTGCAATGCAAATTGCGCGAATGGTCGGAAATAGATAGCGGTAAGCGGGTGAAATATAAAAAGCGTTGAAGAATGGTTGCGAATATTTAAAAACAAAGGATGTTTCAGGTCATGGATAGTAAAAAGTTGGATAAATGGGCCGATCTCTTATTGGATACGGGAAAATGAAACAATCTGATTAATTTTAAAGATACGAAAATTTCGACTGTAGAGGTGCTATATCCCTCTGCGGATGTTGTGTTTGAAAAAATTGACGGTTCAACCTCTTTTGAAGTTTTTGATCCGAAAATTGTTGAAGAAGAGGACAAAAAGGAAGAGCTTCTCGAAACGGATGGTCAACAGGTTAAAATTCAAAAAGAAGCGGAAGTTTTAAACGAAAAAAACGCGTTTCTTGCTAAATATTCTGGAAAAATGAAACGGCGGAATCAGATTTTGCTTTATGGTTCGGCAGCCAATCCGATTGTCGCTGTGAAAAATATTGACAAAAGAGCCAGGTCGTTTGTTGAAGAAACTGGGGTTAATGTTGCTTATATTGCATTTGGTTTTATCTATTGGAAGGAAAGTGATGCTTCAAATAATATATTTCGCGCACCTCTTTTGCTTGTTCCAATCCGGTTGGAGCAAGCTTCTGCGCTGGAACCGTATTTTATCAGATTAGCGGAGGAAGATGTCATTGTCAATCCGACTTTCGCTTATAAGATGGAAGCTGAATACGGTGTAAAACTTCCTGATTATGATGATGACGGGTTGACGGCCTATCTTAAAAAAGTCGCGGATCTTGTGAAAAAGTTGAAGTGGACGGTTAAAGCTGAATGCAAGATAGGTCTTTTTTCGTTTTTGAAAATTAATATGTATCAGGATTTAAAAGATAATGCGGCGAAAATCCTTTCAAACCTGAATGTTCGTCAACTGATGGGGGAGCAAACCGGTACGGAAGAAATAAACGAAAATAACGGGACGGCGATACCGACGGCAGATTCGTTGATGGGTTTGCACAATGTTGTGGATGCCGATTCCAGTCAAATCGAAGCAATTAAAATGGCTAAGGCCGGAAAGAATTTTGTTTTGCAGGGGCCGCCCGGAACCGGTAAAAGCCAGACGATTACCAATATTATTGCCGAATGTCTTTATGACGGGAAAAAGATTCTGTTCGTTTCTGAAAAATTGGCCGCTTTGAATCTGGTTTACGATAAATTGAAACAGGCGGGATTGGCTGATTTTTGTTTGCAGCTTCATAGCCATAAAGCCAATAAAAAAGATGTAATCGCAGATATTTGCCATACGCTTCATATGGGAAAAAGCGCCGTTTCCGTCAAAGCCGGAACGGAAATCGCCATTAAGACAAAGGCGCAGCGTCAATTGGACGCCTATGCCATAGAGTTGCATAAACAG
Source organism: uncultured Rhodospirillales bacterium (assembly GCA_902777205.1). Taxonomy (GTDB): domain Bacteria; phylum Pseudomonadota; class Alphaproteobacteria; order CAAGCB01; family CAG-977; genus UBA11549. The sequence continues at coordinate 12,206 of CACYSU010000024.1, read as the reverse complement.
CGCCTTGGTATTGAAAAAAGTCTATACCAGTTATTTGAAGCTTATGCCGCGCTTCGCACTGCGCCGGATGTTGAGTGGGGGATTCCGCAGCTTGCTTCCAAAGGCGCGGCGTATCTGACGTAAACAACAGTTCTTTTAGAACAATACACGGATTATATTCCGTCCGTCGGGTACGATTATAAAAAAAATCCATGGTACGGCTATGTAGATCAAGATACATCGTATCAATCGAAAAATAATGTGAAAAATGATTTTTCCGTTGCCGCTCGCTTTTTACGGGCATTACTCCCCTTGCAGCAAGATGTTTCCGAAAAATATGACGTACAATGTGACAGCATAAAAAAAGCTCATATCTGGTGTTCGTTTTTCAAATTTGTCGGGGCATCCCGATTGATTACACCTGCTCTTTTAAATAAAAAGAATTTTGATGAATCGAATTTTGTTTTGGAGAAATTGCGGCCGTTAAGTTCGGAAGTTCTCGCCATTCATTCTGCGTTAAGTTCAAAATTTGATGACGATATTTATCAACTGGACGGTGCTGCGTATCTTAAAAAATTAACAAAACTGTTTGGTGGCTTGTTTTCAAGACTTTTTAACGGCGAATATCGACAAATCGTTTCAGAGTTGCGTTTGTGCAAAAAAGACGGAAAGAAACCGTCCTACCGCGAAACAGTCACGGCGATGGAACAGCTGGCCGACTATCAACAAAAAAATGCGGAGTATGCGGAAAAAGAGGCGTCCGTCAAAACGTTTCAGGGGGAAGCCTATACAGGGGTTGAAACGGATTGGGATTATGTAACCGGTCAAATGACGGTATTGAAAAAACTGTTTTCAGATATCGTTTCTTTCGGTGCGTTGAAGAATTTATCTGATTTGTCCGCTGAACAGGAAAGTTTCGCGGCATATGTTCAGCATTTTGAAAAGGTTTTTGAGATTTGCGACGACGAAGTGGTCAACCGGATCGCCAACCGTTTTGACAAGACGATTTTTGATGTTTGTTTAGCCCCTTGTTCTCTGGTGGTGGAACGCTTGGATCGCTGTTTGTGTGAAATGGACAAATTGGATAACTGGCGTCATTTCAGAAACCTGCTTTCCAAATTGAATGACAAACAGGTCGTGCCGTATATTGACGCGGCTATCGCCCGAAATGTTGAGCCGGATAAAATCGTCGCCGCGTTTAAAAAACAGTTTTATTATCAGTGGATTGATTCGGTTTTATCCGAAACTCCGGTTCTGTCGGCATTCAATCGGGTGGCGCAGGATAAGGCGATACAAACATTTTCAGAAAAAGATACGAAACAGTTTGAAATAAACAAAGCCAAAATTCTTGCGAAATTGTCCGCCATGCATCCGTCGTTGGATATGATCGCTTCAGGAAGCGCATTGGCGGTTTTGCTACGAGAAGGGGAGAAAAAACGAAAACAGAAAAGTATTCGTTCGTTGTTGATTGAAACGGGGGAACTGGTTCAGCGGATCAAGCCATGTTTTTTGATGTCTCCGCTTAGCGTAAGCACTTTCCTTGCTTCTGAAAACACGCATTTCGACGTGATTGTGTTTGACGAGGCGTCGCAGATTTTTCCGCAAGACGCGATTGGAGCTATTTATCGGGGAAAACAGTTGATTGTCGTGGGTGATTCCAAACAGATGCCGCCCAGCAATTTCTTCAACGCCTCTATCGAAGGCGGGGATGATGATGAAGAAGCCGGAGATGTGACGGATTTTGAATCCGTTTTGGATTTGTGTTCGACATCCATGCGGCAACTGCGGTTGCGCTGGCACTATCGCAGCCGTTACGAACAGCTGATCGCATTTTCCAACAAGAATTTTTATGACAGTGATTTGGTGACTTTTCCTTCCTCAGTTTCCGATACGCGGGGAATAGGCGTGGATTATTATCATGTGGACGGCGTGTTTGACCGTAAAGCGCATATCAATCGAAAAGAAGCGGAATTTGTTGTTGATTTGATTTATCAAAACATTGACAAATATCCGGACAGAAGTTTGGGGGTTGTCGCGTTTAGTATGGCTCAACAGGAACTGATAGACAGACTGCTGAGCAAGCGGCGGCAGAACACGCCGGAAAAAGAAGGATTTTTCAAAGCTGACGGCGTGGAGCCGTTTTTTGTCAAAAATCTTGAAACGGTGCAGGGAGATGAGCGGGATACGATCATATTCAGCATCGCCTACGGCTTTGATACGCAAGAGCGTTTGCTGCATAATTTCGGGCCGCTGAACCGGGCGGGCGGTGAACGCAGACTGAATGTGGCCGTTACACGTGCAAAATGCAATGTGCAATTGGTTTCCTCCATGCATTATATGGATATAGATTTGGAAAAAACATCGGCAGAAGGCGTGAAGTTGCTGCGCGAATATCTTGATTATGCGGAAAATGGGGCGGTTGCTCTGGAGCGCGCGGTTATCGTCAATCCGTTTGACCAATTCGATTCCGATTTTGAGCAAGAAGTGTGCGATTTTCTGAGATCGGAAGGATTTTCGGTGGATACGCAAATCGGTTGTTCCGGTTTCCGGATTGATCTCGGTTTAAAACGTCCGGACAGCTCTGATTATGTTTTGGCGATTGAATGTGATGGCGCGGCCTATCATTCGGCCAGAAACGCGCGCGATCGCGACCGTTTGCGACAGGAAATATTGGAACGAATGGGGTGGAAGTTTTATCGCGTTTGGTCAACGGATTGGTTCAGAAATAAAACTATAGAGCAGCAGCGCCTTTTAGAAGCGGCAAATAACGCTCTCAAAAATAAAACGGAAGAAAAATCATTGGATAATCCGTCGCCGGAGATGTTTGAAGAAGCGGCAAATGAACGGGGGACTCAATTCCCGTCCTATAAAGCGGCTGATATTAGTCAATTGGCGCGCCGATACCCTGATAATGTCAAAAGTGTTTTGGAAGTTGAGGCCCCTCTTTCAGAGGAGTTGTTACTAAAGCGTACTGTTTATTTTTTCGGGCGTGAAAAAGTAACGGATGTTGTGCGGCGGGAGTATGAACGGCGGATGAATGGATGGCGCAAATACGCCATCGTCCGTAAAAACGGATTCTTATATCTTGAAAATGCGAAAACGGTTTGTTTCCGAAAAATAGGTGATTTGAAGCGTGATGTCAAACAGATTGCGCCAGAGGAATTGGCTGCAGGAATGTTGGAAATTATCAAGCAAAATGTTTCCGTTGATAAAAAAGGTTTGTATCAAATGCTTGCGGCGCAATGCGGAACGGCGCGTGTCGGCAAGGCCGTCAGCGAAGCCATGGATGATGCGTTGAAGCTTTTGACAGATCAAGTCGTTGAAGAGGAAGGGCGAATTTCCCTCAAATGATTTGAAAAACGGTTCGGCGTGCCATTCAAAATAGGCTTTCCGTTTTTCAAGTTTTTCACTTTCTCCAAAAAGACGGGCACGATGCCAAATACTCCGGTGGTTCCGGTCTGGTGAAAGGGAGTGTTATTTTCCCGTTTCGTGTCCGAAAATCGGATAATATTTCGGTGTGAATACAAAAAAAGAGCCAGTCGGTAGGGGCTCTGGCTCAAGCCTCAGAATTTGGACACTGACCTACCAGTCCTCTGAGGTCTTATCTGTCTTATAGTGCTGTCAGCGAAAGGGAAAGTCAAGATGGATGAAAAGCCGATCGCATCAAATATGAATGTTTGGCGGACAAAAGGCGGACTGCCCGATAGTGCGTCCGCCGGATCGGAGTTCTAATGATGCCGCTATCTCGGACACGTTCCCCAACCCTTGTTAAAAAGGACGCCTGCAAGCGGGCGGCGTCCGGATCAGCCTGTTCCTGATCCCGCCGCATCGGGACACAAAGCCAACCCTTGGTGTTAACAGTATGGTTCCGGTGAAAGAAAAATGCAAGATGAAGATCGGAAAACGAATGAATTCGCAAGGGCGGCCAAGACGGGTATGCTGCTCTCCGTTACATCGCTCTTTTCTTTATCAGAAAAGACCTGGTTGTTATCCGACTTCCTTTCCAAGCAAGACCGACCTTGTAATCCGATTATACGTTTTCCATAACAGAAAATCAAACGGCCGCGCCGACGGGCTGGACATTCCGGCCGCTATGGGGTATATCGTTATCGAAGGCTTTTTTTACGAGTTGTTACAGTTCGGATTCGTTTTTCGATCGATTCTTTTTCGATGATCATCCGATTCGTTGGGGCAAAAGGCTGAAAACGAATCGGAAATTTTGCGTTTTATCCGGTTCAAGGGGAGGGGAAAGCGCAAACAAGGCGGAAAATTCGCTGTCATATGCCTTGTTTTTACGGCCAAAAGGGTTGGTTTTCCGCATTTTTATAATTTTTTTTGAAAAATGGAAAAAAAAAGTATTGTGTATCCGAAAGGTTGTCTGTATAGTAAATACAGAAATTGAGAGAGGGAGCGTTCTAGACGCAAGCTTTTGAAAATTTCGTTTATCATCTAACGTTTCCGATGATAAAAAAAATCCTGATATGAGGTCGTTGGGGTTGTTGAAAGGTTTATCCTTTCCGGCAACCCCAGCGGCTTTTTTATAATATAAGCAATGTGCGGTTGTATCCCGCCGCGGCTGCGACATCGCCGAGGTACAGGCGGAAATGTCCGCGTGGTTTGCGGAACGTCAGGCGAGCGGGAACGTCGAGAACCTGACCGACGAAATGCGGGAACGGCTGGACAAGGCGTTGGACGCCAAAACCCGCGCGAACGGTTCGGGTTTTTACGCGCAGGCAATCGACGCCGCGAAACCCGACGTTGTCGCCGGATTTTTAAGTCAAGCCGAAAAAGCCAAAATCGAAGGCACGTTTTTGGAAAACCGCAAGCGCGCGGAACAGATGATCAACGCCAAAGCGGCGTTCGTCCGGAACAATCCAGACCAGTGGCTGAACATTGAAAACGAGGTATCCGGCGCGCTGGATTCCGTCGTTTTGGACGTGGAGACCAAAGAGCGTTTAAAGCGAAGCGCGCGCCGCGACATCGCGTTCGTCGCGGCGAACGAAGCGCTGGTCAATAATCCGCAAGCCCTGCGCCGTTCGATACGCAACGGGGATTTCGCCGATTTTCTGGGCGTTGACGAGCAACAGCGTTTTCTGTCCGCGACGATCGAGCAAGGCGGGGCTGTCAAGACGAATCCCGCCGTATATGCCGAGCTGACCGCGCGGGCGGACCGCGGGGAAAACGTCGTCGCGCAGGCGCGCGCGGCAATGTTGAACGGGCGGCTGACGATCGCGGATTACGACAAAATACGGAACGCGAACCCGATCCGGCGGAGATTGATCGACTATATCGACGCCAACACCCAGCAAGGTTTTGTGCCCGATATAGCGTTGAACGCGCGTCTGGCGGAAGCCAAAACCGCCGCGAACAACTGGTTGGACGAGAATCCGAACGCGTCAAGTGTCGAAGCCGTGCGGCAGGCGCGCATCATTGTCAGAAACTTTAAGCTGAATCAGCGGGCAAACACAGTCATCGACGAAGCGGTCAAAAACAAATTGCTGAACCAATTTTATTACGCCAGCGACGGCAGTTCCGCCGCCGAGCCGACGCGCGCCGGATTGGCGGAAATGGTCGAAAACGCGAAGCGAGCCGGAAAGTTGGACAAAGCCAAAATCAAGGATTTGGAAAAGGTCGCCTATTCTTTGATCCTAAATATGGACCTTGCCGAAGCCAAACAAATCGGAGAAAAGAACAATGGAAAATGAAAATTTCGAAGCCGCCTATGAAGCCTACGCGCAAGACGCGTTCGCTGCCGAGGCGGAAGCGTACTGGGACAGAGTGCTGGCCGAAAAGGAAATGATCGCCGCGGACAAGCCCGCGGACAACAGCGTTCGGATTCCCGTCATCCGTCAGCCCGCCGCGCCGGCGAATCAAGGCGGCGACCGTCCGTTTTTCGTTCCGTCCAAAGCCGACCGCGACAGGGGCGAAGGCGGGGTGTTCGGCAACGCCGCGCAGGCGTTGGTCAACGGCGCGGTCGAGGGCGTGAACAACACGCTGGAAGCCGCGTATCAAGCCGCGATTTTCTGGGACCGAAATTTCGGCGGCAATGTCATGCCCGCCGAGTTGCCCGACATTCCCAAGCCGTTCGACGTGCCCGACACGACGGTCAACACCATCGTTTCGACCATCGGGCAGTTTGTCGTTCCGTTCGCCGGCGCAGGCAAGGCGATGGGCGCGGCGAAGCTGGGAACAAACGTCGCGGCGTCGTTTCCGAAAGCCGCCAAGATCGCGCGTCCGATGATTCAAGGCGCGATCGCCGATTTTTCGGCGTTCGACGGACACGAGGCGCGTTTGAGCAATTTAATCGAAAGCGTCCCCGCCCTGCAAAACCCCGTCAGCGAATATCTGGCGGCAAGCGAGGACGATTCCGAATTGGAGGGGCGGTTCAAAAACGCCGTCGAGGGATTGGGCGTCGGCGCCGCCGCAGACGGGCTGTTCAAGTGTTTGTCCGCCGTCAAAGCCGCCCGCAAGGCGCGGCGCATCGCCAAAGAGGAAAACCTGAAACCCGTCGAGGAAAGGTTCGTGCCGAAGGTCGCCAAAGAGGATTTGTCCGCGCTGGGCGACCCCGACGGCGAATTGCTGGTCAAGGGCGCGCCGAAAGACGAGATACCGCAACAGACTGCGGTCATTGGAGAAGGTGCGGCGCATCAGATTGATTTCAAATCCGCCGTGTTCAATTTGTCCGACGAACGCAGAGCGCATATTGAAGAACATCTGGGGCAAATTAAACGCGCTGGTTTTGATAATGTTGACGATTACATCAATTATATTTCCGAAAATTATGACGCGGTTTATTCCGACCCCGCTTTTTCGGAAAGGTACTGGTTCACCGTAACGGAAAGCGGCAATCACAATAATTTGATGGTTGTCGAAGCTATCAAGAACGAAAAAACGGGGGTTTTCGATATTATAACCGCTTTTCCGCGCAGGAAAAACGCGTTCAAAGGCAAAAAAAATCTGCTTTTGGAAAGGGCGCAGTCCAATCATTCGCAAGGAATCCCTCAGAGTGAAGCGCTAACCGGGCAAAAGCAGATTTCTAATAAAAATATATCAAAAACAGCCGAATCCGTCAACAGCGAAAACGTTTATATCAATTTCGCGCGCATCGACACGCCCGACGACATCAAAAAAGTGATGGCGGAACTGGCGGACGCGTCGCGCGAAAGTATCGACAAGGCGCGGCGGGGCAAGATGACGTTCGGCGACATCGAGCAAGCCGCCAAAAAATGGACGGACGGGCAAGAGGACGCGTTCAAGATTTTGCAGGAACGCCGCGTCGGCGAACCGCTGAACGCCGAACAGTCGTTCGCGGCGCGCCAGCTGTGGGCGGCGAGCGCGCAAAAGGTGAAAGAACTGTCCCAGCGCGTGTTGGAAAACCCGACGGACGCCAATCAATTCATGTTCCGCAAAATGCTGGCGACGCACGCCGCCATTCAAAAGGAAATTCTGGCCGCCCGAACGGAAACCGCGCGCGCTTTGGCGCAATGGAAAATGCCCGCTGGCGCGCCCGAAGAAATGGCCACCCAGCTGCGCGCCATGCTGGATTACGGCGGCGGCGACGAGCTGACCCGCAAAATGGCGAAAGACGTTATGGATCTGACGAACGCCGGAATGGTCAAGGAAGTGGAAAACGTCATCAACCAAGGTTGGTGGGCGAAAACGATCGCGACGTGGAACGAAGCGCGCATCGCCGGATTGCTGACCAACACGACGACACACATCGTCAACTTTATGGGCAACGCGCTGAATTTGGGCGTCGCCATGGCAGACGACCTGACCACCGCCGCTTACGCAAAAAGCAAAAAAAACATCAACGTCATTGCGAGGAGCATAGCGACGAAGCAATCGGCTTCATATATAATTTTTCTGGATTGCTTTGCCCGCTATCGCGGACTCGCAATGACGAACGGGACGTTTTCTTTAGTCATCGCGAGAAGCGTAGCGACGAAGCAATCTGCTTTATATACAATTTTTTTGGGTGCTTTGCGATGCTCGCAATGACGGCAAGGCAGGTAATGCACCGTACTATATTATCCATTCCGCATACGGCCGATTTTCCGGATTGCTTCGCCCGCTGTCGCGATGCGCACAATGACGATTTGATGGGCAGGGCGTCGCGCCGGTGTTGTCGGGGCGGAGAGGGGCGGGGACGGTTGTTTGCGGCCGGATCAGAACCAATCCTTGACCGCGTTCAATTCCGGTTCGCTGTCGTAAGGGGTGTTGACGATGACGACGCCGCTGCCTTTCATGCCTTCTTTGACGCCTTTGAACATGACTTCGCCGTTGTAGAATTTCGGAAAACCGGCGGACTTCAACGTTTCCAGCATAGGGACGTGCCGGCCGTCGTCCAAAACCGGATACCACAGGAATAAAACGCCCTCCGCCCACTTTTTGTGGACTTTCAGCAAAAAGCGCGCAGCCGTTTCGTATTCGGTTTTCACCTCGAAACTGGGATCGACGACCATGATGCCGCGCCGCGGCGTCGGCGGACATAGTGCCAATCCGCCCTCGTATCCGTCGCGGTGGTGCAAGTGCGTGTTCGGATAACGCATGAAACGGTACAGTTCCTGATATTCCCGCGGATGCAGCTCCATTAAATGCAACGTGTCCGTCGGGCGCAACAACGCTTCGGCGATAAAGGGCGATCCCGCGTACAGGTTTTTGCCGACTTCGGATTCCAGACGCTTTTCCAATATAAAATAAGGATGCGCCCGCAACTTTTCCGATTGCGCCAGTTTCAAAAAACCGCACGCCGCTTCGCCCGTTTTGGCGGCTTCGGCGCCGGACAGGTCGTACACGCCGCGCCCCGCGTGCGTTTCCAAATAGGTCAGCGGTTTGTCCTTTTGCGTCAAATGGTGCAGCACGACGCACAGGGACGCGTGTTTGTGAACGTCCGCCAAATTGCCCGCATGGTAAATGTGTTGATACGAAAGCATCAAGTGTTCCTTTGTTGTCAAACATGGCGCAGTATAGAATCCGGAATACCTGTTTTCCAGATAAATCTTGACTTTTTTGAAAAATTATTACATAATGTGATTGTTTTTCAGGAGGGAATTTATGCAGGCAAAAACGCAAAAGGCCAAGGCAAGGCGGAAAAAGAACTTTTCCGCCGAGGAAATGAGCAATTATCTGATCGGCACGGTCAGGGAAGTGATCGAGGTCGCACGCAAACCCGTACCTGTTTTGGATAAAAACGGCACGCCGACGGGAGCGGTCGAATACCAGTCCGCAACGGTTTTAAAAGCGTGCGAGCTGATGGCGAAGCTGATGGGGTCGATCAGGGAAACGGACGGCAAAGGCGTATCGGTTCAAATCGTGTCCTATCGCGACGCGGAAAAAAACGAAACCGCCGGAAACTGATTTTATCCGTATTTTTCAATATACTCGGGCGGAATGACGCCGTCCGCGACAACCAGCAGATAATAGCGCACATAGGCGAAACGGCGGCCGAGAGAATCGTCGCACACGCTCCAATCAATCGGAGAGGCGTCAATGGCGCGGATGCCGGACAAACGGTAAAGCGGTTCATCGGCATCGGGGGCATCCGTAATATCCGGCACGTCCGTGACGGGCGGACTGACGTAAACGGCATCAATCAGTCCGTCTGCATTCAAAGCGTCGATATCTATGGCGAACAGATCGGCGTTGTCGATGAACGATTGAAGCGAGGGGGATTTTTCCGTCGGTTGAACGGGAGCGGAGAAGCCTCTGATTCCGCGACTGCGTCCGGCAAACGTGCTTTCAAGCCACTTGACAATTCCCGCGTGCGTCGTTTCCCCCGACCGTTTGAAGTAATAACCGAGATTCGCATTCGGATTGCGGGCGAACGACAAAATACCGTCGGTTGAAACGGTGTTTCCTTTGGCGGCATAATGATAAAGCAGCACCCCGTCACCGCCCGATGTCTTTGCCGCGCGCCTGCGTTTGCATGGCGGCCGTTTGCCGTTTGGCGGTGATGTCGCCCAACGCCCGCATCAACGGCTGTTTGTTTTTTTCGTTGTATTTTGTTCTGTCTTTGCCCGTCGTATCGGTTCGGATGACATATCGGTTGTAATGCCGGACGCCCTTTCCGTCCGGATCGCCGTGAATTTGATAGGATCGCCCGCCGAATTTTTCGACAAGCTTCTTTTGCGCCCGATCGGACCCGTCGTTGCCGGATAAAACCGTGGAGGTGATCTCGTCAATGCCTTTGGATTTCAGTTCGTCAAAAAACAGTTTTTCCGCCTGTCCGATGATGCCTTTGCCGCGATGTTCCGGCAAAATGACGGTGGAAGTCGTGATTTTCGCCCCTTTATCGCTGATATAGCTCCATTCCCGATACGGTTCCAAGCCGTTTTTAATGTCGAAATCGTCCATTTTCATCGCGCGGGCGTTGACGGAACCGACGATCGTGTTCCCGTCCATGACGAATCTGAAATATTCCGGTTTTTCGGCACCTTTTTCCCCTTTTTTGCGGTAAGCGTCAACGACCTTCGTTTCAAAGTCGGCTCGGGTCAAATTTGCGAATTCGTCACGGGCGAAAATAAAGCCTCTGCTTTCTTTTTTGCCGATGTCGTCGGGAACGGACGGATCATTGACGTATGCTCGCATCTGTCCGCAGGCTTTGACAAAAGCGTCGTAATGTTCGGGGGCGGGTTCAACGATCCGGATGCCGGAGTTTTGCACCGCGGTTTCGGACAGGCTTTGCATCAACGGTTTTCGGGCGGCGGGGCGGAACGCGTCGGCGTCCTTGCCATCCGGCAATTTTATCGTCCCTTTCAGCTTGACCGTCGCGTTTTCAGGCAAAACCAGCCGTTTCAGTTTTGTGCAATCCTGATCTTCCAGCGTCATGGTGTGGCATTTCATTTTGCCGAGATCCAGCACGCCGTTTTCCGGCAGTGTGACGTTGCTGAGGAAAAACACGTTGCAGCTTTCAGGGTATCGGATGCTTTCGACACGACTCAAGTCGCAGTCGCACAACCCGACACTGCCCGTGCATTTGCTGAGATCCAACGTTGTGCCGACGACGCAGTTGTTCGCGAAAAAATCGCCGGTGTAGCTCACCCCCTTGTCGTCGGGCAGCTTGATTGACGAAAAACCGGCGTTTCCGATTTCGCTTTTATCACCGTCTGTTTTGACGGATTCGCCAAACACCAGCCCGCGGATGTCGGGGGTGAACGCTTTGTAATCGTTTGGCAGCGGCTTGTCCGATTTTTTGTATTTCACCACGGTGACGCCGTCGTTCAGCTGACGATTGCGACGCGCGGCCATGAAATCGTTGTTTTCACTGATATCGCGCGGAGCGGTCAAAGCGGAAAATTTCTCCCATTCCTCGGACACATAGCCCTTTTCATCGGCGATTTGCACGATTTTGTCGTCAACCTTTAAATAAATCGCCGACAACGGATTGCGTTCGGGGACGATCAGCGTTTCATAATCGTCCCTGTTGTCCGCGTGACCGACGCATTCCGCCGACCCTTCGGGGCGTTCAATGCCCGCCATGGAATAATAACGCTGCCCCTCTTTGGGTTCAAATTCATAAATGAAGCCGAAGCTTTTCCCGCCCGTTTGTTTGTAATGCAGTCCCGCGCCCTTGGCGCCGTCGGCGTAGGTCGCCGCCATATTGAAATCTTTTGTCGCATAGGCGGCGTCGCGCGGACAACGATGGAAAGTCAGGGCGAACGGCCTGTTGCCCAGCGTCCCGCCGCGGTACAGCTTGCCCGAACGGGGTTCGACGGCGGGCATTTTTTCCGCGGCCAGATAAAGCTGTTTGGCCATGAACGCACCGACGCCCTTTTCGTCCGGATTGTTTTGTTCAATGTCAATCGTTTGGTTTTCGTAGGGATGCGTCACCGCGGGGATCAGGTTGTCCTGCGTAACGGGCAGAGCGCGGCTGGTGGACAGGCCGTTTTTCTTCATCACCTCAAACACGTCGGCAGCCGCTTGGATCGCATCGGCCGGTTCAAAAAAAGGCGAACGCACACCGGTGCCGTCAACGATAAAAGCGTTCGGGTTTTCGGCCGCGGCCGGATCGTAATAAGGCATCGCATCAATGCCGTTTTCGCGCAGCATCCCGACGATTTCATCAATGCGTTTGCCGTTCATGTAAATGCCCAAAGACACGGAAACGGGTTTGGTCACGTCATCGAAATGGTCGGAAAAAACTTCGTCCAACTCTGCTTTATAAGCGGACTGTCCCGTGACGGCTTCAATCTGTTTCCAGTTTGACATGATCCCCCCCCCTTGCA
>CACYSU010000023.1 GCA_902777205.1 uncultured Rhodospirillales bacterium | reverse complement strand
GCGCGATCACCCGTTGGGCGGAAAAGTTGAAAGCCGCCGGAAAACCGATGACGGAGAATCCGGACAAGCTGAACGTCAGAACAGCGTACGGCGTAACGAAAAACAAGGAGCGCGGCGGTTTCGCGGGAATGATGTTCAAGGCGAAAACAAAGTTGATGTCCGTCGTCAACAATTTGAAAAACGGTAAAGACAAGGATTCTCTGGGCGCGATAAAACGCTATCACGACGGCGGAAAAGTGGATCTGTACGTTACCGCGGACAAAAACGGCGAGCTGACGGGGAAAATACCGTTCCACGCCCAGCACGGCGTAGCGGAAGAATATAAAGCGGACAAGGAGATCGGCGAAAAAGAAGTCGAAAAGCGCACTCTGAAAGCGCAGAAAATGCTGGCGATCGTGATGAAATCCCCGTATGCCAAGAAAAAGATCGAGGAACTGACCGCGGCGGGGCAGGAAATCACGCTGGCGTTTTACAAGGGCGTGAGCAAGGAAGGATGCGCCATCAAAAAAACGAACACGATCGTGCTTGACCCGTCGAAATCGCCGAAACAGCTGGCGCAGGATTTCGGCCGGCTTTTTCACCCGATGGCGAACGATCTGCTGAAAAAAATCGCATCCGAAAAAGGCGCGGAAAAACAAACCGAACAACAGGCCGCCCCCAAACAGGCGGAACCGAAAACGGCCGAAGCCAAACCCGCGGAGGCGAAGACGGAAACCAAAGCGGCGGAATCCAAACCGCAGTTGCAGGTTCGCGGCGAACAGCTGTTGAACATGGTTGACGAAATGACCAAGAGCATCGCGGCGGCGAAACAATCGCCGGCCGCCGCGTACCAGCCGACGGATCAGGAATCGAAAACGGTCGCGGATCTGGCGAAGCTGACGGAAAACGCGGCAAAGGGCGCGGCGACGCCGGAACAGGCCAGGGCGGCGCGCGCCAAGGCTTTGGGCGAATACGCGCAAACGGCGGAGGGCATGAAAACCGCGACGTTTTTGATGCAAAGCTACGGTCGTATGCTGTCGCAGAATCCCGAAAAATTGCGGGCGCATATGCGCGCGCAGGCCAATCAGGGGCAAAGCCTGATGGGCGAATTGAACAAACGGCAGGCGAAAAACAACGCCGCCAAAGCGGCGCAAACGGCGCAGGCCGCCCGCGCGCAAACGGGCGCGTCGCGCTGATTCGCGGATGATTTGAATGAAACGCCGCGGCGGTCGGAATGTCGCGGCGTTTCTGATGCTTTCCGGTAAAAAGATATTGGAAAGCTGGACAAATCGTGGTATTTGTTTTGTCGAACAGGCGGAGGGGTGAAAAATGTCTTTGACCATTGACAATCGTCCGGAAACGGCGCGCGCGAACGCCGACGCGATGGAAAAGGTGACGGCGTACCTGAACGGTTTGTATTACGCGACGAACGGCGTTCCGGTTGACCGGCGCGACGCGGCCGCCGACGCCTATATGAAAAACAGCCCGCTGGATGTCGCCGACAAGGCCGCCGCCGTGAAACAGATCGACAATTTGACGCGCGAATGTGAAAACGACGCCAAATCCGTTTCGTGGCGGACGAAAATGAACAGCCGTTTCGGCAAACGGGGCAAGGAAATCGTCAAGCTGGCGACGTTGGGCGCGGCGTCCGTCGTCGGCGGCGTTCTGGCGGTGAACGGCATGACGGCGGCTTCCGTCGCCGTGTTGGGCGCGGGATTGGTCGCCGTTCAAGGGGAAAGAGGATTGACGGCCAAGGAAAAGGCCGATGTCGAACAATACGGTGCGATCAAACACGGGCTGTTCGCTTTGAAAAAAATGCGGCGGGCTTTGACGGGCGAATCGGACGGGAAAGGCAACGCTTCCGCCGCCGAACGCAATGCGGCGCTGCGGCTGAAACGAAACCGCGAACGCTGATTTTCGCCGTCATTTGACAACGCCGCGGTGTTTTTCGTCGCGGCGTGTTGTTTTGTTTAGGGGACGCGCGCCGTTCGCGCTAAAAAAAACGTTTGAAGCTTTGGACAAATCGTGTTAATCTTTTTGTCAAACAGACAGGAAAGGATAAGCAAATGTCTTTGGTTCTCAATTCCGAAAAGGGTATGTCGCTGAACGATGTCAAAACGACGATGAAAATCGCGGCGTATGTCGGCGGCTTGGCCGAATATATCAACGGCGTCCCCAAACAGTACCGCGACGATGTCGCCGACGCCTATATGGAAGACCACCCGCTGAAAGTTGACGACAAGGCGGCGGCCTACGATCTGGTCGGCAAAATGGAAAAGGAATACAAAAAGGAAACGAGGGCGGCCTCTTTGGACACGAAGCTGCAGTACCGTTTCGGCAACAAGGGTGCCGAAGTCGCCAAAGCGGTCGCTTTGGGCGCGGCGGCGGTTGTCGGCAGCGTGATGGCGGCGCAGGGCATTGATCAGGCGGCGGCGCCCGCGTTCGTGATGGCGGCCGGCGCGCTTTGCACGGGCGCGCACGCGGCGACGGTCAGCAATAAATACCAGACGAACGCCGTCGAAAAATACGGCGAAGCCAAGCGCGCTTTGTTCGCCCTGAAAAAAATGAAAAAGGCGCTGAAGCCCGAATCGACGTACAAACGGGACGTTCAGGCGTTGTACGCGTCCGGTCTGGGCAACCCCGGCGGCATGATCACCGCGCTGAACCTGAAACAAAAGGGCGGCAGATAACCGGACGGAAAAACGGGGCGCGCTATGTCAAACAATGTGGCGGAATTCTTTTCCAAAGACGGCGTCAAAAAATTCAAAAGCGGCGTGAAAGCGTTCACCGAACGTCAGGCCGTCAAGGTCGCCGCCGCGTCCATGGTGTTGGCGGGGGCGTTCGCCGGCGCGCGGGCGCAGAACAGTCAGGAACAGGCTCAGCCGGAGCTGGTGACCGCTTTCGCCGTGACGGAACAGGGCGACACGCTGTGTTCCTATGTGGCCGAAAAAACGGACAGCGCATCGTTCGCGCGTTTGCAAAATCTGGTCAACACGGCGACCAAAAGCCAGACGGGGCGCGAAGTGCTGAAAAGCATTTCGGAACAAGGCACGCTGCTGACCATCGGCGACGCGGGGATGAACACGATCGGCTATTTCATGCCGGAGGAAAACATGATCCGGCTGAACGACGGGTTCAACGACGCCACTTTGCAATCCTGTCTGGTGCACGAAGGCAAACATTCGGTGCAGAATTTTTCGCTGGGACGGGCGTTGGACGCGACCAACAGCTTTTACACAAACACGCTGATTTCCCGCGTGATGGAAGCCGACGCCGTCGCGACACAGACGAAATTTTCCTATGAAATGGCGCAGCGGGGCGACAGCGCGGCGTGGAAATCCTTGCAGGAGGAACACAAGGGTATCACCGACACGTTCGAGGCTTGCGCCAAAAAATACGGAAAAGACAAAAAGAAAACCATGCGCAAAACCATGCTGGCGTGGTACAAGGACAAAGCTTACGCCGGATTGTACGACGAATCGCTGATCCAATTCCATACCAGCGTCGCCGTTCGCGCGTCGAAAGACGAGCTTCGCGATTGTTTCAAAGACGGCATCAACACGGACGAACTGATCCGCGCGGTGTGCAAACAGGGCGGCAAAACCTACGCCAAGGACGGCGATTTGCTGACGACGCCCGAAACGGCGTACCTGAGCCGCAGCAACTATATGGACATTCAGATGGCCGCCACGTTTGCAAAATCCAGAACCGGACACGAGGACGTTTCCGCGTCCTTCATGTATCCGCTGGAAAAGGACGGAACGGTGTCGAAAATCACCTATGTCCAAGAGGATCAGCAGGAGGCGCGGCAGGCCAAATTGGAAAAACAGGCCAAAACCGCCGCCGTTTCAATCGTTAAGCAGGCGAGGGCGCGTTAAATGAAAACATACACTCCGTTCAGCATCTGCTACGAAGACACCGACGCGGGCGGCGTCGTGTATCATTCCAAATATCTGGGGTTCGCCGAACGCGCGCGCATGGATTTCCTGCACGAACACGGCATTTACTGCAAGGATATGGCCGCGATGGAAAAACCGTGCGGTTTCATGGTCAAACATTGCGAATTGGATTACCGGACGCCCGCGCGGCTGGAGGACGAACTGGTCGTCGAAACGGAAATTCTGGAACTGCGCGGCGCGGGGTTCGATTGCCTGCAAACGGTCAAACGCGGCGACGAAACGATCGTCGAAATCAAACTGCAGATCGTTTGCGTGACGACGGGCGGGCGGCCGACCCGCATTCCGCCGGAAATCAGAACAAAGTTGGCGGAAATTTCGTAAACTGTTAATGAATATGGTTTAAGCTCTCCTTTAAAAAGTAACGTTTTTGAAGGAGAGCTTTTTTATGCCGGCTGGTTCTTTGACTGCGGCTGCGACCGACCTGTCGATGTTCGGGTTGTTTTTGCAGGCCGATTTTGTTGTGAAAACGGTGATTATCGCTTTGGCGTCGGCGTCGGTCTGGTCGTGGGCGATCATTTTTGAAAAAGTGATGATGCTGCGTTCGGCGACCGAAGACGCCAGAAAGTTTGAATCCCAATTCTGGTCGGGCGGTTCGCTGGACGAAATGTTCGACAAGCTGGAAGCGAAACCTTTCCGTTTGGATCCGATGTCGTCCGTGTTCGTGGCGGCGATGCGCGAATGGCGGCGGTCGTCGGGCGCGTTGGCCGGCAACGTTCACGGCACCAGCCTGTCCCAGCGTATCGACCGCGTGATGCAGATCACGATGGAACGCGAAATGGAACGCATGGAAAAACGGATGACGTTTCTGGCGTCAACGGGTTCCGTGTCGCCGTTCGTCGGGTTGTTCGGCACGGTGTGGGGCATTATGAACAGCTTTCACAACATCGGCGCCAGTTCCAACACGTCGCTGGCCGTCGTCGCCCCCGGCATCGCCGAAGCGTTGTTCGCGACCGCGCTGGGGCTGGTCGCGGCCATTCCCGCCGTTTTGGCCTATAACAAACTGTCCAGCGACATGAACCGCTACGCCAAAACGCTGGAAAACTTCGCCGGCGAATTTTCGACCATTCTGTCGCGCCAGATCGACGACACGACCAGCCGCAACGAAAAACGGAGCGCCTGACCATGGGGGCGGGTGTGAAATTTTCAGCGCGCGGCGGCCGGACGCGAGCGGCGTTCACCGACATCAACGTGACGCCGATGGTGGACGTGATGCTGGTTTTGCTGGTGATTTTCATGGTCACGGCGCCGATGATGACGACGGGCGTTTCGCTGGATCTGCCGCGCGGCGACGGACAGGCGATGGAGGAATCCGACCGCGCCGTCGATATCAGCATCGACGCGAAATCCAAAATCTATATGGGCGACAAGGTCGTCCGCCCCGAAACGCTGGTCAACCGGTTGAAGGCGATGCAGAAAAGCAATCCCGATTTGAAAATCGTGATCAGCGGCGACCGCGCGGCGTCCTACGGTCAGGTGATCGAACTGATGAGCCTGCTGCGTCTGGCCGGCATTTCAAAAGTCGGGCTGAAAACGGGCGATCTGGTGGACACGACGCCCCTGTCCGGTCAACAGCGGCCGGCGGCCAAAAAGAAAAAGTAGGATAAAAAACGTGGGATTGCGCCAAAGCTTTTTTATGCGGTTGCGACACTATCCGTTTTTGTTCAAAACGGTGCAAAGGGCTTTCGATCATCTGCCGATCGTCATGTCCGTGTCCCTGCACGCTTTGGTGATCATCCTGCTGACGTGCGATTTCGTGTCGTCGAAAAAATCCGATGTCGTTTCCGTGCCGATGTTTGTCGTCGATCTGTCCAAGGTCAAGGTGGCCGACATCACAAACCTGCCGCCCAAGCTGCTGAAGACGGAGGGCAAGAAAAATCCGTCGCCGCGCACGGTGCGCACGTCCGCGTACAGCAGGGCGGCGTCCAAGGAAACGCGTCCGGCGTCGTCGTCCGCGTCGAAATCGAACGGCGCGCGTTTGGAAAACGAGCTGAACAGCCTGTTGAAAAACGTGACGGCGAAAAAAACGGAAAAGCCGGCGCCCGCGTCCAATTCGATCAAATCTTCGGCGTCGAACGGCGCGGACGATCCGTTCAAAACGCTGCTGGCGTCGGTGGACGGCATTAAAACCGGCATGGGGTACGCGGACGAACAAACGGCCGACATCAATCCGGACGAAGCCGTCACCGACGGGATCGAAGGCGGGCAGGGCGGCAGCTATATGCAGGAACTGAGCGTTTCGGAAAAGGATATGATCGGCATCAAGCTGCGCGAATGTTGGAATTTGGACGCCGGCGTGCGCGGCGCGCAGAATATGCTGATCGAAATCCGCGTTTTTCTGGGGACGGACGGCAAAGTCAGGGATGTCAAAATTCTGGACAAGTCGCGCTATAACAAGGACGCCGCTTTCCGTTCCGTCGCCGAAAGCGCGCGGCGCGCCGTTTACATCTGCGACAAGAAAAACGACGAATCGCCGTTCCGGATCTTTCCCAAAAACTATGAACAGGCCTATGACACGTGGAAAACCCTTTTGCTGCGGTTCAACCCGTTGGATGGCGGAGTGATGTGAAATGAAAAAAGTGATTTTATGGGCGTTCGCGCTGTTGCTGGCGTCGTTTCAAGCGGCAAACGCCGAATTGAGCATTGATATCACGGGCGCGCGTTCCGAACCGATGGCGACGGGGCTGCCCGCTTTTTCGGCCGGCGGCAAGGGCGCGCGGGACATGGGCGACAAAATCGCCCGCGTGATCGAAAGCGATTTGGAAAGCTCCGGCCTGTTCAGGATATTGGATTCCATGGCCTACCTGCAAACGTTCAAAGGCATCGGGGACGCGCCGGTGTTCGTCGATTGGCAGGCGATCAAGGCCGAAGCGCTGATCCAAGGCCACGTCGATTACATCAGCGACCGGCAAATTCGCGTTTCCATCCGGCTGTGGGACGTGTACGCCGCGCAGGAAATGTATTCCGCGACGCTGGAAATCGACAACAAGGGCTGGCGCCGCGCCGCGCACATGATCGCGGACGCCGTTTACAAACGCATCACGGGCGAAGAGGGGTATTTCGACACCCGCATCGTTTACATCGCAGAAACGGGTTCGCCGCTGAAACGCATCAAACGGCTGGCGATCATGGATCAGGACGGCGAAAACCACCAATTCCTGACCGACGGGCTGAATCTGGTTTTGACGCCGCGCTTTTCGCCGAATATGCAGCAGATCACCTACCTGTCGTTTTACAAGGACACGCCCCGCGTTTATCTGTTCGACATTGAAACGGGCAAACAGCAGGTCGTCGGCGATTTCCCCGGCATGACGTTCGCGCCGCGCTTTTCCCCCGACGGGCACAAGCTGGTCATGTCCATGGCGGAAAACGGCAACACGGACATTTACGAACTGAATCTGGACACGCGCGCCGTGCGCCAGCTGACCCGTTCGCCGGCGATCGAAACGTCGCCCAGCTATTCGCCCGACGGCAAAAAGATCGTGTTCAACTCCGACCGCAGCGGGGCGCAGCAGCTGTACGTCATGGACGCGAACGGCAAAAACGTCAAACGCATCAGTTTCGGCAAAGGCCGTTACGCGACGCCGGTTTGGTCGCCGCGCGGAGATTACATCGCCTTTACGAAAATGGCGGGCGGCAAGTTTTACATCGGCGTGATGTTCCCCGACGGCCGCGGCGAACGGCTGGTGGCCGAAGGCTATCTGGTCGAAGCGCCGACATGGTCGCCGAACGGGCGCATTTTGATGTATTTCCGTCAGGAACCGCCCAACCGGTACGGTATCCCCGGCGCGACAAAGATTTACGCCGTCGATATCACGGGGTATAACGAACGCCGTTTGATCACGCCGGTGGACGCGTCGGATCCGGCTTGGTCGCCTTTGTTGTCCAATCGCTGATAAAATGTGAAATAAAGGTTGCGCATCCGACCGTTTTTCTTTACATTGGTTTCAGTTTCGAGTTGTCTTTGTTTTTAGGAGTATCTCTATGAAGAAACATCTGTTTGCCGCTTTGGCCGCCGTCGCTTTGGTTTCCGGTTGCGCTTCCACCGCGCCGCAGGAAGACGAGGCCGCCGTTTCCGTTTCCGTCGAACAGGACGGTCAGGACGAAGCTTTCGTTCAAAACGCGCAGGATCGCGTTTTCTTCGGTTTCGACCAGTCCAAGCTGACGGCCGAAGCTGTCAACGTTTTGAAGGCGCAGGCCGAATGGCTGAACGCCAACACGGGTAAAAACGTCGTGATCGAAGGCCACACCGACGATCGCGGCACGCGCGATTACAACCTGGCTTTGGGTGAACGCCGCGCCGTCGCCGTCAAGAACTACCTGATCTCCCGCGGGGTCGAAGCCGACCGCATCCGCGTGATTTCCTACGGCAAGGAACGTCCGGCCGTCGTTGGCGCGAACGAAGCCGCCTGGTCGCAGAACCGCCGCGCGGTCACGATCGTTAAAGACTAATTGCCAGCTTATCCGGCAACAAAAAGCACCCTACAATCAGGGTGCTTTTTTTGTTGAACAGAGATAAGGAGAGGAGCAATGAAAAAAACGATGACTGTTCTGGCCGCCGCCGTTCTGGCCGTGACCGGATGCGCCCGCACCGCCACAAAATGCGAAGCGTTCAAAGAGGTTTTTAAACAAAATCAGGCTTATTTCGCCACGAACAAAGCGGATTTGACGCCGGAAACAAAGCAGGTGCTGGACAAACAGGCTCAATGGCTGAAATCCAATCCGGAAAAGAAAATCATTGTGAAAGGTTACACCGATCCGCGCGGCGCGGCGGAACACAATATGCGTTTGGGGCAAAAACGCGCGCAGGCCGTCAAAGACTATCTGGTGCAATCGGGGGTGGACGCGAATCGCGTATCCGTCGTTTCGTTCGGCGAAACGGATTTGGCGTCAACGAAAAACACGCACGACGGATGGATCGAAGACCGCCGCACCGTCAGCGTGATCGTCACGGAATGACGGCGTTTAAAAAACAGTGGCATATGGAAAAGAGTGCTTTATAATAAAGCACTCTTTTTTTGATTATCCGCGGAATGAAACCATGAAGAAAAAACTGTTTGTCGTGTTTGTCGCTTTGATGCTGTCGGCGCGTCCGGCCGTTGCGGCGACGATCAATATCGGGGAACTGGCCGACCGTTTGGACAGGATGGAGGACGCGCTGAAAGGCGTTCAGAAAAAGCTGTCCAACAATTATGTGGGCAGCGCGAAACAGCCCGTGGGAAAGGACGCGGCCGGCGACGACAAGCTGGACGGGATGCTGATGCGCCTGCAAGAGGCGGAACAAACCCTGCGCCAGCTGACGGGCGAAATCGAAACGGTGAAGTTCGCGCAGGACGGCCTGCAAAGCCGGATCGACCGGATCAGCGCCGATATGTCTTTGCGTTTCGCGGAAATGGACAAGAAGCTGCAGGCGGCGGAAGAGAAGATCAAAAAGTTCGAGGCGGAGAAAAAAGCCGTCGAAAACGCCAAGAAAGAGGCCGACCGCAAGAAAAAGGAACAGGAGCAGGCCGCCGCCAAAGCCGCCAAAGACAAGGAAAAGCAGATCAGGGACAAGTACGGCAAAAAGAAGCCCCGCGAACTGTACGACGAGGCGTTCGCCGCGATTAAAAAGCAGCAGTACAAGACGGCGCAGGCGCAGTTCGAGGCTTTTCTGGTGCTGTATCCGAAAAACGAACTGGCCGGAAACGCGCAGTATTGGCTGGGCGAATCGTTTTTCGCGCGGTCGCAGTATTCGCAGGCGGCCGTCGCTTTCGCCGAAGGGTTCAAGAACTACCGCGCCAACCAGAAAGCGCCGGACAACCTGTTCAAACTGGGTGTCACGATGGCGAAGATGAACAAGAAAAAGGAAGCGTGCATCGCTTTTGAAAACTTTGTCAAAGAATACCCCAAGGTGTCCGAATCCATGAAAAAACGGCTGGACAAGGAAGTCCAAAAACTTTCATGTCCGTAGAACACACCCGCGCCGTTTTTCAAAAAGCGATGCGTTCGTTCGGTTTGCCGGACGGGGGAAAAATCGCCGTCGCCGTTTCCGGCGGGGCGGACAGCACCGCGCTGTGCGGGTTGACGCGGGAATACACGCGGCAAAACGGCGGGGAAATGCTGGCTTTGGTCGTTGATCACGGATTGCGCGCCGTGTCGCGCGAACAGGCTTTGACGACCGTTGAACGGTGGAAAAGCCGCGGCGTCGAATGTCGTTTGCTGACATGGACGGGCGAAAAACCGGCGACCGGCGTTGAACGGGCGGCGCGCGAAGCCCGATACGGGCTGTTGGCGGACGCGTGCCGCGCGGCGGGGGCGGAAACGCTGCTGCTGGGGCATCACCGGCAGGATCAGGCGGAAACATACCTGATCCGTTTGGAACGGCACAGCAAATCGGCGGGGCTGGCCGGAATGTCGGCCGTCCGGAAAACGGGATTCGGCCGGATATTGCGTCCGCTGCTGGGGATCGCGCCCGCGGATTTGCGGGAATACAACCGGCGCGCGGGGTTGGATTGGGTCGAGGACGAAACCAACCTGTCCGCCGATTTCGCCCGCGGCCGCTTGCGCCGGACTCTGACGGCGACGGAAATCGACGCCGCGTTTGAACAGACCCTGCGCTACGGGGCTTTGCGCTACGCGCAAGAGGAGAAAGCCGCTCGGTTCATCGGCGGAAATGTTGAACAAAACGAAAAAGGGTACCTGCTGTTTTCCCGCGACGCGTTTGAAAAAACGGACGCGGAAACGGGCGTTTTCCTGCTGGGGGATTTTTTGCGCTTTGTCGCAAACGGCGTTTACGCGCCGCGCACGGACAGCCTTGAATCGCTGAACGGACGGCTGCGGTCGCCGGATTTCCGCGGGGCGTCGCTGGGCGGATGTTTGATCGCGCCGGCGGCCAAGGGGCGCGTGATCGTTTGGCGTGAGGAACGCGATCTGCCCCCGCCCGTGACGGCGGCGGCGGGCGTGACGCGCTTTTCGTGGGACAGGTTTACGTTCGATTTCGACGCGCCGTTTGATTTTCCCGTGACGGCCGCGCCGCTGGGGCGCCGGCTGCGGATCGGAAACGTGTTCGGCAAGCGGGCTTTTTCCGTCCTGCCGGCGATTTTTGACAAACAGGGGCTTTTTATTGCGCCGCATTTAGGGTATAAACGAACAAATGCGACTTGTCGGGTCGCGTTCACGCCGCGCAATTCGCTGTGCGAAGCGGCGCGATGGACGTGCCCCGTAACATAAAGGCGGTGGATGTGAGTAAAAATTTATTGGTGTGGCTGATTGCCGGCTTTCTGTTGTTCAGCCTGTTCGGCGCGTTTCAAAACGGCGGCGCGGGGAACAACCGCACGGTTCTGGCTTTTTCCGAATTTACGCAGCAGGTGCGCGACGGCAAAGTGCGCGAAGTCGTTTTGCAGGGCAACAAAATCGCCGGCGTTTCGACGGACGGGCGCAAATTCGCGCTGTACGCGCCCGACGACGCGGGGCTGGTTGACAAGCTGTTGGAAAAGGATGTCCGCGTCACTGCCGTTCCGCCCGAAAGCGGCGATTCTTTCTGGAGCGGGCTGCTTTACTGGCTGCCGTTCATTCTGTTTCTGGGCGTGTGGATCTTCTTTATGCGCCAGATGTCCGCCGGCAACGGCAAGGCGATGAATTTCGGCAAATCGCGCGCCCGTATGCTGGAAGGGCAGGGCAAGGTCACGTTCGCCGACGTGGCCGGCATTGACGAGGCCAAAGAGGATTTGGTCGAAATCGTCGATTATTTGAAAGACCCCGCCCGTTTCCAACGCTTGGGCGGCAAAATCCCCCGCGGCGTCCTGCTGGTCGGCCCCCCCGGAACGGGCAAGACGCTGCTGGCCAAAGCCGTCGCGGGCGAGGCGGACGTGCCGTTCTTTACCATTTCCGGTTCGGATTTCGTCGAAATGTTCGTCGGCGTCGGCGCGTCGCGCGTCCGCGATATGTTCGAGCAGGCGAAAAAACACGCGCCGTGTCTGGTCTTTATCGACGAAATCGACGCGGTCGGGCGTCACCGCGGCGCGGGATTGGGCGGCGGCAACGACGAACGCGAACAGACGCTGAATCAGCTGTTGGTGGAAATGGACGGTTTCGATACGGACGAAGCGGTCATTTTGATCGCGGCGACGAACCGTCCCGACGTGCTCGACCCCGCTTTGCTGCGCCCCGGCCGTTTCGACCGGCAGGTCGTCGTGCCGAACCCCGATTTGGCGGGACGTGAGAAAATCCTTGCCGTTCATATGAAAAAAAGCCCGATGGGCCCCGATGTCGATATCAAAAAAATCGCGCGAGGCACCCCCGGATTTTCGGGCGCCGATCTGGCCAATCTGGTCAACGAAGCGGCGTTGCTGGCGGCGCGGCGCAACAAACGCGTCGTGACGATGGCGGAATTTGAATACGCCAAGGACAAGGTGATGATGGGCGCGGAACGCAAATCCCACATCATGACCGAGGACGACAAGAAAATGACCGCCTATCACGAAGCCGGCCACGCCCTGATGATTCTGGAATCGCCCCATTCCGATCCGCTGCACAAAGTCACGATCATTCCGCGCGGTCGGGCGTTGGGCGTCACGATGTCGTTGCCGACGGACGACAAGGATTCGCGGTCCTATATTTATTTGAAAGAACGCATGGGGATCTGTTTCGGCGGCCGCGTGGCCGAGGAAATGATTTTCGGCGCGGAAAACGTATCGACGGGCGCGTCGCAGGACATTCGCGTGGCGACGAACATCGCGCGCAACATGGTCACGCAATGGGGGATGAACAAAAATATCGGCCCCGTCGCGATCGAGGAACCCGACGGCGAAGTGTTTTTAGGCTATTCGATTTCGCAGCGTAAAAACGTGTCCGAAGAGCTGGCCGCGAAAGTCGATGCGGAAATCAAGGAGCTGATTGACGAAGCCTATCGCACCTGCGAACGCGTTTTGCATGACAAACGCGACGCGCTGGAAAGCATCGCGCAGGGGCTGTTGGAATACGAAACGCTGACGGCGGACGAGGTCAATGCCTTGATCCGCGGCGAAAAAATCACCCGCGAAGAGGAAGGCGTCCACGTTTCCGTGCGTTCGACCGTGCCGATCACGGACGACGCGGAACCGGCCGGAACGGATGGCGGAAATTCCGGCGGCGATGAACCGCGGGAATAGCCTTTCGTATGGTTTCGTAACAGAATGTGTATTGAACGTCCCGTCGGATTTGGTAAAACGAAACGGCGGGACATCACCGTTTAAACGGATTATTTTAAGGAGCTTGACATGGCGGTAAGAAAACTTTTCGGAACGGACGGCGTTCGCGGCAAAGCGAACCAATACCCGATGACGGCGGAAATCGCGCTGAAACTGGGGATTGCGGCGGGGTCTTTGTTCAAACGCGGCGACCACCGCCGACAGGTTGTCATCGGCAAAGACACGCGCCTGTCGGGCTATATGATCGAAACGGCGCTGACGGCCGGATTTACGGCGGTCGGCATGGACGTTTTGCTGTTGGGGCCGATGCCCACGCCCGCGGTGGCGATGCTGACCCGTTCGATGCGCGCCGATCTGGGCGTCGTCATTTCCGCGTCGCACAACCCGTACGAGGACAACGGCATCAAATTCTTCGGCCCCGACGGATACAAGCTGTCCGACGAAATGGAATTGGAAATCGAAGAACGCGTGTTCGGCGATACAAAGGATTGCTTGGCGCCGTCGTCGCAGATCGGTCAGGCGCGGCGTCTGGACGACGCGGTCGGCCGTTATATCGAATACGCGAAAAACACTTTTCCGCGCGGCAAGCGTCTGGACGGGCTGAAAGTCGTTTTGGATTGCGCGAACGGCGCGTCCTATCGCGTCGCGCCGACGGTTCTGTACGAATTGGGGGCGGAGGTCGTCGCGATCAGCATTGATCCCGACGGACGCAACATCAACGCCGATTGCGGCGCTTTGCACACCGATAAAATGTGCGAACAGGTCGTCAAGCAGGGCGCGGACATCGGCATCGCTTTGGATGGCGACGCCGACCGGCTGATCGTTTGCGACGAAAAGGGACAGGTGATCGACGGCGACCAGATTTTGGCGCTGGTCAGCCGCGAATGGAAAGAATCCGGCATTTTGAAAGGCAACGGCGTCGTCACGACGGTCATGTCGAATCTGGGGCTGGAAAGATACTTGAAAGCCAACGGCATGAAACACATCCGCACGCAGGTCGGCGACCGTTACGTTGTTGAACGGATGCGGGCGGACGGCTATAATCTGGGCGGCGAACAATCCGGCCACCTGATTTTGGGCGAACATTCGACGACGGGCGACGGGCTGGTCGCCGCGCTGCAGGTTTGCGCCGCCGTCGTCAAGGAAAGAAAACCCGTCAGTCAGGTCATGCACCTGTTCGAGCCCGTGCCGCAGCTACTGAAAAACGTGCGCCTGTCCGATCGCGCGCTGGCGCGGGCGGCGCTGGACAGCGAAAACGTCAAGATCGCGATCGACAAAACGGAACGCGCGCTGGGCGACAACGGGCGGCTGCTGATCCGTCCGTCCGGCACGGAACCGCTGATCCGCATTATGCTGGAGGGCGAAGATCAAGCCCAAATCGCCGCGATGGCCGAGGAAATCGCGCAGGCTTTGATCGGCGAGGTCAAAGCGTTGGAAGCGCATCTGTGATTTGAAAAGGGGGATATGAAAATGCAAAAACCCGTTGAAAAACCGAATTGCCCGAATTTTTCGTCGGGTCCCTGCGCCAAACGGCCGGGGTGGACGCCCGACGTTTTGAACACGAACGTTTTGGGGCGGTCGCACCGTTCCGTTTTGGGGCGTTCGCGCCTGAAGCTGGCGATTGATTTGATGAAAGAGGTTCTGGGCGTTCCCGAAGCCTATCGCGTCGGCATCATGCCCGCGTCGGACACGGGCGCGGTCGAAGCGGCGCTGTGGTCTTTGCTGGGCGCGCGCGGCATTGATATGTTTTCGTGGGAAACGTTCGGCAAAGGGTGGGTGACGGATGTCGTCAAACAGCTGAAGCTGACCGACGTGCGCGTGTTTGACGCCCCCTACGGCCGTTTGCCCGATTTGTCGCAGGCCGACAAAGACCGCGACATCGTGTTCGCGTGGAACGGCACGACATCGGGTGTTTGCGCGCCGAACGGCGATTGGATCGCCGCGGACAGGACGGGGCTGACGATTTGCGACGCGACCTCCGCCGCTTTCGCGATGGATCTGCCGTGGGAAAAGCTGGATGTCGTCACGTTTTCGTGGCAGAAAGCGTTGGGCGGCGAAGCGGCGCACGGCGTCCTGATCCTCAGCCCGCGGGCGGTCGAACGGCTGGAAAGCTACACGCCCGCGTGGCCGATGCCGAAGATTTTCCGCATGACGGCGAACGGCAAGCTGAATGAAGGCATTTTCGTCGGCGACACGATCAACACGCCGTCCATGATGTGCGTCGAAGACGTGATCGACGCGCTGAACTGGGCAAAATCCGTCGGCGGTTTGCGCGGCATGATCGCCCGCAGCCGCGCGAATTTCGACGTTTTGGCGGATTTCGTCGCGCGTTCGGATTGGGCGGAATTTCTGGCGCAGGAACCGGAATACCGTTCCAACACGTCGGTGTGCCTGTCGATCAAGGCGGATTGGTTCAAACGAAAATCGCCCGATGAACAGAAAGAAACCGTGAAAAAAATGGTCAAACTGCTGGGCGACGAAGGCGTCGCGTTCGACTGCAACGCGTACAAGGACGCGCCCGCGGGGCTGCGGTTTTGGTGCGGCACGACGGTTGAAACGGACGACGTGAAAAAACTGTGTCCGTGGCTGGATTGGGCGTACGAACAGATCAAGGAATAAAAACGGACATTCACAAATCCCCCGATCGCGAAATCGGGGGATTTTCGCATTTAAAACTTGCTGTTGCCGACAATTTTCCCTAACCTGAAAAAAGACGCGCGCGACATGATGCTCGCGTGGTCAGAGCCTGAAACAAACAGGTTCGGAGCCGTCAGAAGCTCTTACTTGAGCGGTGTTTGATATGAACGCCGACAATCCGTTTTGCATATGGCAAGGCGGAATTATATCCCCGATTTCCCTTTACAGATCGGGGAGGTTTTGACGTATGTTCAGAAGCCCCGATTTGAATCGGTCGGCTTTAAAGGTCAAACGATCATTCTCAAGTATGATTTCTGAACTCCCCGATATGGTTTTAAAGCGTTTTCGCTTTTTATCGTCAAGTTTTAACATCTTGAATTAAAACGGACTTTTGCGATTTTGCTGCCATCTGATTT
>CACYSU010000022.1 GCA_902777205.1 uncultured Rhodospirillales bacterium | reverse complement strand
TTATAATGCAATTGAAAATGGTAAGAAAAAATTGAATTGGACTGTTTTTTTAGCATTGTTTGCAGTTTTTAGTAGTGATGAACGAACTCTGAAAATGTTGGATTCCATGGAAGTTTTTCAGGAGGGCATTGCAAAGGAAATGTGATTGCCTTTTGCAACGAATCTTAGCGTGATTTTTTATTGGAGGTCATATGTTGAATATGGTTAAGAATGCTTCTGTTCAAGCCACGGATATATATAAGGATCCATATGGATACACATATTCTGAAATGGTTGGTGTATTGGGAGAAGTTGAGGCGGATAAGTTTTATCGCGAATTATACTCCGGTTCCCAAAGTAGTAACAAGTATAAAACGATAACCATCAAGGAAATCTTTCGTGGTCCGGATACTCAGAAATATGCTTTTGAATTGTCAGATGGCTATTGCATTGAAACGGTAAGCATTAAAAGAAAAACTGGTACTACTGTATGCGTGAGCACCATGATAGGTTGCCCTGTTGGGTGCATCTTTTGCGCCTCTGGTGAAAATGGATTTGTCAGAAATCTAACACCATCTGAAATAGTTCAACAAGTAATACTGATAAATGGTAGAGTAAATAGGATTGTATTCATGGGCATGGGAGAACCTCTGTTCAATTATGATAACGTGATAAAGTCCATTCATATATTAAGAGACCGCAAAGGACTTGATTTTCCAACAGATGGTATAACAATATCAACAACGGGACCGCTCCCTCAGATGAAGAAGTTGAGAGAAGAACATTTAAAAATCCAACTTACGTTATCCCTGCATGCCACGAATCAGCATGTAAGGGACTATATCATGCCGCATATGAAAGGGTATGATATAAATGAAGTAGTTCAATCAGTACTCTCATATTCAGAAAGACATAATCGTAGCGTTACTATAGCATATTTGCTTATACCGGGTGTAAATGATCGTGCGAATGATGTAAAACAGTTGGGAAGATGGTTTCGTGACAAAAATGTATTGATTAATCTTTTACAATACAATGAAACGGATTGTAAAGCAGTTCGAAGACCAAACAAACAGGAACTCGTTGCATTTCGTGATAAGTTAAATAAGGTGGGACTTACTGTGAAAATCAGAGAATCCCGAGGTGGCAATATAAAAGCCGCATGTGGTCAATTGGTAAGTAGATTAAATAACCGCAATATGAGTGCACCCAAGAAAAAAGGAGCTTCGGAATTGGATACAGGTTCGTCGAACAATGCTGGATCTTCGAGTAGATTGAAGCCAAGTAAGAGACGTTATGTAAACAATAAAAGCAAGAATGGAAAAAAGGGTTCATCGCATAAATAAGAGCATGTCGGAGTGTGATCTAGTATTTGCGTTCACTGATCTGCATGAACTTCACAAATGGAGGCTCGATTATGAATGAATTTGTTGATATGCATGTCCATTCAAAATTCTCAATTGATGGAATGTCTACGATGGAGGATTATTGTCTGATTGCCGGCAAAACGGGTACAAGAGTTATTTGTTTTACTGAACATGTGGATTTTAATTCAGCGGAAAAGAATCTTTCAATTGTTAAGGATAACAGAAAACAGAACTTTGTTGTTGATGATTATTTCCGTGAAATAAACCGCTTGCGAAAAAAATACGGTTCGTTAACTTTGCTAAGTGGAATTGAGTTTTCGGAACCCAGCTTGTTTCCAGAAGAGTTTGCCTTATGGTAACCTCTAAAAACCACTAGACGACATCGTATTTATGGATTTTGCCTTGCGGAGCCCCCTCCCACGACGTCAGCCCCATATTTTCTTTGTCGGCGTTCGCGCGATCGAAAATGACTTCCGCCGCCGTCTGTCCGTGAACGGCATAATGCAGTTTGTTTTGAACCGCCGCGAAGAAGCGTTTCGTCACGGTCGCTGTCGCGTCATAATCAAGAGAGGTCGCATAAATATCCGTTATCTTTTGATAGAACCTGCGTTCAGACAGCCGGATTTCGCGAATCTTCTCCAACTGCTTTTCAAAGTAGTCCTGATCCAGAACGGAACCGCCTTTTTTCAGGCGTTCAACGTCCATCACCCATCCCTGAATCGTGTAATCCTTGACGATTTGATTTGCCCATTTGCGGAATTGCACGGCGCGTTCGTTGTTGACTTTGAACCCGACGGCGATGATCATTTGCAGATTGTAATGGGCAACTTCACGCGAAACCTGACGATTTCCCTCGTTTTGAACTATTCGGAATTTCCGAATAGTTGCATCTTCGTTCAATTCGTTGTCGCTAAATATTTTTTTAATATGTTCGTTGATCGTATTGACTTCAACATCATACAAAGTCGCCATCAGCTTTTGCGTCAGCCAGATGTTTTCGTCTTCGTAACGCATTTCGACACTGGTCGGATTGTCGCCCGTCGCAGCGACGAATGTCAGATACTCCGCCGCTGATGAACGTATCGTGATTTCCTGTTTTTTCTTTGCCATTTTGTTTCCTCGAATATGTTGAAAAGTATAAAGAACGGTTGAAAATATTTCAACAGATCCGTTTCCGGAAGAGAGGCTTTTCCTCCCTTCCGGTTTTGCTTATCTGAAACTTTCAAACTGTTCGACGACGGTGTTTAAGGCTTCACGAACTGGAGATATGTCCAAGCGCGAATAAACTTGCGTCGCCTGAAAAGTTTTATGGTTCAGCGTCTTTGAAATAATCGGCAGACTGACGCCGTTCCGCCCTTTAACGCCAGACAGTCTTTCGTCAGCGCGTCCGTATTCAGGAAATTCAAAATCTCCGTCAGTCGGACCACCTTTTCCAACGTGTCGCGGTTAAAGTTCAATTCTTCGGCTTTTTGCCCGATAAACGCTTTGCTCAACAGCATTTTTATTCCTTAACGTAGAGATTCCAACGCTTGTTTAACGCCGTTCCTTTTCCCAGATAGCGGCGGGAAGCGATTCCTTTTTGGCAGAAGTCGAAGAAACCGTCCGACAGCTTTAAATCCGATTGACGCTTTTCCAATAAATACCCCGCTTTTTGATACAAAAACGCTTTGCCGTACAAAGGCAGATAACGCCGCAACTTTCCTTCGTCCAACGACGGAATCATGTCCAGACAGGCTTCTAACTCCTCCAAACCGCAGACCTTTTCAAAAGCGTCGATGCAATCCAGAACGGAGCGTTCCAAATCCGTCACGCGCATGCCGTTTTGTTCCGAAACGCCTTCGGAAATGCCGGAAAAGATTTGACGATACGAAACGCCGTCAAACTCGAACGGCTTGACTTTGCTTTGACTGATGAACGTCATATCGTAAAAGACCTGATTGGCGTATCCGTAAAACTCCAAAACCGCGTGATGGGAAACGCAGGCGGTCGGGGAAACGCGGGACGCGATTTCAAACTTGTTCACGGTCGGCTGATGCGTTTCCAGACTGACGGGAACGTATAAATCTTTTCGGACGCGGCGGATCAATCCCTGCTTCAAAGCATCGTCCAAATACTTAGAGGCGTTCTCGCGCCAAAGGGCTTCGGCTTGTTTTCTGCCGAAGCACCCTAACGCCAGAAGTTTTTTATAAGAGGCCAACTTCATTTTAATTTTTCCTCGATATATGTATGTTTATAGCATAAATCGAGTTCTTTTTGAAATAGTTTTTACTTATATCCCTATCAATTCCGCGATTCTTTCACTGACGACATCAGCGGCTTGGATAAGCGATTTATCCGTCAGATGCGTGTATCTATTCGTAATCGTATGCAATTTATGCCCCAACATTCCCGCTATGATCGCCTCGGAATACCCCAAAGCCGCCGCCATGGAAGCAAAACTGTGCCGCAAGGCGTGGGCGCAAAGATTTTCCAGTCCCGGATACTTTTTGATCGTTCTCTTAAAGATATTTTTCGCGACGTCAGCCGTTTTTGCCGCTCTGGGAATTATCAAATCATCTGCGCTTGCGGGATCGGACTGTTGCTTCATCTCCAATAAAAGCCGTTTGACGGCACTGCCGAAAGGTCGGTTTTGCGCTCCCGTTTTCGTATCGGGGAATCGGAACACTTGCGATTCAAAGTCGATATATTTCCATTTCAGAGTCATAATCTCATTGCACCGGCAACCGGTCATCGCCAACAGCCTGACGGAATTTAAAGCGAACTTATCAATATAATTGCTCTGTCGCAAAGCGTCTCCCAACCGTTTCAAGCCGTTCTCGTCAAGAAAGATTTCCCGTTTATTGTTCGGTAATTTTTTGATTCTGTGGCACGGATTATGTTCCATCAAGCCGTTGTCAATGGCGTACTCAAACATACCGCTTAAAACGCACAGGCAGTTGTTTGCCGTTGCAATGAATTTATGATCTTCACGTTTGAAACGTTCTTTAACATATGATCCGGAAAGCAGGTCGTCATACAGCCTTTGAATATCTCCGCGCAAGACTTCTTTGACGATCATCTTGCCGATAGAGGGCTTGATGTGATTGCGGATATGGTTTTCGTAATCTGTGCACGTATTCGGTTTAATGCGGATTTTCCTTTTTTCATAGAAAGCGTCCGCCAGTTCCGCAACCGTCAAAGCCTTTCTTTTTTCAATTCTGTCATTTTGGGGATCTTTCCCTTGAACAACAAGGGCGAGAACCTGTTTTGCTTCTTCCCGCGCTTGCGTCGGTGTGATTTGAGATGTTTTCGCAATCGTCATCTTCTTTTGCTTTCCGTAAGCGTTGCGGTACATCACGATATAACTGGCGGAATTTTTTCGGACGCGAACGCCGAAGCCTTTGAGGGAATCGTCAAAATAAGTTTTTTCCGCACCGTCAAAACGCAGATCGTTTATGAAAGATTTGTTGATATTCATCGTTTCTTCTCCTTTATCTGGGTAACATACGGGTAACAAAGTGGAGAAAAAATCCGTTCAAAACAGAAAATGCCCGCACTTGGCTTCCAAAGGCAGAAAAGCGGATTTATTAAGGAATATCAATATGTTGAAGACAACAAGAAACAAGGAGGGAAAACAAACGGAACCGAGTAAAACACTTGTCCCCATAATCAGAAACCGTATAAACCTATCACGGCTCGACCTATTGGGCAGATAGCCGTATTCAGCCGACATCCGCCCCTATGGACAGAAATCGGCATAAATATTTTAAAGTCGCGATATGCGATGCGACTAGGTTTAAAAGGGTTTCTGACGCCCTGACCGGTCTTTTTCACCGATCAAATCCGAGTATAGCAAAAGCGGCGGATAAAAAACAGGGATTGTTACTGCCTCGGTTAATGTTGAACCGTCACGTTTCAAATCGCGGCGGTTTTAAAAGTTTGCGCGGATTAGGCGTGACGTAAAAAATTGTTGCGTACTCTTTCGCGGCGGGGTGTCAGGCGAATTTTTCCAGTTCTTCGGACAATTCCAGCCACCGTTGTTCGGCGGCGTCGATTTCGTCGTTCAGCTGCGCCAGCGAGATTTGCAGGTTTTTGACCTTCGCCGCGTTCAGCCCGATCATGTAAAGGGTCGGGTCTTCCAGCATTTCCTCGATCTTTTCCTTTTGCGCGTTCAGCTTGTCCATCTGCGCTTCGACCGTTTTCAATTCTTTGCGCAGCGGGGCGGACAGCTGGCGTTTTTCGGCGGCTTCACGGCGTTCGTCCTTGCGCGAAACGGCGGGGGCTTTGTCGGTTTTGTCCGCCGTTTTGCCCGCGCTTTGCACCCGCGCCTTTTGCGCCAGCAATTCGCGGTAGTCGTCCAGATCGCCGTCGTAGGGCTGGCACCGTCCGCCGTCGATCAGCCACAGCCGGTCGGCGGTCAGTTCGATCAAATGCGGATCGTGCGTGATCAAAATGACCGCGCCGCGGTAAGAGTTGATCGCGTCGATCAGCGCGTCGCGCGCGTCGATGTCCAAATGGTTGGTCGGTTCGTCCAGCAGCAGGATGTGCGGCGCGTTGCGCGTCATCACGGCGAACAGCAGCCGCGCCTTTTCCCCGCCCGACAGCTGTTCGATGCGGGTGTCGGCCTTTTGCTGGGTCAATCCGAAATTGCCCAGATGCGCGCGAATCTGCGTTTCGTTTGATTCTTTCATCACCAGCTGCATTTGCTGGAAAGCGGTCAGCGTCGGCGACAGTTCTTCGGTTTGATGCTGGGCGTAATATCCGACCTGCAGCTTTGCGGACGCCTGCATCGTTCCGCCCGCCAGACGCAGCTTGCCGGCCAGCAGTTTGGCGAACGTCGATTTGCCGTTGCCGTTCGCGCCCAACAGGGCGATGCGGTCGTCGGCGTCGATTCGCAAATTCATTTTCGACAAGACGATATGGTCGCCGTATCCGACGCTGCCGTCTTCGATTTTCACCAGAGGCGAGGGCAGTTCCTGCGGCGACGGGAAAGTGAAGCGCAGCGACGATTCGGCGGTGAAAACGGCTTTGGGCGGCAGCTTTTCCAGCATTTTCACGCGGCTTTGCGCCTGTTTCGCCTTGTTCGCCTTGTACCGGAAGCGGTCAACGAAAGACTGCAGGTGTTTGCGCATTTCTTCGGTTTTCGCGGCCTGTTTCTGTTCGTTTTCCAACTGCAGGGCGCGGGTTCGTTCAAACGCGTCGTAATTGCCGCCGTAGCTGGCGATTTTCAGGTTTTCGACGTGCAGAATCCGCGTGCACAAATGGTTCAGCAAAGACCGGTCGTGGCTGATGATGATCAGCGTGCCGCCGTATTTCGCCAGATAGTTTTCCAGCCACAGCGTCGCTTCCAAATCCAAATGGTTGGTCGGTTCATCCAACAGCAAAATGTCGGACGGCACGAACAGCGTCGCCGCCAGCGAAACGCGCATCCGCCAGCCGCCTGAAAAATCGGACAGGGGCTGTTTTTGCTGTTCCGCGGAAAAACCGAGGCCGTATAGAATCGCGCCGGCGCGGGATTCGGCGGAATTGGCGCCGATGACGTTCAAACGCTCGTGCAACTCGCCGATCCGGATACCGTCACTTGAAGCTTCAGCCTTTTCCAGTTCCGCCAGCAGTTCCGTTCGTTCCGTGTCGGCCTGCAGCACACAGTCCAGCAGGGACACGCTTGTGTCGGAAATCTCTTGTCTGACCGTGGCGATCCGCTGCCCTTTGGTCGTGCGGATGTCGCCGTCGTCGGGGGCGATGTCGCCCAAAATCAACCGGAACAGTGTCGTTTTGCCCGTTCCGTTCCGTCCCGTCAGGCCGACTTTCTGTCCGTCGGAAATGTGGGCGGACGCCTTGTCAAACAGCAAACGGCCACCGAACCGCAATGTGATGTCGTTAATATCCAGCATGGTGGCCGGACTGTAACCGATTGCGCGGAAAAAGGAAAGCCTTTATAACACTTGTCTTTACAAACGGTCGTTTTTCATTGATGATACGGGTATGAGCAACCGCCTGTATTATATGAAAGTCTTTTTCCTGCAGTACAAAACGTTCATTGTGCTGGGGATCGCCGTGTTCGTTTTGGGGTTTCTGGCCGCCGCCGCGGTGTTCCGCGGGCCCCGCGTGCCGAAAACGGAGCGGGATTTCACGGACGCGCTGGAAACGGGGCGGCAGCTGTTCAATCACAAAAGATACGACGAAGCGTTTGAATA
Source organism: uncultured Rhodospirillales bacterium (assembly GCA_902777205.1). Taxonomy (GTDB): domain Bacteria; phylum Pseudomonadota; class Alphaproteobacteria; order CAAGCB01; family CAG-977; genus UBA11549. The sequence continues at coordinate 9,908 of CACYSU010000022.1, read as the reverse complement.
TCTGGTCTATCCCGCCGAACACGGATACCCCGCCGCGCGTTTCATGCTGGGCGAAATGTATTACAACGGGCTGGGCGTCGCAAAGGATTTGGGGCGCGCGTTTGAATATTACAAAGCTTCGGCCGACCGGATGCTGGAATCGAAATATATGGCGGCGTCCATGGGATTTCGCGGCGAAACGAAACAGCTGCCCAAAGGCGTGGCCACGACCTATCTGACCGAAGCCGCCTATCACGGATACAAGCGGGCGCAGAACGATTTGGGGATTTATTCGCTGATGTCCGGCGATTTCGAGCAGGCTTATTTCTGGCTGTCCGTCGCGGGCGGCGGCGCGTCCGAACGGGCGAAAAAAGCGTTGGAAACCGCCGCGTCCAAGCTGTCCGGATACCAGCGCGGGCTGCTGGATGTGGAAATTCAGGGGTTCGTCAACGGAAAATAAACTAATTTGGCGGTTGAAAGGTTGCGTCCGGACGGGTATAAAAGAGCGGAATCTTTCAACTTTAACATCACAGAGGATAAAATGACCGTACAACGTACATTTTCCATTATCAAACCCGACGCCACCCGCCGCAACCTGACCGGCAAAATCAACGCCGTGATCGAAGAAAACGGCCTGCGCATCGTCGCCCAGCGCCGCGTGCGTCTGACGACCGAACAGGCGAAGGCTTTTTACGATGTCCACGCCGGCAAACCGTTCTATGACGAACTGGTCGCGTTCATGACATCCGAACCCGTCGTCGTTCAGGTGCTGGAAGGTGAAAACGCCGTCGCGCATTACCGCGAAGTCATGGGCGCCACCAATCCCGAAAAGGCCGCCGAAGGCACGATTCGCAAAATGTTCGCCGTTTCCATGGGTGAAAACTCCGTCCACGGATCGGATTCCGAAGAAAACGCCGCCCGCGAAATCGGGTTCTTCTTCTCTCAATGCGACATCGTCGGTTGATTTGAAACGCTTTTGAAACAGGAGCCGCCTTTGATGAAAATGAAAAAACTTTGTTTTTACGGCGCATTGACCGTCTGGCTGATCGGCCTGACGTTCATCGGCCGCGCGCAGGCGGCTCCGGTTGACACGAAAATGTTTTCCGCCAGCGGCATTCAGGTGGACGTGACGGCGGCGAACGCCGCGGCCGCCCGCGAACAGGCGATGCAGGAAGGGCAGAAAAAGGCGTTGATGGTCGTCATGGAACGCATCACGCCGTCCTATGTCATCGAACAGCTGCCCGAACTGGTTCCGGACGACATTTTGAATTTCGTTCAGGACATCAGCGTTTTGAACGAAAAAACGTCTTCGGTGCGCTATATGGCGACGCTGGAGGTCCGGTTCAATCCCGACGCCGTGCGCGAATTGCTGCGGCAAAACGGGCTGCCGTACGTCCGCACGTCCGGCAAACCGCTGCTGATTTTGCCGATTTACCGCCGTTCGGCCTCCGCTTCCCCCGTTTTGTGGGAAGAAAACAACCCGTGGCTGCGCGCGTGGGTCAACCGGAACGTCGAAAGCTATATGGTTCCGCTGTTCGTCCCGATGGGGGAACTGTCGGATCTGCAGACGGTTTCCGTTGACCGCATTTTGCGCGGCGACCTGCCGGCGGCGCAGGATCTGGCCAAACGGTACGAGGCCGAGGGGATTTTGATCGTCGAATTGGTGCGCAACGGCCAGACCTTTACGGTCAAAGGGCGCGCCATGGATGAAATGACGGCGTCCGAAATCCCGAATTTCACATTCTCCGTTCCGCTGACCAAAGACACGGCGACGACGTTCGCCCGCGCGGTGAAAAAAGTCGTCGAACATCTGGAAAGCGTGTGGAAAAGTGAACAGATGGTGCAGTTTAACGAAGCGGCGTCGCTGGTCGCGCTGGTTCCGGTCGCGGATTTGTCGCAATGGCAAAAAATCAAAGAACGGTTGGATCGCATCCCCATCATCAGTTCGTATGATTTGCAGGCGGCGCGCGCCGGCGTGATGCAGCTGACAATCTTTTTCGCGGAAAACATCGACCGTTTGCAAAAGGAAATGAACAAACGGATGCTGACGCTGACCGTTTTGCCCTCCGGCGTTTTCAAATTGGGAACGACGGATCAGGTGATGTACCGGCCATTCGGTTCGACCGCGGATCAAAACGGTGAAAACGCGATGATGTCCGCCGCCGAAGAACGCGGCGCGTCATATTAGTTTTCCGGCCTGAAACGGAGCAAACCATGTCCGGTATGCAGAAATTATGTGTCTGGGGGGCGGCGTTCGTCTTGTTCGTCGCCGGTGTTTACGTTTTGCGCGACGTGCTGCTGCCGTTTGTCGCGGGGATCGCCGTGGCCTATTTTCTGGATCCCGTCACGTCGAAACTGCAAAAACGGCTTCATTCCAGAATCGCCGCGACCTGCATTGTCAGCGCGGTATTGCTGCTGCTGTTCTTGTTGTGCGTTTTCATCATCGTTCCGATCGTTCAAAAACAACTGAGCGTTTTTATCGCCAATATGCCGGTTTACGCGGGGCTGATCTGGGAAAAGCTGGAACCCTACGTCGCGGAGGCCAGACGCCTGTTCCCCAAGCAGGCCGACAATCTGCGCCAAACCGTTTCCGCGCATTTTTCCGGCGGTTTCAAGCTGCTGCTGGGGACGGTGCAGAAAGTGCTGTCCGGCGGCATGGCGTTCATCAACCTGCTGTCGCTGCTGCTGATCACGCCGGTCGTCGCTTTTTACCTGCTGCGCGACTGGACGAAGTTCTGTCTGGCGATCCGCCGTTTGATGCCGCGCGAGGAAGCTAAAACCATCCGTTCCCTGTTGGCGCAGATGAACGACATCATTGCCGGTTTCGTGCGCGGACAGGCGACCGTCTGCCTGTGTCTGGGGGCTTTTTACGCGATCGGGCTGACGCTGTCGGGGTTGGATCTGGGGCTGATGATCGGGCTGGGGATCGGCGCGCTGTCCTTTATTCCCTACGTCGGTTCGACGACCGGTTTCGTCGTCAGCGTCGGGCTGGCCGTCGTGCAGTTCAACGATTGGAAACGCGTCGCCGTTGTCGTCGCCGTGTTTTTGCTGGGGCAAATGCTGGAAGGCAATTTCCTGACGCCGAAACTGGTCGGCGAAAAGGTCGGGCTGCATCCCGTTTGGGTGATGTTCGCTTTGCTGGCCGGCGCGGCGCTGTTCGGTTTTCTGGGCGTGCTGATCGCCGTGCCCGTCGCCGCGATCATCGGCGTTCTGGTGCGTTTCGGCATCCGGAAATATATGGAAAGCCCGCTGTATCTGGGAACGGGAAAGCCGGAATAAAATGTCTGTTTTTCATCAGGCCGCGTTGAATTTGCCGGTGCGTTCGCTGACGGGCAGGGGGGATTTTTTCACCGCGCCCGCGAACGCGGCGGCCGTCGCGCTGATCGACGCTTTTCCGAACGGTTTTTCCGGCGCGGTCATTTACGGTGAAAAAGGGTGCGGCAAAACGCATCTGGCGCACTTGTTTTGCGAAACGGTCGGAAAGAAAACGGGGCGGACGCCGGTGATCCGTCCGTTTGAACGGATGGCGGAAACGCTGGACGCGGCCGGCGCGGATCAATTTTACGCCGTGCTGGAAAACGTCCGGAATCCGATTGACGAACCGGCGTTGTTCCACCTGCTGAACACGGCGAAAGGGACGGGCGGTTTCGTGTTGATGACTTCGGATCGCCCGCCGGCCGGATGGGGGCTGAGCCTGCCGGATCTGATCACGCGGCTGAAAGCGTTGCCGTGTGTGGAAATCAGCCCGCCGGACGAAATGCTGATGCAGGCGGTGCTGGTGAAGCAGTTTTCCGACCGCCAGCTGAAAGTCGCGCCCGAAGTCATCGCCTATCTGTTGAAAAACATGGAGCGGTCGTTCGCGACCCTGTCGGCGGTTGTTCAAAGGGCGGACGAGTTGTCTTTGGAACGCAAAAACGCCGTGACGGTGCCTTTGATCAAACAGGTTTTGGCGGAAACGGGCGGAAATGACGGATAATCCGTTGGAAAAATGTCTGGCCGCTTTCGCGCGGGACAAAAGCGGGGACAATTACGTCCGCCTGCTTTACGCGTTCAGATATACGGACGTTTTGGTGACCGAAGCCTTGCCGGACGGCGAGCTGCCTCTGTTCGGCAATCAGGGGATCGTCCAAAACCGCCGGTTCGTTCCCGACATCATTCCCTACGCCGGAAAAATGCTGATGCCGGTTTATTCCGACGCCAAGGAAATCCCCGCGAACCGCCCGACGGGCAAAGCGGTCTATATGCATTGCCGCGATTGGATCAAGGCGTCGCGGCAAAAGAAAACGGACGGCGCGGTTTTAAACCCGTTTTCCAAACTGTCGTTCATTTTGACGCGCGACCAGATCAAAGTGCTGCTGTCATTTCCGGAAGTGTGAAACGTATTCTTTGTCTTTCCAATACCACCACTTTAATTTGTCCGGTTCGCGCGTTTCGTTTTCCGCGTAACACACGGCCGATCGAAAAACGTACAGCAGGCACTTGTCGGTCGGATGTCCCGCGGCGGCGATATCCCGCAAATACAATTCCTCGGGGTTTTCACCGATCAGGTCTTCGACCGTTTTTATGCCGATGTTTTGCAAATGGCGTTTGATATCCTTGCCCACTCCGGGGATCGTTTCCAAATCGTTTTCATCGGTCATTCTTTTATCTCCGGATCGGAAAACATTGCGTAATAAAAAAACGGCAGGGAAAGAAAGTCAAGGCGGGTACGCCACTCTCCGCTACATCCGAGCCCTTGTTACAGGGGGCTGACCGTCATCCGATTTTCTTGTCAAGCAAGACCGTTCTTTCCCTGCGATTTTCAGGATAAGGCATTTTTTACAAAAAAAATCAAGAATATGAAAAAATCAAGAAAAAGGCAAACAGCGCGCCGCAGGCAGGACGCAACCCCTGCTAAACCAACGACCGAAAGGCTTGTACTTACATATCCATCTTTGCGGATGTCCCGGGTTACAGCCGACTTTGTAACTCTCTGCGGCGGCGTTTGACGATTATAAAAAAACGAAAAGGCGGAATGTCAAAAATAAAAGGGGCGGTCAAGGCGGGTGCGCCACTCTTCGCTGCATCGACTCTTTTTCAAGAGGCTGGTTGCTATCCGACTTCCTTTCCAAGCAAGACCGCCCCGCAATCCAGTATAAATATCCGGCCGGAAAAATCAAGAAAGGCGAGGGGCTGTTGCCGTTCCATACCGGGAAATCCCGTTTGGTCTAAATATTAAGTGTCAAGTCACAAAAAGGGCGGGGAAGCGGAAAATTTTCCGGACACAAAAAAACCCGCTTTTTCAAGCGGGTTTGATGTTGGCTCCGCGAGTAGGATTCGAACCTACGACCAATCGGTTAACAGCCGATTGCTCTACCGCTGAGCTATCGCGGAATAATCTTGGAGGCCGAAACCGGAATCGAACCGATATCTAAGGATTTGCAGTCCTCTGCATAACCATTCTGCCATTCGGCCCCGTAGCGGTTTGTCCCTAAAGACAGGTTTCTTATAGACTTTGTTTTCGCGGCCGTCAACAAAAAAATTCAACTTTTTTCTTTTTGTTGCAAAAACGGCGGATATCCTGTACTTCTGAATGTGGAAAGCGGGGAAATATGGCAGGAATTTCAATCGAAAACGATCAAGATCAAGCGCGTGAAAACATGGTTTTGGGACAGCTGATCGCCAACAGAATCGGCGATCCGGCGATGCTGCGCGCGATCGGGGGCGTCAAACGCGAACTTTTCCTGCCCGAACGGCTGAAAGGGCGCGCCTATGCCGACGAAAGCTTCCGAATCGACGCGGGGCGGGTGATGTTTTCGCCGCGTATTTTGGCGAACCTGCTGCTGGCGGCCGAATTGCGGCCGGACGATTTCGTTTTGAACGTCAAATCGGGCACGGGATATTCCGCGGCGGTAATGGCGGGGATGACGCGTGCGGTTGTCGCGATCGACGCCGACGCAACGCTGTGTGAAACGGCGCAGCAAATTATGATCGACAGCGAAATCGACAACGTCGCCGTTTTAAATTCGGATCCCGCCGCCGGTTTCGCCGCCCAAGCGCCGTTCGACGCGATTTTCATCGACGGGATCGTTTCAAAAATACCGGACGCTTTGCCCGAACAGCTGGCCGAAAACGGGCGCTTGGTGTGCGTCGTCGCTCCGGCGGGCGGCGCGGCGGGGCGGGCGGTCAAAGTCGTCAGGAAAAACGGCGGCCTGTCCTTTATAACGCCGTTCGATTTGGATATCGGCGGTTTGACGGGGGCGAATCCGGATAAAAACTTCATTTTTGAGGCTGTTTCTTAAATAGTTGTTGATATTGGGGCGGAATTGACGGTAAAAAAGAATGTTTTTGAGATGCTTCAGTTTTTGCAAGAGGGCTGCTATGTCTAAACAACTGAGTTTGAAAAAGGTTTTGTCCGGAATCTCGCTGTCGGCCGTGCTGCTGGCGAACGCCGCGTACGCCGAAACGCTGGAGGAGGCTTTGGCCTATACCTATGTGGCCAATCCGTCGATTTTGTCCCAGCGGGCGTATTTGAAATCGGTTTACGAAAAGATTACGCAAAGCCGTTCCGGTTACGGCCCCAGCGTTTCAGGCGAAGCGTCTTACGGCTATACTTACACGCGCAGCCGGACATCCCCGATTTTCGCGGAAAACGAAAGTATGCCGGTTTCGTTCGGCATCAACGCCGTCCAGCCGGTCTTTTCCGGATTTTCGACGACCGCGTCCGTTCAGGCGGCCAAGGCGCAGTTCGAGGCCGAACGCGCCAACCTGTCGAATGTGGAGCAGGGCGCGCTGGTCGAAGCCGTTTCCGCCTATACAGGCGTCATTCGCGCCGTCGCGGTGCTGAAGCTGAATCAAAACAACGAATCCGTCCTGCAGCGTCAGTTGGACTATACGCGCGACCGTTTCCGCGTCGGCGAATTGACCAAAACGGACGTGGCGCAGGCCGAAGCGCGCCATGCCGGCGCCGTCGCGTCGCGCATTTCCGCGGAGGGCGATCTGAAAGTCGCTTATGCCGTTTATCAGAAAGTCGTCGGCAAGCTGCCCGAAAAGATTTTTGAACCCGAAGTGCCGGCCGCCAAGCTGCCGCAGACTTTGGACGACGCGCTGGAAATCGCGCTGAAAAGCAATCCGTCCGTTCTGGCCGCCGAAAAACAGGCCAAGAGCGCGGAAAGCGCCGTCACCGTCGCGCAGTCCGGATATTATCCGTCCGTCGATTTGCAAGCGGGGTATTCCAATATGAAAGCGGGGGCGCACGGCACCTCCACTTATCAGGGGCAAACGATTCGCACCGGCCGCGCGCGCGAAGAAGACACCAACGTCATGCTGGTGATGGATGTGCCGCTGTACCGTTCGGGCAGCACGGTTTCCAAAGTGCGTGAATCCAAATACGCGGCCAGACAGGCTGAAATCAACATCAACACTGTCAAACGCGACGCGATCCGTTCCACAACGCAGGCGTGGGAAAACTATCAGGCGACGCGCGCGTCCCTGTCGTCTTTGGAAGAACAGGTCAAGGCGTCCATGCTGGCTTTGGACGGCGTGAAAGCCGAAGAACAGGCCGGCGCCAGAACGGTTCTGGACGTGTTGAACGCGGAACAGGAATTGTTGGACGCGCGGGTCAGCGTCGTGACCGCGAAAAAGAGTTTGATCGACGCGTCGTACCAGCTGATCGCGTCCATGGGACTGATGACGCCGAAAGGGTTGGGGCTGGATGTCGCCCGTTACCGCAAAACGGCTGAACAGCCGGCGCGGCAGCCCGCTCAGGTCGCCGCTCCCGTCGAAGACGCGCAGCCGGCCGAACCCGTGACGGAACCCGCGGCCGAAGCCGCCGTGCCGGTTGTCGAGGGATAAGTTATTCGATAAAAACGAAAATATCGACTTGCCCCCGCGCGGAGAGATGTTATATTAAGCTGTAAGGCTAACCTGTATGGACAGAAAATGACAGAACAAAACGAACCGTCTATGGAAGACATCCTCGCGTCCATTCGCAATATTCTGGCGGAGGACGACAGCAACAACGCCCCCACTCAAAACACGGCGGCGGATGAACAGTCCGGCGCGGCGCGGGCGGCGGAATCTCCGGAACCCGCGCGGCGGGAAACGGCGGATGCGCGGGAGGTGCGCGCGGACGGAAAGACGCAGGAAAAGGCGCAGGGGAAAAACGCCGGCGTCGTCGATTTGACGGCGGATATGATCGTTGAAAACGAAGCCCCCGCGGCAAATGTCAAAAAAGCTTTCGCGCCGGCGGACGAAGAGGACGATTTCACCCCCGAACCCGTCATCCCCAGCCGTCCGATGAAAGAGGAGACGCTGACCGATTTGATCAAGGAAAACGGCGGCCGCCGCGTTGATGCGGACGACGATATGCTGTTGGCCGAACCGACGGTTGCCGCGGCGACCGAATCGCTGTCGCATCTGCGCGACATCGCGTCCGAAAAACGGTTGGAAATGGGCAACGGCGCCTTGACGATCGAAACGATCGTGCGCGAAACGCTGAAGCCGTATTTGAAAGAATGGCTGGATGTCAATCTGCCCGACATCGTCGAACGCGTCGTTAAAAAGGAAATCGCCCACGTCATGGACAGGCTTGATTTGAAATAGGCGGTTGAACGGTTTTCATTTCCTCAAGCCTGTCAAAGCTTGGGGAATATTTTTTTGAATGTTGAAAGTAAAAGGAGAAACGGCGATGCTGGAAAAAACTTACAGCCCGTCCGAAGTGGAAACGAAAATTTACGAACAGTGGGAAAAATCGGGGGCGTTCGCTTGCGATCCCGATTCGGCCAAGGAACCGTACTGCATTATGATTCCGCCGCCCAACGTAACGGGCAACCTGCACATCGGCCACGCTTTGACTTTTACGATTCAGGATTCCCTGATCCGTTACCAGCGCATGAAAGGCAAAGACGTGCTGTGGCAGCCCGGAACCGACCACGCCGGCATCGCGACGCAAATGGTCGTTGAACGCCTGCTGGCCAAAGAGGGCGTGTCCCGTCACGATCTGGGACGTGAAAAGTTCATTGAAAAGGTTTGGGAATGGAAAGCCAAATCCGGCGGTCAGATCACCAACCAGCTGCGCCGTTTGGGTGCGTCGCTGGATTGGCCGCGCGAACGTTTCACGATGGACGAAGGGCTGTGCCGCGCCGTGCGTCAGGAATTCGTGACGCTGTACAAGGACGGGCTGGTTTACCGCGCGAAACGTCTGGTCAACTGGGACCCGTACCTGCAGACCGCGATTTCCGATCTGGAGGTCGAGCAGCGCGAAGTCGTCGGCAAGATGTGGTATTTCAAATACCCCGTTGAAAACGAGGACGGCCGCTTTATCACGATCGCGACGACGCGTCCGGAAACGCTGTTCGGCGATACCGCCGTCGCCGTTTCGGCCGATGACGAACGATACAAGGATTTGATCGGCAAAAACGTGATCATCCCGATTTGCAACCGCGCGATCCCCGTCGTCGCCGACGAACACGCCGACCCGACCAAGGGGACGGGCGCGGTGAAAATCACGCCGGCGCACGATTTCAACGACTTCGAGGTCGGCAAACGTCACAACCTGCCGATGATCAACATTTTGGATTCGACGGCGCATTTGAACGAAAACACGCCCGAAGCCTACCGCGGTTTGACGACGGCGGACGCCCGCGTCAAAGTGTTGGAGGATGTCAAGGCTTTGGGATTGTTCGTCAAAGAGGAAGACAATCCCATGACGATTCCCTACGGCGACCGTTCGGGCGTCGTGATCGAACCGTGGCTGACCGACCAATGGTTTGTCGATGCGCCGAAACTGGCGGCCGAAGCGATCAAGGTGGTCGAGGACGGCCGTATGGAATTCGTCCCCAAAGCGTGGGAGAAAACCTATTTTGAATGGATGCGCAACATTCAGCCGTGGTGCGTTTCGCGCCAGCTGTGGTGGGGGCATCAGATCCCCGTTTGGTACGGTCCCGACG
>CACYSU010000021.1 GCA_902777205.1 uncultured Rhodospirillales bacterium | reverse complement strand
TTTTTGTATCCCCGAAAACCACGTGCTAGGCGCGTGGTTCCGGAAAGCTTACAGCTATGCGTAAAAAAACTCCTTAGTTACAATCGAACTGCGGTCTGGCAATCGCAGGAAGAACTAAGGAGTTAAGATTATGAATGATCTGAAAACATTATCACACACGACGTGGAACTGCAAATACCACTTGGTGTTTGCCCCGAAATACCGTCGCAAAGCTTTTTACGGCGAGCGCAGATATGAAATCGGGAAAATACTCAGGGAGCTGTGCGGTTGGAAAGGCGTTACGATCATTGAAGCGGAAGTCTGCTCTGATCACGTGCATATGCTGGTTGAAATCCCGCCGAAAATGAGCGTATCCAGCTTTGTCGGTTTTCTGAAAGGGAAAAGCAGCCTGATGGTTTACGAACGGTGGAGTAATATTAAATACAAGTATCGCAACCGAGAGTTTTTGTGCAAGGGCTACTATGTTGACACCGCGGGCAAAAATGCGCGCAAGATCGCTGAATACATCCAAAACCAGCTGAAAGAAGACGCTCTTTCCGACCAGCTGACACTTGATTTGTCCGACCCGTTCACGGGTGGCTAGTAACAAAATGCGCCTGCCAGACCTGCCAGACCGTTTGTACGCCGTTCAGGCGTCGCCAGTAGCCTTAGGGCTATGCCCGCAGTGTGAAGAACCACCCGCTAGGCGGGTGGGTGGCTTTTTTGTATCTGCGAAAACCCCGTGCCAGGCGGGGGGGGGGGGCTTTTTGTATTGAAAAACGACCGGCTACCAAAAATTCAATTCGGCCGATGAATCCTTTCCGAAAGAAAACCCCCGCCGTTTTTTGTTTCGGCGGGGGTGATCTTAAAAGGTGCGGCTTACCGCTGTTTCTGCGCGCTGAGCAGCATATCGAAAGCCGATTTCTTCTGTTCGACCTTGAATCCTTTCAGGTTCAGCGGCGAAGCGCGTTCCGCCGTTTTCAGCGTTTCGGCGTATTTGGCCATGCTTTCAAACGTGCGCAGGTCTTTTTTCTTCAGCGCGGAGGCCGTCTGCGGGCTGCCCGTGAAGGTTTCGACCAGATATTTGTGCGTGCCGGCGACTTCGTTGTACAGCGTGGCGGCGACGTTTTTGTCCATGCTGCCCGCGCTCATCTGATACTGCGCCAAAGCGGCCGTCGGTTTCTGTTTGGCCTTTTGGTCGATCAGCATGGCCAGAACGGGATCGGCGGACACTTTCGCCCACGTTTCCTTGTCCGAACGGATCGCGAAAGCGGCGACCTGTGTTTCCTTTTCAGCCATCAAAGCCTTTTTGAAATCCTTGCGTTCGGCGCGCAGCGAATCAATCGTGTCGCTGACAGTCATCTTTTCGGGTTCGCGCTGGTACGCTTTGATCAGCGCGTTCGACAGGGATGTCGCAACGCGCAGTTCGTTTTTGATGAAATGGACGATCGCGGCGTCGCCGGAAACTTCGGTCGTCGATTTGATGTCGTCCAACTGTTTTTTGACCAACCGGTTGGCGGACAGCATGGCTTCGACGTTCGGCGCCTGTTCAATGACGGCGTCAACGACTTTCAATTTGTCGGCGGCGAATTTGTCGTTGCCTTTGTTTTTGCGGCCTTCCTGACGCAAGGTTTCCTTTTCGTCGCCCAAAACGGCGTGCATTTCGGCGCGCGATTCGGTGATGTCCAGTTTGTCCAGCAAATCGGCCTGATACTGCGCGACGTTGAGGATGCGTTGGTTTTGCGTTTTTGTCGCGTTGGCGCGTTGGGCTTTCAGCTTCTTTTTCAATTCGGGCGAAAAGTCCGGCGTCGGCGCGGGCAGACCCAAATTGGCGTTCAGCTGGGCGGCTTCGTGATAGGCGCTGAGTTCGCGCTGCAACTCGTATTCCTGTTCCAACACTTTGTTGTCAACGGGCATATGATCGCGGGAAACCTGAACGCGTTCCATCATCTGTTCGTATTTCGGATGTTTTTCACCGGTCGCCAGAGCGATCGAGATTTCGGCCATCTGCCGGCGGGTCAGACCGTAGGTTTCAGACATGACCTGCGCTTGTTTGATGACTTCCAGATCCGACATTTTCTGCAACGAACCGTCGGCCAGATGTTCTTTGGCGTATTTGACGGTGGCGTCGATAACGTCGGTCGTGTGGTACGCCAGCGGCGATCCCAGCTGTTTGATCGTGTTGGCGACGTTGCGGTCGGCCATCAGCTGTTTGAATTTGTTTTCATATTCCGGATCATTCGGATTCTGCGCCTGCGCCTTTTCTTCGGCTTCGCGGATCTGTTTGACGAATTCGGTGTCGTATTTCGTGTCGTCCATACGGCGGTCAACGCACATACGCAAATATTCGATACGGCAGTCGCCCCAGATTTCGGCGCATTTCGTGTTGCCGAAATCACGCGCCAGCTGCAGCACGGCGTGAGCGTCGGCGATGCATTCCGTGCGGTGGCGGCACATCACGTTGTCCAATTCCGTTTCGGCGATTTTGTTGACCGAGTTGTAAGCGGACGCATAGTTGTGATCGGTCGCGTGACCCAATTCGTGATACAAAACCAGACGGCGGAATTCGTCGAACGAAACGCCTTCTTTCTTGCGGCGTTCTTCGGCGCCGATCACCATGTCCAGAACGTTTGCGTTCATCGCGTCGGGGTTGTCGCCGACGACCAGATTGACGTTGCCCAGACCGGCCAGATTTTCCATGGTCGGCGAAACGGCGGCGCGCATTGAAAACGGATTGCGGTCGGTGATGCCGGCTTCGGACACGGATTTCAGGATCTCGTCGTTTGTCAGGAACGTCTTTCCGTTGCCCGCGGCGGCTTTCTGCAATTTGTCCTCGACGTACATATACAGGGACTTGCCCAGCGAACGGTCGTCTTCGGTATCCAGCAGATAGCGGCCCTGAACGGCGTCGGGGTCGATGATGAACAGCGTGACGCCCGGCATGACCGTGCGGAAACGTTTTTCCATATTTTCAAAGAATTGATGCGCTTCGGTAGCCAATGCGGGGGATTTTTCCAATTCGGCGGGCGTTCTGACCGTCAATGTGTCGGCGGCGTCGCCTTTGGCGATGACGGACGTTTGGCCTTTCGGCAGCAACTTGAAGAACGGGCGATCCTGCAAATGGTCGGGACGATCCAACCCGCTTTCAAAAACCGTGATTTTGCCGGCCTGCATAAAGGCGTCGAGCAACGAAGAGGTTTTCGATTCTTTGTTTTCTTCAGTCATAGCGTTTCCTAACATATCTATGAAAAACTATATTTATGTTCGCATAGTGATACCGCCAAGCCGTGAAGTCAAGATTTTTTTTAGACAAACACGGAAATTTTTTCTGAAATTATTTTTCCGAACTCCTATTGTTTCCGCCAAATTGACGCTTGATCCGTTTTAAAGAAAAGCGTCCGGTTCCGGCTATTCGCTCCGTTTGAAAAAAAGATGGAGGCGGGGGCGCGAAAACGCTATCATAATAAAAAAGGCAAGGAGGCGGAAATGGTCGCATTCAAACGGACGCTGGCGCGTTTTATTGATTATCTGCTGTGGTCGATGGCGATGGTGCTGATTCTGGGCGGCAAAACGGGCGACGGGGTTTTCTACCGTTCGTGGCAGTTTTACGCGTCGTTCTGGGTATATGCCGCGGTGGAGGCCGCGCTGGTTTCCGTGTTTAAAACGACGGCGGGCAAAGCGATGCTGGGGATTTACGTTTGCGCCGCGGACGGGGGCGGACTGCGGTTTTCCGATTCCCTGAAACGGTCGCTGACGGTGTTCGCGGGCGGGACGGGGTGCCTGTTGTCCTACGCGTCCCTTGCGCTGCCTTTGTACGCCGTGTACGGGATGCTGCGCCGCCGTCCGATGTTTTGGGACGAAATCGCCCGCGACAGGGTAGAGGTGGTGCCGATGACGCGCCTGACAAAGGGCGTTTTCGCGCTGTTCGTCCTGTTCATGCTGACCGGCTGGGCGTTGACGGCGCGCGTGCTGTATCTGTCCCGCACGCCGGATTTCGATGAAATCGAGGAACAAACACTGGCCGTGTATTACGAGGATGTCCGCCCGCACATGATCCGCGCGCTGTCCGAAGAATCGCCCCTGTCGCCGGACGCGGCCGTTTGGACGCTGGCGGAATTGGAGCGCGTTCAGAAAAAGCTGCAGGATCAAAGCGAGTATTTAGCCGCGGCCAAGGCGGATTTTGAACGCCGGATCGACAAAATCCCCGTTCCCGCGATCCGCGCCGCGCGGCGGGAAAAGGCGGAGGAGGTGTTCACCCGCGCCGACAGGATGGTGTTTCTGCAAAGCATGATCGTCAGCCTGTTTGAAAACACGCTGGGCGTTTTCACGACCGCGCGTTCTTACACCGTTTCGGACGGCGTTCCCGTTTTCGACGATCCGGAAATCAACGCCCGCTATGAAAAATACATGAAAACGCTGTATCTGTTTCTGGCAAAGGATATGCCCTAGGCCGCCCGCCGCGTTTCGGCCTTGCGGCGTTTGCGTTCGCGCGTGTAATACCGGCTGAGCACCGCGACGGACAGAACCGCGCCGGCGACGGACAAAGTCAGCCCCCAGCGCACGTCAAACCCTGCGCCGACGATCAACGCGGCCAGCAGCATGGACGACACCGCGCCGACATCCCACCCCAATTCCGTGTAATAGGTGAAATACAGCGGGTGCGACGCGCGTTTTGTCGCGTTGTAAACGGCGGTCATCAGCCCCGTCATCGAAAAACAGTACGCGATCGCGGCGAAAAAATCGCACGCGATGACGGCGGGGACGGAATAGGCGAAAAATCCGCGAACCGTCAGGATGACGATGTGCATTCCGTATCCGATGTAACAGATTTGCCGGCCTTTGCCTTTGTCGATCAAACGGCCGAACACCATCGACCCCAGCGCGCGGAAAAACGCGGCCAACGCCAGAATGAACCCGAAGTTCTGATAGCTTTCGCCCAGCAGCATGAACACGATCAGCGGCCAGATCGACCCCGCCTGATAAAACAGGCCGTCGCCGATGAACGCGATGAAACCGAAATGGTCGATGTGTTTCCTTTCTTCGTGCGTCGCGGGGGCGGGCAGGGGCAGGGACGGCGTTTTCAGCAGGGGGAACACGGCGACCAAAGTCAGCACGAACGGCATCGTGAACGCGTAAACGGCGTTGAACGACAGCAAAATCCCGCCGACCAGCGGGCCGATGACGGCGACGACGGTCGCGATGGCGTCGCGGATGCCGACACTGGCGCCGCGGTCGGATTCATCACCGATCGAAGCGAAATAGTTGTGATAGGACACCCAGTACAGCACGTCCGCCAATCCGGAAATCACGATGAACGGGATCAAATGCCACGTCAGCCCGTCGATCGGCAGCATGGCGGGATAACGCAGGGCGAACGCGACGGTGCCGACCGTCAGCGTCCAATGCACGCCTTTTTTCAAACAGCAGAACATCGCCAGCGGACGGGTCAGCGTGCGCGAAAACAAAACCGCGGCGTACACTAAAAAGGTCAGCGTCAGGCTCAGCCCCTGTTTGTACAGGTAGGCCAAGGTGAACATGGAACACATTTCCCATCCCATGGCGCGCAGGCCGTAATGGACGTTCAGCAGGTTCAGCTGTTTGTTCGAGAAAAAAGACATTGTTCAACGCCTTTAAAAGGAAAGGGTTTTCAGCGCGGCTTTGAATTCGTCCGCCAGATCGGGGCGGTCGAGCGCGTATTCGACGTTGGCCATCAAAAATCCGATTTTGTTGCCGCAATCGAACCGCTTGCCCTCGAACCTCATTCCGTGGAACGGCACGCGGTTCAACGTCGCCGCCATGGCGTCGGTCAGCTGGATTTCGCCTTTCGCGCCGGTTTTCTGCTTGTCCAGTTCGGCGAACACTTCGGGCGACAGGATGTAGCGTCCCAAAATGGCGCACCGCGACGGCGCCGTTCCGGGGGCGGGCTTTTCCACCATGCCGTTGACGCGCACCAGCTTGCCGTCGTCGTTTTCAATGCTGAGGATGCCGTAGCGCGATGTCTGTTCCTCCGGCACGTCCTCAATCGCGACCAGATTGCCGGCCGTTCGGGGGTATTCCTCGACCATTTGTTTCAAACACGGCGTTTTGCAATGGAACAGGTCGTCGGGCAGCAGCACCGCGAACGGTTCGTCGCCGACCAGATCGCGCGCGCACCACACGGCGTGCCCCAACCCTTTCGGTTCGCTTTGGCGGGTGTAGGAGATTTTGCCCGAATCCAGCGTGCAGTCTTTTAAGAAATTCAGCAGATCCGTTTTGCCGTCCCGTTCCAGCAGGCGTTCCAGCTGCGAATTGGTGTCGAAGTGGTCTTCGATCGCGGTTTTGCCGTGTCCGGTGACGAAAATGAAATGTTCGATGCCGGCGGCGACGGCCTCTTCAACGGCGTATTGGATCAGCGGTTTATCGACGACGGGCAGCATTTCCTTTGGCATTGCCTTTGTCGCGGGCAGAAAGCGGGTACCCAACCCGCCGACGGGGAAAACGGCTTTGCGGATGCGGACGGTCATGGCGGCTCCTTGAACGGTGTTGAATGAATGTCGTTTTTCCCCTTTTACCCCATTCTTTAGAATAAAGAAAATACAAAAATGAATTGACAACGGCGCCGCGGATTGCCAATTTAGGCGGGGTGGGAAGAAACCACAACAAAAGACCATGTTCCTGATTAGGAAAACAGCCGAAAAAAAACCGAAAATAACCAAGGAGTTATTACCGTGAATTTTGTCTTTCTCTCTCCGCATTTTCCGTCGCACTACGTGAATTTTGCGGATCGCCTGAAAAAAATGGGCGTGAACGTTTTGGGAATCGCGGACGCGTCCTATGATTCCCTGACCCCGCAGTTGAAGGAATCTTTGACCGAATACTACCGCGTTGACAACATGGAAAACTATGACGAAGTCATGCGCGCGGTCGCTTATTTCATTCACAAATACGGCCGGATCGACCGTCTGGAATCCTTTAACGAATACTGGCTGGAAACGGACGCCCGTCTGCGCACCGATTTCAACATCGAGGGGACAAGATATCCGGAAGTGCTGGAAAGCAAGCGCAAGTACCTGATGAAAAACCACTTTGAAAAGGCGGGGGTTCCGTCGGCGCGCTGCCATTGCGTCACCACCCGCGAAGAAGGCGCGAAATTCGTCAAGGAAGTCGGCTATCCCGTGTTCGTCAAACCCGACATCGGCGTCGGCGCGTACGCGTCCTATTCGATCAAAAACGACGAGGAATTCAACCGTTTCTATGACAACTATCCCACCGTCCCCTATGTGATGGAGGAATTCGTCAACGGTTTGATCGTCACGTTCGACGGCATCGCGAACTATCAGAACGAACCGATTTTCATGACCAGCCACATTTTCCCCGAAAACGTCGCGGAAACGGTCAACGCGGGCGACGACCTGCGCTATTATTCGGTTTTGAAAATCGATCCCGCGTTGGAAAAGGCGGGGCGCGCGGTTTTGGCGTCGTTCAACACGACGGCGCGTTTCTTCCACTTTGAATTCTTCAAACTGTACGAAGACAAAAAGGGATTGGGCAAAAAAGGCGATTACGTCGCGCTGGAAGTCAATATGCGTCCGCCCGGCGGATGTATGCCCGAACTGATGAACTATGAACACGACACCGACGTTTATCAGATGTACGCCGACATGATCGTTCATAACAAAGTCTATCAGCCGACCGAAAAGAAATACATCGGCATTTACGTCGCGCGCAAGGATTGCTTCAACTACGTTCATTCGCACGAAGAAATTCTGGAAAAGTACGGCGATTACCTGATGCAGTACAATCCGGTCGATGAAATCTTTTCCGCGGTCATGGGCGACCATATGTACCTGATGCGCGCCAAAACGCAGGAAAAGGCGGATGAAATCATGAACTTCGTTCAGGAAAAACGCTGATGAAAATCGAATACTACAACGAATACAGCCCGAATCTGGGGCGTCATATGGAATTGAAGGTCTATGGGCACGCGGGGAAGCCGGTACTGGTTTTCCCGTCCCAATGCGGCCGGTTCTATGAATACGAAGGATTCGGCATGATCGACGCCGCTTCGGGATTTATCGAAGCGGGACGCGCCCAATTCTTCTGCGTTGACGGGCTGGATTGGGAAACGTTCGTCTGCGCCGGATGGCCGGGCGACCGCCTGTACCGTTTTGAACAGTATTTCAAATACGTCTGCGAAGAAGTCGTGCCTTGGGCGTTGGACATCAACGCGATGGGCAGCAACTATCGCGCGGGCGGCATGATGACGACGGGATGTTCGATGGGCGCGCTGCACGCGGCGAACTTCTTTTTCCGCCGTCCCGACCTGTTCGACGCCATGATCGCGCAAAGCGGGCTGTACAGCTGCCGTTCGTTTTTCCCGAACTGCGACGAAGCCGGCGTTTATTTCAATTCGCCGATCGAATACCTGCCGAACATGAACGATCAGGGGACGCTGGATCTGTACAAACGTTCCGACATCATCGTTTCCGTCGGTCAGGGCGCGTGGGAAAACGAATGTTTAAGCGACACGCGCGCTTTGGACGGCATCATGCGCGCCAAAGGCATCCCCGCGTGGGTGGATTACTGGGGCTATGACGTGCCGCACGATTGGCCGGCGTGGCGCGTCCAGTTGCCGTATTTTCTGGAACACGTTTTGTAATAAACGGAAAACGAACGAAAACCCCGCCGTCAAAAGCGGGGTTTTTGCATGAAAAAAAGTTGTTGATTGAATTTTAATATACGATATGCTGTATTAGTTGATAATCCGGACGGGGAGGGGAAATTGCCCGAATACAGACTGAACGGTTTAAAAGAAGACATCGAAAAGGGAGAAATCGTTTTGCCGAATGTGCAGCGCGGATTCGTCTGGAAACCGTGGCAGATCGAAAACCTGTGGGATTCGCTGATGCGCCGGTTTCCGGTCGGGTCGTTCGTCGGCGTTGAAAAAGACGGCAAGACGGAATTGCTGGACGGGCAGCAGCGGGCGACGGCGATTGCTCTGGCTTTTTTTGAACCGGACGGAACAGAAGAAACATCGCAGGATGTGCTGCGGTCTTCGACGGATCGGGTGCGGCTGTTCATTGATTTGAAAAAGGGAACGGGGACGGATCGGAAATATATTTTCCGCGTCATTACGAAATCGCATCCGTGGGGATATCAGAAAAGCCGGAACGATCGGACGTTGAGCGCGGAAAACATTCGCCGCGCGCGTGAAAAGTACCAAATGGCGGATAAAAATCCGTATGCGGAACCGTTGGACAAATTCCGGCCTTACGACGCGTCGTTCCCCGTGCCGTTCGGATTTTTCCTGAACGGTGACAATGCGGCGGCCGTCCGTTCAAAAATCGAACGGTGGTGCGAACTGCATCACCAAAAGCCTTTTCCGACGGGTTCGGAGTATTACGGTATAGAAGAGCTGCTTGATACCGTTCGGGATGTTTTGGATAACACTTCTTTGCCGCTGTTGTCCGTGCGCGAACAGGTTTTGGACGCGGAAACCGAAACGTCCGCGCCGGACGGCGAAACCGACGCGGATGACGGGGACGATGAAATCGAAAATCTGTTCATCCGGTTGAACGCGGGCGGGACGCCCTTGCGCGGCGAGGAATTGAATTATTCGATTTTGAAAACGAACATCGGCATTGATTTGCAAAAAAAGATTGAAGACGCTTGCGCCGGATTTATGCGGCCGGCGCGTTTCATCACCATCGCCTGCCGTTTGTATCAGAACCGGCCGGAAAAACCGGCGGCCGACGCCGTGACGATGCGCATCCGACCCAAGCAGTTCCAAGGGATCATCCGCAATGAAAAAGCGGGATTCATCAAATTCGTTGAAAAATTGTTGGATGAGGATTTCTTGAAGCGCGTAAAAGCGGTTCTGCGTTACGATCCGGACGACAACGCGTTCGGGCTGCCGGATTTCATCGTTTCGGAATTGGCGGACAGGGCGCCCGAAGTCATGTTGATGCTGATGCACCGTTTGCTTTATACGGATGATGAAAAGAAAATGACGGAGGAAACGCGCCGCAGGATGCTGGGTGTTGTCACGCTGTTGACGTGGTTCGGAAAGGGGCAGCGCGATCATGCGCCGCTGATCGGCCGGTTGTGGGAACAGGTCAGAAAAACAAAAGAGGCGGACGATTTTTGGTCGGCCGGTTTGATGCGGACGGCCTGCGAGGAAAAGGAAAACGAAACTCTTTTTCCGGCGTTTCCGAAATTCAACAAATTGAAAAACGGCATAAAAGAAAAAAGGGGCGTTCGTATAGATTCGCTGTATCGCTGGAAATTTGAAGAGGGGGATTTCCAACCGTTCCTGTCGCGGCTTTTTTATGAAAGAAGCCTGATCCTTTACGCCCAGCGCGCCGCGTTGAACCTGTGGTTCAAAGATTGTGGGGATTTTGATCCGGAAGACACGCTGTGTCCGTTCGATTGGGATCACATTTCGCCGGAAAATCTGATATACCGCAAATGGCATATCCACGAGGCTTTGAAAAGCTGGTACCAGACGAACGGCAATTTCCGCGCGTGGCCGTTCACGTTGAACCGAGGGGATCGGGACGACGCGCCGAGTGAAAAGCTTTCGTGCTCAAAGGACGACTTCGATGCCATTTTAAAAAGCATCGGCGTGGCGGATTATCCGTATAAAGCCGACGTTCTGTTTGATTGGTCGAAATGCGCCAAGGCGTGGAAAGAAATTGATTTTAACGATCTGTCGAAAAAAGCGGATCCGCAGCACGAAAAAAACAAACA
The DNA here is from genome assembly GCA_902777205.1 of uncultured Rhodospirillales bacterium. GTDB lineage: Bacteria > Pseudomonadota > Alphaproteobacteria > CAAGCB01 > CAG-977 > UBA11549. Next base: position 18,216 of record CACYSU010000021.1, on the reverse strand, counting down.
GCTGATCGACGTCATTATCGGCCGCAATCTGGATCTGATCCGGACGTGGTACGTTGAATTGCGTATAGACGATCTTTGCCCGTCAACCAAATGACGGTCAAACCAGCAGGCTGAACAGTTTGGAAGAGGAGCTTTGGGTTTTCGCGGAACGCAGGGTCGCCATGTTCGTGTATCCCGTCGCCAGCAAATCGGCCGCGCCCTGCGCCGCCAAAACGCCGGCGCTGGCGGTGACGGAACCCGATTCGGCTTCCGCCTTGGCCAAAGCGATGTCGCCGTCGGTCATATTCGTGTGGTCGATGGATTTTTCCTGCGTGACGTAATTGTGTTTATAGGAATCGCCCAGCTGCACCTGCAAAGCGTACAGCGTGTCCTTGTCCACCGCCTTGCCGTCCTTGGTCGTGACGTGGATGTAATAGGTGCCGGCCTTTTGCACTTTGTATTGACCGCGCATCAGCTGGTCGAACGCGTCGGTCGCCTTGCCTTTGCTCTCTTCGTTCGTCGCGATCAGGGTTTGGCGGTTGTTGACGTATTGGTACAGTTCGACTTTCAGGCCTTGGCCCTTGAAACGTTCAATGGCCTTTTCAAAATTGCCGGACGCTTCCTCCAACGCGTCGGAAGCGGAGGATTCGTCGGCGTCGGACGTTTCGCTGTTGGCGCTGAGGTTGACGGCGGTCAGGCGCAGTTTGCCGCGCGACGTGACCTTGAATGAAAACCAGTCCTCTTTTTCATTTTCGGACAGGGTCGTGATCATGTTCAAACGCGAATAATTCAGCCGCGCCTGTCCCATGTCGCGCGCGTTGCGGATCGAATCGGCGTATGTGTCCGTCGTCGTTTTTTCCCACGTTTTCACGTTGGTCGATTTTGTCGTCGCGTCCAAAACAGTCGTAGCCATTTTCTACCTCGCCCGTTCAATCCGTTATTGCGGAAATTCTTTCCACCCGTTCAATATACCACAACGCGCGTCGGAAATCAAAGCCGGCGTTAAAACTCGGGCAAACTTTCCGACAGCTCTTTTTCCTGCGGCGGTTCGGCGGGCTTTTCCGGTTCCTTGGGCGGCTGTTTTTTGGGTTTTTCCTCTTCCCACACCACTTCGTACAGCGTTTGCGGGGTGTCGATGCCTTTCAGGTTGAATTCGCCTTTCGGAACAAAGATGTAATTCTTGCCCGCGGCCAGCTCTTTGACGACGGAGGAAACATAGATTTGGTTTTTGCCGGCTTCGCCGCACACGCGCGACGCCAGCTGGACGGTCAGGCCGAACAGGTCGTTGTTTTCCACGATCGGTTCGCCGGCGTTCAATCCGATGCGGACTTCCAAAGCGACGGTCGGCGATTCGCGGTTGTACAGGCTGACCGCTTTTTGAATGGCGATCGCCGCGTCGATCGCGTTGGACGCCCACATGAACGACGCCATAATGCCGTCGCCGGTCTGTTTGATTTCTTCGCCGCCGCAGGTGCTCAACGCCTGACGGACGATCGTGTTGTGCCGGTGGATCAGCTGCTGCGCCATGCGGTCGCCCAGCGTTTGCGTCATATGGGTCGATGACACGATGTCCGTGAACATGACCGTGCAGATGCCCGACGCGACCGTTTCCTTTTTCGGGTTCAGCCAGTTGGCCATGGTCGTTTGGATCAACCCGACCAATTCGGGCGACGATTTGTTGTTCAGATAGGTTTCCATGCCCTTGGAACCGTTTTCGATGACGGTCAGGTACTTGGGTTCCATCATGTATTCTTCGATTTTATCGAAAAACAGATCGGCCAAAGTCGGGGCGCGCCCCAACAGTTCCAGCAAACCGGCCAGCATTACGCGGTTTTGCTGGGCGGAAAGGGATTTCGACCGGCACAGCCGTTCGCACGCGCCGGATAAAAACAGCTCGATCCCGAAACGGGCGTAAGTGTTTAAGAGGGTGTTCTTTTCCTGCAGCACGCGCAAAATGATGGACAGGAACGTCGTCAGCGTCAGGTAATCCTTTTCCAGTTCCGGCGGGATTTCGGCGTGTCCGGCCTCTTTGGCGGGGGCGGGTTCCGTTTCGCCGCCGTCGGATTCGTCCGTTTCCGCGGCCGCGGCGTCCGCGGTGTCCGCCGACGTTTCGGGCGCGGCTTGTTCAGCCTGTTCCTCGCCGGCTTTTTCCTCTTCCTGTTTTTGGCGTTCCTCGTCGGCGGCCTGTTCCTCCGCTTCCTGCTGTTCGGCCTTTTCCTGCGCGGCCTCTTCGGCCTCTTTCAGCCGCTGGGTCAGCGTTTTGCGCCCGCTCAGCACGTCAAAGGCGTCGAAAATGCGGCGCACCATGCGGGAAACAAGGGAATCCGGCTGGCGTTCGGGACGTTCCGAACCGATTTCGTACAGCTCGCGCTTGGAATATCGGGGGTCGTCGCCGCCGCTTTCCTTTGATGTCGGGTACAAAGCGGACGTGTTCGGCGATTCCTCTTCGTCCGATCCCAGCAGGTTTTCCCATTTGACCCATTTGATCGCCGTGGGGACGGAAATCACCAGAAAGAAGAACGTGAACGTGCCCAAAACGAATTGGCCGGAAATGTCCTGCTGCGAAAAACCGGCCAATCCCATGACGCGCAAAGTCACCACCGTGATCATGCTGGACAGGATCATGGCAAAGATGATCGACAGAAAGATCATGATGACGCCTTCGGCCAAACCGGATTTTTTCTGGTCGCTGCGTTTGACGGTCGTCGGGATCACGCTGTTGGCGTAGGGGGACGATTTCGGCGGCTGAGGCTTCGGTATTTCGCTGAGGTAAACCATCGCCTCTTGGAACGTTTGGGTGTCCAGATCATAGGTTTCGCGCACGACCTTTGTCGGTTTGCGTTCCGTGTTTTCAATGCTGCGCGCGTATTCGATCGCTTTCGACCGCTGTTCGGACGAATAACGCCCCAACAGATCCCACGCGCTGTTTTGATAAACATAGACTTCGTAATGTATGATCGCGGACACGGACTTTTATTCCATAAAACACTGTTTCATTTATTGTAAAAGAGGTTTTATAAAAAAACAGTAAAAAAATGTAACGGATTGAAAATCAAAGGATTTCGGATATGAAAAAGGCGGCCTCACAATCCGTGAAAGCCGCCTTTTGAAACCTGCAAAAATTACTTTTTGCCCGTGAAAGCCGCGAAACGTTTGTTGAATTTCGCCAGCTGGCCGCCGCTGTCAACCAAACGGTAAACACCCGTCCACGCCGGGTGAGCCAACGGGTCAATATCCAAGCGAATCGTATCGCCTTCCTTGCCCATCGTCGAACGGGTCTTGAATTCGGTTCCGTCTGTCATAACCACGGTGATTTCATGGTAATTCGGATGAATATCTTTTTTCATAACTTCAGCTCCAGAATGCAACAAGTGTTTTTTCTATACTCTAAAAGATTCGGCATTTCAAGCTTGTTTTCGGCAAAAAGTCAAAAAATCACTTTTCCGTCAGCTTGAATTCGATCCGGCGGTTTTTGCGCCGCGCCGATTCCGTGTTTTTGCGGTCGATCGGCTGGTGTTCGCCGAACCCCGCGGCCACCAGCCGGCGGGCGGGGACGCCTTGGTCGATCAGGTATTGAACGACGGCGATCGCCCGATTCGCGGACAGCTGCCAGTTCGACGAATACAGTTCGTTGCGGATCGGCACGTTGTCGGTATGGCCGTCCACGCGCAAAACCCATTGGATGTTTTTGGGGATTTTGCGCTGCAGCTCTTTGACCGTTTTCGCCAGAACGTTCAGCTGTTTCTTGCCCTTTTCCTCCAACGCGGCGGAACCGCTTTTGAAAAACAGCTCGGATTGGAACACGAAACGGTCGCCGACAATGGTGATGTCGTCGCGGTCGGCCAAAACCTTGCGCAGCGTGCCGAAAAATTCGGAACGGTAGGACGCCAGCTCGCCCGCTTTGGCGGCCAGCGCGCGGTTCAGCTTTTTGCCCAGATCGGCGATCTGCGCCTTTTGCGCCTTGTCTTTCCGTTCCGCCTGATCCAAAACGGCGCGAATCTTGGCCAGTTCGGCCGTCAGCTTTTCGGTCTGCGCGGTCAAAACGGCCAGATGCGCCTTTGCGTCCTGCGATATTTTGCGTTCGGATTTCAGGTCTTTTTCCAATTCGTTTTTGCGCAGCTTCAACGCTTTGGCGTCCTGTTCCATCAACGCGATCTGCGCCAGCGCGCGCGTGTTTTCGTCCTTGACGCCGGCCAGTTCTCCGGCCAGTTTTTCCGTTTCCGCCAGCTGCGCGTTCAAACGGATCGTCAAATCGGCCGTCGATTTGCGTTCGGCGGACAGCTCGGTCGCCAAATCTTTCAGCCGGATGTTCAGCAGGTCGATTTCCGTGTTTTTGGTGTCCAGATTCCGCCCCATGAAATAGTGCGCCAAAACGAACAGCAGCAGGAAAAACAGCACGACGATCAGCAATGTGGACATCGCGTCAACAAAGCTGGGCCAGAAATTGTATCCGCTGGAGTTTCTGAAATGGCGCATGGCGGTTATTTGTCCTGTCCGGAAATCGTGCGCACCAGCAGTTTGAACGAATCGCGGATTTCGCGCAGCAGGATCTCCTGTCGGGCTTCGGAACGTTTGTCGATCTGGTTGACGTTATGGTCGATGCGGCTGATGATGCGCAGCAAATCCATATCCGTCTGGACGCGTTCCTGCGCGCCGGATTCGCCCTTTTTCAGCTGCAGCCGGATGTCCGCCAGACTTTCGACGACCTGTTCCAGCAAAGCGTTGGCGTACGCGCCGTTCGACGTGACGGAATCGTCGCCGCTGCCGACGGACGACGAATAACGCGTCAGCGACGCCAGATGTTCGTCCAGCCCGTTGTAAAAATTGTTTTGCGCGCGGCCGGCCTGCAGATCCAGAAAACCGACGACCAAAGCCCCCGACAGCCCCAGCAGGGACGACGAAAAGGCCGTTCCCATGCCCGACAGCGGCAATTCCAGCGAATTTTTGATCGTGTTGAACGCCTCGGTCGCCTCTTCGCCCGAAACGTTCAGGGATTTGATCACGGTCGCCACGGCGCCGACCGTGTCCATCAGCCCCCAAAACGTGCCCAGCAGCCCCAGAAAAGTAGATAGCCCGATCAGGTATTTTGAAATGTCGCGGCTTTCCTCCAACCGCATTTCGACGGAATCCAAAATGGTGCGCGCGATGGTCGGGGACAGGACGGCGTTGCCCTTGGCGCGGTTGTTTTTCAGCACCAAGGCCAACGGGGACAGCAGGCGCAGTTTTTGCAAATCAGCGTCGGTCAGGGACAGGGCGGGCGCCTTGATCCACCGGATTTCGCGGTACAGCGCGAAAACGGAATGAAAGTTCATGCCGACGCCGAACAGGAAAACGACGGCGATCAGGCTGTTCAGCGCGGGATTGGTCAAAAAGGCGTTTTGCAAAGCCGGATACAAAACGGCGCACGCGCCCGCAACCAGAATCAGAAACAAAAACATACGGGTCACATAGCGGTTCGGCAGTTCCATGTTCCAATCCTTTTTATTTTTCCTTGATCAAAATGTCCGTTCTGTCCGGAATTTTCGATCCGGCGCCCTTTTGCCCGAACGAACGGATTTCCATGCGCAGGGTGTTGATCCCCTGCTGCGCCAGATACGACCGGACGGCCAAAGCGCGGCGCAGGGAATGTTGCCGTTCCCCGCCCGTGCGGACGGGATCGGGCGCGCTGTAGGAATACAGCGAAACCCGTTTCGACGGATATTTTTTCAACTGTTCCGCCATGGCGTCCAACGCCGCCTGCATCTCGTCGCCCAGCTGGGTCGCGCCGGTTTCAAAAATGAAAATGTGGTAAAGCGCGCGGTTGTGTTTCAACGCGGCCGCGGTGGCGGAATCCTGCGGAATTTCCTGCGCCAGCCGCACGGACCGTTCCTCGGGCGTCAGTTTCGACGAAACGGGGAAAACCGAAAAACGGACGGGTTGTTTGGTCACGGTTTTTCCGGCCGGCGTTTCCGCGCCGCCCGCCGTCCGCAGCAGCGTTTTCGGCTGGACGGACAGCGTGTCCGGCGCCGTTTCCAGCAAAGGCCGCGGCTTTTCGGCGGGTTTCGCTTCCGCCTGTTTCACGGCCGGTTTTTCAGCGGCGGCCGCCGTTTCCTTTTCCTCGGCCTGCTGCCGTTCCTTCAGCCGTTCCTGTTCCAGAAAATGCTTGGACAGCTTCGGTGCCGCCGGACGGACGGCGGTTTCGACCTCTTCGTTCTTGTCGCGGCGCGAGCTGTCCTCCGTCGCCAGAATCTTGACTTTCGGCACGGGATTCGCGCGCGGTTTCAAACGGTCGTGTTCGTCGCTTTGGGCGGATTCCGTGACGTGGAATTTTTCAACGGGCTTGGCCGTGGTTGTTTTTTTGATGGCCGGTTTCGTCGGTTTTTTAGGGGCGGACGCTTTTTTCGCAGCGGGTTTGGCGGCGGGCTTCGCGGCCGGTTTCGCCGCCGGTTTCGGTTTTGCCGCCGCTTTTTTCTCCGGCGCGCTTTTAGCCTTTGCGGCGGGTTTCGCGGCCGGCTGCTTTTCCTCTTTTTTCGATTCTTTCTTTTCCGCCTGTCCGGCCGGTTTTTCCGGTTCGGGCGCTTTCAGCGCGACGCCCGCGTCCTTGATTTTCAACGGGGCGGAGGTCAGGGCGTCCTTGGGGATGAAATCCTCGGTCAAAACGTCCAGATCGACCGTGATTTGAGCAAAAGCCGCTGTCGCCGTCAAACAAGCGGCGGCAAAACAGGCGGCGGCTTTCACTGCGTTTTTCAAGGGACGACTCCTTTAAAGCTCCTTATTCCGCGGCGGCGATCTGTTTTTTGAACGTGCCGAACAGATAGTCGTTGGACGCCAGAATCGAACCGTCGTTCAAAATGACATAGGGGTCTTCGTCGCCTTTGAACGTGCAAAGACGTCCGCCGGCTTCTTTGACGATCAGCATCCCCGCGGCGATGTCCCAGGGTTTGATGTCCTCTTCCCAATAACATTCAAAACGTCCGGCCGCGACATAGGCCATGTCCAGCGACGCGGCGCCCATGCGGCGGACGCCGGCCGTTTTCTGCATCATCGGCATCAGCTGGCGGACGAATTTGTCCGGATTGGAATGTCCCAGATGCGGAATGCCCGTCACAACGACCGATTCGTTCAGCGTGTTGCGGTTCGACACGTGCAGACGGCACGATCCCGTCGCCGTCAACGCCCACGCGCCGCCGCCCTTTTCAGCATAGAACAGGTCGCCCGTGATCGGGTTGAAGATCACGCCCGCGATGATTTCGCGGTCTTCCTGCAAAGCCAGAGAAATCGCGAAATGCGGAATGGCGTGCAGGAAATTGCTGGTGCCGTCCAGCGGGTCGATGATCCAGCGGTGCGACGTGTCGGAACCCGCCAGCGCGCCGCCTTCCTCTTGCAGGAAACCGTAGCGGGGGCGGACTTTCAACAGGTATTCGCGCAGCGTCTTTTCGGAATTCAGATCCGCCGAGGACGCGAAATCGGCCGCGCCTTTTTTGGACACCTGCAGCTTTTCCAGTTCGCCGAAATCGCGCGCCAATCCGCGGCCGGCCTTTTGCACGGCCTGAATCATCACGTTCAGGTTGGCGGACAGCGACGAAATGAACCGGTCCTGACGGGATTCGCGGTACTGTTCGACGGGATCGGGTTTTCTGGCCGGAAACGGCGTTCTTTGGATGTGCGCCGCTTCTTCGGATTTCTTTTGCAGCAAATCAATCGCCCGATTCTTGATTTCCGTTTTCTGCGCCCGATCCTTGCGTTCGGCCGACAGCGTTTCCGCCACGGCTTTGCGAACGGTCGTCCGGCGGAATGACGGACGGGTCGGTCTGGTTGTCGGTTTTGGCATGGCCTGAGCCTTTCAATAAATTATTTCGCGCGTTCGACGTAGGTGTTGTCGATGGTGGAAACGACGATTTTGTCGCCCGTCGCGACGAACGGGGGAACGCCGATGCGCAGACCGTTGTCCAAAACGGCCGGTTTGTAGGACGAAGAAACCGTCTGGCCTTTGATCACGGGTTCGGTTTCGACGACCGTCTGGATGACTTTGGCGGGCAGTTCGACGCCGACGGGGCGGCCTTCGATGAACTGGACGACGACTTCCATGTTGTCCTGCAGGTACGCCGCGCGGTCGCCCAGCATATCCTTGGAGATCGTGAACTGGTCGTAGGTGTCCACCATCATGAACGTGTAATCCGAACCGTCGGAGAACAAATACTGGCAATCGCGGTCTTCGCTCATCAGTTTTTCGACGAAATCGGCGGTGCGCCAGCGCTGTTCCGTTTTCACGCCCGTGGCGACATCGCGCATTTTGACCTGAATGGTCGCGTTGCCCTTTCCGGGGATGACCAGTTCGTAATCAATGACGATGCACGGTTTGCCGTTGTATTCGATGACCCAACCCGGACGGATTTGGTTAGCTTGCATTTTCATGTGTTTTTTCCTTGTATATTGAAAGAAAGACAATAAAATTTGTGCAAAACCTAACAGATTAGCGTTCTGAACGCAAGAGTTCTGCGTTAAAAATCGGGAGTATTTTTTTATGAACAACGGGATTCCTTTCTGGCATCCGGCCGAATATGCCCGCCGCCTGCCTTTTTTAAAGCAGCGCGCGCGGATCATCGAAACGATTCGCGAATTTTTCATCCGCCGCGATTTTTTGGAGGTGGAAACCCCCATCCTGCAAATTTCGCCGGGGCTGGAACCGCATTTGAAAGCGTTTAAAACCGAGCTGGTCGAACCGTTCGGGCAGGCCGACCGCGAAATGTACCTGCACACGTCGCCCGAATTCACGATGAAAAAGCTGCTGGCCGCCGGATTGCCGAAAATCTTTCAAATGGCGCGCGTTTTCAGGAACGAGGAACGTTCCAAACGCCACCACCCCGAATTCATCATGCTGGAATGGTATCGGGCGAACGCGGATTACACGGTGCTGATGGACGACACGGTCGAACTGGTGCGGGCGTGCGCGGCGGCGTGCGGCGCGAAAGTGCTGAAGGACGGCGATTTGGAGGTTGACCCGTTCAAGGAATGGGAACGCGTTTCGATCGCGGACGCGTGCCGCAAATACGCGGGTTTCGATCTGGAATCGACCCTGCCCGCGGAACCGACGCTGGAACCCGACCCAGCGCCGCTGGCAAAGGCGGCGGAAAAGCTGGGGATTCAAGTGTCGCCCGACGACCGGTGGGACGACATTTATTTCCGCATCGCGTTTGAAAAAATCGAACCGAATCTGGGGCGCGGCGTGCCGACGATTTTGTACGACTATCCCGTGTGCATGGCGGCTTTGTCCCGCAAAAAGCCGTCGGACCCGCGCTTTGCCGAACGGTTCGAGGTTTACGTCGGCGACACCGAGCTGGGCAACGCGTTTTCCGAATTGACGGACGCGGCGGAACAGCGCCGGCGGTTTGAATACGATATGGATTTGAAAGAAAAGCTGTACGGCGAACGCTATCCGGTGGACGACGATTTCATCAACGCCGTCGCCGCGATGCCCGAAGCGGCCGGAATCGCCGTCGGCGTCGATCGGCTGGTCATGCTGATCACGGGGGCGAAGCGAATCGAAGACGCGATGTGGGCGCCGGTCGCATGACGTTTTTCAAAAGGCTGTTTCATTCCGGCGTCGGGCTGGCCGTTAAAATCACGGGATTGTCGGAACAATTCATCCTGTTCCTGATTATGGGCGGCGTGAACACGGCGTTTTACTACGCGCTTTATTCCCTGCTGATTTACGCCGGACTGCATTACGCGGCGGCGGTCGGAATCGCGACGGTTTGCGGCGTCCTGTTCAATTTCCAGACGTTCGGCCGCGTCGTGTTCAAGGATTTTCAAACCCGTCTGCTGGGGCGGTTCGCGGGCGTGTACGTCGTCGTGTATTTGGCGAACGTCGCGGGGTTGAAAGCGTTGGAACTGGCCGGATTGCGGGACAAGTACATCGCGGGCGCGGCGCTGGTGCTGCCGGTCGCCCTGCTGGGATACATTTTGAACAAGACGTTCGTTTTCAACCGGTCAGAACCGCGACCTTGAAATCGGCGTCCGGCGACGGCGCGTCAAGGTTGAAATCGACGCACGGCACGGTGAACAGCTCGCTCCACCACCGTGTCATTTCCGCGGCGTTTTCGCCGTCGAACCCGATGTAATCCGCGCCGGTTTCGCCCGCGCGCATGGCTTCGTCGCGGGTGGCGCACATGACGCCCAGCGCGATGCCGTCCGTTTTGCCGCGAATCTTTTTAACATCGGGGGAATAGGCGATCTGCACGCCGTCCGCCCCCGTTTTCAGCGCGGTTTCGATGTCGTCCTTGACGATGAAAGCGACATCCGCGCCCTGAACGGCGTCCCTGAATTTTGCGATATCGGCCGGTGCCGCGCCCGCCGGATCGAACAGCAGCGCGTCGGGGGATTCGCGTTTGGCGTCATTAAAGGCGGCAATCAGTTTTTCAATGTTTCCGCCCGCCGGCGCAATCAGATAAAGTCCCTGTTTCATGGCGATTCCCCCGTAAAATCCGTTTGCCTTATTACGTCAGAATCCCGCGCGTTTGTCAACAAAGGGCAAGAACGCTGTTGCACAAAAGGCGCAACGCCTTTATTCTGGACGCAAAGTTTTTAAAACGGGGAACAAAACGGTGAGTTTACAGTCGGAGCTGCAATCCGCCTTGGAAAATTTGGCGCAGGCGGCGCAACGGTTGGAGCAGGCGGCGGAGGTCGTCGCCGCGAAACAGCGCGAGATCGAAACCCTGCGCGGCAAATGCGGCGATCTGCAATCCGCGTTGGATCGCGCGGGGCAGGATTTGGAACGCGAACACAAAAACGAATCGGATTTCGAGCGTTTGCGCGCGGAACGCGACGAGCTGATCGCCGTGCGCAACCGGCTGATCGCGGAAAAGAACCAGCTGCTGGGCGAACGCGATCAGTTCAAAAAATTCCGCGAGGGGTGGGCGCGCGAACGTCCCGCTCTGATCAAAGCCAAAGAGGACGCCGAATCCGAACTCAGACGCCTGCAAAACGGCGCGGAAAACGGCGGCGGCGAACGGATCGCGGCTTTGGACGGCGAAGTGGCCGCCCTGCGCGCCGAACGGGACGCCTTGAACGGCGAAAAACAGGCGTTGACGGAACAGAAAGAAAGCCTGTCCATCGAACTGGACGGCGTGAAGCAGGCCTATGACGAATTGAAGCGGACGACGGCCGAAGCGTCGGAACGGCTGGATTCGACGCTGGAAGAATTGAAGATTTTAAGGGGTTGACCATGGCGGACGTGCAATTATCTGTCGGCGGCAAAAAATACACCGTTTCGTGCGGCGCGGGACAAGAGGACAGCCTGCTGTCGCTGGCCGTCATGCTGGATGAAAAGGTGAACTTCATCAAATCCAGAATGCCCGTTTCCGAATCCATGGGGCTGGTGATGGGGGCGTTGCTGCTGGCCAGCGATCTGACCGAGAAAAACCGCGATCTGGCGGCCGCGCAGGCCGAAAACGCCGTCGCGCCGGAAGTGCTGAGCCAAAGCGTCCGGCTGATGGAAAAAGTGGCCGAACGCATTTCAGTTGTTGCCGAACGCATGGAAAATGCGTAATCTCTTTAGCGGGGGGACGACTTCTCGATTCGTTAGAATCCCGCTGGTACTCGGGGCCAACGTTTTTATTATCGGGAGCTGTCCCTGCGGCGGGTGACGTTCTTTTTCTAGTTCGAAGCCTTGTCCGTATTTACGGCGCCCACCTATACAAAGCGGCCCACGCGACGCGTGTGTTGGTTCGACGGTCACAGAGGTTTCCCCCCTTTTTCAATTCAACGGAATCTGACGGGATGGATTACTCTTTTTTAAAAAGGCGGCTGCGCACCCAAGCGGTTCACAAACGGTCCGAGATCGCTTTGGATCACGCGCTGTGGTGCGCGCAAGAGGTCGCGCGCCGGTTCCGCGATCTGCCTTTGCCCGAAAATCCGGTCGTTTCCGCCTATTGGCCGATGAAAACGGAGCTGGACTTGCGCCCGCTGATGGCGTCGCTGTACGCCAAGGGCGTGCCCGTTTGTCTGCCCGTCGTCGCCGGAAAGGACGAACCGCTGCTGTTCCGCCGGTGGGAACCCGACGCGCGGCTGGTCGCGGGGCCTTACGGCACGGAACAGCCCGATGAAAAATACGAAACCGTCGTGCCGAACGTGCTGCTGCTGCCGCTGCTGGCGTTCGACCGCGCGGGCGGACGGCTGGGGTACGGCGGCGGTTTTTACGACCGCACGGTCGCCCGATTGCGCGAAACGGGAAATCCCGTCGTCGTCGGCGCCGCGTTCGCCGAACAGGAAATCGACTCCGTCCCGTCGGAAGACACGGACGAAAAAATGAACTTCATCCTGACGCAGGATGAAATCGTAAAGGGAATGTGATGCGCATTTTATTTTTGGGGGATGTCGTCGGCAAATCCGGCCGCCGTCTGGTCGCCGACACTTTGCCCGACTTTCGCCGCCGGTACAAGGTGGACTTCGCGATCGTCAACGGCGACAACGCCGCCCATGGTTTCGGGTTGAGCCAAAGCGTCCTGCGCGAATTGCGCGCGGCGGGCGCGGATGTCGTGACATCGGGCAACCACGGGTGGGTGGCAAAGGAAATGCAGCCGCTGCTGGATACCGAAAACGACCTGCTGCGCCCCGCCAACTATCCCGCCGGAACCCCCGGAAAGGGCGCGGGGCTGTACCGTCTGCCCGACGGGCGGAAAGTCGCCGTGCTGCATTTGCAGGGGCGCGTGTATATGGACGCGATCGAAAACCCGTTCACGGTCGCCAAGCAATGGACGCAGGCCGTCCGGCTGGGGCGCGACGCGCAGGCGATGATCGTTGACGTTCACGCCGAAGCTACCAGCGAAAAAATGGCGCTGGGGCAGTATCTGGACGGGGCGGTCAGTCTGGTCGTCGGCACGCACACGCACATTCCGACGGCGGACGCGCAAATTCTGCCCAAGGGAACGGCGTATCTGACCGACGCGGGGATGTGCGGGTGTTTCGATTCCGTGATCGGTATGAACAAGGCCGAACCCGTGTCGCGTTTCGTCACCAACAGGGCGAGCGAGAAATACACCCCCGAAAAGGGCGACGCGACCGTGTGCGGCGTCATGGTGGACACCGATGACGCGACGGGGGCGGCCGTGAAAATTCATATGATTCGTTACGGCGGTCGTTTACAGGAATCTTTACCGCCGCTTTAAATGGTGCTAAAAGGGTATCGAAAATAGTTTTAACCGCAAAGACCGAGGAGTGTCATGTCTGGTCATTCACAATTTAAAAACATCATGCATCGCAAAGGCGCGCAGGACAAGATCCGCGCCCGCACGTTTTCCAAACTGGGCCGTGAAATCACGGTAGCCGCGAAATCCGGTCTGCCCGATCCAGCTTACAACCCGCGTTTGCGCGCCGCCATCGCCGCCGCCCGCGCCGAAAATATGCCCAAGGACAACATCAAGCGCGCGATTGAAAAGGCCGCCGCCGGCGACGGTGCCGATTATATGGAAATCCGTTACGAAGGTTTCGGCCCCGGAAACGTCGCCGTCATCGTCGAAGCGTTGACCGACAACCCCAAACGCACCGCGCCGATCGTGCGTTCCATTTTCGGCAAAGCCGGATGCGTCATGGGCGAAACCGGTTCCGTTGCGTTCAATTTCCAGCGCGTCGGGCTGATTGAATACCCCGCCGCCGTCGCCGAAGCCGACGCAATGTTCGAGGCCGCTTTGGAAGCCGGCGCGGACGATGTCGAATCCGACGAGGAAACGCACCGCATCCTGTGCGCCCCCGACGATCTGGGCGCGGTTCGCGAAGCTTTGGAAGCCAAGTTCGACACCCCGACCGTCTGCCGTTTCGATTGGAAACCGCTGGTCGAAGCCGAACTGACCGACGCCGAAGTCGCCAAGAAGTTCTTTGACTTTGTTGAAACCCTGAACGACGAGGAAGATATCCAGCGCGTCGCGTCGAACGTTTCCGTTTCCGACGAAATCATGGCGAAACTGGAAGACTGATTTGGGGGAAACCGTCAGGATTTTGGGGCTTGACCCCGGATTGCGCCATACGGGATGGGCGGTGATCGATTCATGCGATTCCCGCCTGTCCTTTGTCGCGGCCGGCGTCGCCGATTCGACGGACACGCTGTCTTTGGCGCAGCGTCTGGCGGAACTGCACCGCCGGATCCGGATGGTCATCGCCGATTTTCAGCCTGCGGAAGCGGCGATTGAACAGACGTTTGTCAACAAAAACCCCGAATCGACCTTGAAACTGGGGCAGGCGAGGGGCGCGGTTCTGCTGGCGCCCGCGATGGCGGACATTCCCGTGTCGGAATACACGCCGAACCAGATTAAAAAGGCCGTCGTCGGCGCGGGGCACGCCGAAAAACGTCAGGTCGATATGATGGTGCACACTTTGCTGCCCGCGGCGGGAAAATTGCGTCCCGACGCGGCGGACGCTTTGGCGGCGGCGATTTGCCATTCCTATCTGCGCGTGACGGCGGAACGGATGAAATTGTTGGCGGAGCTGGCGAAATGATAGCGAAACTGCGCGGCATACTGGACAGTGCGGAGGACGGGTTCGTCATTTTGGACGTGAACGGCGTCGGGTACCGCGTGTTCTGTTCGGCGAAAACGCAAATGAAAATGCCGCCGAAAGGGCAGACGGCGACCCTGTTGATCGAAACGCAGGTGCGCGAGGACGCGATTCATCTGATCGGATTCGCGGACGCCGTTGAAAAAAGCTGGTATCTGCTGCTTGGCGGCGTGCAGGGCGTCGGAACAAAGGTCGCTTTGGCGATTTTGTCGGTTTTAAGCGCGGACGAACTGTCCATGGCGATCGCTTCGGGCGATTCAAAGGCGGTGACGCGCGCCGCCGGCGTCGGGCCGAAATTGGCCGTGCGCATTGTGACGGAATTAAAGGGCAAGGTCGGCAAGATCTCTTTGTCCGGCGCGGACACGCCCGCGGGTGAAATCGCGCAGGCCAAAGGTTCCGCCGTTGACGACGCGGTGTCGGCTTTGGTGAATTTGGGATACGCCCGCATGGACGCCGCGATGGCGGTGGCCAAATCGTTTAAACAACGCGGCGAATCGGCGCAGGTCGGCGATTTGATCCGAGACGCCTTGAAAGAATTCGCCCCATGACCGAAGACAGGATCATCAGTCCCGCCAAACGCAGCGGCGACGAGGATTTCGCCAATATGCGCCCGAAATCGCTGGCCGATTTCACGGGGCAGCGGAGCGTTTGCGAAAACCTGAAAGTGTTCATCACGGCGGCGTTGACCCGCGGCGAAGCGTTGGATCACATCCTGCTGTTCGGTCCCCCCGGATTGGGCAAAACGACGTTGGCGCAGATTGTGGCGCACGAATTGGCGGTCGGTTTCCGCGCGACATCCGCCCCCATGATTTCCAAAGCGGGCGATCTGGCGGCCATTTTGACGAATTTGGAAAAGAACGACGTTTTGTTCATTGACGAAATCCACCGCCTGAACCCCGCGATCGAAGAGGTTCTGTACGCCGCGATGGAGGATTTCCAGCTGGATCTGATCATCGGCGAAGGGCCCGCCGCGCGGTCGGTACGCATTGATTTGCAGCCGTTCACGCTGATCGGGGCGACGACGCGGTCGGGGTTGCTGACCCAACCTTTGCGCGACCGTTTCGGCATTCCCTTGCGGCTGGATTTTTACGATCCCGCCGATTTGGAAAAGATCGTGATCCGCGGCGCGGGCGTGCTGAACACCGCCATTACCGCCGACGGCGCGCGCGAAATCGCCAAACGGGCGCGGGGAACGCCGCGCGTGGCGGGGCGGCTGTTGAAACGCGTGCGCGACTTTGCCGCGTTCGAGGGCAAAAAGGAAATCGACGCCGACATCGCCGACCGCGCCCTGAAACGGCTGGACGTGGACAAGCAGGGGCTGGACATGATGGACCGGCGGTATCTGAACTGCATCGCGCAAAAATATGCGGGCGGGCCCGTCGGGGCGGACACGCTGGCCGCCGCTTTGTCCGAAGAGCGCGACACGATCGAAGAGGTCATCGAACCCTATCTGCTGCAGCAGGGGTATTTGCAGCGCACGCCGCGCGGCCGCGTTCTGACCGCGCTGGGGTACAAGCATTTGGGATTGCAGCCGCCCGCCGGCGACGCGGCCGATCTGTTCGCGAACACATAACGCGGATATTTTCGCTTTTTCACCGCCGGCGGTTTTTGTTCCGTCCGGTGTCGGCGATGTGATTTCCGTCATTGCGGATTTTAATTGTTCAAATTCGCATTTTTATTGAAACGGAGTGGCGTTTCCTTTACATCCTTTATTGGAACCATTAAAAGGAAGAAGAAATGCCCTTGACACTTTCCGCGTCCGGTCCGTCCAAGAAGGAAGCGACCGAACAGATTTTGGCGAAATATTTGCGCGGCGCCGTTCATGAAATGCACCGCGTTGACGCCGTGACGCGCCATTTCGGCAAAGAACCGAACCGCGGTGTCGAAGAACACGCGGCCAAGGAATATATGCGGCGGCATCCCTTGCGCGTTCCCGACAAGAAAACGGCGCTGGCGTTGGTGGACGACGCGGAAAAACATTACGCCGCCGAAGCGAAAAAGGCGCCGCTGCACACAAAGCTGCATTACGCGATGGGACGGGTCGGCAAAACGCGGATCAAAACCGCCGTCGTTTGCGGCATCGCCGCGGCGCCCGACCTGTCGTTCTTTTTATCCAAAAAGGGAATGGCGCATTAAAAAAGCGGAGGATTGAAATGGCTTTGACGATTTCGACGGCGGGAAATTCCGGTTCCGAGGACACGGCGAAACTGGTTCGCGATTATTTAAAAGACGCGGTCAAGGTGATGCGCCGTATCGACGCCGTCCGCAATTTTTACGACAAACCCGCCAACCGCCGCGTTGAACGGATGGAGGCTTTGCGTCATATGGTCAAACAGCCGTTTCGCGTTAACGACGCCGAACTGGCGGGGGAAATGATCGACGACGCGCGGCGATACTATGAAAAACAAACCAAAGACGCGCCGTTGAAGGTCAAAATGGATTACACGTTCGGGCGCGTCGGCGCGATGCTGCTGAAAGACACGCTGCTGTACGGCGCGGCGATGGCGGCGGGCGCGACGGCGGCGGCGATGAACGGCGGTTCGCCCGAATTGATTTGCGGGGCGGCGGTCGCGGCGGTCGGTGTCGCGGGGGTGACGCAAATCGGCGTCGCGATGGGCAAGATGTCCCGTCCGCTGACCAAATCGGAAAGAAAACACCCCGAAACGCTGGAACAATACACGGAAGCCAAGCAAGCTCTGTTCGTTTTGAAACAAATGAAAAAACAGTTGACTCCGGTCGTGAAAAACAACGGCAAAAACGCAAACGCCGCCGTTTTGATGCCGGAACGGCGCGCCGGACGGTGATTCCCGCCGCTTTGCCGGCTGCGGTCGGGAAGAGGGCGGTTTAAAAAAAACATCTTGAAAATTGGACAAAACGGACTACGCTTTTCTGTCAGAGATTCAGGAGGGTGAAGTGATGTCATTGACTGTTTCAACGAATCGGGCGGGCCGCCCCGAAAGAAAGCACGGCGGAGCAGGTCGGGGCTTATCTGCGCGGCGTCGTGCGCGAGATGCGCAAAGTGGATTACGCCGCGAACTTTTTCGATGAAATGCCGAAACGTTCCACGGAAAAGAAAGTCGCGATGAATTATATGAACCGCAAACCTTTGCGCGTGCAAAACACGGCGGAGGCCGGAAAGCTGATCGCGGGGGCGGAAAAACATTACAAGGCCGAGGCGGACAAGGCGTCCTTGCGCACTAAAATTGATTACGCGCTGGGTGCGACGTACAAAAAAATCATTGCCAAAACGGTGTTGGGCGGCGCGGCGATGACCGTCGGCGCGGTTATGGCGGTGAACGGCGCGCATCCCGAAGCGGTCGCGGCCGTCGCGGCGGTCGGAATCGGCGTCGTCGCGGCCGGCGGGTCGATCGTTCGGGCGGTGCAGGGGACGGAAGCCTATGAAGCCGACCGCAAGCGGCACGTCCGCGATTTGGATAAATACACCGAAGCCAAAGAGGCTCTGTTCGCCTTGAAGATGATGAAGCGTCAGCTGAAATCGCAGGAAAAGGCGCGGCCGAACAGTGCCGTCCTGTCCGCGATGCGGGCGCGCCAGACGACCTATTGATCAAACGGCAAACGTTCAAACGGGCGGAGGGGATGCTTTCCGTCCGTTTTTTTGTATCCCCGAAAACCACGTGCTAGGCGCGTGGTTCCGGAAAGCTTACAGCTATGCGTAAAAAAACTCCTTAGTTACAATCGAACTGCGGTCTG
>CACYSU010000020.1 GCA_902777205.1 uncultured Rhodospirillales bacterium | reverse complement strand
TTTGGCGCAGGCGGAGGCGGACAAACACTATGGCAAACACGTCGATTTGAAACAGGATCCGGACGTGTTCGACACATGGTTTTCTTCGGGCATCTGGCCGTTTTCGACGCTGGGGTGGCCGGACGACACCAAGGAATTGCGCCGTTATTACCCGACGAACGTTCTGGTGACCGGCTTTGACATCATTTTCTTCTGGGTCGCCCGCATGGTGATGCTGGGGCTGCACTTTATGAAAGACGTGCCGTTCAAAACCGTCTATATCCACGCTTTGGTGCGCGACGAACAGGGACGCAAGATGTCGAAATCGAAAGGCAACGTCATCGACCCGCTGATTTTGGCGGACAAGTACGGCGTTGACGCGATGCGCTTCACTCTGGCGGCCATGGCGGCGCAGGGACGCGACGTTTTGATGAGCGAATCGCGCGTCGAAGGATACCGCAATTTCGTGACGAAACTGTGGAACGCCGCGCGTTTCTGCGAAATGAACGAGTGCAAGGCGGTCAAGGATTTTGATCCGAAATCGGTTGAAAATCCGCTGAACAAATGGATCGTGTCCAAGGCGGCGCAGGCGCACGGCAAGGTCACGACCGCTTTTGACGAATACAAGTTCAACGAAGCGGCGAACGCGGCGTACCAGTTTGTCTGGGGCACGTTCTGCGACTGGTATCTGGAATTCGCGAAACCGCTGTTCTTCGGCGACGATGAAGCGGCAAAGGCCGAAACGCGCGCGACGGCGGCGTGGGTGCTGGAACGCATTTTGATCATGCTGCACCCGATCATGCCGTTCGTGACCGAAGAGCTGTGGAGCAAGGGCGACCACGACAAAATGCTGATCGTCACGGATTGGGGCAATCTGCGCGGTCTGGTTGATCCGGCGGCCGAAACGGATTTGGACTGGGTGGTCGATTTGGTCGCGGCGGTGCGTTCGCTGCGTTCCGAAATGAACATCGCCCCGTCGGCGAAAATCACGATGCTGCTGGGCAAGGCGTCCGACGCCGAAGCCAAGCGGTTGGAAAAGTTCGACACGCTGATCAAAACCTTGGCTCGTTTGGAAAAGGCGGAAATTTCACATTCCGCCGACGACGAAAAGGGCGCGGCGCAGGCGGTGTTCGGCACGGCCGAAATTCTGCTGCCTTTGGCGGGCGTGATCGACGTTGCCAAGGAAACGGAACGCCTGAACAAGGAAAAGGCCAATCTGGAAAAAACGATTTCTTCGCTGTCCGGCCGTTTAAGCAACGAATCTTTCGTCGCCAAGGCGCCCGCCGCGGTGGTCGAGGAACAGAAAAAGCGTTTGGAGGACGTCAAAGCCGCGCTGACGAACATTGGCGGAGCTTTGGAACGGCTGAAATCCTTGTAATCGAAAGGAAAAGCGCATGAAAATGTACGGGAGTCTTCTGGCGGTTTGCTTGGCGTTCGCGTTTTCCGCGCGCGCGCAAGAGGTGATAAAGGTGGAAACGCCCGTCGCGTCGGCGGTTGAACAGCAAACGCCGTCCGACGCCATGCGCGATTTCGTCCGGTCGGAAGAGGCGCGGACGTGCGCCGGATTGAAACGGTTCGCCCGTGAAAACATTTTCGCCGATCCGGCTTTTATGACGGCGGCGCAGGACAGAAACACCCGCGCCGTCGCCGCCGCGGCGTCGAAATACGCGACGGCTTTGGCCAAGGATTACGACACGGATTTCGTTTTTTATCACCCGAACACCCGCTTTTTCGTCCGCGTGAACGATAAAAACTACCGCGGCCGGATGCGTTTGGACGGGGACGCGGCCGATTCCCCGTCGGCGTGTTTCTGGGAACGTCTGCCGTCGCAGGATGTCGTTTACAGCGTTTTGATGAAGATTGACGGGGAAAAGACCGGATATCTGAAAATGTCCAAAAAACTGCCCCGCATGGTCAAAAACGTTCCCGACGCGTTGTCGCAATTCGGCAAGGTGCGCGTCTATACCGCTTTGGACAAGACGGGGCTGAAGAAAATGGCGTGGTTCAAAATGCGCCGCCGCGAACCGGAAAAAACGAAATTTTCCGGTTGGTGCACGGCCGAGGATCTGGCTTTTCTGACTTCGATCGGCAGCAGCCGGCCTTTGGCGAAAAAACAGCAGAAAAAGCTGTTGAAAATATCCGACGGTTCGGAAACGTTTTCTTTGCCGGAACTGAACCTGACGGGCGGCGCCATGGCTTTGAACGGGCTGGACGGCGAACGGCTGGGCGCGATCGTATATACGCTGGGAACGGCGCCGGCGGCCGTGGACAAGGACGATCCCGTCGAACAAGAGGAAACGGAAAACGTCCTGTACCGTTATTTTGAATGACAACGGAATATGAAAAACAGCGCGCGGGCGAATGGTTCGACGCGACATCGGATGAACTGTCCGGCTATTACGTCCGGATTCAAGAGTTGCTGAAAGAATACAACGCGACCGGCGTTTCGGAACGGGAACGCCGCGCGGAATTGATGAAACAAATGTTCGGCGCGGTCGGAACGGGGGTGACGGTCGTCCCGCCCGTTTATTGCGATTACGGCAGTCACGTTTTTCTGGACGACGGCGTTTACCTGAACACGGGGGCGGTGTTTTTGGACGCGGGGTATGTCCGCATCGGCGAACACACGCTGATCGGACCGCACGCGCAGTTTTACACGGTCAACCATCCGATCGACGCGAAACAAAGGCGGACGGGCGTTGAAAAGGCCAAGCCGATCACGATCGGCAAAGACGTTTGGATCGGCGGCGCGGTCGTGATTTTGCAGGGCGTGACAATCGGCGACAACAGCGTCATCGGGGCGGGCAGCGTTGTGACAAAGGACATTCCCGCCAACGTCATCGCCGCGGGCAACCCGTGCAAAGTGATTAAGAAAACCGAAAACTAACGCTTGACATCGCTTTTCAATCCTGTATAAGCGGCGGTGCAACAAGTTTTGTAATCCTCTTCGGAGGTTTGAAACCGGATAAGATGACTGGGTAAAACCAATCATTTTATCCGGTTTTTTTGTGTCAAAAAGGTGAAAAGATGGATTTTGGAAAGGAAAAAATCACCGTTTTGTTCGGAAAAATCTTTTTTCCGACATTGGCCGGAATGTTGAGTACCTGCGCCGTGACGGCGGCGGACGGGATTTTCGTCGGCCGCGGCATCGGCGGCGACGGCATCGCGGCGGTCAACATTTGCGTGCCGCTTTTGATGTTTTTCACGGGATTGTCGCTGATGACGGAGATCGGTGGTTCCGTGATCGCGTCGATCGCCCTGTCCAAAGGAAAAATCAAACGGGCGCGTTTCAATGTCACGCAATCCATGCTGTTCGCCGCGGCGATCGCGACGGCTTTTGTCGCCGCCGTTTTGATGTTTCCGAATGAAACGGCGGCGATGCTGGGCGCGTCCGAACATTTGCGGGATATGGTCGTAACGTATCTGGTGTGGTTCGTGCCCGCTTTGGTTTTTCAGGTTTGCGGCATCGCGTCCATGTTTTACATCCGGCTGGACGGCGCGCCGAAACTGGCAATGTGGTGCAACATCATTCCGGCCGTTTTGAACGCGTTTCTGGATTGGCTGTTCATCTTTCCCTTTCAATGGGGCGTCATGGGGGCGGCGTTCGCTTCGTCGCTGTCTGTGTTCGCGGGCGGAATCATCGCCGTCGCGTATTTGCAGTTTTTCGCAAAGAACGTGCAGTTCTATCCGCTGAAAATCGGGGTGAGGGGCTTTCACCTGTTTTTTGAAAATATTTGGAGCCAGTGCCGGATCGGTTCATCGGCTTTGATGGGCGAAGCGACCATGGCGATGCTGATGTTCGTCGGAAACCAAGTCTTTATGCGCTATTTGGGGGATGACGGCGTGGCCGCGTTCGGCGTGTGCTGTTATTATATGCCGTTTGTGTTCATGGTCGGCAACGCGATCGCGCAATCCGCCCAGCCGGTTATCAGCTTCAATTACGGATTGAACAACCGCCAAAGGACGATCGAGGCTGAAAAAGTCGCTCTGACGACCGCCGTTTTTTTCGGCACGCTGGCGACGGGCGTGTTCGCTTTGTTCCCCGCGTCTGCCGTCGGATTGTTCCTTGATCCGTCCGAACCCGCGGCGCGGCTGGCGGCGGAGGGCTTCCCGTATTTCGCGGCGGGGTTCGCGTGCTTTATTTTGAATTTGACCGGCATCGGCTATTTCCAAAGCGTCGAAAGGCTGGCGCCGGCGACGGTGTTCGCCGTGCTGCGCGGGGGCGCCTTTTTGCTGCCGGCGTTTTATTTCATGCCGGTATTGGCCGGAACGGCGGGAATTTGGCTGGCGATGCCCGTTTCGGAAACGGCGACGTTTTTAGCGATGATCGCGTATTTCCTGATCCAAAAAAGATATTGACTTAAAGTCAGCTTTAAAAGATATAAATGAATTCGGGTTCATTTCAAACAAAGCGGAGGCTTTATGATTTCATGCGTGATCACCACTTCGTTTCTGGGGTGTCTGGTGACATTTCCCTTGCTGTTCAGGTACGCGTACTGTCCGGATATGACGACGGTAAAGGCGGCGGGGCTGTTCGTCGCCGCGTTGGTTTTGGGGTGTATGCCGCTGTTGTCGGACGATTCGTTTGAAAACGTTTTCGGCGGCGCGTATCCGGTGTGGCGCGCGGCGGTGTGGTTCATTTACATTTTCTGCATCATCCTGCTGACGTTCACGGTCGCGCGGGACGCGGTTTGGGCGGTTCTGTATAAAACGGGCGTCGCCGTTTCCCCGTTGGATCGGGGCTGGACGCTTCGGTTGAACGCGGCGACGGCCGCCGTCGCGCTTGTCGCGTCCGCGTGGGCTTTGTACGGCGGATTGAAAGTGCCGGCCGTCAAAACGGTCGAAATCGTTTCCGATAAAATCAAAACGGCGCAGAATGTCGTCTTGCTCAGCGATCTGCATATCCACAGAACCGTTTCGCCGGAAAAGATCAAAGGGATCGTTTCGCGCGCGAACGCGTTAAATCCCGATGTCGTTTTGCTGGACGGCGACATTTTGGACGACGACGTTGAAAAAATACGGGATTTGACCGGACTGCTGACCGGATTGAAAGCCAAATCCGGCGTTTATTTCGTCACGGGCAATCACGAATTTTACGTCGGGTACGCGAAAACGACGGAAGCGTTGAAACAAGCGGGGTTCACATTCCTTGAAAACAGCGGCGCCGCCGTTTCCCCGTCTTTGTTCGTCGCCGGTGTTCCCGATCCGTCGGGCGCGCGTTCCGGCGTGAAAACCGACGCGGACAAAGCGTTTGAAAACAGCGCGGATTCGCAGTTCCGGCTGATGATGTCGCATACGCCGGCCTTTTTCGACAAAGCCGACCTGACCGTTTCCGGCCATACGCACGGCGGCCAGATTTTCCCGTTCCACGTTTTAACCAAGCTGGCGAACAAATATTTCGCCGGAAAATACGACGGCGTTTACGTCACGCGCGGGGCGGGGCAGTGGGGGCCGCAGATGCGTTTTCTGGCGCCGTCCGAAATCACGCTGATCAAGCTGACGCCCGCGAAATGACGTGATCGCGGACAAAAGGAAAGGGGCTTGCCGCGCGGCGAGCCCCTTTTCCGTTTCTTCACTTTGTTCAGCCGGCCTTTTCCTCGGCTTCGTCATCGGTTTCGTCTTCGGCCTTTTTGATGAAAGCCTTGACTTTCTTGACGCGGAAACCGTCGATTTCCAGAATTTCAAACCGGCACAGCGGGCAATCGACGACATCGCCGACTTTGGGTTTGCGCGCCAGCAATCCGAACACATAGCCGCCGATGGTGTCTTCCTCGTGTTCGTCCAAAGGACGCAGCCCCATGTATTCCAACGCTTCGTCCAGCAGCGTCATGCCCAGAAACTCGAACGTTCCGTCGTCCAGCCGTTTTTCGTACACTTCGTCGGTCGTGTCGTGTTCGTCCTGAATGTCGCCGACCAGTTCTTCCAGCACGTCTTCCATGGAAATCAGGCCGGACGTGCCGCCGTATTCGTCAACGACGATCGCCATGTGGATGCGGCGGCGTTTCATGGTGTGCAGGACTTCGGACACCGACAGGCTTTCGGGGACGAACAGGACTTCGCGCAGCATCTTTTTGATGTCCTTTTCGCCCTCTTTCATCAACAGGTCGCGCAGATGAACCATGCCGACGATGTTGTCCTTGTCCTCGTCGCAAACGGGATAGCGCGTGTGGTTGCTTTCCTTGACGATGTCAAAGTTTTCGTCGAACGTGTTTTCCAGATACAGACATTCCATATCCTGACGCGGCACCATGATTTCGCGCGCGATTTTGTCGGAAAAGTCAACGGCGTTTTTGATGATTTCGCTTTCGGTTTTATCAATGATGCCGCCGCGTTGGGACGCGCCCGCGATCAGCTTGATTTCCTCTTCGGAATGAACCAGATCGCTTTCGTGCGCGGGGTGGATGCCGATGATTTTCAGCGCGCAGGCTGCCAGATGGTCGAACACCCAGATGACCGGACGGAACACTTGCGCGAACAGGTACAGCGGGCGGACGACCCACATCACGGCCGTTTCGGTTTTCTGGATCGCGATGGATTTCGGCACCAGTTCGCCGAACACGACGTGCATCAGCGTGATCAAAGTGAACGCCGTTGCGATGCTGACCGAATGCATCAAAATCGGGTCGTTTTTCAGCCACGGGCCGAACAGCGGGTCGATGATGACAGCCAAAGCGGGTTCGCCGATCCAGCCCAAAGCCAGCGACGCCAGCGTGATGCCCAGCTGCGTCGCGCTGAGGTATGAATCCAAAGCCGACGTGACCTTGATGGCCAGCTTGGCTTTTTTATTGCCGTGCGCTTCGATTTCCTCCAATCTGGAACGGCGGATTTTCACAATTGAAAATTCGGCGGCCACGAAAAAGGCGTTGACGGCGACGAAAAACAATGCCGCGAACAGTTTTAAAGCAGTATATGACGAAGAAGAATCCATATTTTCCTCTGGTTAAAGTGAAGACAGCCGACAGGAAACGGGAGCGTGATCCGATGATTTCGGCACTCCCCTGAATCCGTCGTCAACGACCGCCGACACCAGTCTGTCCGCCCAGACGGGGGATAAAAACAGGTGGTCAAGCAGAATGCCGTTGTTTTTTTCAAACGCGCCGCCGCGGTAATCCCAATAGGAATACGCGCCGGTCGGGGCAAACCGCCGCAAAGCGTCCGTCAGCCCCGTGTAATAAAAGGCGCGGAAACGTTCGCGGACGGATGAAACGGTAAAGGCGGAGTTTTTGAATTCCGCCGGATCGTAAACGTCACCGTCGTATTCAATGACGTTAAAATCGCCGCCGATGACGAACGGCGTGTCCTGATTTGCCAGCTTTGCGGCATAGGCGGCCAGCGCGTCCATCCATGCCAGCTTGTATTCCAGCCGGTCGGACGATTCCGGATCGTTCGCCGGCGGCTGGCCGTTGGGGACGTAAACGCTGATGAAACGGGACCGCAGGGCGGGACAGAACGATTCGATAAAACGCGCCTGATCTCCGCCATCGGGGGCGTCGGGCAGTTTGTCGCGCACAACCTCGATCTTTTCCTTGGCCAGAATCGCGACGCCGTTATAGCTTTTCTGTCCGGCGATCGCCGCGTTGTATCCGGCCGCGGCCAATTCCAGAAAAGGAAAGCCGTCCGTTTCCGTTTTGATTTCCTGCAGCATCAGGATGTCGGGGCTGTTTTGGCGCAGATACTCGGACAAAGCGGGCATATGCGCGTTGATCGAATTGATGTTCCAAGTGGAAACGCAAACGTCGTCCGTCCGCCGACAATCGGGGCGGGGCGGAGGCTTTGTATGGGAATCCTGATTCATATCCTTGTCAAACGACCTGTGGAACATTCAAAATTATTTCCTTTATACAGGAAAAATCAAAGCGAATCCACAGGAAAATGAAAGGATTGTTTTTTTTCAAAACCTTTGGTTTAATGTGAAAAGGAACGCGGAGGGAAAATGAAACGGGCGTTTTGGTTGGGAATGGTGTTGGCTTTGCATCCGGCCGGCGGGGACGCCGCGGCGGTCAAACCCGTCGTTTCCGTTAAAATCGACGAAGGGACGCCGCGTTACGTTTATAAAAACAAAAATTTCGAATGTTCGGGGGCGCACGGCGAAAATCTGGGGTGCACCCGTGTTCATTTCTATGTGGGGTACGGCAATGTCGCGGTCGCGCCGGACGGGACTTTGGCCGGATTGGAACTGCTGGTCGGGTTGGAAAACGTCGAAGTGGAAATATCCACGGAATTGGAAAAAGGGTCGTGTCAATTCAATGCCACGTTGAAACACGAGCTGACGCATTTGAATTTGCATCGCCGCGTGTTGAAACACCACGCCCCCGAAATCGCCAAATCCGTGCTGGCCGTGTTGGATAAAATGCGGCCGCCCTTGACGCTGAACAGGGCGATGGGCGCGGTGGACAAGGCGACATCGGCCGGTTTGAAGCGTATGATGGCCGACGACAGCCAAAAAAACGCGCTGATGGACACTGACGGGGCGTACATTCACGTCAGCCGCCAATGTCCGGAGGAAAAACGGAAATGAATCGAAAGGCCGTTGTTTTCGCCGCGGCGTTGATCGTCGGCTGCTTTTCCGCCGGACGCGCGGCGGCCGCCCCGATGCGCGCCGAAATCACCGGAAAACCGAAAATCAGGTACGAAATCGTCCCGAAAACGGAATGTCGCAAGGACAGGGAAAAAAGCAAAAACGGCGGGTCAGGCTATGGACAAGTCTCCGGGTGCACGGTTCCATTGTCTCTCGACTATGACATCAGCATTGATTGTTCAAGAAAAGTGCTGAAGATAAAATTGTCGCTTGATTTCGTGGTTCAAATAGAACAATGGATAAGGGAACTAAATGACAAAATCGAATTCGACAGCGTTATGAAACATGAATTGACGCACGTCGCCTTGTATAAAAACGTGTATCAAAAATACGCACAATCCGCCGCCGCCGCCGCTTTGGCGTATGTGAAAAAAAACACCTGTTCAAACGGGGCGATGTATATTGCGTACAAAGTGATGGAAGGGGTGTATGATGAAGCTAGACGGCAAAACGCTTTTATCGACGGAGATGAAAATTACCGCTATCAAGCTGAACAAGCAGGGGCAATGAGGGAAAAAGAACTCCTTGCCCGCCGACAACGGGAAGAGGCAGCCGCCCGAAAGGCCGAAGAAAAACGGCAAAAGCTGGCGGCGTTGCGGCAAAAGGCCGCCTCCGTCCCCGAGAACGCCCGATTGATGCCGCCGGAACGCGCGGCTGCTGCGCCGCCGCAAACGCGTAAAATCGCGTGTGCCGAACCGCCTGTTGAAATACGTCAGCCGCAAAAAATCCAACCGGCGGTCGCGTCGGTCGAGCCGCGGGATCAATCCGGAACGCCGCCGTCCGCCGTCGCCGAAAAGTCGATTGTTCCTCAAATATCTGAAATGTTTAAAAAAACGGAAAGGAACAAACAGGATCTGTTTGACATTGCGGAAAAGTATCTTGACGACGATACGAGAAAATCCATGGAAGAGTATATCGACAAAGATGCGACAAAGACCATCAAACAAATGCTGCCGCTTTCGGACGAAACTATCGGCCGGATTTTAGAAACAATGGATACGGCGGAAAAAATGCGGTTGGAAATGGAAGTCGTCAAATATAAAGCCGTTCTGGCGGACAAGAAACGCTATATGCGCCAAAAGCAGCTGCTGGAAAAGATGAAATCGCCGAAACAGCTGTCCGACGAATTCCGCGCGAAATACAATCTGCCCGATCCCGCCGACGATCCGGATATGAAACGGCGGACGTTCAGGACGGATCATTGGGTCGGCGACTGGGTGTCCATGATCCTTGACGATTTGAACGATAAAATCCATTATCGGGAAAAATTCGGAAAGATCCGCGACGCGATCAAAGGATTCTTCGGCAAAAAGGACGGCGGCGCAAAAAAATCCGCCGCGACAAAATGACATGGATTTTTCATCCGGTTTTGCTATAATGCCCCGTAAATCTTTTTGAACAGGTGTTTTGAATGTTAGCCCCTTACGCCACTTTGGCCGAAAAAACGCGCGGACGTTTGTATCCGGAAAAGGAAGCGCCGTACCGCACGTGTTTTCAACGCGACCGCGACCGGATCATCCATTCCGAAGCGTTCCGCCGGCTGGAATCCAAAACGCAGGTGTTCGTTTATCACGAAGGAACCAGCCTGCGCACCCGATTGACCCATTCGCTGGAGGTGTCGCAAATCACCCGTTCGCTGTGCCGGATGCTGCGGCTGAACAAGGATTTGGGCGAAGCGCTGGCGTTGGCGCACGATTTGGGGCACACGCCGTTCGGCCAC
Source organism: uncultured Rhodospirillales bacterium (assembly GCA_902777205.1). GTDB lineage: Bacteria > Pseudomonadota > Alphaproteobacteria > CAAGCB01 > CAG-977 > UBA11549. Next base: position 24,580 of record CACYSU010000020.1, on the reverse strand, counting down.
GCGGGGGAAATGGCACTGAACGAATGTATGCAGGAATACGGCGGTTTCGACCACAACGCCCATTCGCTGAAAATCGTGACAAAGCTGGAACGGAAATATCCGCGTTTCGACGGGATCAACCTGTCTTGGGAAACGCTGGAGGGATTGGTCAAGCACAACGGCCCGCTGGTCGGCGCGGGGATGCCGCCTTTGCCGTTGGAAATCGCGGAATACAACGCGCTTCAGGATCTGGAGCTGGACGGCTTTCCGGGGGCGGAGGCGCAGATCGCTTCGCTGGCCGACGACATCGCCTATTCCAACCACGACACGGACGACGGGTTGAAAACGGGGCTGATCACCGTCGAGGATATGGCGCAAAACGTCGATTTTTTCAAACGTCACTATGAACAGGTGTCGCGCGAATACCCGACGGTGGAACATTCCCGCATCGTCGCGGAAACCGTCCGGCGCATGATCAACGATATGATTTTGGATGTTGCCGCGACATCGCAGGCCAATCTGGACGCCCTGAACCCCGCGAGCGTCGAGGACATCCGCGCGCTGGGCAAACCCGTGATCGCGTTTTCGGAAAATATGAAAAAACAAATGCAAAGCTTGAAAGCTTTTCTGTTTCCGAATATGTATCGTCATTACAAAATCAACCGGATGACCAGCAAGGGCAAAAGGATCGTCAAGGATTTGTTTTCCCTGCTGTTTTCCGAAAACAACATTTTACCGCCGCAATGGCAGGAAATGGCACGGCTGTGTCCGCCGACCGCCGACGGACAAAGGCAAAAGGCGCGGCTGATCGCCGACTTTGTCGCCGGATTGACCGACGCGTCCGCCATTGATTTGCACACGCGGCTGTTCGACCCGCAGGTGAGGATTTAGGATGAACATCTTTACACAGATCAGAAACAACATTATCGACGCGCTGGAACATTTGGAACAGGCGGGAAAGCTGCCGTCCGGATTGAACACGGCGCGTTTGGTCGCCGAACCGCCGCGCGACGCCGCCCACGGGGACGCCGCGACGAACGCCGCCATGGTGCTGGCGGGGCAGGCGGGGATGAAACCGCGCGAATTCGCCGAAATTCTGGCGGCCGAGCTGCAAAGCCTGCCGATCGTTGACGCCGTTGAAATCGCCGGCCCCGGATTTGTGAATATGCGCCTGTCAAAGGTGTTCTGGGACGCCTGTTTGAAAGACATCCTGTCGCAGGGGGAAAAATACGGCGATTCGGATATGGGCAAAGGGCGGAAGAAAAACGTCGAATTCGTTTCCGCCAACCCGACGGGCCCCATGCACATCGGACACAGCCGCGGGGCGGTGTTCGGCGACGCTTTGGCGTCTTTGCTGGAAAAGGCGGGCTATGACGTGACCCGCGAATACTATATCAATGACGCGGGCGCGCAGGTTGACGTGCTGGCGCGGTCGGCGTACCTGCGGTATAAAGAGGCGCTGGGCGAAGACATCGGCAAAATCCCCGAAGGCCTGTACCCCGGCGATTATCTGATCCCCGTCGGAAAGGCGTTGGCCGAACGCGACGGCGACAAGTGGCTGGACAAGCCCGAATCCGAATGGCTGAAAGAGTTCCGCACGTTCGCCATTGACAGAATGATGGATATGATCCGCGCCGATCTGGCCGCTTTGGGCATCAAATTCGACGTGTTTTCATCCGAACGCGCTTTGGTCGAATCCGGCAAAATCGACGAGGTCATCGAATTTTTGCGCGCCAAGGGCTTGATTTACGAAGGCGTTTTGGAACCGCCCAAAGGCAAAATCGTCGAAGATTACGAACCGCATCCCCAAACGCTGTTCAAAGCGACGCTGTTCGGTGACGACGTTGACCGCGCTTTGAAAAAATCCAACGGTTTTCAGACTTATTTCGCGTCCGACATGGCGTATCATCTGGACAAATACCGCCGCGGGTTTACCGATATGATCGACGTTTGGGGCGCGGATCACGCCGGATACGTCAAGCGCATGACCGCCGCGATCAAGGCGCTGACCGACGGCAAAGGCAAGCTGGATGTCAAACTGTGCCAGATGGTCAACCTGATGTGCGACGGCGAACCGATGAAAATGTCGAAACGCGCGGGGCGGTTTGTGACTTTGCGCGACATGGTGGATGCGGTCGGAAAGGACGTGATGCGCTTTATCATGCTGACGCGCAAAAACGACGCGCATCTGGATTTCGACGTGGAAAAGGTCAAGGAACAGTCCAAGGACAACCCCGTTTTCTATGTGAACTACGCCTATGCGCGCGCCTGTTCCGTCCGCCGCCGCGCCGCGGAAATGTTCCCCGATCGGGATTTGAGCCTGTCCGCTTTGGCCGGCGCCGATTTTTCGTTGTTGACAGACGAAGCGGAAATCGCTTTAATCCGCCAGCTGGCCGATTTTCCGCGTCAGATCGAAATCGCGGCGGCGGCGCACGAACCGCACCGCATCGCGTACTATCTGAACGATACGGCCGCGGCGTTCCACGGGTTGTGGAACAAAGGGCGCGACAATACGGAGCTGCGCTTTTTGGAATCCGGCAAACCGGAGCTGTCCATGGCGCGTCTGGCTTTGGTCGAGGCGGCCGCCCTTGTCGTTCAATCGGGACTGGCCGTTTTCGGCGTCGTTCCCGCACAGGAGATGTAAATGATTCAAACGCCGGAAACGGATGAAACGGACACGTCGCAGGAAGACATCCTTTCCTCGTTTCGCGAAGAAAGAATGGAACAGCGCAAAAAACGCCCCGCGATCCTGATCGGCGTTTCGATCGGCGTGCTGATCGCCGCGGGCGTCGGATGCCTGACGTTCGGCAAATACGTTTCCGTTTATTACGGGGCGGACAGCGGCGATTTGCCCGTCATTCGCGCCGACCGGTCGATGGACGGCATGAAACCCGACACGCCGGGGGGGATGGAGGTTCCGAACCGTGACAAGCTGGTGTATGAACGTTTGCGCCAAAGCAATACGGAATTGCCGGTCGAACGGCTGCTGCCCCCCGCGGAAAAGCCCGTTTCGCCCGCGCAGGAACAGGAACCGGACGCCATCGCCGCGTTGGTGACGGATCTGGCGGCGCAGGAAACGTCCGCGCCCGCCACGGCCGTCGTGTATGAAGAGGACGGCACGCCGGTCGAGGTGATGTTTAAGGAAACCGCCGCCGCAACGGTGACGCCCGAACCTGAACCTATCGTTGCGGAAAAAGAAAAACCGGCGGAAAAACAGATCGAAAAACCGGCGGAAAAGAAGGCTGAAAAAACGCCGTTGCCGGAAACAAAGCCGGTTCAGCCCGCCGTTTCCTATGCCGTCCAGCTGGTTTCCGCCCGCACCGAACAGGCCGCGGAAAGCGAATGGAAGCGTTTGTCGAAAAAACACAAGGAAATCATCGCGTCCATGCCGCACGCCATATCCAAAACGGTCGTGACGAACGGCACGTTTTACCGTTTGCGCGTCGGGCGTTTCGACAAACGGGACGACGCGAAGGCGTTGTGCGATCAACTGAAAAAGAAAAAGCAGGAGTGTTTCGTTGTTAAATGAATATCCTTCAGCCGTAGTGTTCGGCTGTTCCGGTTTGGCTCTGACCGACGAGGAAAAAGAGTTTTTCGAGCGCGTCAATCCGCTTGGCTTCATTTTGTTTTCACGCAACATCGCGACGCCGGAGCAGCTGAAAACGCTGGTGCAGTCTTTGCGTGAAACGGTCGGCCGCGACGACGCCCCCGTTTTGATTGATCAGGAAGGCGGCCGCGTTTCGCGGTTGAAATCGTCCTATTGGCAGAAATATCCGCCCGTGCAGATGTACGGCGATATGTACGAACACGGCGCTTTGGCCGCGTTGAAAGCGGCGCACGGCACGGCGCGTCTGATGGGGCGTGATCTGCGCCAAATCGGCATCAACGTCGATTGCGCTCCTGTGTTGGACGTTCCCGTCGAAGGATCGAACGAAAAGATTTTGGGCGACCGGACGTTCGCCCGCAACCCGCACACGGTCGGCGCCTTGGGCGCGGCCATTTGCGAAGGGCTGATGGAAGAGGGCGTCCTGCCGGTCGTCAAGCATATGCCCGGACACGGCCGCGCGATCGTTGACAGTCATTTTGAACTGCCGGTCGTCAACGCCGATCTGGAAACGCTGCGACAGACGGATTTCCAGCCGTTTAAATACTTGGCGTCCGCCCCGTGGGGGATGACGGCGCACGTTTTGTACACCGCCCTTGACGAACACAAACCCGCGTCGCTGTCCGAAAAGGTCATTCAGGACGTGATCCGCGGCGAAATCGGGTTCAAAGGTTTCCTGATCTGCGACGATTTGTCGATGAAAGCGCTGTCCGGCACGCTGTCCGATTTGACGACGGAGGCTCTGGCCGCCGGATGCGACGCCGTTTTGCATTGCAACGGCGACATGGACGAAATGGACATGATCGCTTCGGCCGTCGAACCGCTGTCCGCGCGCGCGATGGAACGTTTCGTCCGCGGGCAGGAAATGCGCAAGCAGGCCGTCGAACACGCGGCGGATTTCGATTACGAAGCGGCCAGAAGCTGGCTGTTGGGAAAAGTGGCGTAAATGGACGCGGCCGCGCTGCTGTCAACATTGGAATGGGCGGTTCCCGTCGTTTTGGGCGTCGTCCTGCACGAAATGGCGCACGGGTTCGCCGCGTTGCGTTTCGGCGATCCGACGGCACGGGACGCGGGGCGGCTGACGCCAAATCCGCTGCGGCACGTTGAGCCCGTCGGAACGGTGTTGTTTCCACTGACTTTGGTGTTGTCACATTCGCCGTTTGTTTTCGGATGGGCGAAACCCGTTCCGGTCGATTTTTCCCGCCTGAAAAATCCGAAAAGGGATATGGTTTGGGTCGCCATGGCGGGACCCGCGATGAATTTCGTTTTGGCTTTGGCGGCTCTGGCCGCGCTGGGTGTGATGCAAAACGCCGCCTTTTCGGCCGCGCCCGCGGTTGTCCGGATGCTGCTGAATGCGGTTCTGTTCAATTTTTCGCTGATGACATTCAACCTGCTTCCCGTTTTGCCGTTGGACGGCGGGCGGATATTGACGGGGATTTTGCCGATGCGCCAAGCGATCCGGTTTGCGCGCACGGAAAAATACGGGTTCGGCGTCATCGCTTTGCTGTTGATTTTTTTGCCGCTTTTGGGTGACTATACGGGAAGGGATTTCGCGTTCGTTTCCCGTTTTCTGGCGTTCAGCGTTCAAAAGCTGACCTATTTTTTCGCCGGATTGTTCGGTTTGATACAAGGAGAAAAAGGCATGAGTATCGGTTTTTTCCAGCTGTTGGTCATTCTGCTGATCGTTTTGGTGCTGTTCGGCCGCGGCAAACTGCCCGCTTTGGCCGAGGATTTGGGCAAAAGCGTCAGCTCGTTTAAAAAGGGGCTGAACGAGGACAAGGAACCGGAAAACAAACCCGCCGAAAACGATCCGTCCAAGGACGCCTGATCCGTGTTCGGCATCAGTTCGACGGAATTTGTCGTCATCCTGTTCGTCGCGCTGCTGGTGGTCGGCCCCCAACAGCTGCCGCAGGTTTTGCGCGTGTGCGGCCGCGTGTACAGAAAGTTAAACCGGTTTGCTAGAAACGTGTCGCAAGTCATTGATGATACTATGTATGATGCCGACCGGATCGCCGCGAAAGCCGAAGCGAAGCTGAACGAAACTTTGGCGGAAAAGCGTGAAGAAAAGGATGAAAAAACGGATGGAAAATGAAGTTTTCCCGCCCGACGCGCGCATCGGTGAAAAATCGGATCCCGAAAAAATGATGACGTGGGTCGGCCATTTGACCGAACTGCGTTCGCGCGTACTGAAATCGTTTTTGTTTTTCGTCGCCGCCTTTTTGTGCTGTTACCCGTTCGCCGGCCGGATATTGGATGTTTTGATGTATCCTTTGGCGCGCGCGATGGAACAGACGGGCGGGTCGCAAAGGCTGATTTTCACCGGTTTGGCCGAAGGGTTCGTCACGCATTTGAAACTGTCGGCTTTCGCCGCCGTTGTTCTGACGTTTCCGTTCGCGGCGTTTCAGGCGTGGCGGTTTATCGCGCCGGGGCTTTATCCGTCCGAACGCGGCGCGATCCGACCCTTTTTCATCGTGTCCCCCGTTTTGTTCGTCGCGGGCGGGGTGTTCGTGTTTTTCGGCCTGATGCCCGTCGCGTTTAAATTCCTGCTGTCGTTTCAACAGCTGGCGGCCGCGAACAACGCTCTGCCGGTCGTTTTGGAAGCGCGGCTGAGTGAATACCTGTCCTTTTTGACCGGCCTGATTCTGGCGTTCGGGTTCAGTTTCCAGCTGCCGGTCGTGCTGGCGGTTTTGGGGCGCATGGGGGTGATTTGCGCGCAAAACCTGCGGGATTTCCGGCGTTACGCGATCGTTTTCATCTTTGTCGCCGCCGCGGTTTTGACGCCGCCCGACATCGTCAGCCAGTTTGCCTTGGCGCTGCCGCTTTTGTTTTTGTACGAAAGTTCCGTTTGGTACATTCAATCGCTTGAAAACAAAAAAGATCAGGGCTATAAGTAAGTAAATTTTCTTTCTGCTAGGAGATACCATGTACGACATTAAATGGATCAGGGAAAATCCCGAATTGTTTGACAAGGGGTTGGAACGCCGCGGGCAGCAGCCCCGTTCCGCCGAAGTTTTGGAACTGGACCGCAAATACCGCGCCGCGCAGACCGATTTGCAGGAAATGCAGTCGCGCCGCAACGAATTGTCCCGTCAGGTCGCCGAAGTGAAAAAGGCCGGCGGCGACGCGGATGTCCTGATGCACGAAGTCGGCGCGCTGAAACGCGGCATGGCCGACGCCGAAGAAGACGTTTGCGCGTTGTGCGACAAGATCGACGCCGTTCTGAAAACGTTGCCGAACCGTCCCGCCGACGATATCCCCGACGGATTGGACGACACGACGAACCGCGAGATTCGCCGCTGGGGCGAACCGCGCGAATTCGATTTCAAACCGTTGGAACACGACGAAATCGGCGCCAAACTGGGATTGATGGATTTCGATCAGGCTGCCAAAGTGTCCGGTGCGCGTTTTGTTTATCTGCTGGGCGATCTGGCGCGTTTGGAACGCGCTTTGGCGCAGTATATGCTGGATATGCACCGTGAAAAGCACGGCTACACCGAAATGGAAGTGCCTTTGATGGTCAACAGCTCCGCGATGTACGGCACGGCGCAGCTGCCCAAATTCGCCGAAGACCTGTATCACACGACGGACGATTACTGGCTGATCCCGACGGCGGAAGTCAGCCTGACGAACTTTGTCGCGGGCAAGGCGTTGGACGAAGACAGCCTGCCGCTGCGTTTGACGGCGCTGACCCCGTGCTTCCGTTCCGAAGCGGGCGCGGCCGGCAAGGACACGCGCGGCATGATCCGCCAGCACCAGTTTTACAAAGTGGAAATGGTCGCGATCACCACGCCGGAAAAATCGTGGGAAGAACACGAATATATGACCAACTGCGCCGAAGACGTGCTGAAAGGCCTGAACCTGCCGTACCGCGTGATGTGCCTGTCCGCGGGCGATATGGGATTTTCGTCCCGCAAAACCCACGATTTGGAAGTCTGGATGCCCGGTCAGAACAAATACCGCGAAATTTCCAGCGTTTCCAACTGCTGGGATTTTCAGGCGCGCCGTATGGACGCCCGCTGCAAAAGCAAGGCGCAGAAAGGCACGCGTTTCGTCCACACCCTGAACGGGTCGGGCGTCGCGGTCGGCCGCTGCATGATCGCCGTGATGGAAAACTATCAGCAGGCGGACGGATCGGTTCTGATCCCCGAAGCACTGCGGAAATACATGAACGGTCAAACGGTCATCGCCGCGAAAAAATAACGTTCATCGAATATGAAAACGCCCCGTTGACGACAGCGGGGCGTTTTTGCTTGTAAAAACATCTTGCCAAACGCGGCGGTGAACGGCTATCCTTAATCCAAGCGTATCGGATGTTCCGGTGCGCCAAGTACCTGAAAAAGAGGTGCGGAGCCTTAGAACAGCTCTTTACTGTTGCCGGTGCCGCGATAGGGCGCCGTTACCGTTTCCGCGAGATTGGCGGAGGCGGGACATTATCCCCGATTTCCTTTGGTGGAACGGGGAGCTTTTGGCGTATGTTCAGAAGCGCGCCGTTCGCGGTGCCGCTTTAAAGGTCAAAGGGAATCACCGCAACAGTTGATTGTTCTAACTCCCCGAACCGCTTGTTTCAGGCGGTTTTTCTTTTGCCTGAAAAAGGAGGGAGCTATGAAAAGATTTTTATTGATATTCAGCCTGTTTTTACTGTTCGCGGCGGAAGCAAAGGCGCTGTCGTGCAGTTCGGGACAGTATTATTCGGCGGCTGAATCTTGCGGTGACAACAGCGGTTTTAGTGCCGAGCGTTGCGTTTCCTGCCCAAGCGGATGTTCATCCTGCAGCGGCGTCCGTTATTGGACGACTTGTCAATACTGGGACGAAGAGAAAGGGGAAATTCATTCCTATGCAAACAGCACACTTGGTTCGTGCGATTCCTGCAACAGCGGATATGAATTGAAAAAAGCCACGACAAGCAGCTATGACGGAAGCAGTTACACATCAATTTCATACTATAGATGTGAACGCAAAACGACCGCTTCCGTCACTTGTCCCGCCAACTGTTCCGCGTGTTCGTCGTCGTCGGTCTGCACGGCGTGCAAAAGCGGCTACACACTGAAAAACGGAAAATGCGTCACCGTTGATTCCGGAAAAACGGGCACGGTCATTTCCTGTCCGGACGATATGAAGCTGTCCGCCGACGGATGTTGCTGCGTCGCGGGGTGAAATGAACAGAGCCGCTGAACAAACAGCGGCTCTTTCTAAATCCGGTTCGGGAAAAATCAACGCCCGCCGTTTTTAATCATTCCGGCGACGGTCGTTTGGGAAACGGCGGAATGTTTTTGTTCCGACGGAACGCTTTTTTCGGGCGCGCGCAGGACTTTGCCGTTCAAATCGACGACATAAAATTTTTGATACGACGTGTCGGGCTTTGCAAGGGCGGAGGAGGGCGGCAGGGTTTCCGCGTGTTTTTTCGACAGCTTTTCCAAACTGTTATAGGTGCTTTTCGACACATAGTTGCGCGCGCTGTCCTGCAGAAAAACCGTATCCGCGGCGGCCATATAGCATTTGCCGTCCAACCGGCAGACGCGGTTGATGATTTCCGCGGCGGGATAGTCGAAATGGAACAGCCCGACCGTGCCGTTTTCCTTTTTTTTGCCGGCTTTGAAAAACGCGTTCAAAGCGTCAACATACCGGTTTTCGTATGTTTTGATATATGCGCGGTTATTGTAATAAGCCAGCATTGTGTGCTTTGCGACGGAATCCCGCTGTTCGCCGAATTGTTTGCAAAATCCTTCGTATGATTTGACAAGTTTCCCGTGTTCGCGGGCAAAAGCGTCGTAAACGGATGCGTCCCCCGCCGATTTCAATTCGGCGGCGGCGAAGAGTTGATTTTTCATTGCGTCCGCTTCCATCGCCTTGTTCATGGTGAAATAGGATTGCGCGTTCAAATGCGGCCCCAACCGGCATCCGTTCGCGGCTTGCAGGGCGTGCGACCCTTCGTGCACCAAAATGGATGCGATCAGATCGTCCGAACATTCGGGGTTGATCAGGATCTTTTTCATATCCGGATAGTATGCTCCGCCCAGATCGGGGCTGATTTCCGACGTGACTTCGACGGGGATCTCCTTTTTCGTCAATTCTTTGAGGACGGCAGAACCCGTCGGCGTTTTCATCATCCGTTCAGCGGCGTGTTTCAAACGGTAGTCGTTGAATTTCGCTACGACGGAATCCGTTCGCGTTTGCGGCAAATCCTTTTTTTGAACGGCCTCTTTTTTAACGGGTTCTCGAACGTCGCTGTATCCGCCCGATCTTGACGCGCCGGCCGTTACAAACAAAGTCGCGCCCGCAACGGTCAAGAGTGCCGCTTTGTTTTTCAGATGATCCAAAGCCTCTTTATGTTTTTTTCCGGAAAACAGATCTGACAGAGTACCCATTTGACAACCCCCTCCTGATTGCAAACGCTATATTTTCCAACATCTTGCGGAAAAAATCAATACAGGATTCTCGTCAATCTTCCAATTTTACGCGCAAAAAATCCATAAAGGCCTTTTCGTCAAACGGGGCGGAAAAACGGTCGATCGCGTCGTCAACCGCTTTGGCGATTTCGCGTTCCGTCGCGTTGTCGTACAACATTTTCAACCGGCGTTCCAGCCGTTCGCGGCCGTCGGGCGTGTCCGGCGAAAATCCCGTTCCGACTTCGTTTTTCTGCATCTGCGCCGCTTTTTGGCGCGCTTCGTCCAACCAAGACATAGCGGTGTTTCCTCCTACGGTGTCAATTCCATGCCGGTGCGGTAACATTCACGCGTGTCGATGCCGCGGGCGTGGATTTCGTTCAAAGCGGCGTCGCGGATGTGTTCGTGGCGCCAGTTTTTCGTCCCTTGGCACAAATCTTTCAGCGGCGCGGTTTTCGCCCATTCGCGCGCTTCGACGGGCAGGGCGTACTCTTTTTCGTAAAACGGCCGCTGCGGCGTTGAAAACAGCGCGCATCCGGCGGTCAACAGGGGAAAAAGAAAGAAAATCGCGGTTTTCATATCACACCCCGAACGGCCGGACAACGCGGTCAAGGACGCCCTGCATCGCGGACAGAGCCATTCCGAAATTCGTAACGGGAACGCCGCAGCGCACACATTCGTTCAGCCGGCGCAGCGTTTCCAAACGCGACAGCATACACCCGCCGCAATGGATGACGACCTTGAACCGGCGCAAATCGGCCGGGAAATCGACGCCGGCCGACCATTCAAAGCGGATATCCCTGCCGGTCGCCTTTTTAATCAGCGCGGGCATTTTCACGCGCGCGATGTCGTCGTCCTGCACATGGTGGGAACAGGCTTCGGCGATCAAAACGGCGTCGCCGTCCCGCAATTCGCGCAATTTCCGCGCGCCGTCCAGCAGAATCTTCAAATCGCCCTTGTACCGCGCGAACAGCGTTGAAAAAGTCGTCAGAGGGATGTCGTCCGGAACGGCGGCCGCCACGGATTTGATCAGCTGGGAATCCGTGACCACCAAAGCGGGCGGCGTTTTCAATCCGGCGTTCACGTTTAAAAAGTCCTGATCGTTTTGCACGACGTAAGCGTAGGCGCGCGCGTCCAGAATGTCGCGGATGACCTGCACTTGCGGCAGGATCAGGCGGCCTTTGGGCGCGGAAGTGTCGATCGGCGCGACGCAGACGACGGTTTGTCCCGCCCGTATCAAATCGCGCACCAAAGCGGGCGCGTTTTTCAAATGATCGGGGACGGTGTCTTTGATCAGCTGTTTCAATTCTTCGATGTTTTCGCCGGTTTTCGCGCAAACGGACAGGACGGGGCAGGGGACGGCGCCGGTTTCGGGGCGTGCTCTGTCGCTTTTGTTGACGACCAGAATGAACGGGATTTTCAACGCCGTCATCGTGTCGATCAGCGTTTTTTCATACGCGCCGACGCCCGTTTCGTCCGTCACCAACAGGGCGATGTCGGCCTTGTTCATCACTTTGCGCGTCGCCTGAACGCGCAATTCGCCGATATCACCGGTGTCGTCGATGCCCGCCGTGTCGAAAAAAGTGACGGGGCCGACGGGGATCAGTTCGTAAATTTTGGAAACGGCGTCCGTCGTCGTTCCCGCCGTGTCGGACACGATGGACACCGATTGTCCGCACAACGCGTTCAATAACGAAGATTTTCCGACGTTTCGTCTGCCGAACAATCCGATGTTCAGCCGTTCGCCGCGCGGTGCCGTTTCAGCCATGGTCGTACCCTCCGAATTAAAGAATCCAATTTTCCTTTTTCTTATACCTTTTTTTAGCTATTATCTGAAAAAATATTTTCAGATGAAACGCGTTTTTTGAAAGTTGACGGATTTGATCGCAAAAAAAAGCCTGCCTTTCCTGCTGTTTGCCTTTTCGGCTGCTGTTTTTTCGGGCGTGACGCCGATGAAACGGGCGGGCGCCGGCGTTTTTTTGAATCCGGCGGACAACGCGTATTCAACGGCCAAGGTGTTCAGCCGCCCGTGGCTGCAAAACCGCCCCGTGCCGCAGATTTGGGAAACCGATATGAAATCGGACGCTTTCCGCGACGCTTTTCTGGACGCGTTCATTTTGCACGCGCCGACGCTGGAACAGATCAACACGCTGAGCATCCAGATGGACAACGAGGAAAGCTTGCGCGATTTCCGCCGGATCACCGAAGAAAACCCCAGCTCCGAATGGGCGTACCTGACCGGCGATTTGAACGAAATGATCTTTGTCGTCAAACAGGCGGAGGAAAACACGGTTTCCGATTTGGCCTATCAGGACAATCGTTACGCGCGCTTTCAGGCCGGTTTGGAACAGAAAAACGCCAACCGTCTGCCCGAACGTCTGATGTTGTGGGAGGCGTTCTGGAAAGCCCTGCCGGAAACGGCCGCGGCGGATGTCGCCGCCGATTACGCGACGGACGATATGGCCGTTACGGAAAAACGGTCGTTTGCCACCTTTAAAGCGATTGACGAGGGCGATTTTTCTGATCAAACGCTGGACGCGGCGCAGAATATCAACCAATGGGAGGCGGGCGAAACGCGTCAGGCGCAGGAAACGGAGGAAGTGCTGATGTCTTTGCTGATCGACGACATCATCGACATGGCGTCCGGCGTTTCCATGGCTCACAGCGACGAAGACGCCCTGTACGGCGTGCGGCGGCGCGGCGCGGAACAAAAGGTCAAGGTGTTCTCTTTGCTTGACAGGCACGGGAAAAAAGGCCAGATTTACTCGTCAGATCCGGATGTCAGAAGAAAGGCGCTGCTGGAACGGCTGAACGATTTTTTGACAAGCGACAAGGTTAAGGACGCAAAATGAAAAACAAACTCCCTCTCGGCTTTTCGGCGCAAAAGAAAATGTGGAAAAGAACGTCCTTTTTAACGGCGGCCGCGGCGGCGCTGATCCTTGGCGCGTGTTCCGTCGAACCCGAACCGCTCAGCGATTGGGAACGCGCCGTCCGCGTCGATCGCGACGTGCGCGAAATGTTCCAAGACCAGCAATCGCAAAGAATTGTCAAGCCCATGACGCTGTACGACGTTATGGCGCGGGCGTTGAAATACAACCTGAACGTCCGTTTGAAAATGATGCAGACCGCTTTGGCGACAAAGCAGTACAACCTGACATCGCTGGATATGCTGCCGCAGGTTTCCGCCGGCGCGGGGTATTCGGCGCGCACCGAATACGAAGCCGTCGTGTCCAAATCCATGCAGAACGGCGTGACGGATAACGACGCGCGGGCGTACGGCGCGAAATCAAGCGGCATCGCGAACGCCAAGATCAGCTGGAACGTTCTGGATTTCGGCGTCAGCTATTATCAGGCGAAACAGGACGCCAACAACATTTTGATCGCCAAGGAACAGCGCCGCAAACAGGTGCAGGCGCTGCTGCAGGACGTGCGCGCCGCGTATTGGCGCGCTTTGGCGGCCGAACGGCTGACCCCCGAGGTGGACGATTTGATGGAAGAGGCGACGTTCGTTCTGGAAAACCTGCGCGCGATGGAAAAGGAACGGCCGTCCAAATCTTCCGCCCTGCTGAATTACCAGATGGGGCTGATGGAAACGATGCGCGATTTGAGCGAGATGAAAAAAGAGCTGATGCTGTCGCGCGAATATCTGGCGTCGCTGATGAATTTGAAACCGGGGACGCGCTACCGGCTGGTCGGCGCCGAGGACGGCAACCTTGTCCTGCCGGAAATCCGCGCCAGTCTGGACAGGCTGGAATGGTTGGCGCTGATGAACCGGCCGGAATTGCGCGAAGAGGATTACAAGCTGCAAAACACGCGGCTGGCGGCGAAAAAGGCGTTGCTGAAACTGTTGCCGGGGCTGAACGTTTCGGTGTCGGCCAATTACGACAGCGACGATTTCCTGTCGAACAATTCGTGGCTGCAGGCGGCCGCCCAGCTGGGGTGGAATTTGTTGAACCCCGCGCGGATGCAGCAGATTCTGTCGCGCGGCGAGGTGAAAGAAGCCGTGGACAACCTGAACCGGCAGGTGATCGCCATGACGGTTTTGACGCAAACCCACGTCGGTTGGGGACGTTATCAGGGGGCGAAGGAAACCTATCAGCTCAGCGTTGAAATTTCCGACGTTGCTCAAAAACTGGCGCAGCAGGCGTCCGAAAACGCCGAAACGGACGTGGTCGCCGAAGCCGACAAGGTCGCGTCCGCCGCCCGCGCGCTGTTCGCCAAATTAAGAACGGCGATGAACTTCGCCGAATTGCAGGACGCGACCGGCGCGGTTTTTGTCACGCTGGGGCTCGACCCGCTGCCCGAAGATTTCGCGTCCAACGATGTCGGGGCGATTTCGCGCGCGTTGGAACGCGTGATGACGGCGTGGAACATGGGACGCTTTACGAACGAGGATTATCCCCGTCTGCCGCCCGTGCCGATGCGCCGCCCGCCCGTTTTCATCAACGCCAGCCTGCCGATGCAGCGGGTTACGGAAGACGCGCGCTTTGTCATGATCGTTCCGGCTGACACGTTCGCCGAAGCCGATTTGGGCGAACCGGTCGCATATACGGCGACCATGCGCGACGGGCGTCCGCTGCTGCCGTGGATGTTCTTTGATTCCAAAACGATCACGCTGTCCGGAAAACCGCCCGCGCAGGCCGAGGGGATTTACGAAATCCGCATCAACCCCCGCAACCGCAAGAAAATGAGCGCGTACATCCTGATCACGATCCAAGTGATGCGCGGCTATAAAACGATTATGGACATTCGCGGCGCGGAACCGGATTCGCGCGTGACGGTCATCCAGCGCTGCACGGAATCCGAGGAATGTGAGGATTACAAAGACATCCGCCAGATTGATATGTTCCCCGAACGCGTCAAGGTGTCGCCTTTGCCTTTGCCGAAAAAGAAATAAACAAAATGAAAAGCCCCCGATTTTTCGGGGGCTTTTGCCGTATAATCAATAAAGGCGGTTGGATCGGCGCAAACTGTTTCCGTTGCCCGAAAAACTGCCGATTTGCGAATATCCCGAAGAACGTCCGCCGTAGTTGCTGTAGCTGTTACCGTAGTTGTTGTAGCTGTCATAGGTTTTTGTACCCGCCCGTCCCGTGTAGGGATTGACGTTTCCCACAGTTGACCAGTTGTCGCGTTTGGTGTTGTTCGCGTCGGAACGGTAATGCGGCGCGACGTATGTTCCGTTCCTGCGGTAATAACCGCTGACATATGTATCCGCTTTTGCTGCTTGGGCAAAACAGAGCGCGCAAACGATGAATAAAAGCGGTTTTAACAATTTTTTCATTTCTGAAATCCTTTCCTTGTATGAAAATACCCACCTTTGCAGGTGGGCGGATTTTCAGAAACCGTTTGAGATAAGACGGCTCGGCTTATTCAGCGTACAGCCTTATTCACCGAAATCCGCCCGATTAAGGACAGATTCGGCGTATGATTTATCAGTCGCCATACACAAGGCGACTATCTCAAAAGGGTTTCTGACGCCCTGCGTTCGTCATTTCACAAACGCGGTTACATATTATCCCCGATAAAAAAATCAGGCAAGCAAAAAGGCGATCCGGATGGATCGCCTTTGTCAAAAGAATGAAAAAATATCAGCGCTGTAAAGCTTTCATTTTGACGGCCGCCATAGCCAGCGCATTGCCGCCTTTGCCGCGCTGGTCAACCGTTTGATACGAATTGGCCGTGACGATCAGCAGTTCGGCTTTGACGGACGCGGGATTCTGTTTGTACATTTCATATTCCTTGGCCGTCAAAGGCATGGCGATGTCGTACGTCATCTTGGCGCCTTCGCGTTCGGGCAGGGCGCCGTTGCGTTCGTCCATCGCGGCGTGGACGTTTTTGTGGATGTCGCATCTGTTCGCGTTGGACAGCGGCATCATGCAGCGCCAATCGTGAATGGAATACAGCTTTTCATCGCCGATCTGCACGCCGTTTTTGAACGAACCGCTGATCGCGCGCGGGAACAGGTGGTGATAGTTGTACCCGTTCGGCGTTCTGCCCTTGCCGATGACTTCGTAAATGGCCTTGTCGTTCAATCCGGCCTGACGCAGGCGGGAGATGCCCTCCTTGTTTTCCGATCCGTCGGGATTATAGACGGTTTCCTTTAACAAACGGGGGCGTTCCTCTTTGTATTCCTCGTACACCGCGCGGTTCGCCGCGGCGGACAGGCGGACGCCCTGCACGGGAACCCATT
Source organism: uncultured Rhodospirillales bacterium (assembly GCA_902777205.1). Taxonomy (GTDB): domain Bacteria; phylum Pseudomonadota; class Alphaproteobacteria; order CAAGCB01; family CAG-977; genus UBA11549. The sequence continues at coordinate 8,424 of CACYSU010000020.1, read as the reverse complement.
TGAAAACGACCTCCATATCGCGTTTGACGACGCCGGCGTTTTCCTGAAAAGCGGAAGCCCCTTTGCTCTTGTGTTTGCGTTTGGCGTGAATGTATTCCATGAAAAACCGTCCTTTCCGAATGTTTACGGGCAGTTTAGGCCTGTTTTGTCTTTTTGTCCAGAATAAAATATTGTTTTCAGTGGCGCGCGGGGATGCGGTGGACAAAAAACACGGCGGCTGAAGCCCGTTTGGCGGTTAAAGGTTTGTTTACCAAAGGGGGATATACTGAATACATAGGCAATCAAGCAACGTTCGTTCATACTGTAAAGTATGAAGAACGGCTTTTATGTTTTCTTTGAAATCCGTAAATATGCACAAAAAAAACCGGACATGGCGTCCGGCTTTGATGTTCGGGTGAAAATCGCGTCATTCGGCGACGGCGATGTTGTTTTGGCGCGCCTTGCTGGTGCGCAGGGAGTTGAACGCGCGCAGCAAAACGGAGTCGATCGTTTCGTCGGCGTCCGTGCGCGCGGCGATGCTGATGCTGGTCGTGACGGCGATTTTGACGTTTTCGACCATCAAATCGGAATGCATGACTTCGCCGCGGATGCGTTCGGCGACGATCTTCGCCCCCTCCAGCGGGGTTTCCGGCAGCAAAATGGCGAATTCGATGTCGGCCAGCCGCCCCAGATAATCCGAATCGCGGATCGAATTCTGGCACGCCGTCACGGCGACGCGAATCGCTTCGTCGCCGAAAGCGGGGCCGTGTTCCGTGTTCAGCGATTCAAACCGGTCGATCGTCATCAGCAAAACGGACAAATCGCGTTTGTAACGGCGCGCGCGCTTCATTTCCTTCGCCCCGTCCTCCAAGAACTGGCGGCGGTTCAAAACACCCGTCACGGGGTCGATGACGGTCATTTGGCGCAATTCCTCTTCCATTTGTTTGCGCGGCGTGATGTCGAAACCGACGGAACGGATTTCCTGCAGCGAACCGTCGGGGGCGTACACGATCCGGTTCGTCCATGAAATCCAGCATTTCCGCCCGTCTTTGCAAACGCTTTCGTTTTCGTTGTCCAGATACAGGCGCGGGTTGTTTTTGATGCGTTCGACCAGATTCGTCAAAGTCTGCCCGTGCGAATCCTTGGCCGGAACAATGGAACCGATGATGTTTTTGCCGACCAGCTCTTCACGGTCGTATCCGAACAGTTCGCAGGCGTAATCGTTGATGGAGCGGATGACGCCGTCCTTGTCCAGACAGACAAACAGGCTTTTCGTGTTTTTGGAGGAGTAGGGATCCATCTGGCGATGCTTTTCCTTTTTCATATCCTCCAGCTCTTTCTGGCACAGAATCAGCGCGTTTTGCAGCTCGACGACCTTTTCTTTCAACGCCGCCCGTTTCGCGCGCAAATTGAACACGCGGCACACGGCGAAAACCAATCCGGCCGCCAAAACAACACACAAAACCACGGCGACGGACGCCGGTAAAAACGATTCTGTTTGCATTTTCCACCCCATAAACGCTTGGATATTTTATGTTGTTGAATTTTATCATTTTTTAAGTGACGTACGCAACATTTTTCAAACGATCGTTTCATTTTTGTGACACCAATCGTCCGGTTCGGAAAAAAAAGGTGCTTTTTTTAAAGACATGGACTATATAACACTAGGCGCGGAAAAGTGTTGTACGATCCGCGCGAATCAGGTTATTTTACCCCCTTGATCGGAGGAACGGGAATGACGCAGGACAAGGTTTCGGCTTTGGAAGCCGTTTCGGACACGTACCATTACGGGTTTGAAACGGACATCGACGCGGAAACGGCGCCGAAAGGGCTGAACGAAGACATCATCCGCTATATTTCGGCCAAGAAAAACGAACCCGAATGGCTGCTGGATTTCCGGTTGAAAGCCTACCGCCACTGGCTGACCATGACGGAACCGCGGTGGGCGAAGGTCGAATATCCGCCGATCGACTATCAGGACATTTATTATTACGCCGCGCCGAAAACGGACAAGAAAACGGAAATAGATCCGGAGCTGATGAAAACCTATGAAAAGCTGGGCGTGCCTTTGCACGAACGCGAAGTGCTGGCCGGCGTCGCCGTTGACGCCGTGTTCGACAGCGTTTCCGTCGCGACGACGTTCCGCGACCGGCTGGCCAAGCAGGGCATCATCTTTTCGTCGATTTCCGAAGCCGTGCAAAACCACCCCGATCTGGTGAAAAAGTATCTGGGGTCGGTCGTGCCATATACGGACAACTTTTTCGCCTGCCTGAATTCCGCGGTGTTCACGGACGGGACGTTCGTCTATATTCCCAAAGGAGTGCGCTGCCCGATGGAACTGTCCACCTATTTCCGCATCAACGCGAAAAAATCGGGACAGTTCGAGCGCACGATGATCATCGCCGACGACAATTCCTATGTCAGCTATCTGGAGGGATGCACCGCCCCGCAGCGCGACGAAAACCAGCTGCACGCGGCGATCGTTGAAATCATCGTCATGAACGACGCCGAGGTCAAATACTCGACCGTTCAGAACTGGTATCCGGGGGACAAGGACGGCAAGGGCGGCATTTACAACTTTGTGACGAAACGCGGACTGTGCCGCGGCGTGAATTCAAAGCTGTCGTGGACGCAGGTCGAAACGGGGTCCGCGGTGACGTGGAAATATCCGTCCTGCGTTTTAATGGGCGACAATTCGGTCGGCGAGTTTTATTCCGTCGCGATCACGAACAATTATCAGCAGGCGGACACGGGAACGAAGATGATCCATCTGGGGAAAAACACGTCTTCGACCATCGTGTCAAAGGGGATTTCCGCCGGAAAATCGCAAAACACCTATCGCGGGTTGGTCAAAATGGGCAAAAACGCCGAAAACGCCCGCAATTTTTCACAATGCGACAGCTTGCTGATCGGGTCGCAATGCGGGGCGCACACGCTGCCCTGTATGCTCAGTTCCAATCCGACGGCGTCCGTCGAACACGAAGCGACAACGTCGAAAATCAGCGACGAACAGCTGTTCTACTGTCGTCAGCGGGGATTGAACGCCGAAGAATCCGTGTCTTTGATCGTCAACGGGTTCTGCAAGGACGTCATGCAAAAACTGCCGATGGAATTCGCCGTCGAAGCGACGCGTCTGGTCGCCGTGACGTTGGAAGGCAGCGTCGGTTAAAAAGGAGAATACGATTATGACAGCTTGGCTGGAAATCAACGATCTGCGCGCCAAAGCCGGTGACAAAACCATTTTGAACGGTCTGTCGCTGTCGATCGACGCGGGCGAAGTTCACGTCATCATGGGGCCGAACGGGTCGGGGAAAAGCACGCTTTCAAACGTGCTGTGCGGCAATCCGCATTACGAAGTCACCGGCGGATCCGTGACGTTCAAGGGCGAAGACCTGCTGAAACTGAATGTCGAGGAACGCGCGCGTCTGGGCGTTTTTCTGGCTTTTCAAAGTCCGGTCGAAATCCCCGGCGTGTCCATGGCGACGTTTATGAAATACGCGCTGAACGCCCGACGCAAGGCCGCGGGGGAAAAAGAGCTGGACGCCGTCGGGTTTATGAAGCGGATCAAGGTCAGGGCGCAGGCGCTGAACGTGTCGGACGAAATGCTGAAACGTCCCGTCAACGTCGGGTTTTCCGGCGGGGAAAAGAAACGGCTGGAAACGTTCCAAATGGCGATGCTGGAACCGGATTTCTGCATTTTGGACGAAATGGATTCCGGCATGGACGTTGACGCGGTCAAGGTCGCGGGCAACGGCGTCAAAATCATGCGGTCGCCGGAACGGTCGTTCTTGGTCATTTCGCACAACATCAAATTCATCCGCGAACAGATCATGCCGGACAAGGTTCACGTTCTGGCGAACGGGCGCGTCGTCGCCGACGGCGGCGTCGAATTGTTGGATGAAGTGGATAAGAACGGTTTTGCCGGCTTTGTGAAAGAGGCGGTCGCGTAAAATGGAAACGCTGGTTAAACGGGAACGCCTGACGGTCGCGGAAAACGAAAACGCCGTTTTCATCGAACGGGAATTGGCGGACAGGTTGGAAATCGACGTCAAGGCGGGGGCGCGCGTCAAACATTACCGCCTGCACGGGGGCGCGGACAACGCTTTGACGGTCAGGATCGGGGAAAACGCCGCCTACGAACTGGTCACGCTGCATCTGGGAAACGGCGATTTGTCGATGTCGTTCGATTTGGCGGGCGAGGGGGCGAATTGCCGCAGCGATGTCGTCTATATCCTGTCCGGCGACGAAAAATCGGTGATCGCGTCGGATGTCCGGCACAACGCGGACAAAACCGTTTCCGCCCAGCTGGTCAAAGGCGCGGTCGGCGGGCGCGGTCACGCCGCGTTTCAAGGCGGCATCCTGATCCCGTATGATAAAAAGGAAATCGACGGCGCGCAGCAACACCGCGCTTTGTTGTTGTCCCGCGATGCGACGGTTGAAGCCGTGCCGCGGCTGGAAATCTACGCCGACGACGTGAAATGCGCCCACGGGTCGGCGATCGGCACGTTAAATCAGGATCAGCTGTACTATATGCGCACCCGCGGCATTGACGAAACCGACGCGCGCGCGCTGCTGACGACGGCGTTTTTGAACGAAGTGCTGGACGGGATCGAGGATGAATCCGTCCGCGCGGAATTTGAACGTCTGGCGGACGAGGGATTGAAGAAATGAGCTTTGACGTTGAAAAAATACGCGCCGATTTTCCCGCCCTGTCGCTGAGTGTTCACGGCAAACCGCTGGTGTTTTTGGACAGCGCGGCGTCGGCGCAAAAACCGCTGTGCGTCATTGACGAAATGAAACGCCTGTATTTGAACGAATACGCGAACGTTCACCGCGGCGTGTACGAATTGTCCGAAAAGGCGACGGTCAATTTTGAAAACGCCCGCAAAAAGGTTCAACACTTCATCAACGCCGCGTCGGACAAGGAAATCGTGTTCACGCGCGGGGCGACGGATTCGATCAATCTGGCCGCATATGCTTGGGGCGCGGCGAATTTGCGGGCGGGCGACGAAATCATCCTGTCGCAGGCGGAACATCATTCCAACATCGTGCCGTGGCAGATTTTGCAAAGCCGCGTCGGGTTTAAAATCAACGTCGCGCCCGTTGACGACAACGGCGATTTCGATTTCGGCGCGTACTTAAAACTGTTGAACGAAAAAACGAAGCTGGTTTCCGTCGCGCACGTTTCCAACGTTTTGGGAACGGTCTTCCCTGTAAAAGAGATCACGGCGGCGGCGCACAAGGCGGGTGCTGTCGTTTTGATCGACGGGTGTCAGGGGGCGACGCATCTGCCCGTTGACGTGCGGGACATCGGATGCGATTTTTACGCCTTTTCCGGTCACAAGCTGTACGGTCCGACGGGGATCGGCGTTTTGTACGGCCGTCTGCCCGTTTTGGAAACCATGCCCCCGTTCGAGGGCGGCGGCGACATGATCAAAACCGTGTCGTTTTCGGGCAGCACTTGGGCGGAACCGCCCGCGCGGTTTGAAGCCGGCACCCCCGCGATCATGCAGGCGGTCGGGTTGGGATTGGCGGTCGATTACGTCGAACGGATCGGCATGGACGCCATTGACGCGCACGAACGCGCTTTGGGTAAAATGATGCAGGATCAAATCGCCGCGATCGACGGCGTGCGTGTGATCGGCACATCGAAAAACAAAGCCGCCGTCGTCAGCTTTGTCACCGATTTCGCCCACCCGCAGGACATCGCCATGGTGCTGGATCAAGAGGCGGTCGCCGTCCGCACGGGGCATCATTGCGCCCAGCCTTTGCACAAACGGTTCGGCGTTTCCGTTTCCGTCCGCGCGTCTTTGGGCGTTTACAACACGGCGGATGACGTTGAAAAATTCGTCGCGGCGGTCGCCAAGGCCAAACGGTTTTTCGGTTGATTTTCATTGCGAAAGGAAAATGACCATGGACGATGAAAAGGTTTCAAAACAAAACGAAGCGGTTTCCAATCTGCCCGCTTTGGTGCAGGAGGAATTGAAAAAGCTGGAAAATTTCACGGGAACGATTGAAATTCCTCTGCCCGCGCCCGTCGCGCCTGCGACGGAAAACGCCGAACCCGCCGCGGAATCCGTTCCGGCCGACGCGCCCGCGAAAACCGGCGGCGACGAAAACGCTTCCCCGCTGTCCGAAGAGGATTTCAGCGATTTTGAACAGCTGCTGTGGGGCGGAAATATGCCCGACGCTCCGGCGGTCAATTTCGGCGACGAATACGTCGTGGTGGAGGGAACGGAGCTGCCGCCCGACGCCGCACAGGCCAAAATGGACGACATCGTCGCGGCGATCAAAACGGTCGAAGACCCCGAATTGATGCTGAACGTGTACGATTTGGGGCTGATCTACCGACTGGATCGGCTGAAAAACGGCGATGTCGAAATCGACATGACCGTGACCGCGCCGTCCTGTCCCGTCGCGGGATTGATGCCGAAACAGGCCGCCGAAGCCGTTTCAAAGGTGGACGGGGTCGGCAAAGTCACCGTCACGCTGGTGTGGGAACCGGCGTGGACGATTGACAAAATGACGGATGACGCTAAACTGGCATTGAATATGTTTTAACAACCGGCACGGTGTTTATGAAAAAAATTCTTTCCCTCCTTTTGATCGTCACCCTGACATTCACGGTTTCTTGTAAAAAGGAAGCGGAAAGAACGGTTCCGTTCGAGCATTTCAGGACGGTGAAACGCCAGCTGTTGTTGGCGGAAAACAAAAATGCGGGCGAGTATCTGACCAGCCGCGAAGGACGCGTCAACGACATCGTGCAGAAATACATCAGCGATTTCCGCGACAAACATCCGGACGGGACGACGCCTTTTTTACAGCTGAAACCCGAAATTGAAAAATCGCCCCTGTTCGCGTTGATCCGCAAAATGCCCAAAGGCGCGAACCTGCATTTGCACGCGCCGATGGCCGCGCCGGTCGAAAAGCTGTACGATTTGGCCGCGCGGACGAAAAACCTGTACGTCTATCTGCCGAAAGGGAAAGACAAAAACGAAAGAGAGCAGGGGAAAGAGCTGGGAAAGCTGGCAGTTTTCAACCCGAAGCACGTTCCCGACGGTTTCGTCCCGTTTCATCAGGCGGCGAAAAAAGACCTGCCCAAAAAAGAGCTGCTGAAACTGCTGCAAATTCATCGCGGCGGTGAAAAGGCGTGGGGGCGTCTGCGTTCCGCCCATGCCAGAGTGGTGCCGTTCATCAATTCCGAACCGGAAATCTACAAAGCTTTCTTAACGGCCGCGTTTCAGGACGCCGTTGACGACAATATTGATCATCTGGAATTGCGGATGCGGTTCCGTCCGTTCGGCAACAAACGCTATCAGAACGTGACGCAGGAACAGGCGCTGAAAGACGCTTATCTGGCATTTAAAAGGAAACATCCCGATTTTTCCTTGAAAATCATTTACACCATGTCGAAAAAAAGACATTCGCGCGGCAATATGATCCTGACGGAATACTACAATATGCTGGATCTGAAAAAACGGATCAAAGACGATTTCGATCCGGAAAATCCCGTCGATCTGATCGTCGGCACGGATATGGCGGGACAAGAGGACGCCGCGTGGCAGTTTTCGCGGATGACGGCGGATTTCGAGGTTTTGTATAATCAGGGATACCTGCGCGACCTGTACCTGCACGCGGGGGAAAGCAGCCGTCAGAATTCCTATAACGTCGTTGACGCCTATCTGTTGAAATCGAACCGCGTCGGACACGGAACGAACCTGTACCGCTTTCCGGAATTGGCAAACAAATTCGCCGAAGAGCGGATCCCGCTGGAAATCGCGCCGGTCAGCAACCATTCGCTGGGATATGTCAAAGATTGGCGCGACCACCCCGCCATTGAATACGTCCGCCGCGGCATTCCCGTCGTCATCGGGTCGGACGATCCGTTGCTGTTCGGCAACAACGGGTTGTCGTACGATTTTTTCATCGCGGCCGTGTATTGGGATATGTCGTTGGCCGAATTGAAAAAATTCTGCGTCAATTCCATCAAATACAGCGCCGTCACGGAACCCGAACGCGAAGAGATGATGAACCGCTGGGCGCAGCGGTGGGATGATTTCATCGACGATGTTTTGCAGGATTAGTTGATCTGGTTCACCCAATCCAGATCGTCGCCGTTTTTCAATTCGTGCGGCACTTTGACGTACTTGCTTTCCAGATAGTCGATCATCAGCGGGCTGAGCGCTTCAATCCCCGCGAAAATCATGGAACGGTTGAAATCCTTGCTCAGGAAATATTCGACGATTTCCCATTTGTCCAAATCAATCGCCAGCGACACCGGATTTTTGCCGTCCGTGACAATTAACGCGGGATCGGCGCCCAATTCGCGCAGATATTTGACGGCGGGCAGGTGGTCGTCCTCCACCGCCATATACAGCAAAACGGCGGGGTCGATGCCGTCGTTCAGCAGTGCGTCGATCGTCGCGCGCAATTCGCTTTCCGGCA
>CACYSU010000019.1 GCA_902777205.1 uncultured Rhodospirillales bacterium | reverse complement strand
CAGACCGCAGTTCGATTGTAACTAAGGAGTTTTTTTACGCATAGCTGTAAGCTTTCCGGAACCACGCGCCTAGCACGTGGTTTTCGGGGATACAAAAAAGCCGTTGATTTTCAACGGCTTTTGAAGTGGCTGGGAAACCTGGACTCGAACCAAGACTAACGGAGTCAGAGTCCGCTGTTCTACCATTAAACTATTTCCCAACGAATGTACGAACTATATACCCCTTTCCGGCGGGATTGGCAAGTGTTTTTTTTCGTTTTTTTATTCAATCAGCGAGTTGATGCCGTCAATGATGAATTGGGCGGACAGGGCGGACAGCACGATGCCGAAGATTTTGGAAATGACGGTGTTGACCGTTTCGCCCACGATTCTGGACAGCCACGCGGCGATGCGGAACAGGCCGTAATTCGCCAGCAGGACGACGGCGAGCGTGAAGATGATCATCATTTGGCTGGTGACGTCGCCGTGGTGCGAGCTCATCAGCAGGACGATGGACGCGATCGTTCCGGGGCCGGCGATCAGCGGCACGGCCAGCGGGAAAATGGCGACGTCGTTTGTGCCTTCGGGTTTGTCTTCGCTGGCTTCTTCTTTGTTTTCTTCGCCGAAGACCATTTGCAGGCCGACGATGAACAGCAAAATGCCGCCCGCGATCCGGAACGCCGGCAGCGAAATGCCCATCGCGTTCAGGAATTTTTCACCGATGAAAGCGAAAACGACCAAAATGAAAAAGCCGACAAGGCACGCGCGTTTGGCGACCTGTTCGCGGTATCCTTCGCGCGGGCTGTTGGTCAGCGCCAGAAACAGCGGCATATTCCCGATCGGGTCCAAAACGACGAAAAGCATCGTGAACATCGGAATGAAAAGAGAGAAAAAATTACCCATAAAATTTGTCCTTTTTGTATTATTTTGAACAGGATAGCATAAGGCCGGCGCAAAAAGGAAGAGGGGAAAAAAGATTTTGTTGTCCTGACGCCGCGGTTTATATATCTTATGCCTGTTGCAGGCTGACAGAGGTTTCTGAAATGACGGACTTATCCCATATTCGCAATTTTTCCATCGTGGCGCACATCGACCACGGCAAATCGACGCTGGCCGACCGGTTGATCCAGCGGTGCGGCGGTTTGACCGAACGCGAAATGCACGATCAGGTGTTGGATTCCATGGATTTGGAACGCGAACGCGGCATCACGATCAAAGCGCAGACCGTCCGTCTGAATTACAAAGCCAAAAACGGGCAGGAATACCAGCTGAACCTGATCGACACGCCGGGGCACGTTGACTTTACCTATGAAGTCAGCCGTTCTTTGGCCGCGTGCGAAGGGTCGCTGCTGGTCGTGGACGCGTCGCAGGGCGTCGAAGCGCAAACTTTGGCGAACGTATATAAGGCTTTGGATGCCAATCACGAATTGGTGACGGTCATCAACAAAATCGACCTGCCCGCCGCGCATCCCGAACAGGTCAAGGCGCAGATCGAGGACGTGATCGGCATCGACACGTCGAACGCGGTTGAAACTTCGGCCAAAACGGGTGTCGGCATCGACGACGTTTTGGAAAGCATCGTGAACGAGCTGCCGCCGCCGCAGGGCGATATTGACGCGCCGTTGAAGGCTATGCTGGTCGATTCGTGGTACGATCCGTATCTGGGCGTCATCATTTTAGTGCGCGTAAAAGACGGCGTTTTGAAAAAAGGCATGAAGATCCGCATGATGGCGCACGGCACGACGCACGAAGTCGAACGCGTCGGCATCTTCACCCCAAAAATGAAGGATGTTCCGGAGTTGACAGCGGGCGAGCTGGGCTTCATCACGGCGGGAATCAAAACCGTCGGCGATACCAAGGTCGGCGACACGATCACGGATGACCGCCGTCCCGCGGCCGAGCCTTTGCCGGGGTTCAAGCCCAGTGTCCCCGTCGTTTTCTGTTCGATGTTTCCGCTGGACACCAGCTATTACGAAAGCTTGCGCGACGCTTTGGCGAAATTGCAGCTGAACGACGCCAGCTTTGATTACACGCCCGAAAAATCCGCCGCGCTGGGGCAAGGGTTCCGCTGCGGCTTTTTGGGGTTGCTGCACATGGAAATCATCGAAGAGCGGTTGGAGCGCGAGTTCAATCTGGATCTGATCACGACCGCGCCCAGCGTCAGCTATAAAATGCACATGACGAACGGCGAAACGGTCGAGCTGCACAATCCGGCCGATTTCCCCGATGTGACGAGCATCGCTTCGATCGAAGAGCCGTGGGTCAAGGCGACGATCCTTGTTCCCGACACGTATCTGGGGTCAGTGATTCAGCTTTGCACCGAACGCCGCGGCGTGCAGAAAGACCTGACCTATGTCGGCAACCGCGCGATGCTGGTGTACGATTTGCCGTTGAACGAAATCGTGTTCGATTTTTAGGACCGGTTGAAATCCATCACCAGCGGCTACGCCAGTTTCGATTACGAAGTCGAGGAATACCGCGTCGGCGATTTGGTCAAAGTCACCATTCTGGTCAACGGGGAAACGGTGGACGCGCTGTCGTTTTTGGCGCACCGGTCGGATTCGGAACGCCGCGGACGGCAGATTTGCGAACGGCTGAAAGTCCTGATCCCCCGTCACCAGTTCAAAATCCCCATTCAGGCGGCGATCGGCGGCAAAATCATCGCGCGCGAGGACATCGCGGCGTTTCGCAAGGACGTGACATCGAAATGTTACGGCGGCGACATCACCCGCAAACGCAAGTTGCTGGAAAAGCAGAAAGAGGGTAAAAAGCGGATGCGCCAGTTCGGCAAGGTCGAAATTCCGCAATCGGCGTTCATTTCCGCTTTGCGCATCGGGGACGAATAAGACGCGTTTTTATTCGCCCTTGGGTGAAAAGGCGGTTTTGTACTTCTTTTTACGGCAGAGGAAAATCAGCGCCAGTCCCGTCACGCCGATGCTGAGCCACGCCGGCCCGCGCAGCAGGCGTTCGATGAAAGAACCGTCGGGTTCGACGGACAATCCCGTGATGATGGTCAAAACGTCCGACGTGGCCAATCCGACGTGTTCGCCCGCGCCCAACGCGGCGACGGCCTCCGCCGACGCGGTGAAAACGGCGAGTAAGAGAAAAAGCCAACCGAAAAGACGTCCGAAAAACATATTGAACCTTTTGTTTAAATCTTTCCTGTGCATCAAGGTTGGGATGAATATTTTTAAAAATGATTAAAAATACAAGGGAAAAGTGACGTTCGGCGCAAAAAAATCAAAAAAGATGTTGTTTTTTGAAAGGGAATGGGGTATTCCTACCCCTATCCGATGGAGAGATGTCCGAGAGGCCGAAGGAGCTTGATTGGAAATCAAGTATAGGTGTCAAAGCCTATCAAGGGTTCGAATCCCTTTCTCTCCGCCATTAAAAGCACCCGCAAGGGTGCTTTTTTAATGTGCGGGTGAAAGTGGAGAAGACCCCTTGATAATGGGTTCGGTGAGCGACAGCGAACGACGCGCAGGCACGACAGTGCCGAGCGGCCGGCTTGACCGGCGGACGGTACGTCCGCAATCCCTTTCTCTCCGCCATTAAAAGCACCCGTAAGGGTGCTTTTTTAATGTGCGGTGTTGCCGCGCGGGCGAAACAGAAATTAACCGCTATCGTGGTAAGGGCATTGTGATAAAGAGCGGATTCGGCGGTATTTCGGCGCAAACACCAAGTGGTATTTGCAGTTCCACGTCGTGTGTGATAATATATGCACTTCATTCATTCGATTACTCCTTTGACATCAACAGACGCGGTTCACCAGACCGGCGCCTATTGTATCAAAGGAGTGCTTTCCCTGTGCATAGCTGTAAGCTTTTTAGAACCCCGCGCCTGGCACGGGGTTTTCGGAAATACAAAAAGCCTTTCGTCGTGAAAGGCTTTTTTTGTTTGGTGTCGGAATCAGAACCTGAAATCGCGTTCGCCCGCGGCGATGTGTTCCAGATGATCTTCGCAAACTTCGCGGACTTTCGGGTTCGTGATGTTGCCCAATTCGCGGCGGATCAGGTCGTATCCGACCGCTTTCGTTTCGGGGGACGCGTAATCCTCCAGATATTCTTTCAGCGTCATCAGCGCGTTCGGGTGGCAGCAGTTCAGAATCTGTTTCGATTTGCACAGATCCATAAACCGGTCGCCCGTGCGTCCGGCGCGATAGCACGCGGTGCAGAAACTGGGGATGTATCCCATGTCCATCAGCCATTTGATCACTTCGTCCAGCGTGCGGGTGTCGGCGCGGTCGAATTGCGCCGTTTCCGTTTCGCGCACGACGTATCCGCCGACCGACGTGGACGACGCGCCGCTGATCTGCGAAATGCCCAGATGCAGGGCGCGTTCGCGCATCCGCTGGCTTTCGCGGGTGGAAATGATCATGCCCGTATAGGGCGTCGAAACGCGGATGCAGGCGATGATTTTAGCGAAAATGTCGTCCGGCAGGGCGTCTTTGAACGACGCGGGGTCGATGTCGTCCGCGGGACAGATGCGCGGCACGGAAATCGTGTGCGGCCCGACGCCGTGGACGGCTTCCAGATGTTCGGCGTGCATCAGCAGGCCGGCGAATTCGTAGGCGTAGTTTTCCAACCCGTACAGCACGCCCAGCCCCACGTCGTCGATTCCGCCCTGCATCGCGCGATCCATCGCTTCGGTGTGATAGGCGTAATTGTGCTTGGGTCCCGTCGGATGCAGCTTTTCATAGGATTCCCTGTTATAGGTTTCCTGAAACAGGATGTAGGTGCCGATGCCCGCGTCGTGCAGCTTTTTGTAATTTTCAACCGTCGTCGCGGCGATGTTGACGTTGACGCGGCGGATCGCGCCGTTTTTGTGTTTGATCGAATAAATGGTCTTGATGCTTTCAAGGATGTATTCGATCGGGTTGTTGACGGGGTCTTCGCCCGCTTCCAGTGCCAGCCGCTTGTGCCCCATGTCCTGCAAAGCGATGACTTCGGCCTTGATCTGCTCCTGCGTCAGCTTTTTGCGGGGAATGTGCTTGTTTTTAACGTGATAGGGGCAGTACACGCACCCGTTCACGCAATAATTCGACAGGTAGAGCGGCGCGAACAAAACGATGCGGTTGCCGTAAAAATCCTTTTTCAGCTGTTCCGCCAATTTGAAAATTTGATCGTTCCGGTCGGGCAGGTCGCAGGCCAGCAAAACGGACGCCTCGCGGTGGGTCAGGCCTTTCCACAATTTCGCCTTTGCGATGATTTGGTCGATCAGCTCCGCGTTGTGCTTGTTTTTTTCGGCGTAGTCCAGCGTCGCCAGAATTTCGTCGTGGTTGATGAACTCTTCCGCCTTTAACGATTTGGGATCGTACATTGTTTTATCTCCTTTCGGGTCGGGACGCGCCCTGCCCGTCAGCTGTGTCATTTTGAATAAACGGTTTTCGTCGAAACGCCGTCCAACATTCCCAGTTTTCCGGCCAGCGCGCTGATCACGTCGGGCGGGGCGTCCATGGCCACGCTGATGATGCTGATCCCGCGTTTGTGATAGGGAATGCCAATGCGTCCGATGATGTGCGCGCCGTATTCGTGCAGCAAAGCGTTCAGCGTCATCACGGATTCGGGGTTTTCGACAACGATGCCGATCAAAGCGACTTTTGTTTCCATTGTGTGTTTCCTTTCTTGAACCGCAGGGCGAACCTTTGGCCTCAGAACGTTTTCACTATAGCGTGTCCGCCCGAAACCGCAAATTGTTTTTCATCGGCCTTGATCGCGCGGGGTTTACGGGGTAGAAATATCGTGTTCCGGAACAAAAGGATTCAAGGGGGAAACGTGATTAAAAGCATCTTGTCCGAATTTAAAAAATTCGCGATGCGCGGCAACGTCATGGACATGGCGGTCGGCATCATCATCGGCGCGGCCTTCACGAAAATCGTGGATTCGCTGGTCAAGGACATATTGATGCCGCCCTTGGGACTGGTATTGGGGAAAATCGACTTCGCCAACCTGTATTTCGTGTTAAAGGACGGAACGCCCGCCGCCCCCTACGTTTCGGCGCAGGCCGCGCAGAACGCCGGCGCCGTGACCTTGAACGTCGGGAATTTTTTAAACGCGGTAATCAGCTTTGCGATCGTCGCTTTCGCCGTTTTCCTGTTGATCAAAGCGATGAACACCCTGCGCGACCGGCTGAGTGCCGCAACCCCCGAACCCGCGACGAAAACCTGCCCGTTCTGCTGTTCGGACATTCCGGCAAACGCCGTCAAATGCCCGCACTGCACCGCCGATTTGAACAACAACAACCTCTAAAGGATTGCGCGCCATGATCAGAATATCCAACGTCAAATTCAGACCCAAAGCCGTTCCCGACGATTTCAAACCCTATATCGAGGAACTGACCGGTTTCAAAAACATCGTTTCCCTGCGCGTGGCGAAAAAATCCGTTGACGCCCGCAAAAAAGAAAACCTGTGCCTGCTGTACGTTTTCGACATCGTTTTGGACGGCGACGAAAACGCGGCCGCCGCCGAATGTCCGTACAAGGACATCGTCGTCATGAACGAACCGGTATCACTGCCGTCCCCCGTATGGCGCGCCGTCAACCGTCCGCGCCCCGTCGTCGTCGGGACGGGTCCCGCCGGATTGATGGCCGGTCTGGCTTTGGCGCAGGCGGGGGCGAACCCGATTTTGCTGGAACGCGGCAAACCCGTTTCCAAACGGCGCAAGGATGTCAACCGGTTGTGGAAAATCGGCGAACTGAACGAAAACTCGAACGTCCAATTCGGCGAAGGCGGCGCGGGCACCTTTTCCGACGGCAAGCTGACCACCGGCATCAAAAAGGACGCGTGGACGCGCAAAGTGCTGCAGGAATTCGTCGCCGCCGGCGCGCCCGCGGAAATCCTGTATCTGGCGAAACCGCACATCGGCACGGACAAGCTGGGGTACATGGTCGGCAACCTGCGGCGCAAGATCATGGCGGCGGGCGGCGAATACCGTTTTGAAACGCGTCTGACCGACCTGATCGTCAGGGACGGCCGCCTGATCGGCGTCAAAACCGTCAACGCGCAGGGCGAAACGGAGGAAATCGCGACGGATTGCGTCGTTCTGGCCGTCGGGCACAGCGCGCGCGACACGTTTGAAATGCTGTACGAACGCGGCGTTCAAATGATTCAAAAGCCGTTCGCCGTCGGCGCGCGCATCGAACACCCGCAATCGTACATCAACAAAAGCCAGTACGGCATGGTCAAACCCCGCCCCGTTCTGGGTCCCGCCGATTACAAGCTGGCGGTGCACATGGACAGCGGCCGGTCGCTTTACACGTTCTGTATGTGTCCGGGGGGGACGGTCGTCGCCGCGGCGTCCGAAGCCGGCCGTCTGGTCACCAACGGGATGAGCACGTTCGCCCGCGACGGCGAAAACGCCAACAGCGCGCTGCTGGTGGACGTGACGCCCGCCGATTTCGGTTCCGACCATCCTTTGGCCGGCATGGAATTTCAGCGTCAGATCGAGGAAAACGCGTTCCGCGCCGGCGGCGGTTTGTTCCGCGCGCCCGTCCAGCGCGTCGTCGATTTCCTGCACGATCGGGAAACCGTCAAATTCGGCGAAGTCCGGCCGTCGTACCGTCCGGGGGTGGAAATGGCGGATATGCGCGCCGTCCTGCCCCCTTATGTCATCGAAACGATGAAAGAGGGGTTCAAAAAAATGGATCGCAAGATCCGGTGTTTTTCCGGTCACGACGCCATTTTGACCGCGGCCGAAACCCGCACGTCGTCCCCGATCCGGATGCTGCGTTCCCCCGAAACGCTGCAAAGCGTCAGCGTCGCGGGGCTGTATCCGTGCGGCGAAGGGGCGGGATACGCGGGCGGCATCATGTCGGCCGCCGCGGACGGGCTGCGGTGCGCCTATAAGATCATGGCGGACGAAAGCGAACCCGACACCGCCGAATGACGGTTGCTTTCGTCGGCGCAAAGGGGTATCCTGCCCGCAAATTCGACCAAGGAGCTTCGTCAATGAAAGAATTCCAAAAATCATCGCGTTTGAACGGCGTGCGCTACGAGATCCGCGGCCCCGTCCTGAAAGCCGCCAACCAGCTGGAGGAAGCGGGCTATAAAATTTTGAAACTGAACATCGGCAACCCCGCCGTGTTCGATTTGAACGCGCCCGAGGAAATCGTCAAGGACGTGATTTTGAATATGCCGTTCGCTGACGGCTATTCGGATTCAAAGGGCATCTTTCCCGCGCGAAAGGCCGTCATGCACTATTGCCAGCAAAAGGGGATCGACGGCGTCCAAATCAACGACATCTATCTGGGCAACGGGGTTTCCGACCTGATTTTGCTCAGCATGGAGGCGTTTTTGGACAACGGCGACGAAATCCTCGTCCCCGCGCCGGATTATCCGCTGTGGACGGCGGCGATCTGTCTGGCGGGCGGGAAACCCGTGCATTACGTTTGCGACGAACAGTCCGAATGGTATCCCGATCTGGACGATCTGGAAAGCAAGATCACGCCCAAGACAAAGGGCATCGTCGTCATCAACCCGAACAACCCCACGGGCGCCGTTTACCCCAAGGAAGTTTTGGAAAAAATCGCCGCCATCGCCGAAAAGCACAAGCTGGCCGTTTTCTGCGACGAAATCTATGACAAGATTTTGTACGACGGCGCGGTTCACACGTCGCTGGCGTCGCTGATCCATGACACGTTCTGCATCACCTACAACGGGTTGTCCAAAAACTACCGCGCCTGCGGGTTCCGCGCCGCGTGGATGGTGTTGAGCGGCAACAAGAAAATCGCCGAAGACTATATCGACGGGCTGGATCTGCTGGCCAATATGCGGCTGTGTTCCAACGTTCCGGGGCAATACGCGATTCAAACGGCGCTGGGCGGATACCAGAGCATCAACGATCTGGTCAAACCGGGGGGGCGGCTGTACGAACAGCGCACCCTGTGCCACAAGCTGCTGAACGACATTCCGGGAATTTCGTGCGTCAAAGCCAAAGGATCGCTGTATATGTTCCCCAAAATCGACACGGAAAAGTTCAACATTTACGACGACCAGAAATTCGTTTTGGATCTGTTGATGGAAAAACGGATTCTGCTGGTCAACGGAACGGGATTCAACTGGGACAAGCCGGATCATTTCCGCGTCGTTTTTCTGCCCCGCACGGACGATTTGGAAAAAGCGCTGAACCGCCTGAAGGAATTTTTGGCGGGATACCGGCAGGAATGACCGTTCATCGCCGAACGGACTATTGATTTTTCCGCAAAACGCGCTATATCATTCGCGTACATTCAAAGGAGTGCTTCAATGACTAAAATCGTTTACTTCAATGTTTCGGAAATCGCCCGCGATTATTACAACAAGAATCCCCTGCCGGTTGACGCGCAAATCGTTTTCATGGAAAAAAGCCCGTCCGACCTGACCGAGGACGAATTGAAAACCGTCGCCGACGCGGACGTGATTTCCGTGTTCGTCCACGCCGTCGATGTCGGCGCGCGCGTTTTGTCCCAATTCCCGAACCTGAAGCTGGTCGCTTTGCGTTCGACGGGCTACAACAACGTCGATCTGGCCTATTGCCGCGAACACGGCATCGAAGTCACGAACGTCCCCGGTTACGGCGATTCGACGGTCGCGGAATACACGTTCGGCCTGCTGATCGACGTGACCCGCAAAATCAGCCGTTCCTTCCGCGCCGTTCAGGAAAGCCACGTCAGCACCGACCGTTATCTGGGGTTCGACCTGCGCGGCCGCACGATCGGCATCATCGGCACGGGCGCGATCGGCCGCTATGTCGCCAAAATCGCCAAAAGCTTTGACATGACCCTGTTGGCGTTCGACCCGTACCCCAACGAAAAATTCGCCGCCGAATACGGTTTCAAATACGTTTCGCTGGACGAATTGCTGGCGCAGTCGGACATCGTCACCCTGCATTGCCCGCTGACCAAGGAAAACTACCACCTGCTGGACGACTCGGCTTTCGCGAAAATGAAACAGGGCGTCGTCATCATCAACACCGCCCGCGGCGAATTGATCGACACCGAAGCGTTGTACAAGGCGTTGTCGAACGGAAAAGTGTACGGCGCGGGGCTGGATGTGCTGGAATACGAGTCGCCTTTGATCCACGACGACCTGTATTTATCCGCAATTGAGCGTCATGAATCAGATACACTGTTGCGTTCTTTGATAAATTTGCGTATGCTTCAATTAAAGAACGTGATCATTACGCCGCACGTCGCATTCAATTCGATTGACGCCGTGCACCGTATTTTGAAAACGTCGGACGACAGCATTGCTTCGTTCCTGAATGGAAAAACGATCAACTCTGTCCTCAACAAGTAATTTTTAATTCATCGGAAACGGAAAAGCGGGACTGGAAACAGTCCCGTTTTTCTTTGTCCGGATTCTTTTTTACCGATTCGCGCTATTTTCCGATTCGTTTTCGATTCGCTTTTCCGCTCGATTCGATTCGGATCACGATTTTTTCAACGCCCGTTTCAGCGCGTCCAAATCGTTGGAACACAGCGCGTCGTGCAGCGCGTCCAATTCCGATTCGGGGCGGTCGTAGATCTTCAACGCCAGCAATTCGCGAATCGTGTCGTCGTCAAACCGTTTTTTGATGACCTTGGCCGGATTTCCGCCGACGATCGTGTAAGGTTCGACATCCTTTGTCACGACCGCGCCCATCGCGACGACGCACCCTTCGCCCAAACGGACGCCCGCGCCGATGATCGCGCGCATCCCGATCCAAACGCCGTCTTCGATCACGGTGTCGCCTTTGCGGGCGTAGCTTTCGACGATCCTGTCCATAAAGGGATAGTCCGAAAACCAATCCATGCGGTGGGTGTTGTTGCCGCCCATGACAATGACCGTTTCCGCGCCGATGCAGACGTAATCGCCGATGTACAGCTTGTCCAGATCCCATTGCGGTTCCCAATGCGCCAAGCTGTACGCGTCGCCGTACAGATAGCGCACGACGCTGTCTTCAAACCCGCCCGTCCACGCGTCGCTGTAATAGCTTTTCGTGCCTTTGACGACGATGTTCGGGTTTTTGACGCTTTGGTGCAGGTATTCGACGTTCGACCAATGCTTTGTCATCACCAGAATTTCAACACTTTCAAGATGTTAAAGGCGTTTTTCTTGGAAACGAAGACCTTGTGGCAATACGGGCATTGGGTGTAGAACGCCGAAAATTTCTTCGCCAGTTTTGTCACGATGAACGGCGGGATCAAAGACACGATCAGCACCAGCGCCAACACCGTCCAATATCCGTAGCGGAAGTTTTTATCGACGGTTTTGACGACATCGGCGAACACGCCTTTTTTGTTTTTCGCCAATTCCTTGTAAATCGCCGCGGTCGCGGCGCGGCCGGATTCGGATGTCAAACCGTATTTGCCGGCCGCCAGCTTTTTATACGACGAATCGCTCAGCGCCAGCTGTTTTTGAATTTGCGTTTCCGCCAGCGACGCGATTTCCTTTTTCAACCCGTCCTGCACGCTTTTGTTCAAAGCGGTTTTCAAATCGTCCGTCGCCGTTTTCAGCTGTTTGTTGACCTTGTCCACCTGTTTTTGCAGCACATCGGCCGAATTTTCGACCTTGGCGGCCTCTTTGACGCCCAGCCTGGCCAGTTTGGACGCGATGTCCTTTGTCTTTTTGGTCGTTTTTTCGATCTGCGCCGCCTGCTTGTCCAGCTTGATTTCCGGCACTTTGATTTTCGCGGTGTATTTGCTCACGTCAACGCTTTTCAACACTTTGCCGGAAAAGGCGTCGTACTGTTCGGACAAAACGCCGTTCGCTTCGCCGACCGCCCGAACGACCGCGTATTCTTTCAAGCTCTGCGCGTTTTTGGAAACAAAGTAAAGCGCGGGAACCGTCACCGCCAAAATCCAGACAATGGAAAACAGTTTCGCCATTTTCACCAGTTTCGGCGTGGAATGCAGCAGTTTGTACTCCTCGCCCGTCGTCGCCGTGGCCATATCGCAAATCCTTTCATAAAAAACAAAACGATAGCCGCATTATAGCCCGAAACCGCCGCGAAACAAGCCGGAAAAAGGTTAGGCGAACCGGCGGCGCAGGCACTTGACGACCGTTTTGTGGATGCCGTCCGTAATGGTGTAAAAAACGAACCGCCCGTCCCTGCGCGCCGTGACGAATCCGTTGTCGCGCATCCGTTTCAAATACTGCGACGCCTTGATCTGGTCGATGCCCGTTTTTTCGACGATGTCGGAAACGCAGCATTCCCCGAACAGCGTCAGACATTCCAGAATCCGCATTTTGTCGATATGGGCGAACAGCTTGATATGGTTGGCGGTCATCGTCGTGAAATCACGCGGCAGAATCTTTTTGCACCCGTCCGCCAGATACGAAAAATCGTCCGTCATGTATCCGTACAGTTTGCGCGCGCAAACGAACAGGCTGGCGGGATAGTCGCCGTTCAGTTCGTAATAGACGAACACGCCCCTGCGCCGCGTTTTCACCAATTCCGCGTCGCGCATTTTTTTCAGGCTTTGCGACACGGCCAGCCGGTCTTCGCCGACGCCGGCCGCGATCGCCGACACCGACGACGCGCCGTTGACATCCAAAAATTCCAAAATGCGCAGCCGGACGGGGTGGGCGATGTCATATACGCCCCGAACCGCTTTTTCCATTGTCGCGATATCCAGCTGTTTTTGCATTGTCAAACCCCCGTTTTTTTTCTAACCTAGCAAAAAAGGGAAAACTTGCCAATCTAATTGTTGACAAGTTTGATATGTAGTGATTATGATACATATTGTTTTTGATATATGTGTGTTCGGAGGAACCGGAATGAAAAAACTGTTTTTGACGCTTTTGGCCGTTTTGGGCGTCGCCGCGAAACCGGCTTTGGCGAATCCCGCGTGCGCGGTCTGCACGGTGGCGATCGGCGCGTCGCTGGAAATCGCGCGCAAACTGGGCGTGGACGACAACATTGTCGGGCTGTGGGCGGGCGCGCTGCTGGCGTTGCTGGGATACTGGCTGATTTTGTGGTTCGATAAAAAGAAATGGCATTTTCGCGGGCGCGACGCGCTGCTGATGATCGTGTCCGTCGGGTCGATCGGCTTTATGTACGTGCGCGATTTGATGTATGTGCCCCAGCCGGTGCTGTTCGTGCTGTATCTGGATCCGTTCCTGTTCTGGACGCTGGCGGGCGCGTTGCTGTTCATCTATACGGAAAAGCTGTATTTTCGGATGAAGGCGCGCAACGGCGGCCACGCGCATTTCCCGTTTGAAAAGGTGGTCATGCCCGTCGCCGTTCTGGCGTTGGTCAGCGTCGCGCTGAACTATTACCCCGACCTGTTGTTGTTCTAAGGAGTGTTCACAATGAAAAAAGCGAAAGACGTTCAGGAATTCGTCGAACGAATCGACGCGACGAAAAAAGTCAACCCCAAAGACCTGTCGTCGGATCAGGATCTGACGATCGCGATCATGAACCTGATTTCGATCGAGGAACATCTGGTGTTCAGCGGCGCGAAAACGGGCAAAAGCTCGTTCTACGATTTGATCGAGGAAGTCCGCGAACTGCGTAAGACCCTGATGCAAAAGGTCATTCCGCAGTACGAAGGCGAAGTTTGGTGCATTTCCAAACACCTGCTGGCGTCGGCGATGCGATTGATGGAGGTCGGCACGAAACAGCAAAGCCTCGGCCACCGCGAAGACGCGTACAAACTGTTCAACAACGCCTATGAACTCTACTGCCTGTTCTGGGGGCTGAACATGAATATGCTGGATACGGCGGATGTCAAATGGATTGAAGACAAGCGCGAAGATATGGCGAAGATTTCCGAAAAGTTGGAACAGGCGGACATCAATCCCGCGACGGAAAAATCCGGCACCGTATCCGCCTCTGCCGCAGAACCGGCCGATGACGGAAAACCGGCATCGGCGTTGTCGAAAATGAAAGCGTTCGTGCGTAAAGCGGTTGATTGCTGCATTGAATGAAGCGTTTGATAAAAAAAGCCCCCCTTTGTGCAAAGGGGGGCTTTTTTTTATTGACGCGTCCCTTCTTTTGTGGGAAATCCCGAAAAGGTTTCCGTTTTGTCGGGGGACGCGGCTGATGAAAAAAGTCTTTCTGATCATTCTGCTGGTATTTGCGGTCGGGATCATTGTGATCGCCGTTGACGAAAATATCGAGGTTTCCCGTATGGAAAAAGCGAACGACGCCCCCGCCGCCGATTTGCCGCCCGTTGTTTTGACGGTGGAAGACACCGCGTTCATCCTGCGCCTGTACGACAACGAAACGGCGCGCGCTTTGGCGAAAAACCTGCCTGCAAAACTGATGATGAGCCGGCGGGGCGACGGAATGTATTTCGCGCCCCTGCCCGAAAAAACGATGTCAAAGGTTCGCGGCGTTTCCAAACGGCGCGCCTATCACGCGGGCGAAGCCGCCCTGCTGCCGCACGGCAACGCGCTGTGCCTGATGTTCGGGGCGACGCCGGCGGGCGTGACGACGAACACGCCGATGCTGCCCGCGGCCGGCGTTCCCGTCGGACGGCTGGAATCCTACGACGCGCTGGATCAGCTGCCCGCCGTGGTCGAAGCGGACGTAAGCGTCAAAAAATAAGAAAACTTAAGGATTCTTTTCCGTATATTGCGGATCGGTCAGCACGGCGATCAGCTCGTCCTTGACGCGCGCCGCCTGATCCAGATCAATCTGGCAGGTGCCGACGTTCGCGTGGCCGCCCCCGCCGTATTGCAGCATCAGTTCGCCGACGTTGATGATGTTCGTGCGTTTCAAAATCGACTTGCCGACCGCGTAAACGACGCGCTGGCCGTTGACCCGCCACATCGCGTGCATCGAAACGTCGATTTCCGGATGAATCGCGTAAATCATAAACCGGTTGCCCGCGTAAATGACATCTTCGTTCAGCATATCGACATAGGCCAGATTTTTGTGAACGGTCGTAATGCGTTTCAACTGTTCGACAAACTTGTCCTGCTGGGCGAAATACAGATCGACGCGTTCCTGAACGTCGGGCATTTCCAAAACCTCGGACGGGTCGTGCGACCGGCAGAAATCAATCAGGTTCATCATCAGCTGGTAATTCGATATCCGGAAATTGTGGAACCGCCCCAACCCCGTGCGCGCGTCCATGATGAAACTCAGCAGCGTCCACCCCGTCGGATGCAGGATGTCGTCGATCGTGTAATCGGCGCTGTCGGCTTTATCCACGGCGGCCATCATTTCTTCGGATATGTTGCGGAACCGTTCCTTTCCGCCGAACGTGTCCCACACGACGCGCGCGGCCGACGGCGCGTCCGGATTGATGAAATTGTTGCTTTTTTTGCCGACGCGCGCCAATTCGCTGATATGGTGGTCGAACACATAGGACGCCGATTTGGAATACGGCAGGTTGGTCAGGATGTCGCCCGCGCGGATATCGACCAGCCCGTCCTGCACATCCTTGGGGTGGACGAATTTGATGTCGTCGATCAAATCCAGTTCTTTGAGCAAAATCGCGCTGACCAGCCCGTCGAAATCGCTGCGGGTCACCAGCCGGAACCTGTCGTCAACCATGGCCTCTACACGTCCTGAACCATGGCGGTGATGATTTCTTCGCGGATTCTGTCCGCCTGATCAATGGGAACCTGACACGTTCCCGCGGCGATGTGGCCGCCGCCGCCGTATTGCAGCATGAATTCGCCGATGTTCATTTTCGATGTCCGGTTGAAAATCGACTTGCCGGCGGCGAAAACGACGTTGCGTTTGTTCTTGCCCCAAATTTCGTGCACGGAAATGTTCACCTGCGGAAACAGGGCGTACACCATGAACCGGTTGCCGGCGTAAATGGTTTCCTCGTCGCGCAGATAGATGTGCGCCGCCGTTTTGTGAATGCGGGTGCAACGTTTCAACTGTTCAAGAAATTTATCCTTGTGCGCGAAATACAAATCGACGCGCTCTCTGACATCCTCGTCTTGTAAAATTTCATCGACGCTTTGCGTGCGGCACAGGTCAACCAGCTTCATCATCAGCTGGTAGTTCGTGATGCGGAAATTCTTGAACCGCCCCAGCCCCGTGCGCGCGTCCATGATGAACGCCAGCAAAATCCACCCTGTCGGGTTCATGATCTGGTCGATCGTGTATTTGGCCGAATCGGCAACGTCAACGGCCTGCATCAAAGCCGGCGGAATGTTTTTGAACCGTTTTTCGGCGCCGTAATATTCGTAAACGACGCGGGCGGCGGAAGGGGCGTTCGGGTAAACGACGTGGTTCGGGGGGCTGATGATGCGGGACAGCTCGCTGATGTGGTGGTCGAACGCGATATATACTCCGTCCACGTACGGCAGGTTCGCGGTGATGTCCATGTCGGTGATGGAAATTCGCCCGTCCTGCATATCCTTCGGGTGGACAAAGCGTATCTCGTCGATAATGTCCAACTCTTTAAGCAAAGCCGCGCAGACCAGTCCGTCGAAATCGCTGCGCGTCAGCAACCGTTTTTTTGCCAGCATGAAAACCGCTCCCTCGTCATTATTCGCCGCAATCAGGATAAGCGAAATCCGGCGTTAAAATCAACCGTCGCTTTGACAAATGAAAAAAAAACGTTTTCGGTGTTGAATATCCGGCGCGTTTCGTGGATGATGAACCGTCTTTATATAACTGTGCGGAGCGGATATGACCGTCGTGAAAAAATCGCTGCTGCTGTTTGCGCTGACGCTGGCCGGATGCGTCCAGCAGCCTTTCGTCGATTCCAGACGCGAAGCCGGATTTTCAAAAACGGTGGGCGAATCGACGCCCGACCGCGTGGCGATCTGTTACAACGCCTATTCCACCAACGCGGCCGAAATTTTCAAAATGGCGCAGGAGGAATGCGCCCGCACCGGCCGCGAAGCCGCCTATGACGGCCACAAATACTGGTCGTGCCGCGTGTTTCTGCCCCACAGGGTTTACTTTCGCTGCCAACCCGCGCCGGTCGAACCGGAAAACGACGGCGAACCGGCGGACGGACGCAAATAACGCTGGACAGCTTTTCCGTTTTTTTGTATATTTTTGTCAACAAACGGCCTGACGCCGTTCCGGCTTTTTCTATCGGGAGTATTTTGCGATGATTGATGACAAGTACGTTCACGCCAAACGCCAAAACGGCAAAGGCCGTTCCAACAACAACGGCAAGGGAAACGGCGGTTTTTATTCCGAAGGGCATCACAACCGCGACCAGCGCGAGGGCAAATTCTCTTTCGACACGATCCACGGTTTGAAATTGAAAGAGGTTGAATACACCGTCCCGTCAAAGGCCGAACGCGTCGCGAAACGCGAGGAATTCAACGGCGTGCGCGACGAAGACGGCAACGTTCTGGTCGAAGGCGTGCGTTCCAAATTCCTGAAAATGCTGGCCAAAGACCACGAAAAGGAATTGGTTGACCGTTTGGGGCTGACCGACCGCGACATTCAGGGAATGCGCGAAGGCTACACGCCGAACGGGTTCAACGTCCACCACAAACTGGCTTTGCACGGCGGCGGCAAAAACGAATTCAAAAACTTCATCCTGACCCCGCTGTACCCGCACGACCAGTTCCACAAGGACGTGATGGACGCGCAGCTTTTGGGGATTCGCGAAGGCGAAACGCGCAAAATCAAAATCCCTTGGACGGACGAAATGATCTATGATCCGAAACAGTTCGGATTCACCAAGGAAAACCAGCCCGTCAAGCCGAACTATGTATCCAACGTCGATCCGGCGAACTATCCGAAGCTGTACAAGCCCGAACACATCAGCGTGGCCAAACGGCAGAAAGATATGAAGGAATTCTACGCGGCCATCGACGCGAAAAACGCCGAACAGAAAAAGCAGGCGCAGAAACAGGCGCCGGTCAAAACGGCTCTGCGTCAGATCGTGCGCGACAGACAGCGCGGATAACTTTCCGGCGCAAAAAAAAACAAAAGGCGGGAACCGGCGCGGTTTTCCGCCTTTTTCATGCGCGGCCGGAACAAATATGAAAAAGCGGCAAAATTTTTGTTGATTTTTTTGTCCATTTTTCCTATGTTGATCTTAACAGAGTCCTTTAAAGCATACGGGGGAATTCATGCTGGATATTGATTACAAATACGTTCACGAGAAACGCGGCCACGGCAAAGGCGGCAGGGACAAAGGTCAGAAACAAAGCGGCTACACCGCCGAACAGCGCGCCGGAAAGTTCAACTTTGACAAAATCCACGGGATGAGCCTGAAAAAGGTCACCTATGAAGTTCCGCCCAAATCGGAACGCGAAGCCAAGCGCGCCGAATTCAACGGTTCCGGCGACAAAGAAGGCGTCCGTTCCAAATTCCTGAAAATGCTGGCCAACGAACACGAACCGGAATTGCGCGCCAAACTCGGCCTGACCGATTCCGAAATCGCCATGATGAAAAAAGGCCGTTCCGTTCCGGGGTACAACGTGCATCACAAACTGCCTTTGCACGGCGGCGGCAAAAACGAATTTTCCAACTTCATCATGACCCCGCTGTACCCGCACGACCAGTGGCATCACGACGTGCTGGATCCGCAAATCGCGGACTGCATGGGAACGGGACAGAAAAAGGAAGTCATGCTGCCGTGGACGGACGAAATGATTTACGACCCGAAATCGTTCGGCATCACCAAGGAAAACCAGCCGGTGCATCCGAATTACGCTTCGCGCGTCAACGCGTCCCATTATCCCAAGATCTACACGGCGAAACAGGTCGCCGACGCCGCCCAGCGCAAAAGCGAACTGGAAAAATTCGCCCCGCCCCAGAACGGCGCGAAAAAACCGATTCTGGTCGCCGCGATGGCGAAACAGGCGCAGCGTTAAGCCCGCGCGACACATTCAAAACGCCGGAGGAAACTCCGGCGTTTTTTATTTTGCCTTTTCCCGCGCCCGCGCTATTTTAAAGAAATGACAACGGCATTCGATTCGATCCTGACCAAACTGATGATATCGGCGTTTTTCCACCCGAAAGCGCTGTGCGCCGTTTTCATCGCGCTCGTCCTGTTGTCGGCCGCGGGCGTCCGGTGCGCGCTGAAATGGCGGCGGCAGGCCGTTTTGAACGCCGAAAAGCGCGACACGGCGCGCGAAACGCTGGAAAGCTTTCCCGACGGTTGGTATTCGTGGGTGTTCGATTCGATCGGTTTTCTGCGCGAAACGCATTGTTCGCGCCGTCTGGCCGTCATGATGGATTTGTCGCAGGGCGTCAATTCGTCCTTTGACGCTTTGCTGGAACATTTTTCCGCCGCCGGCGCCGAAGCGTTGAGCGGCGCGATCAATGCCATGCGCGCCGACGACCGGCCGTTCACGCTGGAACTGGGCGACGCGGCGGGCGCGCGCAGCTTTCTGGTTTCAGGTTTCAGAACCCGCACAAACGGAAACAAAGGCGCGGTGGATACGCTGTGGGTGCGGGAAACGACGGACGGCAACGCGCGGCTGGCCGCTTTGACCGGTCGGGCGGAAGAGGCGGAACGCAAAAACGTTTTATTGAAACAGGCGTTCGACGCCCTGCCCTTTCCCGTATGGATGCGCGGCGAAGACCTGCAGATCGCGGCGTGCAATCCCGCCTATGCCAAGGCCGTGCGCGCCGGTTCGCCCGAACAGGCCGTTTTGCTGGGCGGCGAACTTGTGTACGAAGAAGCCCCGCGCAAAGCCAAAGTGCTGGCCGTCGCCGCCCGCACATCCGGCAAGGAAAACAAAACCGGCGAATTCGTCGTCATCGACGGCAAACGCCGGCGGGTGGAAGTATCCGAAATCCCCTTGCCCGCCCGCGCGTCGGGAAAACGCGGCACGATCGGTTTCGTGCGCGATGTCACGCGCGAACGGGAATTGGAAGACAACCTGAAAAGCCACATCGCGTCCCACAACAGCGTTTTGGAACATCTGAAAACGGCCATCGCCACGTTCGACGTGAACATGCGGCTGCAATTTTACAACACGTCGTTCATGAACCTGTGGGATTTGGAGGCCGAATGGCTGGACAAATCGCCGACGTATTCCCACATTCTGGATATGCTGCGCGAAAAACGCCGGCTGCCGGAAAACAGGGATTTCAACGCCTATAAAACCCGCGAAATAAAGTTTTTCACGTCGCTGGTCTCCACGACCGAAGACATCCTGCACCTGCCGTCCGGCGTGACGCTGCGCCGGATGCTGACCCCGCATCCGCAAGGCGGCCTGCTGATCACTTACGAAGACGTGACGGGACATCTGACCATGGAACGGTCGATGACCATGCTGAACGAAACGCAGTACACCGTTTTGAACAACCTGCGTGAAGCCGTTTTGCTGTTCGGTTCCGACGGCCGGCTGCGTCTGGCGAACGCGGCGTACCTGAATTTGTGGCAGATCGGCGATCCGGATTTCAACACGCCGCCGCTGACCGTCCTCGAAGTCATCGAAAAGCAAAAGCCGTTTTTTGAAAACGAGGACAACTGGGAAACGCTGAAAGAACAGCTGCTGGGCGTCGCGACGGCGCACACGGGCGAAATTTTCCAGATTCTGCGCCCCGACGGCAAAGTGTTGGAATTTTCCGCGGCCGGATTGCCCGACGGCGGCGTCTTTGTTTCGTTTTTGGACGTGACGGAAGAGGAGCGGAACACGTCTTTGGCGCAGGAAAAGGAAATGCTGCTGAGCCGTTTCAAACAAACGACCGTGCAGGCCGAAAAACTGCGCGCCGTGTTTTTGGAACAGCTGGGGCGCGAAATCAATCCGCAGCTGTCCGCGCTGACCGACACCGTCAAAAAATTGTCGGACGGCGGAAACCTGCGGTTCAACCGGCGGCAAAAAGCGTGCCTGCAAACGATTTTCGACGCGTCGGCCGAATTGAAAAACCTGTTCGGCGACATGGTCGATCTGGCGTTGATCGAAACGGGATCGGCCGTTTTAGAATTGGAATGCATCGACATCGGCGCGCTGCTGAACGGCGTTTTGAACGCGGTCAAGGAACAGGCGCGCCTGAAAAACGTCGCGCTGAACCTGACGTGTCCGGACGAACTGCCGACCTTGGTCGCGGACAAAAAAAGGCTGAAGCAGGTTCTGTTCTACCTTGTCAACAACGCCGTCGCCGCGGCGTTCAAAGATGGCGGCGTGTCCCTGTCCGTTCAAACCGGCGACAAAAACCTGATCGTCGCGATCGAAGAAACGTCGCTGGACGTTAAAAACGAATCCGACACGGTGAATTTCGCCGCCCGAAACGGATTCGCCGCGTCCCTGATCCGCGGGTTCATCGAAATGCACGGCGGGACACTGAACGTTTCGGACAAAAACGGGACGAAGCGAACGCAAATCACTCTGCCCGTCCATTGATTTCCGCCGTTTTCCGGAGGTATCGCCCCTGTCTTTTTTTGTCGATTTTTTCTTCAAAACCCCTTTCCTTTTGTTTTCTTTGCTGTATAATGGAAAACGTGATAAAAAAGGTTTCGGTTTTTCAGAATCGGGGTCATAAAAATGGAAGAAAACAAGAAAAAACGCATCCGCCTGACAGACAACAGCGCTTTGGTCTGGCAACAGCGTCACGCCGATAAAAGCGTCCATTCCAACACGGTGCGCGACGACAGCGTCCTGTACCGCACGGCGCGCGCGGCCAAAGAGGCCGAGGATCGCAGTTACGCCGAAAAAGCCGAACAGAACCGTCAGCCGCGCGTTTCCGATGCCGAAAAGGAACGCCGCGAGGTTGTCCGCCGTGAAGCCGAAAAGATTGATGTACGCAACAACCTGTTGCGTCAGGAACGCCGTCTGGGAATCGAAGGCGCGCTGTCGTTCGACGATATTTCCCGCGCGCAGGAATCCGGATTGTACGTCGGGCGCAGCAAACCGATGGAATTGAAAAAACGCGACGTTCGCGGATTGGGCGGCAAAACCAAACGCAAACGCCATTCCGCCGGCCGTCTGCTGCCGTCCGAACGCCGCCGCCGTCTGTCCCGCGCCAGAATCGAGCGCAACCGCAAAAAAGTGTTGGAAAAGACAGCCAAAAAGGAACTGTATATCACCGACGCCAAGGGACAGAAGATCAGCGTTTCCAGATTGCGCAAACTGCGCGGATTGCAGAAGGATCAGGCCATTACCAAACGCGACACGGATTTCGCCAAAAAATACCAGATGTCCAAACGCCGCGAACAGGAATCGGGGCGCACGGCTTTGCGTATTCGCAAACGCGACGAATATTCGCGCTGATTGCGCTTGAAGTAAAAAAATACGGCAGCGGATTCTTGACTTTATCCGCTGCTTTATTTTTAATGGTGTAACGCTTTTTTTCATCCGAAAAGGAATTTGACGTGTTTTTGCGATTGACCCTTTTGCTGATCGGTTTGGTATCCTCTTACGCCGGCAGTTTGTGTTTTCAAACGGGTTCCGCCTCCGACATGGCGGCCGGCGGCGGCGCGCTGTTGGTCGCCATGCTGTGCTTTTTCTTTTTGGGCAAAGGGTTGTGGCGTTTTTTGGGATGTATGTCCACATTCATTTTGATGGCTGTCATCGTCGCCGTCATTTTCTTCCTTATATCGGGTTCCGATATGATCAAAGACGCAATCGGCGGATTTTTGAACAAATCCGACCGGCCCGCCGTCGAAGAAACCGTTCCGGCGGTTGACCCCGATACGGTCGCCGTCGCCGTTCCCGCAGCCGATCCGGCGCACCCCCTGCCCGCCGAAGCCATGGTCGGATTGCCGCCCGACATGAAAAACGTGCCGCAGTCCATGCAGATTCCGCAGATGATCAAAGGCCACATCGCGTCGATCGTCGCGGCCGACGTTTTCCGCATCGCGCCGCACACCGTGCGCCTGTTCGGCATCGCTTCGCCGACGATCGACCAGCAATGTCTGGACGCCGGCGGGCATTCCTATGAATGCGGATACGTCGCCGCCCGCAAATTGAAAGATTTCGTCAGCGGGGACGAAGTGACGTGCCGCGTGATGAGCATCAACGCCCAAAACGAACTGATGGCGGCGTGTACGGTCGCAACGTTCGACATCGGCGCCGCGATGGTCGAAGCGGGATGGGCGGTCGCCCTGCCCGCGGTGACGACGATCTACCTGCCCTATCAGACAAAGGCGCAGCAAAACCGCAGCGGCCTGTGGGCGGGACGTTTCCAAATGCCATGGGAATGGAAAGCGGAACAGCGCCAGATTCAGGCCGAAACGGCGAAAATCACCGTGCCGAAACTGCCCGCGCCCGTTTCCAAAAAGAAAAGGAAAAGCGTCTTTGACTTCTTCTGATCCCGTTGTGTTGGAAAAACTGTCGCGGGCGGAATTGGAAAGCGTCGCCGCCAGTTTGGCGCGGCTGGTCAAACCCCGCGACGTGATCGCCCTTTACGGCGATTTGGGGGCGGGGAAAACCGTGTTCGCGCGCGCGTTCATCCGCACGTTGACAAACGGGGACGAGGACGTTCCCAGCCCGACGTTCACATTGGTTCAAACATACGACGCGCCGGCGGGGCTGACGATCTGGCATTTCGACCTTTACCGGCTGAAATCGGCGCAGGAAATCTATGAAATCGGTTTCGAGGAAGCGTTGGAGGACGGCGTTTCCCTGATCGAATGGCCGCAGCGCGCCGAACGGCTGCTGCCGCGCAACCGGTTGGAAATCGACATTCAAATCCCGCCCGACGATCCGGATGTCCGGACGATGACGCTGACGCCGCGGGGCGATGATTGGCAAAAAAGAACGGAGAAACTGAACAGATGTCGGAACGCACAGAACGCTTGACCGAATTTTTAAACCGCTGCGGCTGGGGCGACGCCGACAGAAAGCTGTTGGCCGCGGACGCGTCGTTCCGCCATTACGACCGTTTGACGCGCGGCGGCGAATCGCGCGTTTTGATGGACGCCCCCCCGCCGATGGAGGATGTGCGCCCGTTTTTGCAAATCGACCGGAAGCTGGAGGAATTGGGGTTCAGCGCGCCGCACGTCTATGCGCAGGACGTTGAAAACGGTTTCGTTTTGCTGGAGGATTTCGGCGATTCCACCTATACCCGCCTGTTGAAAAACGGCGCGGACGAACGCGAATTGTACGAATTGGCCGTCGATCTGCTGATCGACCTGCACCACCGCGGCGAAACGGCGGCGGTTCCGGCGGGATTGGCGCGCTATGACATTGAAGCGGTGAAAAAAGAGGTCATGCTGTTCCCCGATTGGTTCATGCCGGCCGCGTTCGGTCGGGAAACGGACAAAGCGGCCGTTGACGATTTCATTTTGCTGTGGGAGGAAGTCTTTCCCGTCGCGAACAACGTGCCGCAAACGCTGGTTCTGCGCGATTACCACGTTGACAACCTGCTGCTGTTGAAAGACAGGGCGGGCATCAAGGCGGGCGGTCTGCTGGATTTCCAAGACGCCCTGCACGGCGCCGCGACCTACGACATCATGTCGTTGATGGAAGACGCGCGCCGCGACATCGACGCCGGTTTGCTGAACGCCATGCGCGACCGCTATATCGCCGGCATGGGCGGCGCGCTGCCGGACAGGGACGGTTTTCTGGCGTCCTGGGCCGTTTGGGCGGCGCAGCGTCACGTCAAAGTGCTGGGCATTTTCGTGCGCCTGTGCGTGCGCGACGGCAAACCCCGCTATCTGCAGCATTTGCCGCGGCTGTGGCGTTTGCTGGAACGCGCGCTGGAACACCCCGCGCTGGGCAAGCTGAAAGTCTGGTTCGATAAAAACGTCCCCGCCGAATACCGGAACATCCCGCCATGCCTGCTGAAATAACCAAAGCGATGATTTTGGCCGCCGGACGCGGCACGCGGATGCGGTCGCTGACCGACGAACTGCCCAAACCGCTGATCACGGTCGGCGGAAAAACGCTGATCGACCGGATCGCGGACAAAATCGCGGCGTTCGGAATCAAGGATTGCGTCGTAAACCTGTGCTATCTGGGGGATTTGATCCGGTCGGATCTGTCCGCGCGGACGGATCTGCGCTTCGCCTATTCGGTCGAGGAAACCGCGCTGGAAACGGGCGGCGGCGTGAAAAAAGCCCTGCCGCTGTTGGGAAAGAATCCGTTTTTCGTGATCAACGCCGACCCGCTGTGGACGGAAAAATCGCCCGCCTTGAACCGGATGGCGCGGGCGTTCGATCCCGAAACGACGGACATCCTGCTGCTGCTGTGGCCGATGGAACGCGTGTTCGGCCACGACGGCAAAGGCGACTATTTCCTTGAAAACGGGACGCCGCGGCGCAAACGCCCCGACGAACCCGCCGCGCCCTATGTCTATGCGGGGGCGCAGATTCTGCATCCGCGGATATTTGAAAACGCGCCCGACGGCAAGTTTTCCCTAAACGTCCTGTACGACGCCGCGCAAAGATCCGGCCGGTTGAAAGCGGTCGTCGGCGACGGCGACTGGTACCACGTCGGAACGCCCGAAGCGTTGGCGTTGGCGCAAAAAGCGGTCGCGGAACAATCCGCATGAAAAACGTTTTTTCGATCGCGCCCGTCCTGCCGTTCGCCGACACGCTGGCGGCCGGATTGCTGGAACAAAACGGTTTCGATCCCGCCCGATTGGCGAAAACGGTTCTGTTTTTGCCGACGCGGCGCGCGTGCCGCACGGTGCACGAGGCTTTTTTGCGTCAAAGCGGCGGAAAACCGCTGATGCTGCCGCGGCTGATCCCCTTTTCCGCCGTTGAAAACGACGAAACGCAGGGGCGGCTGTGCCTGTTGAACGCGGTCGATTTGCCCGACGCGATTTCCCCTTTGCGCCGCCGGCTGCTGCTGGGAAAGCTGATCCGCAAACGCGCGTCCGATCCCGTCAGCGCCGAAAAGGCGTTGAAACTGGCCGACGCTTTGGCGGAGTTTCTGGATGAAAGCTATATCGAAAACGTGCCGTTCGACCGGCTGAAAAACCTTGTCCCCGACGAATTCGCCGGACATTGGCAGGAAACGCTGAGCTTTTTGGAAATCGTCACCGCGGCGTGGCCGGAGATTTTAAAGGAAGAGGGCGTCATCGACGCCGCCGACCGCCAAGTCCGCCTGTTCGCCGCCCAATCCGCCCTGTGGCGCGAAACGCCGCCCGATTTCCCCGTCGTCGCGGCCGGTTCGACCGGTTCGCAGCCCGCGACGGCCGAATTGCTGGACACGATCGCGTCCATGGAAAACGGAACGGTCGTCCTGCCGGGGGTGGATATGCTGCTGGACGAGGAAAGCTTCCTAGCCTGCGAACCGTCGCATCCGCAATATAACCTGAAACGGCTGCTGGATAAAATGGGGATCAAGCGCGCCGACGTGCGCCCGTTTCGTCCGGATGACGGCAAGCGGTCGGAACGTTTGCGCCTGATCAGCGAAGCGATGCGTCCCGCCGCGACGACGGACAAATGGCGGACGGCGGAAAAATTCACCGCCGCGGCCGTTGACGGCGTCAAAATGATCGACTGCGCCAATGTGCAGGAGGAAGCCGCCGTCATCGCCCTGACGCTGCGCGAGGTTTTGGAAACGCCCGAAAAAACGGCCGCCCTGATCACGCCGGATCGGGCGTTGGCACGCCGCGTGGTCGCCGAAATGAACCGGTGGGGGATCGTCATGGACGATTCCGCCGGAACGAACCTGTGCCTGACGGGCGTCGGCACGTTTTTGATGCTGGCGGGACAGGCCGCCCTCAACAATCAGGCGCCGGCCGATTTTCTGGCGTGCCTGAAGCACCCGATGGCGTTGTGCAGCGGAAATTTCGCCGCGTTCCGTCCGGCCGTCCGCCGGTTCGAGCTGAAATTCCTGCGCGGCAAGCGGCCGGGGGACGGGTTCGCGGGGTTGAAAGCGGCCGCCGAAAACGCCGGCGACGCGGTCGCCGCGGCTTTCATCGACGATCTGGAACGCCGGACGGGTGAATTCACGCGCCTGATGACCGATCCGGCGGCGCAGGATTTTGAAACGCTGCTGGACGCGCATCTGGCCGCCGCCGAACGGTTGGCGCAAAGCGCGGACAGATCGGGCGCGGATCGTTTGTGGGCGGGGGACGCGGGCGAAGCCGCCGCCGCTTTTCTGGCCGGATTGAAAGAGCAGGCCGCCCTGATCGACCCCGTGACGCCGGCGGAATATCTGGCTTTGCTGGCCGCGTTGTTCAAAGGCGTGACCGTGCGCCCGAAATACGGGATGCACCCGCGGCTGGACATTCTGGGAACGATGGAGGCGCGGCTGATCCAGCCCGACGTTCTGATCCTCGGCGGGCTGAACGAAGGGACGTGGCCGAAAACGCCCGACGCCGACCCGTGGCTGTCCCGCCCGATGCGGGAACAATGCGGGCTGCCGCCGCCGGAACGCAAAATCGCCCTGTCCGCCCACGATTTCGCCCAAGCGTTCTGCGCCGGAAATCTGGTGCTGACCCGATCGGTCAAACAGGGCGGAACGCCGGGGATTCCGTCGCGGTGGCTGATGCGCCTGCAAACCGTTTTGGGGATTTCCGGCCTTGATTTTCCCGCGGGCGACCAGCTGGATTGGGCGCGCGAAATCGACGCCCCCGCCGCCGCCCTGTCCTTTTTGCCGCCGCATCCGGCGCCGCCCGTCGCGGCGCGGCCGCGCGAACTGTCCGTCACGCGGATTGAAACGCTGATGCGCGATCCGTATTCGATCTACGCCCGATTCATTTTGAAACTGCAAAAGCTGGACGACATTGACAAAGCTTTCGACGCCGCCGATTACGGCACGATCGTTCACAAAGCCGTCGAAACGTTTTGCACCCGCCACCCGTCGCGCCTGCCCGCCGATCCCGAAACGGAAATTCTGGCCATCGGCGACAAGCTGTTCAAGGAATTGAACTTTTCGCAAACCGAACGGGCGTTTTGGAAACCGCGTTTGGATTCCGCCCTGATCTGGTTCGTCGAACAGCAGAAAAAACGCGCGGCCGGCATTGAACGCGTCTTTTGCGAACAGGAGGGCAATCTTTGCTTTCAAACGAAAGCGGGCGATTTCCGGCTGCGGTGTTTCGCCGACCGCGTTGACGTGATGCGGGACGGCGCGTGCGCGCTGATTGATTACAAAACGGGGACGCCGCCCGCGAACACCAGCGTGTTTGCCGGTTATTCGCCCCAACTGCCGCTGGAGGCCGCCATTTTGCGCCGCGGCGGATTTGAAAAGATCGGCGCCCGCCCCGTCGCGACGGCGCAATACTGGCGTCTGCGCGGAAAACAAGACGGCGGTTCGGTGCGTTCCGTCACCGCGGCCGTCGAGGAAACGGACAAGCTGGCGGACGAGGCGTTGGACAGGCTGAAAGACCTGATCGACGCCTACGACGATCCGGCGACCCCCTATCTGGCCACGCCGGACACCAGCGTTTCCCTGAAATACAACGACTATGACCATTTGGCGCGGTTCGACGAATGGGCGGCGTCCGACGACGCGGAAACGCAAGAGGAGGAATAGCATGGCTTCACCCGATCCCGACGATTTGCAGCGGCAGGCGGCCAATCCCCGCGAATCCGCATGGGTGGCGGCCTCCGCCGGTTCGGGCAAGACCAAAGTGCTGTCCGACCGCGTTTTGAACCTGCTGCTGACGGGAACGCCGCCCGAAAAAATCCTGTGCCTGACCTTTACGCGCACCGCGGCCGCGCAAATGGCGAACAAAATCGCCGACCGGCTGGCGAAATGGGCGGCCGAGGACGAATCCGACCTGATCGCCGATCTGACGAAGCTGCGCGCCGCCGCGCCGGACGGACGCCTGATCACCCGCGCGCGCCGGTTGTTCGCGCGTCTGCTGGACACGGCGGGCGGATTGAAAGTCACGACTTTGCACGGGTTCTGCCAATCCGTGCTGAAACGCTTTCCGCTGGAGGCCGGCGTTTCCCCGCAATTCGACGTTTTGGACGAACGCGGCGCGAAAGATTTGATCAAGCTGGCGCAAAACAAAATTCTGGGACAGCCCCGCTTCGCCGATTGTCTGAAAACGGTCACGGCCGCGACGGACGAAGACGGATTCCTCGGCGTTCTGACGGAAATGACGCAGCACCTGCCGAAAATCAAGCGCATCGGCGACCGCTTTCCGACAGGGCGGGATTTAAAGCGCGCCTATGAACGGGCTTTGAACCTGCCGGAAAACTGCACGGCCGAAAGCCTGACGGACGATTTTTGCGCCCTGACGGAGGAACAAACCGCCGAATTGCGGCAAGCCGTCACGGTTTTAAATGTTTCCAAAACGAAATCGGACACGGGCAGTGCCGCGCGCATCGGCGCGTTTCTGGGCGCGGACGGGGACGAACGGCGCGAATTGATCGCCGACTATCTGGACGTTTTCCTGACAAAATCCGGCACAATCCGCAGCAAGCTGGCCTGCAAAGAATCCGAATCGGCGCTTCCCGCCCTGACAACCGAAGCGCGGCGCGCGCTGAGCTATCAGCAGCGGACGGCGAACGCGGCGGTCATGCGTTTGTCGCTGGCTTTGTTCACGCTCGCTTCGGCGATTTTGAACGAATACACGGCGATGAAAGACGAACGCGGCGTCATGGATTACGACGATTTGATCGCCGCGACGCGCCGTTTGCTGGAAAAATCGGGGGCGGCCGCGTGGGTGTTGTACAAACTGGACGGCGGCGTCGATCACATTCTGGTGGACGAAGCGCAGGATACCAGTCCCGACCAATGGGCGATCATCCGCGCGCTGGCCGAAGAGTTTTTCGCCGGAAACGGATTGCGTTCGCAGGAACGGACGATTTTCGCCGTCGGGGACAAAAAGCAGTCGATTTTCAGTTTTCAGGGCGCCGTTCCCGAAGAATTTGAACGGATGCGCGCCTTTTTTAAAACGGCCGTCGAAAACGCGGGAAAGAAATGGAACGACGTGCCGATGTACATTTCGTTCCGTTCCGTCCAAGCCGTCATCGACATCGTCAATTTCGTTTTGCAGTTCGATCCCGCGCGCGCGGGCGTCGTTGACGGCGCCGAAGACGCCACGCACATCTCGTTTCGCAAAAAACAGGCCGGACTGGTCGAAATATGGCCGACGGAAAAACCGCGGGACGACGACACGGAACGGCCGTTCACGAAACCCGTCGAACGCGTGTTCGCGCAAACGCCGGCGGCGCGGCTGGCGCACAAGATCGCGTCGAAAATCGCGGACATGGTGTTGTCCGGCGAACGGCTGGAATCGGAAAACAGGCCGATCCGCGCGGGCGACATCATGGTTTTGGTGCGCCGCCGCGACGGGTTCATCAACGACCTGTCGCGCGAATTGAAAAGCATGGGCGTCGCCGTTTCCGGCATCGACCGGCTGAAAATCACGACGCACATCGCCGTCAAGGATTTGATGGTGCTGGGCGATTTCCTGCTGCTGCCCGAAAACGATCTGGCTTTGGCGACCGTTCTGCGATCCCCGTTGTGCGGCACGTCGCCCGACGATTTGTCGGACGAGGACAAAGCGAAAGCCGACCGCGCCGGCATGGTTTTGAACGGGATCGGCGAAAACGACCTGTTCCGGCTGGCGCACGGCCGCGGGGGACGGACGCTGTTCGACCGGCTGAAACAATACGAGGGAACGCCGACGCCGCTGGGCGAAGCATACGCGTTTTTAAAGGATTTGCTGAGCCGCGTGGACAATATGCGCCCCTATGAACTGTACGCCTATGTTTTGGGGACGCTGGGACGGCGGCGGAATTTCGTCGCGCGGCTGGGGGTGCAGGCGTTGGACGCGCTGGACGAGTTTATGAATCTGGCGTTGGATTTCGATACGGCCGAAGCCCCCTCTTTGCAAAATTTCCTGTGCCGGCTGCGGCAAAACGACGTTGAGATCAAACGCGACCCCGAACAATCGTTCGACGCCGTGCGCATCATGACCGTTCACGCGGCCAAAGGGCTGCAGGCGCCCGTCGTGTTCCTGCCCGACACGCGGCCGGCGCGGTTTCATTTCCCCAAAACATACTGGCCGGACGACGGAAACGGCGAATTGTGCCTGTGGACGCCCAAGGCCGGATACCGCAACGAATCCGTCAACGCCGAAATCGAAACGCTGAAAGAAAAGGACGCGGACGAATATCGCCGCCTGCTGTACGTGGCGTTGACCCGCGCGGCCGACCGCCTGTACGTCACGGGGTGGGAAAGCCGCAAAAACGGCGACGGCGGATGGTACGACCTGATCCGCGGGGCGGTCAGCGTCGAAAACGGCGACGGTTCCGTTTCATACCGCGTGCAGGAGGTCGCCTCCCCCCTGTTTGACGAACCCGTTTTGCGCCTGACGTGCGCGCAGGAACAGCCCCCCGCGCCGGCGGCGGAACAATCCGCCGCGAAAACGACCGCCCCCCTGCCCGATTGGGCGGATCGCCCCGCGCCGGCCGAACCCGCGCCGCCCAAACCGCTGGCGCCGTCGCGTCCCGATGTCGCGGAACCCGCCGCGCTGTCCCCGCTGTCCGCCGGACGGCTGCAGGCGATCAAACGCGGCACGGCCGTGCACACGCTGTTGGAAATCCTGCCGCGCTATCCCGCCGCCGACCGCGAAAGCGTCGCAAAGAAACTGACGGCCGGATTGAACGACGGCGGCGAAGTGACCGCCCGCGTTCTGGCTTTGCTGGACACCCCGTCGGCCGCCGGACTGTTCACGCCGGATTCTCTGGCCGAAGTCCCCGTTTCCGGCATCATCGGCGACCGCGTCGTCAACGGCAAAATCGACCGCATGGCCGTTTCGGACGGCGAAGTCCGGCTGATCGACTATAAATCCGGCCGCGCCGTCCCCGAAAACGTCAACGA
This sequence comes from uncultured Rhodospirillales bacterium, assembly GCA_902777205.1. GTDB lineage: Bacteria > Pseudomonadota > Alphaproteobacteria > CAAGCB01 > CAG-977 > UBA11549. Next base: position 3,957 of record CACYSU010000019.1, on the reverse strand, counting down.
CACGCCCGCGGCCTATGTCGCACAAATGGCCGCTTATAAACAGCTGATCGGGCAAATCTATCCGGACAAGGCCGTGCGCTGTTTCCTGCTGTGGACGGAAAAGCCCGAACTGGTCGAAATCACGGCTTTGGTTGACACAATGGAGTATTGACCGGCGCGCGAAAGCCCCTTATATAGGAACAGACAGGTTTTTACAGAAAGGACTACACTCATGAAAGTGATCAAAGACAGCGAATTCGCCAACGAAATCCAAAATTCGGACGTTCCCGTTCTGGTCGATTTCTTTGCCGAATGGTGTTCGCCCTGCCGCCAGATGCTGCCCGTTTTGGAAGACGTTTCCAAAGAATTGGGCGACAAGCTGAAAGTCGTCAAAATGAACATTGACGAATCCCCCGAAACGCCGACCAATTTCGGTGTGCGCGGCATTCCGACGCTGATCATGTTCAAAAACGGTCAGGCTGTCGCCACCCATTCCGGCGCGATGACCAAATCGAAACTGGCCGCGTGGATCAACGAACAGATGTAATGCTTAAAAGGCGGGTCAGACACCCGCCTTTTTCATATCGAACCAACGGACGGTCAGGTACGCCGCGCCGACGCCCAGCAAAGCCCCCGCCAAAACGTCCGTGCAATAATGGACGTTCAAATACACTCTGGAAAACGCGATCAAAACCGCCAAAGCGACAGCGAACCACCGTCCGGCCGTTTTCCGGAAAAACAAAACGCCGGCCGCCGCGAACGACGAAATCGAATGTCCCGACGGAAACGAAAACCCCGACGGGCAGGGATAAAACCCCGCGACCGGAAAAGCGACGCACGGACGCGGCCGCGCGAACAAATGCTTCAGCCCCAGCGTGCTGATCACGAACGTCGCCGCGATCGCGGCCAGCATCAACAATCCCGTCGTCCGCGTTTTTTTGAAACAGATCATCCCGACCGCCAGCGCGATCCACACCGCCCCCGCGTCCCCCGCCGACGTTACGGCGGTCATCACCGCGTCCGCGGCGTTTGAACGCAGGGAAAGGACGAACTGCGAAACCGCCCTGTCAAAGGGCAGCAAAAAATCAAATCCCATATCTCACCTCAGCTGCGCGGCCTTTTCCAAACACGGCAGGGAATTTTTCTGCGTCGCCCGAAACGTCGGCGTGCCGATTTCCATATGCCGCACCAAAGCCTCGCTTTGATCCGCCGCGTCCGTTTCATCCATGTAAATGAACAAAACGCATCCCGATTGGGCGTACACCCACACTTCGGACGGCGGGTCGCGGCGTTTCAGCGCCGGTTCGCCCAGAACATCCCGAACATATCCGGCTTTCAACAGCGGATCCTTGCGCCCCGACCGGATGACGGATTCGGGAGCATGAGCGTGAACGGGCGCGGCCTTTTTGGCGGGAACGCCGGCCGTCGCGGGCGTTTGAACCGCCGCGTCCGTCGCGCAAGCCGTCGTAACCCCCAATAAAATCGAAAGAAGTGCCTTTTTCATGCCTGCCGTTTTTCCAAAAACAACCGCTGCATAAACGCCATGGCGACCAGCGGGGAAATCACGTTGACGACGGGAACGGTCATCAACAGCGCGATCACGACGCCCGCCCGCGTCCAATAGGGTTTGAACCGGTCGAACATTTCGTCGGCGGCCGCGCGATCCGCGTAGCGCAGCGCGACGGCGTAGTAATATTCCCGCGCCAAGAGCCGCCCGTTCAAAACGTAATATAATACGGCGGGGATCAGGTTGACAACGGGAATCCACCCGCAGACCAGCGAAACGGGGATCAAAGCGGCGGACAGCGTCGCGCCTTTCAGCGAAGCGACTCCGGACAGGATCAGGCTTTCCGACAACGGAACGTCGCGCAGCCCCGCGACATGATTCTTTTTCGCCGTCCGTTCGACGACCGAATCGACAAAGAATCCGGAAACGAACGTCGCAACGGCGGGAAAAAGCATCAAAGACATAATGAAAAAAGCCAGAAAACCTAGAATCTGAAACACTTTTTCCATCTTCGGCCAATCCGTCAGCTCGATCAACGACACGCCATAGGCGAACAACGCGAACAACCCGATGAAAACCAGCAGCGTCGTTACCGCCGTCAGCCACAATAACCCTCTGATTTTATTTGAAAAAACATCCTTTAACGCATTTTTCAGTTCCAACAGCACGGCCGCCTCCTTGAAAAAAAATCCTTTATTTTTGTAGCAGAGTCTTGTTTGAAATGTAAGTTCCTTTATACTGCGTCGTATTTGTTCACCCCATACGGAGGTTTTAGATGAACGCTCTGACACGTTTTGACGTTGTGGCAATCGGAAACGCCATGGTTGACGTGCTGGCCAATATGGACGACGATTTTCTGGCGCAACACAATATGCCCAAGGGAATGATGACCCTGATCGACGCCGATCTGGCGGAAAAGATTTACGGTCATATCGCGCAAAACGGTGTCGAATGCTCCGGCGGATCGGCCGCGAACACGGCGGTCGGCATCGCGGCGATGGGGGGAAAGCCCGCTTTCATCGGCAAAGTCGCCGACGACCGGCTGGGCGAAGTGTTCCGCGAAGACATCACGAAATCGGGCGTGCATTTCACGACGCCGTGTCTGGAAAACGAACGGCCGACGGCGCGGTGCATGGTCATCGTCAGTCCCGACGCCCAACGCACGATGAACACCTATCTGGGGGCGTGTTCCAAGCTGTCGCGCAAGGATATCGACGAGGAACTGATCCGCCAGACCAAAATCGTTTATATGGAAGGATACCTCTGGGACCGGCCGGAGGCGAAGGACGCGCTGGCCTATGCGGTTGAATTGGCGCACAAACATCACCGCAAGGTGTCGCTGTCGCTGTCCGACCCGTTTTGCGTGAACCGCCACCGCGACAGCTTTTTACAGCTGATCAAAAACGGCATTGACATCCTGTTTTGCAACGAAGACGAAATCAAAGCCCTGTTCGGAACGGACAACGCCGAAGATGCGTTTGAAAAATGCAAAACCCTGTGCGAAACGGTCGTCGTCACCCGCGGGGCGAAAGGCGCGGTCGCGATTTGCGGCGAAACGCGTTATGAAATCCCCGCCGAACCGATCAACCGCGTGATCGACACAACCGGAGCGGGCGATTTGTTCGCCGCCGGCTATCTGACGGGACTGTCCCAAAACCGGCCGGTTTCCGAATGTCTGCAAATGGGGGCGCTTGCCGCCGCGGAAATCATTTCCCATTACGGCGCGCGTCCCGAAACGCCTTTGTGTGATTTAATCGCGGAAAAAATCAAACCGTAAAAAAATTTTCGGTAAAACGTAAGTATCCTGACTATGGAATCGTTAAACATTTGGTTTTAACGATTTTGGTCGAGTACGAAACATGTTGCATTTATCGAAAAAAAACGTCTTTTTGTTCGCTTTGGTCGCTCTTGCCGCCCTGTTCGGGTGCAAGGCTTGGTTCAAAGATGAACCCGTTTCCTACATCACGGAACCCGTTATTCGCAAAAACATCGAAAAAGCAGTCAACGCCACGGGCGAAGTCAAAGCCATCGAACTGGTCACCGTCGGCGCGCAAACGTCGGGCAAAATCGAATACCTGCCCGTCAAAGTCGGGCAACGGATTCAAAAAGGCGACCTTATCGCCCAAATCGATTCGACAACGCAGGAAAACGATGTCAACAGTGCAAAAGCCAAGCTGACCAGTTTGAAAGCGCAGTTGAACGCCGCCGAAATTTCCGCCAAAATCGCCGAAAAGCAATTCGTCCGCGAACAACGTTTGCTGAAAAAGAATGCCGCCTCGCAGGAAGACTTTGAAAACGCCAAGGACGCTTTTGAAGCCGCCAAAGCCAAAGTCACCGAACTGAAAGCGTCGATTGCCGAAACCGCGCTGGCTTTGAACACGGCGCAAACGAACTTGGGTTACACGAAAATCACCGCACCGCTGGACGGCATCATCGTTTCCGTCCCCGTCAAAACGGGACAGACGGTCAAC
>CACYSU010000018.1 GCA_902777205.1 uncultured Rhodospirillales bacterium | reverse complement strand
GATTGGAACCGCGTGAAAAACAACGTCAAAATCGCCGAAGCCGACTATCAAATCGCCGTCCTTGATTTCAAAGACGCGCTGACGCAGGCGATCAACGAACTGGCCTATTACACGTTCGCCTATGAACAATCGAAGCGGGTTTACGACAACGCGTTGAAAAACGTTCAAAGCAACGCCGAAATCACGGCCTATTACCGCGTCCGCTACAGCGGTGGAAAATCCGAATTCAAAGACCTGCTGGCCGCGATCCGCGCCGAAAACACCGCGAAAAAAGAGCTGGTGCAGCAAAAATACCAGATCATCAAATACGAAAACTACATCTGCAAAGCGACGGCGGGGAAATACTAATCCTCGCCCGTTTCCGCCAACAGCGCGTCAACGTCGTCGAAATCGTCCGGCGCAGTCGCCATTTTGTTGAAATTTCGGATGTATTCGTCTTTTGTCAAACAATTCGGCTTGGCTTTCTTTTCTTCGCGATACATTTCGCGAAAATCCTGTTCGGACATTTGAAATTGCGGATCGTTCACCATTTTTTTGGTGTATTCCGCCATATAAACGGCGTATTCGTCTTCCGTAACGCACCCGTTCCCGTTCTTGTCCATTTGGAAAAAGTTTTCATCGGCGATCCCGTTTGAAATATTCGCAAGGAAATTGTCGGCCAGTTTTTCCGTCGGCATGGATTTCACCTTTTCCATCGTTTGGTTCAGTTTTTCCATGGCGGCTTGCAGCTGTTTTTCCGCATAGTCGGGATCATCCGCGAATTTTTTCATCTGCTCCATTTGGTCTTTCATGGCGAATTGCGTTTCCGCCGTCATCAACCGGATGAACTCTTCCTTTTCCAACCGGTCGTTCTTGTCCGCGTCGAACTGTTTGAACGCCTTTTCCAACCGTTTTTTCTTCGCCTGTTTCTGCGCGTCGGTCAGCAAAGGGGTTTGATCCGCCGCATCGACCAGACCGGCGTATTCGTTTGCGGAAACGAACCCGTCGCCGTTCACGTCCATCAAATCGAACGCGTCGCCGAAATTAAAACCGGCCGCCGCCCCGCATTCAAGGGCGTTCGCCGGAGCGGCCAAGGCCAAAACGGCCAGCGCGCCTAAAAAAGTTTTTTTATTCATTGCTTTTTCCTTTCAACCGTTCGGCCAGCCAATCCGCCGTCATCGCGATCACCTGTTCCGACAAATCGTTTTCACCCGTTCCGGCGTTGTAAGTATGCCCGACGCCTTTGAAAACACACGACGCCGCGTCGCCGCCCGCAACCGCGCCGGCGATTTCCGCCGCGTGCGCACATGGCACCAGATCGTCCAGCTCGCCCGCGATCGCCAGCATCGCCCCTTTGTACCGCGCCAGACAGTCCAGCGGCCGCGACGCCCCGATTTCATCGAACCAGTCTTTGGTCAGCCACAGATCGTCGCGCCACGTTGACGGCAGCACCGCGTACCCGTTTTTGACGGCGTCCGCGTAATAGGTGTCGCGCCACATTTCAAAAATGTCGTGAACGCCCTGTTGGCACGCCCCCGACCAGAACACGGCGGCCGGAATTTCATCGCCGCGCCGCCCCATCAGATCCGCCGCGACCCGCGCCCCCTGACTGAACCCCAGCAGGGCGATCCGCCGCGCGTCAATCGCGGCCGATCCGCGCGCGCAATCGAACACGGCGTCCAGATCGACGACCTCCCCTTTAAACGTCAATTCCAAAGGCGAAGCGGGGCTGTCGCCGCATCCGGCGAAATCGAAACGGATCGACGCGATCCCCCGCCGTTCCAAAGCCGACGCCAACCGGCCGAACATATTTCCGACCTCGTTTTTATCCGATCCCGTGCCGTGGATCAAAACGACCGCCGGTGCCGCCCCCGTTCGATCCGGAACGGTGAAAACCGCGGGGATGTCATAGCGCGCGCCCTTGATCGTCAAACGTTTTTCCGTCATCCCTTGTACGCCTTGAATTTCAAATGAAACACGGTTCCGCGGCCGATTTCGCTTTCGACCGATATTTCACCGCCGCCGTTTTCAATGATCGTTTTCACAATGGACAGCCCCAATCCCGTTCCGGTGTTTTCTCCGTTCTGCACGCTTTCGGAAAAGAACGGTTCAAAGATGCGCGTCAGGTTTTCCGGAGAAATTCCGATGCCCGTATCGGTAAAATCAATCGTGACGTTTTCGTCGTCGGCAACAATCGCAATACACATATTCCCGCCGTCCGGCATCGCGTGAAAAGCGTTTTGCATCAAATTCACCGTCACCATACGCATTTCCGCGTCGGCGGCAAAAACGACGGCGGGTCTGTCCGATTCGACGATTTGAATGTCGATGCCGGTTTTTTTCGCCTCGTATTCCAACAGGCACGCCGTTTCGGAAACGACTTCGTTCATATCAACGGGCTTGTATTCCTTTTCCGGTTTGCGCGACAGTTTCAACAACCGCGACGTGACGTTGATGCAAAAACCGATCTGTTCGTTGACCAGCCGCAAATAACGTTTCAAATCATCGGGTTTCATCGGTTTGGTATCCATCTTGTCCAGTATGTTTTCCAAAACCAGCCGCACGGATCCCAGCGGATTACGCATTTCGTGCGCGACGGAACTGGCCAGCATACCGACGGACGACAGTTTTTGCTGGTGCGAAAACAGGATGGCCTTGTCCAGCGGGCGGATCTGTTCGACAATCCACATGACGGGCTTTTCATCGGATTTATGATGAAAAGCGGCCGCCGTAACCTCCATAAAACGGTCGCGCCCCTCTTTGTCCGTGTACCGCTGGATCACGTTGACGGGCACACCGCCGTTTTCGCGCAGCAAAACCAGCGGACAGGGCGACAAACCGGACGCGCAGGGCGTGTCGCGGCCGAACAGCGCGTAACATTTTTTCGCCGACGCATCAAACAGCGCACCATACGACCGGTTGGTCATTATGATATCGCAGTTTTCATCCAAAACGCGGATGCCGTCCGGAATCGTGTCGATCAGGCTTTGCAACAGCTCTTTGTTTTCCTCCAGATTTTGGATCGACCGTTCGATATTGTCGGCCATGCTGTTGAAATCGCGCGCCAGCAAATCCAGCTCGTCCTGTTTGGATAAACGCGGCGCGACGGATATCCGGACGCCCAAATCGCCGGACGAAATGCGGCGTGTCGCGTCCAACAAATCGGCGACCGGCCGCAGCACCCACCGCCGCACGATCAGCCACAGAATTTCCAAAATGAAAAAAACAAGCAGAAAACCGGATAAAATGAAATATCCCAGCTCGCGCATTTTCCGGTCGCGATCGCCGACGCCTTTGATATCCTGCATCAATTCCTTGCGGATGCTCAGTTGCCGGTCGTCCAGCGAACGCATTTGATAATCGTCGTCCTGATCATTCCACAACCTTGTGATCGAATCCGTTTCCGGCGTGTTCAGTCGGGCGTACAGTTTCGACACGGCGTTACGCAGGCGGATGTTTTCCTCGTACAAATCAAACAGAGCCTCGGCCTTTTTGCGGCTGATGACGGATTCCTGATCCAGCTGACGGACATAACTGATCATAAACGTGGATAAAAACAGCGAACATATTCCCGCGATGCTCAAAAACAGGACAAGGAATATTTTCGCGTTCAGGCTGAGGAACCGCTTGTTTTTCTGGTTTGTCATATCGGGCATCCTTGTTGGGTCGAAAACGGGCGGTTAAAGGATATCACGTTTTTCAACGCGTTTCCATTCCCCCGCGCGCAATCCGTCCAGTTTCAACCGGCCGATCGAAACGCGCACCAACCTCAACGTCGGAAATCCGACGGCGGCGGTCATATGGCGCACCTGCCGGTTTTTTCCCTCCGTCAGCGTCAGGCGCACCCACGATGTCGGAATGTTTTTGCGAAACCGGACGGGCGGATCGCGGTCGGGCAGTTCCGGCGGAACGGACAGGATTTCCGCACGGCACGGCTTCGTCCGATATCCCTTGATCACGACGCCCTTTTGCAGCCGATCGGCCGCCTGCGGCGTGATTTGGCCATCCACCTGCGCCAGATAGGAACGCGGATGGGCGAACGCCGGATCCAGCAGTTTTTTGACAAACCGGCCGTCGTCCGTCAGCAAAAGCAACCCTTCGCTGTCGTGATCCAGCCGCCCCGCCGCGTAAACGTCGGGCGGAAAACCGAACCCGTCCAACGCCGGATGCCCCGCTTCGGAGGTGAATTGGCTCAACACGCCGTAGGGTTTGTAAAAAGCGATATATTGAAACATTGAAAAAATCCGTTTTCTTTCACTTTGCGGCATTTTAAAATAAAACCGTCGTTTTCGCAAACTGTTCGGGAACCTTTTTGATGATTGACGCGCATATCCATTTGGCGGACGACCGCTTTTCAACCGACCGCGAACGCGTGATCGAACGGGCGAAATCGGCCGGCGTGACGGCTTTTTTCTGCGCCGCCGCCCGTCCGTCGGAATTTCCGATCCTTGAAAATCTGGCGCAACGGCCGGAGGTTGTCCCGTTCGCCGGAACGCACCCGTGGTATGCGAACGAATACGATCCGGCGGTTTTGACGGATTTTTTGAACCGTCATCCGGACGCCGGCGTCGGCGAAACCGGATTGGACGCCCCGCGCGGCGCGCCGGAACAAACGGACGTTTTCAAAGATCAGCTGCGAATCGCCGCGTTGTTCAAACGCCCGTGCGTCATCCATTGCGTCAAATCGTTCGACGCGGTCGCCGCCGTTTTGAAACAAACGCTCGCTTTGCCGCCCGCCCTGCTGTTCCACGGGTTTTCCGGCACGCTGCAGCAGGCGGAATTTTTGATGCGGTTCAACGCCTTTTTTTCATTTTCCGGAACCGTTCTGTCTGAAAACAGGGCGAAAGCGCGCGCGGTTTTGGCCGCCCTGCCCGCCGACCGGCTCTTGGCCGAAACGGACGCGCCCGACGGGATGCCGCCCGAACGGTTTCGCGCGAACGCGGACGAAAAACGCAACGTCGGGGAAAATCTGCCCTTGATTATTCAAGCGTTTGCCGCCATAAGAAAAACGGATTTTTCAACTTTCACCGCCATGCTGGACGCGAACGCGCGGCGGTTTTTGTCAGGAGGCGGAAATGGCGAATGACCAATTCACACGGCTGCGGCAGCTGGTCGGCGAAGACGGGTTGGAACGGCTGCAAAACGCTTTTGTCATCGTCGCGGGGCTGGGCGCGGTCGGCAGCTACGCCGTCGAAGCGTTGGCGCGCGCCGGCATCGGTCGGTTGCGCCTGATCGACAGCGACACGGTCAGCGTTTCCAACATCAACCGCCAGCTGTTCGCCCTTCATTCCACGATCGGCCGGCCGAAAACGGAAATCGCGAATCTGCGCGTCCGCGACATCAATCCCGCGTGTCAAACCGATCCGCGCCAAACGTTCATCAACGCAGACACCATTCCCGACCTGTTTTCCGACGATCCGGATTTCGTCGTTGACGCGATTGATTCGCTGAACCCGAAAACGGAGCTGATCGCCCACCTTTACACCAATAAAATCCCGTTCATATCATCCATGGGCGCGGCGCTGAGAACCGATCCGCGTTTCATCGCCGTTGACAAAATGGCCAAAGTCAACCATTGCCGGTTGGCGTATATGTTGCGTAAACGGTTGCGCCGCCGCGGCATCGCGCTGGATTTCCCGTGCGTTTATTCGTCCCAGTCGCGCGAAGGCATCCCCGCCCCTCAATACAGCGCGGAAAGCGAGCAAACCCCCGGATTGGGACGCGACCGCGCCGTCATGGGCAGCCTGCCGACGATCACGGGGATTTTCGGGCTGACTTTGGCGAATTATGTGATTTGCAAACTGTATCAGACTAATTGATCAGCCGCGGCCAGACTTCGACCCACCCCGCGTTGTGCGTCGCGTTGGGAACGATGATCACGTCGGCCTGAGAGGTTGTCTGCAACGAATGGACGAACTCCTCGGCCAATGACGACGGAACGGTTTTGTCGCGACCGCCCGCATAGTGAACTTGCGGCACGGCGGCCAGTTTTTTCATGTAATCCGCCGGATTCAGCGACCCTTTCAGCGGAGAATCGCGGTGATGCGCCGTCCACGCCTTGTGATCCAATACGCCGGCGACCGTATAGACTTTCGCCACGGACGGCGATTGCGCCGCGACCAGCAAAGCGACCGCCGCCCCGCCGGAATAGCCGACCAGCTCCACATTCGGAGATTGATACTGCTTGGCCAGTTTGGCGACGGCGTCTTTGACCGACGCGACGGCTTTCGGATCGAAACGGCCGGATGTCCAGTAATACGGGCGACATTCGCGCGATGTCACATACTGGCACGGCCGCGCCAGATACACGACGTTTTTGAATCTGTCCCGCTGCGCCAGTTTCAACACCAGACTGTCCGACGGCGTCGGATCAAGGGACGGCGTGTGCGGATTGATCCAAGCGTAGCCGTCGCCTTCGATGTAAACGCGCAGCGTCCCGCCTTTTTTGGCGACGCGCGACCACGACGCCAAAGGAAAGCCGTCCGTTTTGATTTCCTGATAGGAAAACCCCTCCGGCGCGGGCAGCGAAGCGCATCCGCCGGCGAACATTGTCAAAACCGTGAAAAAAAACAACCGTCGCAACATGACTTTTTAACCGTTTCTTTGTAAAAAGATCGGATATTCTAGCCATAAGGTCGAATTAAAAAAAATGACATCAGTCACAGGAGCAGCCGTGAAAAAATATCTGTCGGAATTTGCGGGAACGTTCGGTTTTGTTTTCATCGGATGCGGCGCCGTCGTCTTTGCCGCGCCGTTCATCGGATATCTGGGGATCGCGCTGGCGTTCGGGGCGGCCTATGGCGCGATGAACTTCACGTTTTCGGGCAGCCATTTGAATCCGGCCGTCACCGTCGCCGCCGCCGTTTGCGGACGCGCGCGCGGCAAAAACGTCTGGCTGACCTTGGCCGAAACCGCCGGTTTCATTGTGATGCAGACCGCGGGGGCGTGCGCCGCCGTCGCGCTGATCTACTTCGTCTATTCCGGTAAAAACGGCTATGTCTATCAGGGATCGCCCGACGCCAACATCGCCGGACGCTACGCCCTGTCCGCCGTTTTCTGGCTGGAGGTCGTTCTGAACTTTCTGTTCGTCTGCGTGTTTTTGGGAACGGACGAACACAAAGGCCGCCAGCCCGCCGCCTGCGCTTTGTTCGTCTGCGCGGCCTATCTGCTGTCCTATCCCGTGACAAAGGGCGCGGTCAATCCCGCGCGCACCGTCGCGTCCGCCCTGTTCGCGGAACCCGAAGCCGTCGCCCAGCTGCCCGTTTTCTGCGGCGCGGCGTTTGCGGCGGCCGTCGCGGCCGGCCTGATTTACCTGCCGGTTTTCAAACGCGCCAAAGACAAAGACATCAGTGCGTCATAAGCAGCGCGATATCCGCGTTGTCGATCAGATATTTCGTCATGCTGCCCAAAATCCAGCGGCGCATCGTGTTTTGCGTAAACGCGCCGGACACCAGCAGATCGAACCGGCCGCACGCCTGACGCACGATTTCCGTGCCGCGGACGGCGACGGACGACGATTCCGGCATTTTAACGGTTTCCGCTTTGATTCCGTGCCACGCCAGCCGGTCGGCCAACGCCTGCGCGCCCGCCCATTCGTCGTTGGGCTGATCGGTTTCCAAAATGGCGACCTCTTGCGCCGTGACCAGAAACGGCATCGCCAGCGTAACGGCTTTGGCGGCTTCCTCGGTCGCGTCCCAAGCGATCATCACGCGGTTGCCGACCGATTCCGGCGCTTGGCGCGGCGCGATCAAAATCGCCGAACCGCTTTCCATCAACGCCGCATTCAAAACGGACAGGCCGTCCCCCGACGCCGGAACGTCCGGATCGGGACGCCCCAAAACGGTCAGGTCGGCCACGCGGGAACACCACGCGATCACTTCCTCTTCACTGCCGAAAATTTCGCGGAAACGCGCGGTCACTTCTTTCAATTCCGGCTGCGGATTTTCCCTGACCAGCACGCCGTGTTCGGCGACGAACGTTTCAAACGCGGCGCGCATTTCGTCGGCGTTCGCGGCGAAAGCCTTTTCCTCGGCCTGCACGACATCGCTGACGACGAATCCCGCCATGTCCGCGCTGACGACCGGAACGGGCAGGATGCACGACGGTTCCAGATGAACGTGGAACGCGTCCAGATGCCCGTAAAATTTCTTGGCGACCAGCAGCGACGTTTGCAGGACGGACGCCGCCGTCGCCCGTGAATTCAGATGCACCAGAATGTCTTTGAACATATTCATGCCCGTTTCCTTTCAGTTAATCGTCAGCCGCATTTGTCCGCCAGCAGCGTGCGCACGCGCGTCAGCGTCGCCATCCGGTCGCCGGACGTGTCGATTTTGTCCCAATCGACCTTGCCGACATCAATGTCCAGCTGTTTTCTCAGTTCGTCGGCGGTTTTGACATCCGACGGATTGCGTTTGCGCGACATGACGCGTTCGATGCGGACTTCCAAAGGCGCGTCAACCCACAAGCCTTGGAAATCGGCGTTTTCTTCGCGCGCCAGCTCTTCGATCGCGCGGCGCTGGTTTTCATCGTGGAACAAAGCGTCGGCGACGACGGATTGCCCCGCGCGCAGCAACGTGCGGCATTCGTCGCACAAACGGCCGAACACCGCGCTTTCCAGCTGCGGCGTATAGGTCGCCGTGTCAACGTGCTTTTCCAAATCCGTGTTCAGCATATTTTTGCGCAGCACGTCGTCGCGCAGAATCACCGCCCCCGGCGGATTGCCGATGAACGGCGCGGATTCGCGGGCGATTCTGGACTTTCCGCTGCCGGACAGGCCGCCGCACGCCACCAAAACGGGGCGAGGACGGTTCAAAAACCGGCGGGCGATCACCAGCTGTTCATAGGCTTTGTTCGCCATCAGCGCGGAATCGTGGCGGTCTTTCATTTCCGCCGACCGCTGGGCGAACACATAGGCGTTGACCGCCGCGCGGCACGACAGGTACAGCGGCAGGACGGGCACGCCGTCCCAATCCGCGGACAAAGCCATATAGTGGTTGTACAAAATGCTGGCCAGACGGCGCTGCCCCTTGCTTTCCATATCCACCAGCAGAAACGCGAAATCGTACAGCGTGTCGATGTTCGTCAGCGCGTCGTTGAATTCGATCGGATTGAACGGCGTCACCCGACCGTTCCACATGGCCAGATTGCGCAGGTTCAAATCGCCGTGGCAAACGCGGATCTTTCCGTCCGCCCGCCGTTTTTCCAGCAAAGCCGTGTTGCGTTCCAACTCCGACATCTGGTCGCGTTCCAAAGCGTCAACGTCCTCGGCGTCGAAAATGTCCGGCACGAAACACCGGATCATCGCGTTGTTTTCGTCAATGCGGCCGCGGATGACCGCGACGGGATCGACGGTCGTCACGACCGGCGCGTCCCGATGCAGGCCGTATATCTTTTCCGCCGTGTCCATCATTTCAAAACGGTCGAGGTCGCCGCGGTCAACCATGTTGTCGAACAGCATCCCCTCTTCAAACTGGTGCATGACCAAAACGTAATCGACGACTTCGGCGTCTTTGTCCGGACAGGCGGAACGGACAAATATCCGGCCTTTCCTGTCCGAAACGACCTCTTCGACGCCGAAACACAGTTCCGGCGCGAAACGGGTGCAGATTTCCAATTCCCTGCGACAGGCGGCCGCCCGCTTTTCCGCCGTGGAATAGTCCACATACGGATATTTCACCCCGCGTTTCAGCTTGTACGCCTTTTCCCCCGTCATGAAAACGTCGCAAATGTTCGTTTCCTTGACGGCGATTTTGCGCGGCCGCTTCAACCCGTAGGCTTCGGGTTCGGACAACGCGGCGATCACCGCGGACTGGTCGTCGATCAGCATGGACGGATCCTCCGTTTTTTATTCGGGTTTGTGCGACGGATTGACGTTGCGCAGGTTCTGCGGCTGGTTGGCCAGCGACGCGTTGAACTGCTGCGTCACGCGCACGAACGTCGTGCGTTTGCTCAATTCCTTCAGCGTTTTCGCCCCGACATAGGTGCAGGTCGAACGCACGCCGCCCAGAATTTCCTTGACCGTGTTTTCCAGCGCGCCCTTGTATTCCACCAAAACGGTGCGCCCTTCGCTGGCGCGGTAATCCGCCACGCCGCCCGCGTATTTTTCCATCGCGGTGTCGGAGCTCATCCCGTAGAAACGGCGGTATTTCTTGCCCGTGTCTTCGTCAATCACCAGATCGCCGCCGGATTCGTCGTGGCCGGCGAACATTCCGCCCAGCATCACGAAATCCGCGCCTGCGCCGAACGCCTTGGACACGTCCCCCGGACAGGTGCATCCGCCGTCGCCGATGATCAATCCGCCCAACCCGTGCGCCGCGTCCGCACATTCGATGATGGCAGACAGCTGCGGATAGCCGACGCCCGTTTGGATGCGCGTCGTGCACACGGATCCGGGGCCGATGCCGACTTTGACGATGTCCGCGCCGGACAGGATCAGTTCCTCGGTCATTTCGCCGGTCACGACGTTGCCCGCGATGATCGTCATTTCGGGGAAGTTTTCGCGGACTTTGCGGACGTATTCGACAAAGTGCTGGGAATACCCGTTCGCAACGTCGATGCAGATGAATTTGATCGCGGGGTTTTCGCCGCAAATGCGGAACAGGCGTTCATAATCCTTGTCCGACGTACCCGACGTGATCGCCAGATAATCGTAATCGGCGGCCGCGGTTTTGGAATGGAATTCGCGCCATTCCTCTTTGGTGTAATGTTTCTGGATGCAGGTGAACATACGGAACTGTTTCAAAACGTTGAACACCTCGAACCGGCCGACGGTGTCCATGTTCGCGGCCATAATGGGCACGCCCGTCCACGTTTTTTTGGAATTCCGGAACGTGAACGTGCGGTTCAGATCGACCTCCGAACGGGAACGCAGGGTGCTGCGCTTCGGACGGAACAGCACGTCCTTGAAATCCAGTTTCATATCTTCTTCAATTCTCATTTCATTCTCCTCAAGAGGGTTGATAAATTAAATGTCACGGTTTTTCATAGCACCACAGCGGATGGTGTTCGTTCAATCCGGCGGGATCCTGATGAATGATGATCTCCGCGTTCGGGAATGCCGATTTCAGCCTGTTTTCGACGTTGTCGGCGACGGCGTGCGCTTTGGCCAAAGTGAATTGCGGATCAAGCTCCAGATGCAGCTGGACGAACCATTGCGTCCCCGACGAACGGGTGCGCAGGTCGTGCAATCCGATCACATCCGGCGATTGCAGAACGATATCGGCGATTTTTTTCTTTTCCTCGGCCGGCAGCTCGGCATCGATCAGCTGCCCCAACGACGCCCTGACGACGCGCAGCGCGCTGAAAATCAAATACGCGGCGATCAACAGGGCGAACAGCGGGTCGATGTACGTCAACCCGAACCGCGCCCCCAAAAACAGGGACAGAATGACGCTGAGATTCATCAGCGCGTCGCCGGCGTAATGCGCGTAATCGGCGGAAATGGCGACGGATTTCGTTTTCTTGACCACGTATTTTTGAAAGGACACCAGAACCAGCGTCAACGCGATGGACACGGCCATCGCCCCCATGCCCGCCGCGGCGTTCGCGACCAAAGCCGGATGCAGGAAATGGCGGATGCTTTGGAAAATCAGCAAAACGGCGGAACCGGCGATAAAGGCCGCCTGCCCCATCGACGCCAGCGGTTCGACCTTGCCGTGTCCGAAACGGTGGCCGGAATCCGCGGGAACCAGCGATTGGCGCACCGCCCACCAGTTCAGCAGGGACGCCGCGACATCCAGACTGGAATCAATCAGGCTGGACAGCAAAGCAACGGAATCCGTCATGATCAGGGCGAACAGCTTCACCCCGATCAAAACGACCGCGACCGCGACCGACGCGGCGGCGGCGGATTTCATCAAAAACGCCGAAGATTTTTCCTCTGACACGGCGCAAGCTTCCCCATAAAAACACAAAAGCGTTTTACTATACCAAAACCGCGCGCGCATTGGAAACTTAAAATCCGAAAAAAATTTCAAAAAAAACGTTTTAATGGCTTGCCTGAACGCCCGCGCGACTTTATTTTATAGCTAGCGATTTTAATTGACGGCAGAAGAAAATGGCTAATCCTTATACTCTTTTAGGTGTTTCCCAAACGGCTTCGCAGGATGAAATCAAGCAGGCCTACCGCAAACTGGCGCGCAAGATGCACCCCGATTTGAACCCCGACGACCCGAAGGCCGAAGATAAATTCAAAGAGATTTCGGCCGCTTACGACATTCTTTCCGACCCCGAAAAGCGCAAGCGTTTCGACGCGGGCGAAATCGACGAAAACGGCAAGGAACGCCCCGGTTACGGCTTTGGCGGTTTCGGCGGCGGCAACCCGTATCAGGGGCGGCGCGCCGGCGGCGGGTTCGAGGGGTTCAATTTCGATTTCGGCGGCGCGCAGGGCGCGGGCGGACGCAAACGCTCCGGCTTTGATTTCTTCAGTTCGATGTTCGACGGCGCGGGCGCAGGCGAAGACTTTTTCGCCAATATGAAAGGCCGCGCGCGCAAATCACAGGGGGAAAACGTCAATTACGACCTGACCGTTTCGTTTTTGGACGCCGCGGTGGGGCGGGAAAAGGAAATCCGGTTGCCCAACGGCAAAGTGCTGAACGTCAAAATTCCCGCCGGCACGAACGACCAGACGGTTCTGCGCCTGAAAGGACAAGGCGCGGCCGGCGTCGGCGGCGGTGCGAACGGCGACGCGCTGATCCGTATTCAGGTTCAGCCGCATCCGTATTTCACGCGGTCGGGCGACGACATCCTGCTGGATGTCCCCGTGACATTGCAGGAAGCCGTGCTGGGCGGAAAAGTCACCATCCCGACGCTGGAAGGCAAGGTCGCGCTGAGCATTCCGGCCAATTCCAATTCGGGATCGACCCTGCGTCTGCGCGGCAAAGGCATCAAAACGCAAACGAAAACGGGCGACCTGCTGGTCAAGCTGTACATCGTCCTGCCGGAAAAACCGGACGCCGATCTGGCGCAGTTCATGCGGGAATGGAAGCCCGCCGCGCAGGATCCGAGGGCGAAAGCGGGCTTGGGATAAAAAAAGTTCAATCGACCGATTAAGCTTTTCATCCGTTTTTTTTTGTGTTATTCCTCTTTTTCCAGACAAAACATTTAATCTTTCGGAGAGGTTTTTTATGACAACAGGTTTGATGGCAGGCAAAAAAGGGCTGATTCTGGGATTGGCGAACGACAAGTCGATCGCTTGGGGAATCGCTTCCGAATTGCACAATCACGGCGCAAAACTGGCTTTCACATATCAGGGCGAAGCGTTGGAAAAGCGTGTCCGTCCGTTGGCGGCCTCTTTGGGCGAAGACATGGTTCTGCCCTGCGACGTGACGAAAGAGGAAACGTTGGACGCGTTGTTCGATACCCTGAAAAAGGAATGGGGGGCGATCGACTTCATCGTCCACGCCGTCGCGTTTTCCGATAAAAACGAACTGAAAGGCCGCTATTGCGACACGACGCTGGGCAACTTTTTGAATTCGATGCACATTTCGTGCTATTCGTTCACGGACATCTGCCGCCGCGCCGCCGAAATCGCCAATCCGGGCGCCAGCTTTGTCACCATGACCTACTACGGTTCCGAAAAGGTTCTGCCGAACTACAACGTCATGGGCGTCGCCAAAGCCGCTTTGGAAGCGTCCGTCCGTTATCTGGCGCGCGATCTGGGCGCGCAGGGCATCCGCGTCAACGCCATTTCCGCCGGCCCCATTAAAACGCTGGCCGCGTCGGGCGTCAGCGATTTCCGCCTGATCCTGAACTGGAACGAATACAACGCCCCCCTGCACCGCAACGTCACGCAGGACGAAGTCGGCAAAAGCACGGTCTATCTGCTCAGCGATCTGGCCAGCGGCGTGACCGGCGAAGTGCTGCACGTTGACGCCGGATACAACACGATCGGCATGATGAATCCCGAATACGCGCACGAAATGTCCGAATTGCTGGCCGGCGTGGCGAAAAAAGGATAAAGGATGACTGGGAACGGTTTCGGCGAAATCTTCCGCTTTACGACTTTCGGCGAAAGCCACGGGGCGGCGATCGGTTGCGTTGTCGAAGGCGTTCCCGCCAACATCCCGTTGCAGGAAAACGATATTCAGACCGCCCTTGACCGCCGTCGGCCGGGGCGGTCGCGCTTTACCACGCAACGTAATGAAAAAGACGCCGTTCAAATCCTGTCCGGCGTTTTTAACGGAATGACCACCGGAACACCGATCGGGCTGTTGATCGAAAATGCGGACCACCGTTCGGCAGATTATTCCGAAATCGCGCAAAAATTCCGTCCCGCGCACGCCGACTATCCCTATTTTTTGAAATACGGCAACCGCGATTACCGCGGCGGCGGCCGGTCGTCCGCCCGTGAAACGGCTTTGCGCGTCGCGGCGGGGGCTTTGGCTGTCAAGGTATTGCGACACTTTTTAAATTCGCCGTTCGACATCACCGCCGGATTAATCCAAGTCGGTTCGGAAAAAACGGACGTGTGGAACGCCGCGGAAATCAACAACAACGCCTTGTTCTGCCCCGATTCCGATGCCGTTTCCCGCTTTGAAAAGGTTATTGACGACGCGCGGGCGGCAAACGATTCCGTCGGCGCAATCATCGAAATCAGGGCGGCCGGATTCCCCGCGGGATTGGGCGAACCCGTTTACGACCGGCTGGACGCCGATCTGGCCAAAGCTTTGATGAGCATCAACGCGGTCAAAGGTGTCGAAATCGGCGACGGATTCGCCGCCGCCCGATCGACCGGCCGCCAAAACGCCGATGAAATGACGGAATCGGCGAACGGCACCGTTTTCCTGTCAAACCACGCGGGGGGGATTTTGGGCGGCCTGTCCACGGGTCAACCGATCATTGCCCGCATCGCCGTCAAACCGACGCCGTCCGTCGCGTCGCCGCTGAAAACCGTTTCGGCGGACGGCCGCGCGACCGTCATTCAAACAACCGGACGGCACGATCCGTGCGTCGGCATCCGCGCCGTCCCCGTCGCCGAAGCAATGACCGCCTGCGTTCTGGCCGACCACCTGTTGCGCCTGCGCGCCCAATACACCGTGTAAGGATTGAATATGTCTTTTTCCTCCTCTGGTTTTTCTTTTTTTAAAAGAATCCGGCGTTTTTTTGACGTTTTCTTTTATGTCACCGGCCTTGTTGCGACTTTGACGGCGGCTTTCTGCCTTTACCGGATGACCGGCGGATCGAAAACGTCCTTTGAACAGGGAACGGTTTTGCGTTTGGGATTGGAAGACGCCCTGTACGAAACGCGCCCCGACGATTTCATCGGGTCGCTGACGTTCGGCAATCCGCCGACCGTTTGGGATGTCGTTTCCGGATTGAACCGCGCGGCGGACGATCCGGCGATT
The DNA here is from genome assembly GCA_902777205.1 of uncultured Rhodospirillales bacterium. Lineage (GTDB taxonomy): Bacteria > Pseudomonadota > Alphaproteobacteria > CAAGCB01 > CAG-977 > UBA11549. Next base: position 25,091 of record CACYSU010000018.1, on the reverse strand, counting down.
TCCGGATTGGTTGCGTACATGACGCAAATGCCTCTGACCATAGCGCAGACGCAAGAGATTCGCGCCGCCGTGAAACGGTTTAAAAAGGCCGGCAAGAAAACCGTTTTTTACGCTCCGACGATCGGCGAACTGGGCGGCGGGCTGAGTATGTATTATCTGGCGTCCGCGTTTGACGAGATCCGGATTCAGCCGGGGGGCGAAGTCGGCGTCGCGGGCATCGCCGTCGAAACGCCCTATTTGAAAAAAGCGTTGGAAAAAGTCGGAATCAAACCGTCCTTTTCCGCGCGCCACGAATACAAAACGGGGGCGGACAGCCTCAGCGCCGAAAAAATGTCCGACGCCGAACGCGAAAACCTGACCGCCGTTTTCAACGACTTTCTGGATGTCATGGCGGCGGACATCGCGGCCGACCGTCCGTTCGCCGATCCCGCGCGAGTGCGGAAAATCCTGACTTCCGGTCCCTATTTCGCGCAGCAGGCGCTGGAAATGAAATTGATTGACAAGGTGGAATACGCCGACGTTTTGGAACGCGAATTGAAAGAACGCGACGCCGACATCGTCGATCTGTTCGACTACGCGGCGGCGACGTATCCGCAAGCCGGCAAAAAAACGCCCGTCGTCGCTTTAATTCCGGCGGTCGGGATCATCCAGTCCGGCCCGTCCGTTTTCGGCGGCGACGCCTACCGTTCGATTTTGGGATTTTCGACGTTCAGCGAACAACTGCGCGACGCCGCGGACGACGAAACGGTCAAAGCGATCGTCATCCGCTTGGATTCGCCGGGGGGCGGATACACGCCGTCGGACGCGATGCGGCGGGAAATCGAATACGTCAAAACCGTTTCGCAAAAACCCGTCGTGTGCAGTATGGCCGGAACGGCGGCGTCGGGCGGGTATTTCGCATCGCTGGGCTGCGATCGGGTGTTCGCCGACCCCGCGACCCTGACGGGGTCGATCGGCGTTTTCGGCGGCAAGCTGGTGTTCAAAGACCTGCTGAAAAAGCTGGACGTGTCCGTCGGACTGATCCAAACGGGGGAAAACGCGTCCATGTTTTCCGCCGCGCGGGATTTCACCCCGCCGCAAAGGAAATACTTCAACGAATCGCTGGACAGGGTTTACAGCGATTTCACCGCCAAAGTCGCCGACCGCCGCGGCTTCACCCCCGCCGAAACCGACGCCGTCGCGCGCGGCAGGGTGTTTACCGGCGTGCGGGCGAAAGCGAACCGGCTGATCGACGAAACGGGCGGATTGGCCGACGCGGTCGCCGCCGCCGTTCAAATGGCGGGATTGCCCGAAAACGCGCCGGTTGTCGAATATCCTGCCGTCCCGTCCAGAATTGAAATGCTGCTCGGCCTGCTGGATTCCGACGCGGCGGTTTCGCTGCGCAAAGGGTTCGCGCCGTCGGTGAAAATGTACATCAAACGGCTGACTCAAGGTGACTTCCGACTGTTTTATTCCGGATTGCCGGCTTTTTAAAAAAAAACGGGCGGGCGCATTTTTTCGTCACGTTTTAAGCCGCGATCGGGTATGATAGAAAAGAGCCGTCATTAAAAGGAGTTGACCATGAACCGTCTTTCCCTGTTGATTTTGCCCTTGACCCTGTCGGCGTGCGCCGCGTCCCCCGCCGATCGGACGGACGCCCTCCCCGCCCCCGAAACGGCGGTTCAAACCGTTCCCGCCCGTCCGAAAACGACGGCGGATTACATGACGGCGCAGGAAAACGAATTGCGGACGGCTTTGGCCGGAACGCCGTTTACATTGACGCGCCACGGCAACATATTGGCCATGGTGTTTTCCGGCACGGACGTGTTCGCCGAAAACGCCTATCAACCCGCTTTGACGGCGCAAGAGGCGTTGAAAAAGGTCGCGCCCGTTCTGGCGTCCTACGCCAAAACGCGGATCAGCGTGACCGGACGCGTGTTCGGTTTGAAACCGGCCACCTGCCGTCTGCTGAGTGAAAAGCGCGCGGCGGCCGTCGCCAACGTATTGAAAGAAAATGCAAAAATCGCCCCCGTCCGCCTGTGGGTCGAAGGGCGCGGCGATGAAAAAACGGTCGCGGGGGAATCGGGTGTCGATCGCGTTGTCATCGTGTTGACGCCGACTTTTGTTAAATGAAAAAACTGATCCTTTTCGTCCTGACGTTCGTGCTTTCCGGCTGTTCGGGGCTGTTGTTCCATCCGGAAAAGGAAATCTTTCTGCGCCCGTCCAGACTGGGGTTGCCTTACGATGATTTTTATCTGGATTCCGCCGACGGCATCCGGCTGAACGCGTGGCGCATTCCGGCGTATTGCGACGGCGCGGCACCCTGTCCGGCCAAAGCGAACATCCTGTACCTGCACGGCAACGCGGAAAACATATCGACGCACACGTTCAGCGTTGTGTGGCTGGTGCTGTACGGATACAACCTGATCGCGTTGGATTACCGCGGGTTCGGCGAATCGGACGGATCGGTCAGCCTGTCGGGCGCGGAAAAGGACGCGCAGGCCGCGATCGCGCATCTGGTTGAAACGGATCCGGACACGCCGCTGTTCGTTTTCGGGCAAAGCATCGGCGCGGCCATCGCCGTTTCGGCCGTCGCGAAATCGCCTCTGCAAAACAAAATCGCCGGCGTCGTGATCGACAGCGCCTTTGCCAAAGCCCGCCGCATCGCGCGGGAAAAGGTCGCGCAAGTCTGGCTGCTGTGGCCGTTCCAATACCCGCTGTCGTTTCTGGTGCCCGAAAACGACGCCGAGGGGAACGTCACGAAAATCACCGTGCCGAAACTGTTTTTAACGACCGAAGACGACATCGTCGTCCCGCCCGACCACACGCGCCGCCTGTACGCCAAAGCCGTACAGCCCAAGGAATTGGAAATCGTCGCCAAGGGCGGCCATATCCGCGCGTTGAACAACGAACACGCCAAAGACGTTTTGCTGCGGTTTTTGAACAAATACGCCGAAACGAAATAGCTTTCCCGTTCCGGCTTTTTTTCTTCCCGCCCGCCGTTTTCAGACCGCCGCCGTCCGTTTCGCGCGTCCGTTTTCCCCTCTTTTTTTCCGTCGCTTATTCCCGCACACGCCCCGCGCCGCGGCCGCTTGCCGTCGCCCCGCATCTCTGTTCCCGCCCTTGCCCCTGCCGCTCTTCCCCGTTCGGGCTTCCGACTTTCCCGCCCCCGCCGTTATGCGCGCGGCGGCCGGCCATACGAAAACGGGCTTCGGCGTTTAAACCGAAGCCCGTTCCCTTGAAAGCATCTGTAAAGGGGTTAATCAGTAATGCCTTCATAAGCTTTGATGTACAGTTCCTTGATTTCTTTCATCAAGGGGTAACGCGGGTTCGCGCCCGTGCACTGGTCGTCGAACGCCATTTCGGTCAGTTCGTCCAGTCTGTCAAAGAATTCTTTTTCCGGAATACCGTATTCACGGATCGACAGCGGAATGTTGATTTCTTTTTTCAGACCCTGAATGGCGTTGATCAGCAATTCCAGCTTTTCGTCGTCATTCTTGCCGCCCAGTTTCAGCTGGTTGGCGATTTGGCCGTATTTTTCCTTCGCGTTCGGGTATTTGTACTGCGCGAAAGCGGCCTGTTTCGCCGGCGCGTCAGCCGCGTTGAAACGGATGACCTGACAAATCAGCAACGCGTTGGCGATGCCGTGCGGCACGTTGTACATGGCGCCCAGTTTGTGCGCCATGGAATGGCACAGTCCCAGGAACGCGTTCGCGAACGCCATACCGGCCAACGTCGCGGCGTAGTGCATTTTTTCACGCGCCAACGGGTCGTTTTTGCCTTCGTGGTAGGAACGCGGCAGGTATTTGAACACCTTTTTCGCGGCTTCCAAAGCCATGGAGTTCGTGAAGTTCGTCGCCATAATGGAAACATAGGCTTCGACGGCGTGAACCAAAGCGTCGATACCGCCGGCCGCGCACAGTCCGGGAGGCATGGTGTCAACCAGATCCGGATCGACGATGGCCATGGTCGGGGTCAGCGCATAGTCGGCGATCGGGTATTTGATGTGCGTCTTGTCGTCCGTGATAACGGCGAACGGCGTGACTTCGGAACCCGTGCCGGATGTCGTCGGAATGGCGACCATGTCGGCTTTCTGACCCAAAGCGGGCAGATCGCAAATTCTCTTGCGGATATCCAAAAAGCGCATGGCGACGTCTTCAAATTTGACATCGGGCTGTTCGTACATCAACCACAAGATCTTGGCCGCGTCCATCGGCGAACCGCCGCCCATGGAAATGAACACGTCGGGTTCGTAGGCTTTGACCATCGTGAACGCCTTGTTGATCGTGGACAGATCGGGATCGGGCTTCACGTCGAAGAAAATCTGGTAATCGACGCCGATTTCTTCCAACACGTCGGTGATCTTTTTCGACATACCGGAGTTGAACAGGAAGCGGTCGGTGACGATGAACGCTTTTTTCTTGCCTTTCAATTCGCGCAGAGCCGGATCAATTGCCCCGCGTTTGAAGTAAACTTTAGGCGGAACTTTGAACCAGAGCATATTTTCTCTCCTTTCTGCGACGGTTTTGATGTTCAGCAAGTGTTTCGGGCCGACGTTTTCGCTGGTGGCGTTTCCGCCCCACGAACCGCAGCCGATCGTCAGGGTCGGTTCCAGTTTGAAGTTGAACAAATCGCCGATCGCGCCTTGCGCCGCGGGCGTGTTGATCAAAATGCGCCCCGTGTGGATCTTGTTGCCGAACGCTTTGATGCGGTCTTCCTTGCGTTCGTCGGTGTACAGCACGGACGTGTGGCCGGCGCCGCCGTGATCGACCAGCGTGTAGGCCTTTTCCACCGCGTCTTCAAAGTTTTCGGCGCGGTACAAAGCCAGAACCGGCGACAGTTTTTCGTGCGCGAACGGTTCGGCCGTCGTCACGTCTTCGACTTCGCCGACCAGAACTTTGGATTCTTCGGGCACTTCAAAACCGGCCAAAGCGGCGATTTTGTACGCGGGCTGGCCGACGATCGCGGGGTTGACGCCGCGCGGGGTCAGGATGATGGCCGCGACCTTTTCGCGTTCTTCGTCGTTCAGGATGTAGGCGCCGCGGTATTTCAGTTCGTTTTTGACTTCGTCATACACGTCGGAAACGGCGATGATGGATTGTTCGGACGCGCAGATCATGCCGTTGTCGAACGTTTTGCTGAGCAGGATCGAGGAAACGGCCATTTTGATGTCGGCGGTTTCGTCAATGACGGCGGGCGTGTTGCCGGGGCCGACGCCCAGCGCGGGTTTGCCGGAGGAGTAAGCGGCTTTGACCATGCCGGGGCCGCCGGTGGCCAAAATGATGTCCACCTTGGGGTGTTTCATCAGCATATCGGACAATTCGATGGACGGTTCGTCGATCCAACCGACGATGCCTTCGGGCGCGCCGGCTTTGACGGCCGCTTCCAGACACAGTTTCGCAGCGGCGATCGTGCTGTTTTTGGCGCGCGGGTGCGGCGAAAAGACGATGGCGTTGCGGGTTTTCAAAGCGATCAGCGTTTTGAAAATCGCGGTGGAGGTCGGGTTCGTCGTCGGGACGACGCCGGCGATCACACCGATGGGTTCGGCGATTTTTTTGATGCCGTTGGCCTTGTCTTCTTTAATGATGCCGCAGGTTTTCATATCGCGGTATTTGTTATAAATGTATTCGGAAGCGAAGTGGTTTTTGATCACCTTGTCTTCAACGACGCCCATGCCTGTTTCCTCGACGGCCATTTTCGCCAAGGGAATACGCATTTTGTTCGCGGCCAGAGAAACCGCTCTGAAAATCTTATCGACCTGTTCCTGCGTATAAGTGGCATAAACGGCCTGCGCTTCGTGCGCTTTAGAGATGACGACCTCTAAATCTTCTGCTGTTTTAACTTCGCTTACCATGTCCTTACCTTTTCAAGATTCGTGCGAATTGATTGCTGCGGAACCGCGCCGGCAAGCGCGAATCCCCAATCGTGATTTATTTCACGCTACGTATATAAAACGATTGGACGCAAAAGACAAGCGTTTTCTATAAAAAAATCATTCGGACATAAAACCCTTTGCCGTCCCCGCCTGACCGGACGGACGGGTTCATCGCGGCGGCGCGGCGGTGTAAAATGGTCGGGAAAGGGGAAGCGGCATGACTGAAAACAAAACGGAGATTTTCGGCCACCCGAAAGGGCTTTTTCTGCTGTTCGGGGCGGAATTGTGGGAACGTTTCTCGTTTTACGCCCTGCGCGCGGTTTTGGTGCTGTATCTGACCGCGTTGACGGTTGACGGCGGGCTGGGGTGGGAAAAGGCGGACGCCCTGCGGCTGTACGGCATATACACGGGGCTGGTTTACCTGACGCCGCTGATCGGCGGGTGGATCGCAGACAACGTCACCGGACGGCGCAAAGCCGTTCTGGCCGGCGCAGTTTTAATGGCCGCGGGACAATTCGCCCTGTTCCTCGCCCCGTTTTCGCCGGACGCGTCGCTGTATGCCGGATTGACGCTGCTGATTTGCGGCAACGGGCTGTTCAAACCCAACATATCGACCATGGTCGGCGATTTGTACGCGCCCGACGATTTGCGCCGCGACAGCGCCTTCACGATTTTTTACATGGGCATCAACATCGGGTCGTTTCTGGCCGGATTGGCGGCGGGCGTGCTGACCGGCGACGGTTCTTTCCGCCCCGTGTTCGCCGCGGCGGGATGCGGAATGTTGGCCGCGCTGTTTTTACAGCTGTTCCTGTCCGGAAGGTATTTGGGAACGGCGGGTTTGCATCCTGCCGCGAAATCGACGGAAAGCAAAGGCCGCAACCGCCTGACAAAGGCCGAGTTCAAACGTTTGCGCGTCATTTCGGTTTTAGGCCTGTTCACCGTCGTTTTCTGGGCGGGGTTCGAGCAGGCGGGCGGATTGCTGAACCTGTTCGCGGCGAATCAAACCGACCGCGTCGTCGGCGGATACACGGTTCCGGCCGCCTTTTTCCAATCGCTGAATCCGCTGTTCATCATCATCCTCGCCCCCGTATTCGCGTGGTTTTGGGTCAGATCGGGCGACAGGGAACTGGCGTTTACCGCCAAATTCGTTTTCGCCCTGCTGTTTTTGGGTGCCGGATTTCTTTTTATGCTCTGCGCCGTCAATCAGGCGGAACGGACGGGATCGGCGTCGCCCCTGTGGCTGGCCGCGCTGTACCTGTGCCACACAGCGGGCGAATTGTGCCTGTCTCCGACGGGGCTGTCCGTCGTGTCGAAACTGGCGCCCGCGCGGTGTTTGTCGCTGATGATGGGCGTCTGGTTCTGCTTTGCCGCGCTGGCCAATTTCATCGCGGGTTTTGTCGGGTCGCTGGCCGAAGACATGGGAACGGGCGCGGTGTTCGCGGCACTGGCCGGAACGGCGTTCGCCGCCGCCGCGGTTTTATGGGCGGTATCCGGAAAATTGATGAAAGACGCCGCCTAGCGCGCCACCGTGTTTTTGATCAGCCGCCACCCGAAACGGAAATAGTTTTTCAAAACGCGCGGTTTCGTGATCGCCGACCGCAGCTTTCGCCAGATATAGGACGGCCGCAAATGGTACCGCAGAATGATCCCTTTGCGGAACCGTTCGACATCCGCGATCGACAAACGGTTTGTTCCGATCGTCGGCGCGTTGAAATAATCCCTGCCCAGCACGCTTTCGTTGATCAGCCCGTCCGCCTTGGCCATATCGTACAGCTTCGTGCCGTAAAAAGGCGTCGCGATGTGCAGTTCGACATAATCGGCGTCGATTTCAAACATCAAATCGGCCGTTTGGCGCAAATGTTCCATGCTTTCCCACGGAAAGCCGATCAGATAGAACCCGTACACCTGCAATCCCGCCCGTTTGGCCATGGCGGCGGCGGCTTTGTTCTGTTCGACCGTCGCGCCCTTTTTCATTTTTTCCAGCGATTCCGGCGATCCGGATTCAAATCCGAACGCGACCAGCCAGCATCCGGCCTGTTTCATTTTGACCAAGGTTTCCTGATCAATCGGGTTGACGCGCGAATTGGCCACCCATTCGATCTTCCCGTTCAGCGGCGACGCGATGATCAAATCGCACAACGCCGTCGTCCACGCTTTGTTGATCGTGAACGTGTCCGATTTGAAAAAGAAATTCCGGATGCCGAATTTTTCATAACATTCCCTGATTTCGGCAAAGATGTTTTCCGGCGACCGCAAACGCAGCCTTTTGCCGGAAATGCGCGGCGTCAAACAGTAAACGCAGTTGGACGGGCATCCGCGCGACGTTGTGATCGTCGCCTGTTTTTCCTGCGTGTCCGGCCGCAAATACAGCGCGTTGTTCATCAACGTCCGGTCGGGGAAAGGCAGGTCGTCCAAATCGTCGTGCCAATGCGTGAAATCCGTTTTCACCCATTTGCCGCCGTCGCGGTACAAAATGCCGCCGATTGCCGCCAGATTCGACCTATCGCCGAAATGCGCCGCGGCCAGATCGCCGATGATGAAATCCGATTCCCCGCCGATCAGGTAATCGACATCCGTCAGATCCAGCTGCGCCAGCAACCCGTCCTCCGGATCGAAAAAGATCGCCCCTTTCAAAACGACGCACAGTTCCGGCAAAGCCTTTTTGATTTTGGCGACAACCGCCAGATCCGAAAAAACGGTCGCGTTCGTCGTCGCCAGCATCATCATCGCGCACCGGCGATCCGTCAAATCGGCCAGCATATCGTCGAACGTCAGGTTTTCCGTCTGATAATCCTTTAAAAAGACATCAAACCCCTTTTGTTTCAAAACGGCGGCGGCGTATCCTAAATCGTTGCACGCGCGCATGGACGTGGCCGTTGACGAATTGATATTGGATTGGCATCTGTCTTCGCCGCGTTGGAACATCAAACCGGCGGGATAAACAAGGGCGATTGAAACCATCGGATTTTCCCCTTACAAAAAAGCCCCCGAAACGGGGGTTTTAATGGTGCGGCCAAGAAGACTTGAACTTCCACTGCGGTTAAGCAACAAGCACCTCAAGCTTGCGTGTCTACCAATTCCACCATGACCGCGCTTTTTTCGGTAATACCAGACTTTTCCAAGCCGCGCAACCTAAATTTTATTGCGGATGACGTTCCAGATACTGCGCGACGTACGAACACGCGGGCACGATTTCCCGTCCCGTTTCGCGCGCGAAATCCAATCCCGCTTCGACCAGCGCGGCGGCCACCCCTTTGCCGCGGTGTTCGGGCGCGACGAACGTGTGCGTGAAAACGATCTGCCGCTTTCCGTCCCGTTCCGCCAGATCGTAATCCAGATGCGACCGCGCCCCGTCGATCACGGTTTCAAACGCGTGTTCCCGTTCATTATGCACGATTTCCATATCACACCGTCCGTTTTTGATCGAAAACGCCGTCAACGACCGGTTCCATTTCCGCGTCCGGCGCCAGCTGGTATTCAACCTTTGTCACAAAAGCGCGGGGCGATCCGCGTTTGCACGCCTTGACCATATCGTTGATGATTTCGGTGTCGCCTTTGAACACGGCTTCGACCGTGCCGTCAACGCGGTTTCTGACCCACCCCGACAAACCGCGGGCGCGCGCCTCGCTCATCGTCCATTGGCGGTAAAACACCCCCTGCACCCGACCGTGTATCCGGATATGCACCGTTTCTTCTGCCATTTCATTCCCCTTTCAGCGTTTTTGCGGCGTCAACGACCGCCTTTTTCCTGTTTTCCCGCGCCGCCGCCCCTTCGGCGTCCGTCGGCCAGAAACGGTTTTGATACGTTTCCTCCAGCACGGACAGGTCGAAAGCGCGTTCCGCCGGCAGCAGCCCCGACAAAACCGCGACGGCCAGCGCGACGGATTTGCACCCGCCGGAAACCTGACAAAACGCGGACAGCTCCGCGTCCGTCAATGCGGACAGCCGCTTTTCCAAAAAATCCCGCGTCCGTTCCGCGACCGGCGGGACGGCCAGCGTTTCCGACATTTTGAAATCACAGCCTGCGGCATTCACCGCGTCGATCACGGGCGTCCATTGTTCGCGCTGGATTTGCGCCAGCTCCGCCGGACGCGGCGTGATAAAACACAGCGTGTCCGCCGCGGAAAATTCGATTTGTTCGCGGATCAGCTTGTCACGCAGGCCGTTGTTCATTTCGCCCCCGCCATTGCCGTTACGCATACGTTTTCCAGCGTTTTTTGACGCGCGAAATCCTCGACGCCCTGCCGACCGCCGCCCAAAAACGCCATGCCCAGCGCCATCACCCGATCGAACGCCTGCCCGCCGTCAACGCGGAAATCGGGACGCCCCAGCCGTCCTTTGACAACGACGCCGTTCATGATTTTGGTCAGCAGCGCGCCGGATTTCGGCGAAACTTCGACTTTCATATCCACCTTTTCCGCGCCCAGATTGATTTTTCCGTTCGCCCGCAAATCGAAAGCGTCGCTTTCCAAAGCGATTTTGTTTTCCGAACTTGCGATGCCCTTTTTCACGGGAACGTTCACGACGGCGCACGAAATGTTCAGCGGCGGCCGCTTGTCGTCGGACGGCAGGGACAGCAGCGACGCCAAAAACGGCGGGAGGGACGAACGCGTCTGCAATCCGCGCGCGTTCAAAAACACCCGCCCGTCCAAGGACGACGCGATTTCCCGTTCCGATCCGCCGCGCCCCGCCAAAGCGATCTCGCCGCTTAAAACGCCCTGCCGCGCGTTCGCAAAAAACCAGCCGAGCGGCATTTGGTCGAAACGGGCGGCGACCCGCGCCGCGGCCGCGTTCCCCGCGGCGTCGAAATTCGCGCGCACGACGGCGCGTCCGCCCAGCGACACGTCGGACAGCACAAACCGGCCGTTTTGCATGACGGCCGAAAGAGCCGCCCTGCCCAGCTTCGACCCGTCCGCCCCCGTCAAATCGCCCACGTTGATTTTGACGCGGATGTCCGCCGCGCGCAATTTTTCAAACGGCAGCGGTTCCGGCGAAAACACGTCGCCGCCGGCGCGCTTTCCCTGCGCTCCGCCCGTCCGGACGGCGGGCGCCGGATCTTTTTTCAGCGTCGCCGGACGGATCAAAGCCAGTTCGGCCAGATTGATCCTTTTCGCGTTCACCTCCGCGGCGAAAGCGTTTTCCCGCGCGGCGACCTTTCCGGACAAAGCGGACGATCCGATTTCCAGCGCGGCGATGTTCAGCGCGAATTTGTCGCTTTTTTCAATGTCGAATTGCGCCTTTGCCGCCGGAAAAGCGGGCAATCCGTCGATTTTCCCCGCCGCCGGCGCGTCAACGTCCGCCTTGACCCGCCAATCGACCGGCTTGAAAGAGCGCACTTCCCCGTTCAATTTCAACGCCAGCGCGTCCGGCGTGTTCGACACGATTTCAAACGCGGGAACCGTTACGTTCCGCACCGTGCCGGCCACTTGCGCGGTCACGGTCGTGTTTTTCAGCGACGGCCAGTTTTTGCCGGTAAAGGCCTTTAAAACGGCCAGATCGGTGATCACCGCCCTGATGTCCGCCTGTACCGATTCCGACGCTTTATCGAATGTTCCGGCCGCCTTGAACGCCAAACCGGCGTTGTTCAAACCGATCGAAAAGCGCGGCGCGGCCGCCGTTTCGTCCCGCACGGTCATGGAAACGGAAAAGCTTTCGTCCCCGATCGTCAGATCGGACGCCAGAAACACGCCCTTTTCGTCACGCGACGCCGTCAATCCGGCGACGGACGTTTCGATCCGCCGTCCCGTTTTGAAATCCGTCAGCGACGCCGCCACGTCCTTGACGGTCAGCTTGCCGTTTTTCCAATCGAAACCGGAGGAGTTTGCCGTTTTTTCCGGTTTTGCGGCCAACGGCGCGTCATCGGCGGCGGGAATGTTTTCCCCGTCCGTTTTTGTTCCGAACGTCCAGTTGTTCCTCTCCCCGTCCGTTTTCAGGTTCAGCCGCACGCCGTCAACGACCACGTCGCGCACCTCCACCCGTTTTGAAAACAGCGGCCACAGCTCCGCCCGCAGGGTCAGCGACCCGATTTCCAGCATATTCGCTTCGCCCGCCCAATCCGCCGCGTCGGCCAGCCGCACGTTTTGCAGCGTCACCGACGGCGTCAGTGAAAACCGCGCCGCCGTTTTGCCCAGCGTCAGCGTCCGCCCCGTTTTTCCGGCGACGGCCGCGACGATTTCCGATTGCAGCGTTTTGGAAAATCCGCGCAGCGTCCAATACCCGACGCCGGCGCACAACAAAATGAAAACGCAAACTGCGGCCAGAGCTTTTTTCATACCGTTCCCTCCTTAATCCACGGGAAATTTTTTAAACGGGTTTTCCGGTTTTTTATAGGAAAAGCCCAAAAAATCGAAACTGTCGGCCATTTTTTCGTTCAGCGGGGCATAGACCTCCAGCATTTTTCCGGACGGCAGCGGCATCCGCAAAGCGCGCGCGTGCAAATGCAGCGATTTGCCGTATTTCAGGTAATCCGCCGGCGGAAAATCGCCCGTGTATTTGCCGTCGCCGATGATCGGATGCCCCATGTACTGGCAATGCACGCGCAGCTGGTGGGTGCGCCCCGTCAACGGCATCAATTCCAGCCAAGCGGCCTTTTTATACACTTCGTCAACCACGCGGTACAGCGTCACGGCGGACTGGCCGTTCTTTTCATCGACGCGCATGGTTTCGCCGCCGAATTCCCCCGTCGATTTCAACAGCTTGGCGGCGATCCGCCCCTCTTTGATTTCCGGCGTGCCGAACACCAAAGCCCAGTAAACCTTTTTGGCTTCGCGCGACCGGAAAGCGTCGGCCAGCTTGGCGGTCGCGGCGGGGGTGCGTCCCAAAACCAGAACGCCGCTGGTGTCCTTGTCCAACCGGTGAACCAAACGGGGGTTTTCGTCCTTGTCGAAACGCAGCGCCGACAACATCCCGTCCAGATGCCGCGTCACCCCCGTTCCGCCCTGAACGGCCAGCCCCGCGGGCTTGTTCAAAACCAGAACGTCGTTATCCTTGTAAATCACCAGACTTTGAACGAAAGCGGCGTCTTCGTCGCTGACCTTCACGGCGTCGCGGCGCGCCTTGGCCGCCGCCATCGGCGACCCTTTTTCCGGCAAAGGCGGCACGCGCACGACCTGACCCGCGGACACGCGCTGCGACGCTTCGGCGCGTTTGCCGTCCACCTTGACCTGCTTGGTGCGCAGCAGCTTTTGCAGCTGCCCCTGCGTCACCTGCGGGTAATGCCGCCGGAACCACCGGTCCAAACGGACGATGCCGTCGTCTTCGCCGACCGTGACCATACTAACGCCTGCCATTTTCGATTTCCTTTCTTAATTTGTCCCAATACGCAATCCGCTTGACGATTTCGCGCTCGAACCCCCGTTCGATCGGGTGGTAAAGTTTTTGCCGCCCCATTTCGGGAGGGAAGTAGTTCGCGCCCGAAAAACCGTTCGCCGTGTCGGGATCGTATTCGTATCCCTCGTTGTAGCCCAACTCTTTCATCAATTTCGTGGGCGCGTTCAAAATGTTCATCGGCGGCATCAGCGACCCCGTTTCATGCGCCAGCCGCACCGCCGCGTTCCACCCTTTGTACACGCCGACGGATTTCGGCGCGGTCGCCAGATACACGACCAGCTGCGCCAACGCCAGATCGCCCTCCGGCGAACCGAGGCGTTCGTAAGCGTTCCACGCCGACACCGCCTGCACCAGCGCGTTCGGATCAGCCAGCCCGACATCTTCGACCGCGAAACGGGTCAGCCGGCGGAAAATGTATTTCGGATCCTCGCCCGCCGACATCATGCGCGCCACCCAATACAGCCCCGCGTCGGGATCCGACCCGCGCAGCGATTTGTGCACCGCGCTGATCAGGTTGTAATGCCCGTCGCGGTCTTTGTCGTAAACGGCGGGACGGCGCGCGACGACGGTCAGCATTTTTTCGACCGGCAAAGGCCCCTGCGCCAAATCGCGGTCGGGCAGGTCGAACAGCGCCTCCAGCATATTGGACAGATAGCGGCCGTCGCCGTCGGCCATCGCTTTCAGCTGTTCGCGCGCGTCGGCGGTGACGGGCAAAGACCGCCCGACCAGTTTTTCCGCGCGTTCGATAATGGATTCCAGAGCGTCTTCGCCCAGCCGTTTCAACACGAACACTTTGCATCGGGACAGCAACGCGGCGTTCAGTTCAAAGGACGGATTTTCCGTCGTCGCGCCGACCAAAACGACCGTGCCGTCTTCGACATAGGGCAGGAATCCGTCCTGCTGCGAACGGTTGAAACGGTGGATTTCGTCAACGAACAAAATCGTCGCCCGCCCCGCCTGCCGGCGTTGCTTGGCCGTGTCGAATATTTTACGCAAATCGGCCACGCCCGAAAACACGGCGGAAATCGGCTCGAACGCCATATCGGTGTGATGCGCCAACAGCCGCGCGATCGTCGTTTTGCCGCACCCCGGCGGCCCCCATAAAATAAAGGACGACACTTTCCCCGTGATCAGCATCCGCCCCAACGGCGCGTCGACGCCCAGCAGGTGATCCTGCCCGACGACATCGTCGATCGTCTGCGGACGCAATCTGTCCGCCAACGGCTGGGCTACGGTAGTGTCAAACAAGGACGGCACGGTTGTTCTTCCTTTGATAAAAAAGCTTATACCGTATTATCAGATTCCGCCCGCGGTTGCACCAGTCTTTTTTAAAAGGAAACCGTCAACTGCATTTTAAAGCGTTCCTCGCCGAACACGGCGTGCGGAATCCCTTTGGGCATGACCAGCGATTCGCCCGCGGTCAAAAAGAATTCGTCCCCGCCGACGGTGAACCGGCCGACGCCGTCCAGCACCGTGACCAACGCGTCGCCGCCCGCCGTGTGGGTGGAAATCTCCTCGCCTTTGTCGAACGCGAACAGCGTCACGCCAACCGCGGCGTTTTGAACCAGCGTTTTGCTGACAACCTGCCCCGCCTGATATTCGACCAGATCCTTTAATTTCAAAACCGTTTGCTTTTCGATGTTTTTATACATGGCATCCCCCTGCGTTTTTTCGCCCATTATACCGTTTTGCGGACGAAATGAAAAGATCGCCCGAAGTATGAAAAAAGCCCCTCGCGGGGGCTTTTTCCGTTTTTATCCGTTTTATCCGGTTTCGACTTATTCGGTTTCGACCGTTTTCACGTCCGCGCCCTTGGCGGCGTAGTTCGCGACGCCGCGCGCCGCCGTTTTCTGGTTGGCGAAGCATCCCGCCCCGCCGACGCATCCGCCTTCGCAAACCATGACTTCGACAATGTTGCCCAAAGGACATTCGCCCTTTTTCGCCCACATCGCCATTTCGCGCACGGATTTCGGGTTCAGCCCGTTGATGCACGTCGGACGGATGTCCAGCTTGCCGCCCGCGGCCACGCGGACGGATTCGGCCACCCCGCCCGTAACGGCGAAGTTTCTGGCCTGTTTGGACGTTTCCGTGCCGAAATCGTATTCGTCGCACTGCGCCGGATCAATGCCCGCCGCTTCAAACAAAGCGGCCATTTCCTCGAAATCCATGACGAAATCGACGTTTTCGTCGCCGAAACCTTCGCGGCGTTTGGCGACGCAGGGGCCGACGAACACCGTGACGCAGTCGGGATCGGCCTTTTTGACCAATTCGGCGGTATAGTGCATCGGCGTTCCCGTTTCGGACATGAACGGCGCGATTTCCGGCATATTCTTTTTCACCATTTCGCGATAGGCGGCGCAGCACGACGTGGTCATGAACTTGTCGCCGCGCTTCATCCGTTCGGCGAAATCGACGGTTTCGTTCGCGGTCGTGATGTCCGCGCCGACACCGACATCCGCAACGCGGTCGAATCCCGCCTTGATCAAAGCGGACGCGATTTTGTTGATGCCGGCGGCCATTTGCCCCGCGACGGCGGGCGCGACCATGGCGACGACTTTTTTATCCGATTTGATCGCGCGCAAAATGTCGATCATCTGGCTCTTTTCCGCCACCGCGCCGAACGGACAGTGCGCCAAGCACGCCCCGCAGCTCAGACAGCGGGCGGAATTGATCTGCGCGTGTCCGGCGTCGTTTTTGGCGATCGCGCCGACGGGACAAGAGTCTTCGCACGGAACTTTGATCTTGGCGATCGCGCCATAGGGACAAACCTGCATACATTTCGTGCAGGCCTTGCATTTCGTCGCATCAATCGACGAACGGCCGTTCTGCACGGAAATCGCGCCGAAAGCGCACGCCGTCGTGCAGGGTCTGGCGACGCATCCCTGACACAGGTCGGTGACATAGATACGGCCGGCGGCGCATCCGTGACACGCCGATTCAACGACGGTCAGAACCGTATCGTCCGGTTTTTCGCGGGTCAACGCGCGGCGCGCATATTCCGACAGCGGCGTTTTGTCGTCGTCGTCTTCAACCGAACAGCCCAAAGCCGCGATCGCGCGTTCGCGCAGCACGGCGCGTTCGCTGTGGATGCAGCAGCGGAACGGCGCGTCCGCGTTTTTCGGACGCATATCGAACGGCAGGTCGTCGGCCGCCTTTTCCAGATTTCCGGACAGGAACGATTTGATCAGGCGCACCATGACTTCGCGCCGCAAAAGAACGGTATTGGTTTCAGTCTGCATTTTCTTCCCTTTGCAAAAGTGTATCCCTTGGCCGGAATGGAACGCCCGACACGGGTTTATTGGAATTTAGCCGATCGTTATATAAAAATCAACCGTCCGCCCGTTTTTTTCGTTCTTTTCCGTTTCCGGCCGCGCCCCGAAATCGTGAAAAAAAGCGCAAATCGGAAATACGGACTGGATTTTTTCGATTTTTCCGCCTAATCTGTGCTTAATCCGCCCGTTGGAAAACAGCGTTCAACATTCAGGAAACGTTATGAAAACAGAAATTCCGGAAAAGGTTCTCGGCCGTCTGACTTTGTATCACAGTATTCTGATCGAATACATCGAAGACGGCATCGACACCATTTCCAGCCCGCAGATCGCCGCCCGATTGAACATCGACGATTCGCAGGTGCGAAAGGATTTCAAGCTGCTGAACAACGCCGGCCGGTGCCGCGTGGGGTACAGCGTTTCCGAATTGAAGGATTCCATCGAGGAAACGCTGGGCTTTAAAAAATCAAAGGACGCCGTCATCGTCGGCGCGGGGCTGCTGGGATCGGCGCTGGCGAAATACGTCGCATTCAACGATTACGGGTTGAACATCCGCGCCCTGTTCGATGTCGATCCGAACAAAATCGGCACCGAAGTCAACGGCAAGCAGGTTTTCGACCTGTCCCGCCTGCCCGATTTGATCCGCGAACCGGAAATCGAGCTGGCCATTTTGACAGTTCCGCGTTCCTGCGCCCAGAAAACGGCGGATTTCCTGATCGAATCAAAGATCAAATACATCTGGAACTTCACCCCCGCGGTGTTGAAAGTCCCCGCGGAGATCAAGGTGTGGAACGAAAACCTGATCGCCAGCTTTTTGCAATTCGCCTGCCGCGATTTCCAATCCGAAGAAAACGGCTAAAGCTTCTTTTCAAACAAAGCCGCCAATTCCATATGCGGCGTGAACACGAACTGATCGACCGGACGCAGGCGTTTCAGTTCATATCCCCCGCGCATCAGTATTTCCGCGTCGCGCACAAAGCTGACGGGATTGCACGATACGGCGACGACGCGGGGCACTTCGGACGCCGCCAACTGCTCGCATTGCGCTTTCGCCCCCGCGCGCGGCGGATCGAAAACGACGGCGTCGATCCCGTACAGTTCGTCGGGGTAAAGCGGCGTTTTGAACAAATCGCGCACCGACGTTTCCACGCGCCCGTCCGACGCCGCCCGCAGTGCGGCCAAAGCCTGCGGCGCGTTGTCCGCCCCCTTGATCACCCGCTTTTTCTGCAACAACGGCAAAGTGAACGTCCCCGCCCCGCAAAACAGGTCGTAAACGCGCTTGGCTTTGCCGACGTATTCGACGACGGCCGCCGTCAAAGCGTCCTGCCCCGCCTGCGACGGCTGCAAAAACACGCCGGCGGGCGGTTTCAGGGTGAAATCGCCGATCCGCAATTCCGGCGCGCTCAACACGGCCAGCGGTTCGGCCTCCTCCCGTTCGCTTGTGCGCCACGACACGCGCGCCGCCCCGACTTTCGCGACGAAATCCGCCGCCGTCGAACGCCAATCCGCGGACGGTTCAAACGGCAAAGTGAACAGGATATCCGCCCCCGCGCCGGTCATTTGAACCGAAACGTCGCCCACGCCCTTTTTCTTCGGAAAATTCCGGCCGGCGACGTATTCGCGCAGCGGGACGATCAGGCGGCGCAAAGCGGGCACCAGCGCCGGACAATCCGCCGTTTCGACGATCCGGTCGCTTTGCCGCGCGTTGAACCCGAACCGGCGAACCGATCCGTTCCACATCACGGCGAACGTCGCGCGGCGGCGGCTTTCAAACGGGGCGAAAAACGGTTCGTCGAAATCCGGCAAGTTCCACGCCGCGGGCAGCAGCTCCTTTAAACACCGCAGTTTGAACGCACGGTAAGCTTCCGTTTTCAGGTGCTGCAACGCGCATCCGCCGCATTGCGCGAAACACGGACAGACGGGTTCCGCCCTGTCCGGCGACGGGTCGATCACGCGCACCAACCGCGCGCGCCCCGCGTCCGCCGTTTCATATTCGACTGTTTCCCCCGCCAGCGCGCCCGCGACGAACACGGCGCGGCCGTCGTCCGCCCTGATCAAACCGTCGCCCTGACGACCCAAATCAAAAACTTTTCCCTGCGGCATTTTTTTCCTGTTTTTAAATTGTTTTTACGCTACACTATACCAAACGAACGGGGGATGCCAATGCTGAAAATTCTGATAGCCGACGATCACGAGCTTTTTTTGGACGGCTTGCGTCTGGTTTTATCCGATTTGGACGACGACATCAGCATCGACACCGTCCGCGACCACAGGGAATTGCAGCAAAAGGCCGACGGGACGGTTCCCTACGACCTGATTTTGACCGATCTGGCCATGCCGGGGCTGAGCTGGCACGAATCCCTGCGGCTGTTAAAGGAACACTATCCCGACACGCCGATCGTCGTTTTGTCCGCCGTCACCGATCCGGAAAACGTTTTGCAGGCGATCGACATCGGGGCATCCGGTTTCATTCCGAAAACGTCCTCCGCCAAAATCATTCTCAGCGCGCTGCATCTGGTGCTGAGCGGCGGCCTTTACCTGCCGTCCGAACTGCTGTCCCTGTCCGAAAAGCAGGAAACGCCCGCCGAAAACAGGGGCCCGCTGACACCGCGGCAGCTGGACGTTCTGCGGCTGATCGGGCAAAGCAAGCCCAACAAAATCATCGCCCGCGAACTGAATTTGTCCGAAGGAACCGTCAAACTGCACGTCACCGCGATATTAAAGGCTTTGGATGTCACCAACCGCACCGGCGCGGTGATCAAAGGCAAAGCTTTGGGATTGATTGATTAACGCCATGACCGATTTGAAACAGAAAAAAGCGACCACTTTCGCCCCCGTCCCCCCGCCCGCCGTCAACGAAAAGGACGTGACGGCCGTTCCCGAATACCTGACATCGGTTTACGGACGGCGGTATTTCCACCCGTGGCTGACCGCCCTGTTTGACAACGAAAAAATCGCCGTTCCCGCGACCTGTTTCCTTGCCGGAAAGCTGACAAAGGCCGTCACGAACGAAATCATCGAAGGCGACGACGTTTTGCAGCTGGGCGTCGCGTCCGGCGGTTTTGAACGCGAAGTGGCGTCGAAAATGAACGGTAAAGGCACCTATTGCATCGAAGACGTTTCCGCCGCCCACATCAACGCGATGAAACCGCGCGTGTCGCCGTGGCTGAACACCGTGATCAAGGAACGCGACTTCACCGTTCCCGACAACAAACGCTATGATGTCGTCATCGGCTGCTTCACGTTGCACGAACTGCCCGACACGCGGAAAAGAGCGGTGTTGAAACGGGCGTTCAACGCGTTGAAACCGACGGGGAAAATGATCTTTGTCGATTACGGCGCGCCGAAACGGTTCCACCCGCTGAAACCCGTTTTAAAAACGTTCAACCGCCTGTTCGAGCCGTTTGCCGAAAGCCTGTGGTACAACGAAATCGAATCTTTCGCGCCGAAAACGGACAAGCTGATCTGGGCGAAAAAGACCTATTTCGGCGATTTGTACCAATGCGTCATCGCGCAACGGCGGTAAAAAAGCGCGTCTTGCCGCGCCTTTGCCGACCATATAAAAAATCCCCCGCGCGGACGGAGGATTTTTTTGGATATAAGAACATTCAAGCGTTTGTTCCGACGGGTTGCCCCCGTTCTTTGTCTGTGTTTATCCGGAACGCCGGATCATTTGCCAGTACGTCAAAAACATTTGAAACAAATATTTTCTAAGCTGTTTACAGAATACGGATGAATTGTGGCGAAATTATGGTCGGAATTGTGGCGAATTATGGCAAAAATGGCCAATACGGCATCAAAATTGTTTCTTTTCAACGGGATAAACTTCATTCACCGTTTGAAACAAATTTTGCACCAACGCGTCCAATTCCGCTTTTGTATCGGCTTCGCACCGGCCGACCAGCGCCGGCGACGTGTTTGAAGCGCGAATCAGCCACCATCCCGTCGTCGGCCACACGCGTTTCACGCCGTCCGTATCGTCGAACGCGATGCCTTGGCGGTTCAGCGACGCCTTGATTTCCTCGACGCACCTAAATTTTTCTCCGTCCGGACAGGGGATTTGAATTTCGCCCGTCGCGAACGTTTCCGGAATACGGTCGATCCTGTCCTGCAGCGTTTCGTTTTCCATATGCGCGGCGATGTCCAGCAAACGCACGGCGGAATACAGCGCGTCGTCGAAACCGTAATATTTGTCCGCGAAACAGATGTGGCCGCTCATTTCCCCGCCCAGCAGCGCGCCGGTTTCCCGCATTTTCATTTTAATGAAGGAATGTCCCGTCTTGCCGATCACGGGAACGCCGCCCAGCCGCTTGATTTCCGATGAAAAAGTCTTGCCCGATTTGATGTCGGCGATAAAAACGGCGCGCGGATGCGTTTTCAAAATCTCTTCGGCGTAAACGGGCAGCAGCTTGTCCGCCTGCACCATCCGGCCGCGCGAATCCACCACGCCCAAACGGTCGGCGTCCCCGTCGAACGCCAATCCCAGATCGGCTTTTTCACGCAAAACGGCCGCCTGCAATTCCCGCAGGTTGTCCTCTTTGGAACAATCGGGGGCGTGCGCCGGAAAATTGCCGTCAACGCGGCCGTTCAAAACGATATGCCGCCCGTTCAGCCGCTTGACCAGTTCGGGAACGACGACGCCGGCGGTCGCGTTGCCGCAATCCCAAACGACCGTCAGCGGCTTGCCCGACGGCCTGAAATCCCGCGCCAGCCGGTCAACGTACCGCGTCAGAAAATCGGCCTTTTCCGTTTTGCCTTCTCCGGCCGTGAAATCGCGGCGGTCGATCACATCCCCCAGACCGAGCAGATCGGAACCGCAGAACGATTGCCCGTCCAGCAGCATTTTAAATCCGTTGTATTCTTTGGGATTATGCGACGCCGTCACCATGACGCCGGCCGTTTCGGGCGTCGTCACGACGGCGAAATACAGCATGGGCGTCGGACACAATCCGATATCAACGACCCGCGCCCCGCAGGCCGCCAGCCCGCGGATCAGCGCGTTTTTCAATTCCGGCGTGGACAACCGCCCGTCCCCGCCGACGATCACCGTTTTCAACCCGCGCCGTAAAACGACACTGCCGAAACCGCGGCCGATCAATTCGGCCGCCCGCGCCGGCAGCGTTAAACCTGCAACGCCGCGGATGTCCGCGGCGCGCAGGATTGTTTTATCCAAAACGAAATCGTTATCAGGTGATGACATCCGGTTTCTTGCGTCCCGTTTTGGCCTTGACGCCGGAAATCTCTTCGGCGATTTCAATCAGTTCCGCCAAAGCTTCCTGCGGATCCATGTCGTGGCGCGCCACGTTCGGTTCGTATTTTTCAATGTAAATACGGATCGTCGCGCCCTGCGTCCCCGTTCCGGACAAACGGAACACGATGCGGGAACCGTCCTTGAACAAAACGCGGATGCCCTGATGCGCGCTTTCGCTTTTGTCAACGGGGTCGATGTATTTGAAATCGTCGAACGTTTCGACTTCGTATTCGCCGTAGAACTTGCCGACTTCGCTTTCGGCCTTGGCGCGCATCGCGTCCATGATTTCGTTCGCGACCTTGCTGTCAACCGATTCGTAATCGTGACGGGAATAGAAGTTTCTGCCGTACTTTTTCCAATGCGCCTTGACGATGTCTTCGACCGACATATTGACGGCCGCGATGATGTTCAGCCAGTACAGAACCGCCCACAAACCGTCCTTTTCACGGATGTGGTTCGACCCCGTGCCGAAACTTTCCTCGCCGCAGATGGTGGCTTTGTTGGCGTCCAGCAGGTTGCCGAAGAATTTCCACCCCGTCGGGGTTTCATAGCAGCTCATCCCCATGCCGCGGGCGACGCGGTCAACGGCCTGCGATGTCGGCATGGAACGGGCGACGCCCGTCAAACCGCGGTCGTAGCCGGGGGCGTTCCAGAAATTCGCGACGATCAGCGCCAAGCTGTCGCTGGGGTTGACGTAGAACTTGCGTCCCAAAATCATGTTGCGGTCGCCGTCGCCGTCCGAAGCCGCCCCGAAATCGGGCGCGTCGTCGGAAAACATATATTCGACCAGATCGCGCGCGTACACCAGATTCGGATCGGGATGGCCGCCGCCGAAATCCTCTTTGGGTTCGCCGTTGACGACCGTCCCTTTCGGGGCGTGCAGGACTTCTTCCAAAATGTATTTGGCGTAGGGCCCCGTCACGGCGTGCAGCGCGTCATAGCGCATTTTGAAATTGCCGACCTCGAACAACCGGCGGATCAAATCGAAATCAAACAGCTTCGCCATCATTTCCGCGTAATCGGAAACGGGGTCGATGATCTTGATTTTCGTTTCGCCCAGCACCTTTTCCCCGATCGTGTCCAAGTCGATGTCGGGCGTGTCGGCGATCTGATAGCTTTCGATTTTCTGCGTGTTGGCGTAAATCGCCTCGGTCACCTTTTCAGGCGCGGGGCCGCCGTT
Organism: uncultured Rhodospirillales bacterium; assembly: GCA_902777205.1. Classification (GTDB taxonomy): domain Bacteria; phylum Pseudomonadota; class Alphaproteobacteria; order CAAGCB01; family CAG-977; genus UBA11549. The sequence continues at coordinate 2,208 of CACYSU010000018.1, read as the reverse complement.
CGAGATGTTGTATTTGATGCCGAAATCGGCCGCGGGGCCGCCGGGGTTGTGGCTGGCGGACAGGATGATGCCGCCGAACGCCTGATATTTGCGGATGACGCACGACGCGGCCGGCGTGGACAGCAACCCGCCCTTGCCGATCATCAATTCGCCGAATCCGTTCGCCGCCGCCATTTTGATGATGACCTGAATGGCTTTGCGGTTGAAATAACGGCCGTCGCCGCCGACCACCAGAGTTTTGCCCTGAAAGTCGTCCAGACTGTCGAAAATGGATTGAACGAAGTTTTCCAGATAGTGCGGCTGCTCAAAAACGGTCACTTTTTTGCGCAAACCGGATGTCCCCGGACGCTGCCCTTCAAAAGGTTTTGTCGGAACGGTTTTAATATTCATTCTGTCCCCCATAGGAAATTTAAGAATCAGTCATTAAAAAAACAAAAGACTTTCAAACAGGATTACGAATCAAACGCCGTCTGTCAAGACAAGCTTTCGTCCGCCTGTCATTTTGCGGGTTTCGGGGCGTCGTCCGCGGACGCGTCTTCGCCGATCGCCTGCAAAATCGACCGCAATTCCTGTCGGGCGGCGACATGGGTCATCGACATCGCGCCCCCCGCTTTGCCCGCGCCGACATCCAGCAGCGTCAGCCCTTTTAAAAACAGTTCGCGGAAAACGATTCTCTCCCCCAACCCCGCCAGCGGCGTGAAATTGATGCGCTTGCCCAACGCCTCCAGCAATTTCCAGATCAGCTTTTCATTGCGGGTGGAAACGTGCATCACGCGGTTGCGCAGAACGAACCATCGGGTTTGCGGCTTGCGCTGCGCCGCGCGTTTCTGGCGCGCCTGCCACACGGTTTGCGCGTAATGTCCGGGGGATTTGACCGTCAGCTTTTCCGGTTCGATTTTCGCCAAAACGTCCAGATCAATCAGGCTGTCGTTCAACGGCGTGATCAAAATGTCCGCCGCCGCGTGCGCCAGCCGGAACAGGTGGCTGTCCGCCCCCGCCGTGTCGATCACGACCACGTCGTTTTCGCTTTGCAGGCGATCCAGCTGCGCCGTAAACGCCTGTTCATCCTCCGCGCGTTCGGCGGCCGTCGGGCTTTCCCGAACGGAAACGCACAAATGTTCCGGCAGCCCCAAATCGACGTGCCGCACGGCGGCGTAGGCGGCGCGATTTTGAATATAGTGCGTCAGCGTCCCTTGCCGGCCGTCCAGATCAATCGACGCCACCATCTTTTTTTGGCGCAAAAACCAAACGATCAGGTGCATAGCCAGCGTCGATTTGCCCGTTCCGCCCTTTTCATTGCCGACGACAATAATTTTTCCGCGCTTCATTCCGCCTCCTTTTTTCGTGAAAAATCATATTCTTAACCTTTCCCGTTTGCAAGGGGTTTGATCCTTTTCCGTCTTTTCCGGACTTGTCCGGCGGCGCAAAAACATATAATAAGGAAAGAAACGTTTTTCTTTGGCTGAAGGATTTGAAACATGACCACACAACACACCCCCCTTGTCATTCTGGGCTCCGGCCCCGCCGGATACACGGCCGCGATTTACGCCGCGCGCGCCATGATCTCCGCCGTCGTCGTTTCCGGCATGCAGCCGGGGGGACAGCTGACCCAAACGGGCGACATCGAAAACTTCCCCGGATTCCCCGAAAAAATCGGCGGGATGGAGCTGATGGACAGGATGCGCGAACAGACGGAAAATCTGGGGGCGCAAATCGTTGACGATCTGGCCGTTTCGGTCGGTTTGTCCGCGCGGCCGTTCACGGTCGGACTGGATTCCGGCGACACGCTGACCTGCGACGCGCTGATCATTGCGACGGGGGCGTCGGCCAAATGGCTGGGCGCGCCGAACGAAGAGGAGCTGCGCGGTTTCGGCGTGTCCGCCTGCGCGACGTGCGACGGATTTTTCTATCGCAACAAACGGGTCGCCGTCGTCGGCGGCGGCAACACCGCGGTTGAAGACGCGCTGTATCTGGCGAATCTGGCGTCCGAAGTGTTCCTGATCCACCGCCGCGACGCCCTGCGCTGTGAAAAGATTTTGCAGGAACGCCTGCTTTCCAATCCGAAAGTCACCCCCGTGTGGGACACCGTCGTCGAACAATTTGTCGGCGAACGCGACAAAGGCGGCCTGACCGGATTGAAATTGAAAAACGTCAAATCGGGCGAGCTGTCCGAACTGGCCGTTGACGGCGCTTTCGTCGCCATCGGAC
>CACYSU010000017.1 GCA_902777205.1 uncultured Rhodospirillales bacterium | reverse complement strand
TGAAACGCCTTGCAAGTGTTTGTATTTTCGACGTTTGCCGTTAATTGCGTTTAATTGCTTTTTATTGCTTTTGATTAACATTTTTCCCGATTCAAAAACAGAAACCGTGAACCGGAAGGGATTTTTATCCGATTTTACCGATTCGATATGAAAATTTTTTTGAGCCGATGATAACGACGTTTTCGTGTTAGCTATTTGTTAGCTACGGGCATAAAAACGGACTGCTCTGAAAAAATTTAACCCCCGAAAACTTCAATGTTTTCAGGGGTTTAAATGGTGGGCACGACAAGGATCGAACTTGTGACCCCTACGATGTCAACGTAGTGCTCTCCCGCTGAGCTACGCGCCCGTTGTTGTTGCTTATCTCAACAAGATGATTTATGCTTTTATAGATTTCTTTTGATGAATGCAACAAAAAAATACACGACAGGTGAAAAAAAATTGACGACGCTGAAAAACTATCCGCCGTTTTTGTTGGAAAAGTCCGGAAAACCGTCCGTTCCCGTCGTTTTGGCGTCGCCGCACAGCGGAACGTTTTATCCCGAACGGCTGTTCCATTTGACGGATTTGAAACTGACGGATTTCCAACAATACGAAGATACCGCCGTCGATCGGCTGTTTTCGTTCGCGCCGGCCATGGGAATCCCGCTGTTGTCCGCGGTTTACGGGCGGGTGTGGGTCGATTTGAACCGCCACCCGCTGGAATTGGATCCGACCATGTTTTCCGATTCGATCCCCAGCCAGTCGCAAACCGATTCGCCGCGCGTCAAAAACGGATTCGGCGTCATCGCGCGCCAGCTGAACGCGAACAAACTGATTTACCGTAAAAAGCTGTCGTTCGCGGTCGAACAGGAACGTTTGACCGACGTTCACCTGCCCTATCACGCGGCGTTGGAAAGCCTGATTAAAAAGAATCTGGCCGTTTTCGGCAAATCGCTGCTGATCGACCTGCATTCCATGCCTTTGCTGCCGCCGGAACGGCTGACAAACGGCAAGATGCCGGATTTCGTTTTGGGGACGGGGGACGGCGCCGCCTGCGCCCCGCAAATCGCGATCGCCGCCGCCGAATTGCTGCGGGACGCCGGATTTTCCGTCACGATCAACCTGCCCTACAGCGGGGCGTACACGACTCTGCACTACGGCCGCCCCGCCCTGCACAGCCACGCGCTGCAAATCGAAACGGGGCGTCATTTGTATTGGGATTGCAAACATTACCTGCCTTCGGAAAATTTTAACACGTTGTGGCGTAAGCTGTCCCTGTTCATGGAACGATTTTTACGGGTTCTGCCGACCCTGCCGCTGTAGGAAAACGATGAAACGCCTTTTTTTGTTCGCTTTAAGCCTGTGCGCCGCGCCGTTTTGCGCCGCGGCCGACGATTCGCTGCTGTGTTTGAAAGAGGCCGTGCGGCTGGAAAAGCGCGAAGGCATCCAAACCAACCTGCTGGGGGCGATCGCTTTGGTCGAAAGCGGCCGGTATTCCAAAGCCTATCCGACCGGCGTTTCGTGGCCGTGGACGGTGACGGCGGAGGGAAACGGCAAATTCTATCCCTCGAAACAAGAGGCTTTGGACGCCGTGCGCGCCCTGCAAGAAAAAGGCGTGGACAACGTGGATGTCGGGTGTATGCAAATCAACCTGAAATACCACCCCGACGCGTTCAAAAGCCTTGAGGACGCCTTGGATCCCGCGAAAAACGTCGCCTACGCCGCCGAATTTTTAAAGCGCAACTACCGCGAAACGAAATCGTGGGGCGAAGCGGCCACGCGATACCATTCCAAAACCGCGCACAAAGCTTTCCGGTACGAAGACAAGCTGCTGGAAACGTGGAAACGCCTGACCGAATACGGCAATCCGGCCGCGCCGGATCAAAAGGCCGAAGCGCGGGACGTGTCCAAGAAAACGGTCGCCCGCTTGAACAAAAAAGTCGAACGCATCAAAAAGAAAGCGCGCAAGAAAAACGTAGATACGATCAAACCCGGATCGCCGGAAAGCCGCGAAATGGCGGCGCAATGGCGCAAAGCGAAGCTGGAAGCGTACATGGCCGCCAAAAAAGCCGCCGCGTCCGACGAACCCGTGTTTGAAGACGCCCCCGCCGCCGACAAGGCCGCCGTCCGGAAAAATTGACGGATTTTAGACAAAATTTCCTTGTCAAACCCGCGCGCCCCCCTTATACTTTCATTCATCCGGTATCATAACGGGACGAAGGAATGTCTGGTAATCGAAACGGCAAGTCGGGATTGTTCTGGACGCCGCGCGGCGGAAACAACGCGGCGGACATCTGGGCCAGTTGCCACACTTTTTCATCGGTTTGCGAAAACGCGGAAACGGGCGAAACCGAACGCGCGACCGTCATCGTTGACATGGGCCAGCACGAAGTCCCGCGCGATTTCGCCGCCGGACGGTTCGACAAGGTCGTCCCCGCTTTGGACGACTGCCTGAACGTTCCGGGGCAAACCGCGCCCGAAACGCCCGCCGCCGCGATTTTCCTGACCCACTGTCATTCCGACCACATCGCCGGCGTTTACGAATACCTGCACATGGGGGCGAAGCTGCCCGACATCTACGGGTCGCGGCACACTTTGAACGTTTTGAAAAAGGGATTGATCGACAACGGATTTTCCCCGTCGCAATGGCCGGAAATGAAAATGCTGCACGCGGGCGACGCCGTCAAAATCGGCAATATGACCGTCGAAGCGTTCCCCGCGTCGCATTCCGTCCCCGGATGTTTCAGCTTTAAAATATCCGATCCGAACGGGGCGATTTTCCATTCCGGCGACACCAAAGCCGACGAAACGTCGTTTTTAGGACGCGGCGTCGATTTGAACGCTTGTAAAAAAATCGGCAAAAACGGCGGCGTCGATTTAATGACCTTTGACGCGACGGCCACGCATTTAAAAGGCCACGCCACATACGAATCCGAAGTGTTCGACACTTACAAGCTGTTGTTTCAAAAACACAAAGACAAACAAATCGTCGCCGTTCTGCCCGCGGCGCACATGGAACGGCTGGCGTCCGTGGTTTCCGCGGCCGCGGCGGCCGGCAAAAACGTGATCGTCAACGGCGGCGCGTTTATGGAAAGCAACGTCCTGGCTTTGCCGCTGTCGGGATACGACCTGCACCGCAAATGTCCGGACATCAAAATCGCGGGCGCGAACGGCGGGCTGGATCCGAAAACCGCCGTCACGATCACGACGGGCATTTACATGGAACCCGCTTCGCCGTTCATCCGCCGCCTGACGGGGGAAAAATCCGATTTTCCGTTGGAAAAGGACGCCGTCGTCATCACGCCGACCAGCGGCGATAAAAACGAAAAGCTGCAGTTCTTTTTGAAAAAAGACCAATTTTCCACCCTGACCGTCGTCACGGGCGACCAATACCCGCGCCTGTACGGGTCGGGACACGCGCAGACGGACGATTTCGTCAAAATCGCCAACAACATCAATCCCCGAACGGTCGCGCCGATCCATTGTTCCCGTGAAAAAGCCGATGTTTTAAACGCTTTGGCGACGCGGTACGGATTTCAAACCCTGCCCGATTATCCGCACAACGGATCAACCGTCGCCGTTGACCGTCAGGGATGCCGGATCGTTTCGGAAAAAAGCCCGAACTGGTTCGGATTGACGCACGGCCGGAACGCCGACGGTTCGATCGCGACGGCTTTTGTTAAAACGTCCGACAACGGATACAGCTGTCCGGCCGGCAAAGACCTTTTGATGATGCGTCAACAGCGGGCGTCGCAAAAAATCGCCGATTGGCGGCGCAAGCACGTCCGCCCCGTTTCCCTGATCGACCGGAGGAAGCATGAACGCTGATTGGAAAAACGTGCGTTTTTGGGCGGCCGCGCTGGCCGAACGGCATCCGCGCGCCGATCTGCTTTCCCTGTCCGACGGCGAATTGCGGCGGATGATGTCGGCTTTGGATCAGGCGAAAGACCTGCCCGCCCCGCCCGACGACGGCGTTTATTTATGGGCCGTCAAATCGGCTTGGGCGGAGATTCGCGACGGCAGTTCGGCCGGCGGCGGCGTTTCCGACGCGAACATTTGATCCGTTTTCTGTTTACTTTTAACCGCATTGTGTCATTCTTTCCTTAAAACGAATGAAAGGAACGAATATGTCCGAATTTTTAGGTTTAATCGCCGACATCGGCGGCACGAACGCCCGTTTCGCCTTGTGTTCCGCCGACGGCGAAATCTCCGCCCCCATGACGCTGCACGGCGGCGACTACGATTCGCCCGCCGCGGCCGCCAAAGAATATTTGAAACGCGCCGGATCGCCGGCAAACGTATCGGCCGGCGCGTTCGCCGTCGCCTGCCCCGTTTTGGACGACACGGTTTCCCTGACGAATTGCAACTGGAGCTTTTCGATTTCCGCTTTGAAAAAAGAACTGGGGTTCGACTCTTTGACCGTCGTCAACGATTTCGTCGCGCAAGCGCTGGCCGTGCCTTTGCTGACGGACGGCCAGAAAGTCAAAATCGGCGCGGGAAATCCGGCCGCGGGATTTCCGATCGTCGTCGTCGGCCCCGGAACGGGATTGGGCGTGTCGATTCTCGTCCCCGAATCGGACGGATCGTGGAAAGCGCTGGCCAGCGAAGGCGGCCACGCGACAATGCCCGCCCCCTATCCCGAAGAGGAACGCGTCATCGCCGCCTTGCGTCAGGAATACGGCCACGTTTCCGCCGAACGCGTCGTGTCCGGCATGGGATTGACGAATTTGTACAGGACGCTGCTGACTTTGCGCGGGGAACAGCCCCTTTCCCTGACGCCGGAGGAAATTTCCGGCAAAGCGATCGGCGGCGATCCGCTGTGCCGCGAATCCGTTCAGATGATGTTCGGCCTGCTGGGGACGCTGGCGGGGAATCTGGCATTGACCGCCGGCGCGTTGGGCGGCGTTTACATCGCGGGCGGCATCATTCCGCGCGACGGTTTGTTGGATATGTTCAAAGAATCGTCATTCCGCGTCAGATTTGAAGCCAAAGGACGCTTCGCCTCTTATCTGTCGCGCATTCCGACATACGTCATGGTATCCGAATATCCGGCTTTTCTGGGGCTTTCGGGAATAATTCAAAAAAATGCGAAAAAGTGAAAAAAAACGCTTGCAATGACCGACGGATATCTATATAAACATTTTTGTTGCGGGGGCGTAGCTCAGTTTGGTTAGAGCGTCGGCCTGTCACGCCGAAGGTCGCGGGTTCGAGCCCCGTCGCTCCCGCCATTAAAAAAAAGCCACCTGAAAAGGTGGTTTTTTTTGTGCGCGGGAAAAGCGGAGGGGCGAGAACCCTTTTGAAAAATCTTTTTTCCGTTTTACCTCCCTCCTTGATTTTTCAACCGTTTTCATATGTAATATGAACATATTCCACTTTGAACAAAGGACGCGCCGCCATGGGAAAGAAAAAAGAAGAAAAATTTGCCGCCGAACAGGACGAATTCGATGAAATCGAAATGGAAAACGATCCGTCCGATCTGTTTTCGCCGGACAGCCAAGAGGAATTGTCCGCCGTCATCGCCGCGCTGCAGCATTTCTGCAACGACAACATTCTGGCGTTGAAACCGCTGTTGGACGAAGTCGAAGACAACGAAGCCGTTCGGGACAGAATCATCAATTTCATCACGATTTCCCAAATTCTGGACAGCGTTGAAAAACTGGCTTCGCTGGATCTGTCCGAATTCGCCGCGATGCGCAAAAAAACGGGCAAAAAGAAAAAATCGAAATAATCCTTTTTCCTTGCTTGAAACGGCGGCGGAAACACCATTCCCCGCCGTTTTTTGATATCGCTTTGAAAAAATGTTTGACAAATCAATCTTTCGGATTTATGTTTCTTAAAAAGTTTGAAAGGGCAAACAATTATGGTTGAAAGATTTTCTTCGGTTCAAGAAGCGGCCGCTTATATGGAAAAAGCCTACGACCGCGGCGGCAGGTATCTGGTGGACGGGCGTCCGCGCTATACCGCCCACGCCGTCAGGATGGAGGATGAAACCGGTTTAAAGGGCATTGCCGGCCGGTACAAATTCGTTGACGGGAAAGAGGCCGCTTTCGCGGAATACGATTACCGCAAACGCTTTTTGAAATATTCGATCGCGTCCAGCTTTATGGCGTCGCAGGATCCCGTGACGCGGCAGGCCGGCGAAACGCTGAAATCCGAAATCCCCGCCGCTTTGAAGGAAATCAACGCCGAAATCGGCAAACTGACAAAGCTGAATCCGGAATTGAAGGATTTGAATCACAATCCGAACAACCTGATCGAAAGCTATCGCACGCTGATCGGCATCACGTCGCAATACAACGTTGACGACATCAACGCCTATCTGCACAACGTCCGCACGGGACGGAAAAACTTCGCCGTTCTGGACAGAGCCGAAAAAATCCACAAAGCGACCGGCATCCGCTTCGGGTGGCAGCCGTCCGCCAAAACGATGGACAAGATTGAACACCAGCTGGCCGCCCGCCAGATCGTTTTGCAAAAAGCCGCGGCCAACAAATCGCGCTGAAAATTTTTAACTTCCTCCAAGAAGTATGACATGGAAAGGCCGGCATCCTGCCGGTCTTTCTGTTTTGAACGGCCGTCCGACGGAAACGGGAAAACACCGACGGAACCGCAGCGACGATTGGTTGATGATTGATATATTATAAAGCATTATCCCCCCTCGGCCGTCATTGCGAGTCCGCAACAGCGGGCGAAGCAATCCCCAAAAATATATATGAAACCGATTGCTTCGTCGTTACACTCCTCGCAATGACGTTGATGTTATCGTTTTTGGCGTTCGGGGGGGGGCGTCACTATACGCCTTGTGGCGACTGTTCGGATCGGGTGATTGGAAATTCAATCCGCCAGCGGGTCGTAATCCCTGTAATCCCGCGCCGATTGACGGTACGGGCGTTCCATGGCCTGCGCCCGCTCCCTGATCCCCATGGCCAGATACCGGAACGCGTCCGCCGCGTGGCTGGTCCAATCGTGCAAAGGGCGGGGCTGGAAATCTTTGCGCGCGTCGTCCCACGCCCGCTGGTATTGGCGCAGCGCCTCCAACCCCTTGGCGCATTTTTCCTTGTCGAACCGGCACCGCGGCAGCAGCAGCCGGACGGCGGCGATGCCGTTTTCAACGCTCGCCCGTTCCAAAACGCGGCCGCGCACCCCCAGCCCCGCCAGAATGTCCAGCCGGCTTTTGCCGCTGGAAAGTTCATGCACGCGGATGTCGTGGGGAAAGATGTTGTCGTCGGTGTAGATGTACGGTTTGCTTTTCAGCACCTTGACATAATGATCCAACCCGACGCCGCTTGATTCGTAATAGTCGATGACGAACACCTCCGCGCCGTTTTGCTGGTAAAACCAGATCGCCGTGCTGTCCCCGACGCCCAAATCCCACGCGGTCGTCACGGGCAAAACCGGATTGAACGGCACGTTCCCGATCCGCCCGCCGTTTTCCAGATCGTTCAGCAATGTTCCGTAATAGCTGCCTTTCAGCGCGGCGTCGAAAGAACAGAAAAACTCCTGCCCGATGATGCCGTCGTCCATGCCGGCCGCGCGTTCGGCGTCCACCGCGGCCATCGGAATCGCCTTGGTTTCCGAAACGCCCAGTTTCTGCGCGAACCAATCGGGCGAATTTTGCGCCGTTTCAAACAGTTTCAGCCCGTGGTTGCGTCCCCGCGGGGTATAGATGAACAACGCCCACCCGCCGTTTTCCGCCAAAATGGGGCGGATAAAGTCCCACGCGGCGGGATCGGCGATCGAATATTCCGAAAACACGACGCCGACGGGATTCGACCCGACCAGCGAATTGTACCCGTCCGACCCGACGCATTGCCAGATCGACCCGTTCAGCAGCTCGATTTTCATTTCCTGCGAATTGACGGATTTGCGCAGCGCTTTCGGAAACACCTGATCAATCACGCGCCTGCCCTGTTTGTCGATCGCGTCCCAAACGACTTTGCGCGCCTGCGTCTGCAGCGGCAGCATATGCCAGTACACGCCGACGCGCTGCATCGCCGCCACCGCCGTCCAATTCAGGGACAGGCTGTCCTTTCCCGCGCGCCGGTGCCACACGGCGACCGCGCGCTTTCCGCCGTTTTCCAGATAACGCCACAGATCCAGCTGGTATTTTCTGGGCTTCCATTTATAAGGTATTTTGATATCGACCATTTTTCCCCCGTTCAAAGCATAAAAAAAAGGCCTCCGGAGCAATCAGCCCCGAAGACCCGAAACAATATCACATTATGTAATATTTTTACGCGTTTGTCAAGCTTCGCCTTCGCACACGGGGGCGATCACCGGTTCGTGGCGGCAGGCGCGCAGGAATTTCATCAGCCCGTCGGGCGTGACGGTCGTCGTCGCCGTGTTGACCAGCGGGTGGAAATTGATTTTCTCCTGTTCCATCATTTCCTTGTCCAAAACGACGGTGACGCGGTTTTCCGTGTCGTTGACGACGGAAAAGGGCGTGACCGAACCGCCGAACACGCCCAGCGTTTCAAACAACAATTCCGCGCTGCCGAACGACAGGCGTTTCGACCCGATCCGCGCGGGAACGGTTTTCAGATCGACGCGTTTCATCGCGGGCGCGACGATCAGCCACAGTTTGCCTTTGGCGTCTTTGCAAAACAGGTTTTTGCAATGCATCCCCGCGATGCCTTTCCAGACCTTTTCGCCCTCTTCGGCGGTAAAGACCGCGGCGTGCGGGGTGTTGACGTACTCGATCCCCAATTCGCCCAAATATTCCAACAGCCGTTCGGACGATGTCGGCATAACCTTTTCTTCCATATCAAATACCTGTTTGAAAAAATGAAAAACGCCCTTAAAATAGTCCGCGTCATCCGGAAACGAAAGGATTTTTTCATGCGTCCCGTTTTGATTTACCCGTCGCCGAATTTCAACAGGCGTTTGTCGCCGATCGACATGATCGTCCTGCATTACACCGGCATGGAATCGGAACAGGCCGCGCTGGACAGGCTGGCCGACCCGTCGTCCGGCGTCAGCGCGCACTACGTCGTTTTTGAAAACGGCGACATTTACAATCCGGTGGACGAGGAATCGCGCGCGTGGCACGCCGGCGTTTCGTATTGGCGCGGCGTGACGGACACGAACAGCCGGTCGATCGGCATCGAAATCACAAACCCCGGACACGAATTCGGCTATCGCCCCTTTCCCGACAAACAAATCGAATCCGTCATCGAATTGTGCCAGGACATCATCCGCCGCCGCAACATCCCCGCGAACAACATTGTCGGCCATTCCGATGTCGCCCCGACGCGCAAAACCGATCCGGGGGAGCTGTTCCCGTGGAAAAAGCTGGCGGAAAACGGCGTCGGCCTGTGGACGGACGAATTCGCCCTGCCCGAACGGGGCGTCAGGGAAATGCTGGCGGACATCGGATACGACACGACCGACGAATCCGCCGCGCTGACGGCGTTCCGGCGTCATTTCCTGCCGCAGTCCCCGCCCGACGGCGTCAGCGGGGTGGCGGAGCGGATGGCGGCCGTCCGCGCCCTTTTTCACGCAAAGGAATAAACAATGACCTGCAAAATCATTTTCAGCGATATCGACGGCACATTCCTGACCCCCGAACAAACGGTTTCGGACAAAACGAAAGCCTGTCTCGCGCGACACGCGGACATTCCGTTCATTCTGGTGTCCGGCCGGATGCCGACGTCGATCCGCACGATTCAGCGGGAAACGGGATTGCGCGCGCCCCTGATCGCGTACAGCGGCGCGCTGGCGTGGGACGAAAACGGCGCGGTCTTGTACGACAAGGCGATGACGCTGGCGACCGCCGTTTCCCTGCGTGAAAAAATCCGGTCGGGCTTTCCCGAAATCGTCAGCTACACGTTTTCAAACGACGATTGGATCACCGACGTTGACGACGGGACGGCCGCCCTGTATCTGGAAAAGGAAACAACCGCAAAACGGCCGCTGGTCGGACAGCCCGAACAGGTGTTGAAACCGTCCGATCCCGTGCATAAAATCCTGTGTGCGGGCGAACCCGCCCTGATTGACGCGCTGGAAAACAGCCTGAAGCCGGAATTTCCGCAATGCACGATTTTCAAATCGCAGGCGCGGTATCTGGAAATCATGGCGCGCGCGGCGTCGAAATCGGCCGCCGCCGCCGCTTTGTGCGACCTGTACGGCATCGGCCGCGGCGACGTTGTCGCGTTCGGCGACAATTTCAACGATGTCGATTTGCTGCAATTCGCGGGAACGGGCGTCGCCATGGGCAACGCGCCCGACGCCGTCAAAGCCGCGGCCGATCTGGTCGCCCCCTCGAACGCCGAAGACGGGCTGGCCGTCGTTTTGGATTCCCTGCTGCAAGGAAAATAAGCAATGTCTTTCAAACTGGTCGTGTCGGATATCGACGGCACGTTTTTAAACTCTGAAAAGAAAATCTCGCCCGCCACGCTGGACGTTTGCCGCCGCCTGCATTTTGAAAAGGGCGTGCGTTTCGCTTTGGCGTCCGGACGCGGCCGCGCGGGCATCCGCCCCGTCGCCGACGCGCTGGGCTTTCCCGTTTTCATTCTGGCCTGCAACGGCGCGGAGGTGTTCGACGAAAACGGCGTTTCCGTTTACCGCCGGACGTTGTCCCTTGCCGAAACGCTGGCGTTGAAATCGGCCGTCCGCGATTTTTCGCCGGACGTTGAAACGATCGTCTATGCGGGCGACGATTGGATCGCCGACGCGATGACCGACATCGTGCGGGGCGAATGTTACGTCATGCCGGTCGCGCCGCTGGTCGGCGAGCTTGAAACCGTCATGCCGGAAAACGCCCCGATCCTGAAAATGATCGGCGTCGGCACGGTCGAAAGCACGACGGCACTGATGAACAGGCTGGCGCCGGTGTTTCCGCGGTGCGACTTTTACAAATCGCAGCATTATATTATGGAAGCGGTCGCCAAAGGCGTCAACAAAGCGTCGGGAATGGACGTTTTATGCGCGCATTGCGGCATTGACGTTTCGGAAACGATCGCGTTCGGCGACAGCTACAACGATACGGAAATGCTGCGCCGCGCGGGGTTGGGCGTCGCGATGGGCAACGCCGCGCCCGACGTTCAAGAATGCGCCAAACGCGTGGCGGCGACGAACGACGACGACGGCATCGCCGAAACACTGAACGAAATCTTTTATTGACATTGCCGCGATTTCCCCGTACCGTCCCCGTCGGTGCCGGAGGATCGGGCGATCGCGGTGCGCCTTTGTGCGTACTGAGGAAAGTCCGGGCTTCACGGAAACACGATACCGGATAACGTCCGGCTGGGGCAACCCAAGGGAAAGCGCAGCAGAAAAAATTCCGCCGATGTCTTCGGACAGGCAAGGTTGAAATGGTGCGGTAAGAGCGCACCGCTTTTCCGGCAACGGAAAAGGCACGGCAAGCCCTATCGGAAGCAAGACCAAGAAAGGCATACTTTTCGTATCGCGGGATGTTTCCGTCCCCGCCAGAGGTAGGTCGCTAAAGACGTTTGGCAACAACCGTCGCAGATGAATGATCGCCGATCACAGAACCCGGCTTACAGATCGTCCGGCACCGTTTTCATCAAAATTCAATCGCGAATCGATTCGCCGCCCGAATCCCGTTGAAACAAGGGCTTCGCGCTTTTTCGCCGTCTTGCCCGATTCCTCGGCGTCCCCCGTGAACCCGTGAACAAAAAAAGCACCTTTCAGAGTCGTCATGCCCGTTTCCATTTTTCGCCGCTTCCGGCGGATTTTTTTTCGGCCATGTGAAAATCCAACATATGCCGCGCGCCCGTGTAAAAACATACAAGATATGGTTTTCATCCTGTGACTTTTTCCACATATTCCCATAAAATACCCCCTTCAGTCCCATTGACGCCCATAAAATCCCATGCTATCCCATAAGTATCCAAGGGGAAAAATTTGCCTAGCGCGCAGAACGCGCGTGAACGCCGAAAACGAAAGGAAACGTCACGCATGGCCAAGTTTCAGAGAAAGTACAGCCTTTTTCTGGACGCCACCGTCAACAAGGTGGACGCCAAGGGACGCGTGTCGATTCCCGCCGATTACCGCGCTTTGCTGGAACAGCAGGAAACGGAGCTGGTTGCGTTCCGGTCGTTCACGATGCCCTGCATCGAATGCCGCACGTCGGAAATGATGGAAAAAATGGCCAACGACATCGACAACGCTTTCGACGCGTTTTCCAACGAACAAGACGACCTGACCGGCCTGATTTTTTCGGACGCGAAGGAATTTCCGTTCGATTCGACGGGGCGCATCGTTTTGACCGAAAAGCTGTTGAAACACGCGGGCATCACGGACAAAGCCCTGTTCGTGGGCAAAGGCCGCACGTTCCAGATTTGGAATCCCGAAACCTATCAGGCCAAAGAATCCGAAATGCGCAAAAACGCCCTTGAAAAGCATTTTTCCGTCAAAACGGGACGGGAGGCGTGACATGACCGGACAAAAATCGCCGCACATTCCCGTTTTATTGGCCGAGGTCGTCGAACAGATCGCCCCGAAAGACGGCGGCGTGTATGTTGACGCGACGTTCGGCGCGGGCGGCTATTCCCGCGCGGTTTTGGACGCGGCCGGATGCACCGTTTACGCGATCGACCGCGACCCCGACGCGATCGCCGAGGGACAGGCGTTGGTCGAAAAATACGACGGCCGGCTGAAACTGCTGCACGGCACGTTCGGCGAAATGCGCGATCTGCTGGCGGCGCAAGGCGTCGAATCGGTTGACGGCGTGATGATGGACATCGGCGTTTCGTCGATGCAGATCGACCGCGCCGAACGCGGATTTTCCTTTCAAAAGGACGGCGTTCTGGATATGCGGATGAGCCAAAGCGGCCTGTCCGCCGCGGATGTCGTGAACAAATACGGCGAAAAGGAAATCGCCGACATCATTTACCTGTACGGCGAGGAACGGTTTTCCCGCCGCATCGCCGCGGCGATCGTCGCCGCGCGCAAAACCGCCCCTTTTAAAACGACGCTGGAGCTGGCGGCCGCCGTCCGTTCCGTGATGCCGCGCAAAAGGGACGAAATAGATCCGGCAACGCGGACGTTCCAAGCGTTGCGCATTTACGTCAATGACGAACTGGGCCAGCTGCGTTCCGGTTTGTCGGGAGCCGAAGCGCTTCTGAAAAAAGGCGGAAGAATGGCAGTCGTTTCTTTCCATTCTTTAGAAGACAGAATCGTCAAAAACTTCATTCAGGAAAAAAGCGGCAAAACCGCGAACCCGTCCCGCTATCTGCCCGAACGGTCGGAAACGGCGGCGACCCTGATCCAATTAACGAAAAAACCGATCCTCCCTTCTATGGAAGAATGTCAAAGAAACCCCCGCGCCCGTTCCGCCCGCCTGCGGTCGGCGGAACGTTTGTAGGGGGAGTTTCACATGGCACGTTTCACATTGATTGTCATTTTCGCCGCAATGGCCACGGGAATGTTCGTCATTAAAAACAAAGTCATCGCGCTGGAAAACGATTTGGATCGCATCAACGCCCGCATCAAGGACGACCAGAAAGCCCTACACGTTTTAAAAGCCGAATGGAGCTATTTGAACGACCCCGCGCGCATCCGAGCCCTGTCGGAACGCCATGCCCGCATGAAACCGCTGCGCGGCGAACAAATCATCTCTTTTTCCGCCATTCCCTTTAAATCCGTGAAATCCGGTTTGAACGAAAACATCATTCGGGTTTCTTTCGCCGCCCCGACGCGGGAGTAGCCGCCATGTTCCGTTTTTCAAACAAAAGCGGAATATTCTACGCCCCCGGACAGGAAATCCCCCTGCCCGACCGGATCAGCGCGGCCGACAAAAAAACATCGGACAGTTTGGAAAGCGGCAAAAACCGCCTGTTGTTCACGATGGGGCTGTTTTTCACCGCGTTTTGCGTCATCGCGGCGCAGCTGACCGCCGTCACGGTTTTAAACGCGTCGCCCGTCGAACACGTCAAGGCCGCC
Source organism: uncultured Rhodospirillales bacterium (assembly GCA_902777205.1). Taxonomy (GTDB): domain Bacteria; phylum Pseudomonadota; class Alphaproteobacteria; order CAAGCB01; family CAG-977; genus UBA11549. The sequence continues at coordinate 37,287 of CACYSU010000017.1, read as the reverse complement.
GACGAAAAGACCTACGCCCTTGAAATCAAAATGAACCGCGCCGACATTGTTGACCGCAACGGCGTACTGCTGGCGACCAGCCTGCCGTCGGCCGATTTGTACGTTGACGCGGAAAAAATCAAAAACCCCGAAACCATCGCGCAGGCGTTGGTGCAAACCCTGCCCGACCTGCAATACAAGCCTTTGCTGAAAAAGCTGAAAAGCAAAAAGAATTTCATCTATGTCAAGCGCAACCTGACGCCGAAGGAACAATACGACGTGAACCGTCTGGGGTTTCCGCAGCTGAATTTCCAAATGACGGAAACGCGCGTCTATCCGCAAGGCCCGCTGGTGTCGCATCTGATCGGCACGACGGACATCGACAACAACGGCATCGCCGGCGTTGAAAAGGCGTTCAACGGCAAACTGTCGGACAAAAAGGAAACCGTCCGCCTGTCGCTGGATGTCGGCGTGCAGGATTCCATCCACGCCGTTTTGCAAGGAAGCATTGAAAAGTACAACGCGGAGGGCGCGGCCGCCGTTTTGATGAACGCGAAAACGGGCGAAATCGTCGCCATGGTGTCCCTGCCCGATTACGACCCGAACAATTTGAAAAAAGCGAAGCGCAAAGACCTGTTCAACACGGTTTCGCTGGGCGTTTACGAAGTCGGTTCGATTATGAAGCTGTTCAACGCCGCCATCGGCATCGACACCAAAAAAATCACCGTCAACGACAGAATCGACGCCAGCAAGCCCGTTTTGGTTTCAAACCGCCTGATCACCGAACCGGAAGCAAAAAACCGGCGGGAAATGAGCGTGCCGGAAATCCTGATCCATTCGTCAAACGTCGGTTCGGCCAAGATCGCTTTGGCCGTCGGTCCCGAAAAACAGCGCGAATACTTCCGCAAATTCGGATTTTTCGACGCGGCGGGCATCGAACTGCCCGAACGCGGACATCCCCTGATGCCGTCGAAATGGCGCGAAGTCAACACGGCGACGGCGGGATACGGATACGGCGTCGCGCTGACCCCCGTCCATGTGGCGGCGGCCGCGGCGGCGTTGGTCAACGGCGGCATCTACAACGCGCCGTCGCTGGTGTCGAAACGCGCGGGCGACGAAATAATCGGCAAAAGAGTCATTTCTAAGAAGACATCCGACGTAATGCGCGGTATGATGCGTTTGGTTGTGACGGAAGGATCGGGACGCAAAGCCAACGTTCCGGGGTTCGAAGTCGGCGGCAAAACGGGTTCCGCGCAAAAGCTGGTCAACGGCAAATACGTCGGAAACACGTTGCGTACGTCGTTCATATCCGCCTTTCCCATGGACAACCCGCAGTACGTTTTGATGGTGATGTTGGACGCGCCCAAGGGAATCAAAGAAACGTACAACCTGAACACCGCCGCGTGGAACGCGGTTCCGACGGCGGAAAAGATTATCGCGACTGTTGCCCCGCAACTGGGTGTGACGCCCAGACCTTACGAATCCAAACAGATCGCCCCGTATGTAAAGGCTGCTTTGAACGCGCGTTAAAGGAAGGATCCGACCTGTGCTTTTAAATCGAATTTTAACGGCTTGCGGTTTGCCCGCCGTTTTCACGGATATTGAAATAACGGGATTGACCCCCGATTCCCGCAAAGTCGAAAAAGGGTTTTTGTTCGCCGCCCTGAACGGCGTCAAGATGAACGGCGCGGATTTTCTGGCCGACGCTTGCGCCAAAGGCGCCGCCGCCGCTTTCATCCCGTCGGGAATGACGCCGCCCGACCTGCCGATGATTTTCATCCCCGTTGACGACGTGCGCCTGGCTTTGGCCAAGGCCTGCGGCGAATTTTACGCCCCGCAGCCCGATGTCGTCGTCGCCGTCACGGGAACGAACGGCAAGACTTCGACCGCGAACTTCACGCGCCAGATTTGGGAATTTCTGGGCAAAAAAGCCGCCTGCGTCGGCACTTTGGGCGTCGTGACGAACGATTTTTCCGCCTACGGTTCGCTGACCACCCCCGATTCCGTCACTTTGCACACGGAATTGCAGGATCTGGCGCGCCGCGGATACCAGCACACCGCGATCGAAGCGTCGTCCCACGGATTGGACCAGCACCGCATCGACGGTCTGCGCATCGCGGCCGCGGCGTTCACCAACATCACGCGCGACCATCTGGATTACCACAAAACGATGGAAAACTATCTGCAGGCGAAGCTGAAACTGTTCGACCGCCCGCTGTCGTCGCAAACCGCCGTTTTGAACGCGGACATCCCCGAATACCCGCAAATCGCGGATTACTGCCGTTCCAAAGGGTTGAAGATCATCGACTACGGGAAAAAGGCGGACGCCCTGAAACTGGTTGACAGCCAGATGGACACCAACGGCCAGATGCTGACGCTGGAAGTTTTCGGCCGGACGCAGACGGTGCGCCTGCCCTTGGCCGGAACGTTCCAGGCCATGAACGCGCTGTGCGCTTTGGGGCTGGCGATCGCCGCGGGCGAAGACGCCGAACAGGCGACCGCCGCTTTGGCCGAATTGAAAGGCGCGGCCGGACGGTTGGAATTCATCGGCGAACGCAAAAACGGCGCATCCGTTTTCGTTGACTACGCCCACACGCCCGACGCGCTGGAAACCGTTTTGAACGCCCTGCGCCCGCATACGGAAAAACGGCTGCACGTCGTGTTCGGATGCGGCGGCGACCGCGACACGGGCAAACGGCCGCAAATGGGCAAAATCTGCAACGATCTGGCGGATGTTGTCTATGTCACGGACGACAACCCCCGCAGCGAAGATCCCGTCGCGATCCGTTCGGCCATCCTGCCCGCCTGTCCCAAAGGAATCGACATCGGTAACCGCGCTTTGGCGATCCGGACGGCTGTCGCGGGGTTGGAATCGGGCGACATTCTGGTCATCGCGGGCAAAGGTCACGAAACCGGCCAGCTGATCAAGGGCGTCATGCATCCTTTCGACGACCGCGAAGAGGCGCGCAAAGCCATTGACGAAGCCGACGCCCCCCTGTGGACGGCAAAAGAAATCGCCGAAGCGGCCGGCGGCCGGATCGCGGCGGATTTCGACGTGTCCGGCGTTTGCATCGACACGCGCACATTGAAAACGGGCGACCTGTTCGTCGCGCTGCCGGGGGAAAAGACGGACGGCCACGATTACGCCGCCGCCGCGATCGCCAAAGGGGCGGCCGGCGTGCTGGTGTCCTACATTCCGGCGGATGTCGATCCGGAACAGGCGATCGTCGTTCCCGACGTTTTAAAGGCGTTGGAGGATATGGCGCGCCGCGCCCGCGCCCGCACAAAGGCGAAAATCATCGCAGTGACGGGCAGTTCCGGCAAAACCAGCACCAAGGAAATGCTGAAAACCGCTTTGGGCGCGGTCGGCAAAACGCACACGACGCCGGGCAATTTGAACAACGGCATCGGGATGCCGCTGACGCTGGCGCGGATGCCGGCCGACGCGGATTTCGCCGTCATCGAAATGGGCATCAGCCATTCGGGCGAAATGACGGAGCTGACGCGGCTGGCGCGTCCCGACATCGCCGTGATCACCATGATCGGATCGGCGCATTGCGAATATTTCAAAACGCTGGAAAACACCGCGCGCGCCAAAGCCGAGATTTTCAAAGGCATGGATGAAAACGGCACCGTGTTTTTAAACGCCGACGATTCGCAATTCGCCCTGTTGAAAAAAGAGGCGCAGAAATGCGGATTGAAAGACATCCGTTCCTTCGGTTCGCACGCGGACGACGATGTCGCCTTGCTGAACGCGGCGCAAACGGACGGCGAATCGACCGTTTCCGTCAAAATCAACGATGAAGCATACACTTACGCCCTGCGTCTGGCGGGAATGCATCAAGTGCAGAACAGTTTGGCGGTCTCCGGCGTTTTGCGCGCGCTGAACGTCGATATGGCTTCGGCGCTGCAGGCATTGAGGCAGCTGCGGCCGGTCAAAGGGCGCGGCGAACGGTTCGTCCTGCCTTGCGACGGCGGAACGTTCACGCTGATCGACGACGCGTACAACGCCAACCCCGAATCCATGCGGGCGGCGATCCGCGTGCTGGGCGGCCTGTCCCCCGCGAACGGCGGGCGCAGAATCGCCGTTTTGGGCGATATGCTGGAATTGGGCAAAGACGCCGGAAAAATCCACGAATCGCTGGCGGATGTCTTGGTTGAAAACAAAATCGACCGCGTATATGCCGTCGGCGAAAACTGCGGATTGCTGTTCGACGCCCTGCCCAAATCGATGCAAGGCGCGAAAAAACAAACGTCCGCGGAACTGGCGGCCGTCATCCGTCCGGAAATCAAGGCGGGCGACATTATCCTTGTCAAAGGATCTTTCGGCAGTAAAATGGCCGCCGTTGTCGAAAAGTTAAAGGAAACACCTTAAATGCTTTACAATCTCCTCTATCCCCTGTCGGATAAGTATTCCGTCCTGAACATCTTCAAATACCTGACGTTTCGGACGGGCGGCGCGATTTTCACGGCGCTGATCCTGTGTTTTTTGACCGGCCCCGTCCTGATTCACTGGCTGAAAGACAAACAGCACGCCTGCCAGCCGATTCGCGCGGACGGCCCCGAATCGCACCTGAAAACGAAACAGGGGACGCCGACCATGGGCGGATTGATGATCCTGCTGTCGATGTGTTTGTCCACGCTGTTGTGGGCGGATTGGAAAAACGTGTTCATCTGGGTTGTTCTGGGCATCACCGTTTCGTTTTCCCTGATCGGGTTCGCCGACGATTATTTGAAAGTGTCGAAAAAAAATTCGGGCGGAATGCGCGGCAAGCTGAAACTGGTTTTTGAATTCGCCTGCGCTTTCGTCGCCGTGTGGGTTGTCACGAAATCGACCGTCGCGCCGACGGCCACGACTCTGGCGTTTCCGTTTTTCAAAAACCTGTCCGTCAACCTGTGCTGGTTCTACATTCCGTTCGCGATGTTCGTCATCGTCGGATCGTCGAACGCGGTCAACCTGACGGACGGATTGGACGGGCTGGCGATCATGCCGGCCATGGTGGTTTCATGCGTGTTTTTGATCATCGCCTATGTGGCGGGACACGCGGCGTTCGCGACGTATCTGCAGATCGCCTACATCGCCGGCGCGGGCGAATTGTCCGTGTTCTGCGGCGCGCTGATCGGCGCGGGGCTGGGATTTTTGTGGTTCAACGCCCCGCCTGCCAAGATTTTCATGGGCGACACGGGATCGTTGATGCTGGGCGGCGCGCTGGGCACGGTCAGCATCATCACCAAACACGAAATCGCTTTGGCGATCGCGGGCGGCCTGTTCGTTTTGGAAACCTTTTCCGTCATCATTCAGGTCGTGTCCTATAAAACGACCGGCAAGCGCGTGTTTAAAATGGCGCCGATCCATCACCATTTTGAAAAGATGGGGTGGCCGGAACTGACCGTCGTCGTCCGGTTCTGGATCATTTCGATCATTTTGGGATTGCTGGCGCTGTCCACGTTAAAAATCAGGTAAGCCCCCGATGAAAACGGCGATCGCGCGCACCGACAACAGCGTTTTGGGACGCTGGTGGTGGAGTGTTGACCGCTTTTTGCTGGGCGCGCTGTTCGCTTTGCTGGGGACGGGAATCGTCCTGTCGTTTTCCGCCACCCCGCCCATCGCCGAACGGCTGAAGCTGGAAACGTATTTCCTGATCAAACACCAAATCGTGTTCCTGATCCTGTCCGTTCTTGTCATGCTGGGCGTTTCGATGCAATCGCCGCGCACGATCCGCCGCCTGTGCTGTCTGGTGCTGGGCGGCGCGTTCGTTTTGCTGGCCTTGGTGTTGGCGCACGGGGCGGAAATCAAAGGATCGTCCCGCTGGATCAGAATCTTCGGCGTTTCCGTCCAGCCGTCCGAAATCGCCAAGCCCGCTTTCGCCGTCGTGGCGGCGTGGCTGATCGCTTTGGGCAAAAAGCAGGAAAAGTTCCACGGCACGCTGGCCGCGGCCGGTGTTTATCTGGTGTTGGCGGCGCTGCTGATCAGCCAGCCGGATTTCGGCATGACCGTAACCGTCACCGTGATCTTTTTCACCGAACTGTTCCTCAGCGGCATTTCGATGATCTGGACGTACATTCTGATGCTGTGCGGCGCGGCCGGATCGGTCGTCGCGTACTTCACGATCCCGCACGTCCGGTCGCGCATCGACCGGCACCTGAACCCCGAAACGGGCGACACGTTCCAAGTGCGCACGGCGATGGAAGCGTTCCGGAACGGCGGTTTTCTGGGGCGCGGCCCCGGCGAGGGCGTCGTTAAAAACATCCTGCCGGACGCGCACACGGATTTTGTGATGGCGGTCGCGGCCGAAGAATACGGCCTGCTGATCTGTCTGGCGATCACGGCGTTGTTCGCGGTCATCGTTTTGCGCGGATTTTATTTGATTTTTAAAGACAAAAACCTGTTTACACTGCTGGCTGTTTCGGGTTTATTGGTTCAATTCGGATTGCAGGCGCTGATCAACATGGCGTCAACGCTCAGCCTGATTCCGACCAAAGGCATGACTTTGCCGTTCATTTCCTACGGCGGGTCGTCCTTGGTGTCGCTGGGATTCGGCATGGGCATCGTACTGGCGTTGACGCGCAGCACCAACACGGTAAAGGAAAGCAAATGAGCGAATCGGTAAAAAAAATCGTTTTGACGGCGGGCGGATCGGGCGGCCACGTCTTTCCGGCCGAAGCCTTGGCCAAGGAATTGACGGCGCGCGGCGTTCGGGTCGCCTTTGTCACCGACCGGCGGGGCAACTCGTTTTCCGGCCGTTTTCCGGACCTGCGGGAATACAGGGTGTTCGCCGGCGCCTATGCGGGAAAACCGCTGATTAAAAAAGCGTGGGCACTGTTTTTGATGATGCTGGGCATTTTGCAATGCCTGCGGATTTTCATCCGGATGAAGCCCGACGCCGTTGTCGGATTCGGCGGATACGCGGCCTTCCCCGCCTCTTTTGCGGCCGGATTGCTGGGCGTTCCGCTGGTTTTGCACGAACAGAATTCGGTTCTGGGCGGCGCGAACCGCGTTCTGGCCAAGCGCGCCGCGCTGGTCGCGACCACTTTTCCGGCGGTCGAACGCGTTCCGGCGGGGTTGAAAACCGCCCACACCGGCGTTCCCGTCCGGCCGGAGATTCTGGCCTTGCGCGACCGTCCCCGCGCCGCCGCGGACGACTGTTTCCACCTGCTGGTTTTCGGCGGTTCCCAAGGGGCGAGCATCCTCAGCCGCGTTGTGCCGGCCGCTCTGTCCCGCCTGCCCGATTCGCTGAAATCCCGCCTGCGAATCGCCCAGCAATGCCGCGCCGCCGATTTGCCGGAGGTTGAAAAAGCCTATGAAAATTCGGGGCTGCAAGTGGAACTCGCCCCGTTTTTCACGGATATGGCCGACCGTTTGGCCGCCGCCGATCTGGTGGTGTGCCGCGCCGGCGCGTCCAGCATCGCGGAATTGTGCGTCGCCGGAAAACCCGCGCTGATCGTGCCGATTTTGCGTTCGCCCGACGCGCACCAGCTGAAAAACGCCGGATACGTCGCGCGCAGCGGCGGCGCGTTTTTGTGCGAAGAACCGGATTTCACCCCCGAATACCTCGCCGCGAAAATTCAAGAGCTGGCCGCCGATCCGGACGTTTTGAAGCAAACGGCCGAAAAAGCGAAATCTTTGGGTAAACCCGACGCCGTGCGCCTGTTCGCCGACGCCGTTTTAAACACCGCGAAGGGATAAAAAATGAAAACGCAGACACATCTCCCCTTTCCCATCGGAACGATCCACTTTGTCGGCATCGGCGGCAGCGGCATGAGCTGCATCGCCGAATTGATGCACAATCTGGGCTACACCGTCCAAGGATCGGACATCGCCGAAAACTCGAACGTCAAACGGCTGCGCGCCATGGGAATTCACATCGTCGTCGGACACGCGGCCGAAAACATCGAACACGCGGGCGTCGTCGTTGTTTCGTCGGCGATCGACCCCGAAAACGTCGAAGTCAGGGAAGCGCGCCTGAAACGCGTTCCCGTCGTGCGCCGCGCCGAAATGCTGGCCGAGCTGATGCGTTTGAAATGGTCGATCGCGGTCGGCGGCACGCACGGCAAAACGACGACCACGTCCATGATCGGACAGGTGCTGCAAACGGCGGGGCTGGATCCGACGGTCGCCAACGGCGGCATCATCAACGCCTACGGCACGAACGCGCATCTGGGCGACGGCGACTGGCTGGTGGCCGAAGCCGACGAATCCGACGGCAGCTTTTTGAAACTGCCCGCGACGGCGGTCATCGTCACCAATATGGATCCGGAGCATCTGAACTATTACGGCACCTATGACAAGATGAAGGACGCCTACCGGACGTTCGTCCAGAATATTCCGTTCTACGGGTTCGCGTGCCTGTGCATCGACCACCCCGAAGTCCAGCATATGATTTCGCAGATTTCCGACCGCCGGCTGATCACTTACGGGTTCACGCCGCAGGCCGAAGTCACGGCGCAAAACATCCACGCCGCCCCCGGATTGATCACGTTTGATGTCGTGGTCGCCGACAACCTGAGCCCGACGGGCGAAACGATGCGGATGGAGGGATTCTCCCTGCCCGTTTACGGCCGCCACAACGTTTTGAACGCGCTGGCGGCGATCGGCGTCGGCCTGCGTCTGGGCATTTCGGAGGACAATATGAAAAAAGCGCTGGCCGCTTTCACGGGGGTTCAGCGCCGGTTCACCAAAACGGGCGAAGCGAACGGCGTCACGATCATCGACGATTACGGCCACCACCCGATCGAAATCGCGTCCACCCTGCGCGCCGCGCGCGAAGTCGCCCCGAAAAAGGTCATCGCCGTTTTCCAACCGCACCGCTATACGCGCGTCGCCGATTTGTTTGAAATGTTCTGCACGGCGTTCAACGACGCCGATTGCGTGATCGTCGCGGACGTTTATTCCGCGGGCGAAAAGGAAATCCCGTCGGCGAACAAGGAGGCTTTGGCCGAAGGGATGCGCGCCCACGGCCACCGCCACGTCATCGTGTTAAACAAACGTGAAGATTTGGCGGATATAATCAAAAACGAAGCGTCCGCGGGCGACATCGTCGTCTGTTTGGGCGCGGGCAGCATTTCGTCGTGGGCGAAGGCTTTGCCGCAGGAATTGACGCAAGCGTATGAAAATTCAAACAAAGGGTGACGTATGTTTTCTTTTCTCAGCCGTTTCTTTTCACACCAAGCCAGCCTGAAAGACCTGATGCCCGCCGTGCGCGGCACCGTCGTTGAAAACGCCCCTTTGGCCAAAATGACGTGGCTGGGCGTCGGCGGCGCGGCCGAAGTGCTTTACACGCCGGCGGACGCGGACGATTTGGAATATTTCCTGACCAACCGGCGCGGCGCCCCTTTGACCGTGATCGGCGGCGGGTCGAACCTGCTGGTGCGCGACGGCGGAATTCCGGGGATCGTCGTCCATTTGGGCAAAACGTTCAACACGCTGGAAATCAAGGGCGACACGATCGTTTGCGGCGCGGGCGTGCGCAATATGGAAATCGCCAAAGCCGCCATGGAAGCCGGCCTGTCCGGTTTTGAATTCATGTGCGGCATCCCCGGCACGCTGGGCGGCGCGATCCGCATGAACGCGGGGGCGCACGGCCGTTCCACCGCCGACACCGTCGCGGAAGTGACCGCTTTTGACATCATCGGCAAAAAAATGGTTTTGCAAAGAAGCGAAATCCCGTTCGATTACCGCGCGAACGCCCTGCCCGACAACTGGATATTCACCGGCGCCGTTTTGAAAGGCACGCCCGAAAATAAAGAAAATATTCAGAAACGTATGGCAGAATACAAGCAACTGCGCGAAAAGGCTCAGCCGACCGGTGTCAAAACGGCCGGTTCCATGTTTAAAAACCCGATCGGGCTGAAAGCTTGGCAGCTGATTGAAAAGGCGGGATGCCGCGGGATGAAAATCGGCGGCGCGATGGTTTCCGAAAAGCATTGCAACTTTTTCATCAACACGGGCAAAGCGACGGCGCAGGATTTTGAAACGCTGGGGGAAACGGTGCAGCGGCGCGTTTACGAAACCAGCGAAATCATGCTGGAATGGGAAGTGCGGCGCGTCGGCGTCAAAACCAAACGGTTCAGCAGTTTCGGAGGCAGATAATTGACTAAAAAAGTTGTTGTTTTGATGGGCGGCCTTTCGTCGGAACGCGAAGTGTCGCTGGCCAGCGGCGCGAACGTTTCCGCCGCGCTGAAACAGGCGGGATACGACGTTTTCGATTACGACCTGACGCGCAATCTGCGTTCGTTCATCGACATGATCGAAACGCAGAAACCGGACGCCGTGTTCAACGCGCTGCACGGCAAATACGGCGAAGACGGCTGCGTTCAGGGCATTTTGGACATCATGGGCGTCCCCTACACCCATTCGGGGCGCATGGCGTCCGCGCTGGCGATGAACAAAGCCGCGGCGAAAAAGATGTACCGGACGGCCGGTCTGCCCGTCGCGGCGGATCGTCTGGTCACGAAGGAACAGATTCTGGCCGGCGACGTTCTGCCCTATCCCTTTGTTTTGAAACCCGTTTGCGACGGATCGTCCGTCGGCGTGTTCATTTTCAATCATGACGACGGCAAAAAACCGTTCGAGGGCGCGGAATACCCCTATGCCGACGACGCGGAAATTCTGGCCGAAGAATACGTCGCCGGACGCGAATTGACCGTCGCCGTGATGGACGGCACCCCCTTGGGCGTTTTGGAAATCATCCCGTCCAAAGGGTTTTACAACTACAACGCCAAATATTCCGACGGCGGCGCGCGGCATGTCGTTCCCGCCGCCATTCCCGCGGCCGTTTACGCCGAAGCGATGCGCATCGCCGCCGAAGCGCACAAAGCGTTGGGATGCCGCGGCATATCGCGGTCGGACATCCGCTATGACGACACGGGCGCGGAACCGCGGCTGGTGATTTTGGAAACGAACACGCAGCCGGGGATGACTTCGCTGTCGCTGGTGCCCGACATCGCGCGCTACGCCGGCTATTCGTATCAGGACATCGTCGTTTGGATGGTGGAGCACGCCAAATGCGGGGATTGAAGATCCGGAACATGAAACGGATCAGCCCGTTCGCGGCTGCCGCCGTTTTATTGATCGCGGCATTTTCCTTTCTGTGGTTTGTCAACAGCGCTTTTTACGCCGAAAAGCGTGAGAGTCTGTCTTTTTTCCTGCACAATACGGCGCTGTCCGCCGATTTGAAACTGAACGAGGTTTATGTGCGCGGCCGCGGCCGCACGTCGCCAAAGGAATTGCGGGACGTGTTGAAAGTGGAACGCGGAATGCCCGTCACCGCCATCGACATCAATCAGGCGCGCGAAAACATCCAACGCCTGCCGTGGGTCAAAACGGTGCATATCGAACGCCGTTTGCCGCACATCCTGTACGTCCGGATCACCGAACGCACGCCCGTCGCCGTCTGGCAGAACAAAGGCCTCTACCGTCCGGTGGACGAAGACGGCCAGCCCGTCGAAACCTTTGTCAAAAAGCTTGACGGCCTGCCGCTGGTTCTGGGATCGGACGCGCCGGAACGCACGCCCGACCTGTTGCGTTTCATCGCGCAGGAACCGGAGCTGATCCCGCGCGTCAAAGCCGCCGTCCGGATCGGCCGCAGACGCTGGAACGTTTTGCTGGACGACATCGACAAAGGCATCACCGTCCGCCTGCCGGAAAAAGACCCCGCGGCGGCGTGGGGGCGGCTGGCGAATTTGAACCGGACGCAAGGGCTGCTGTCGCGCAAAATCACCATGGTCGATCTGCGCCAACCCGACAAGCTGATCGTCCATTTGGAAGAAGACGCCGTCAAAAAACGCTCCCCGCGTTCCAAAACGGCTCCTTAACCGGTTTCGACGTGACGCCATGGCTCGTGTACTGAACGACAACAACCTGATCGCGGCGCTGGACATCGGCACGTCCAAAACGTGCTGCGTACTGGCCTATCCCGTCAACGAAGACAAAGCCGTCGTCGTCGGCGCGGGATCGCACCAAAACACGGGCGTGAAAAAAAGCGAGATCGTCGATCTGGCGGCCACGGTCGATTCGGTGCGCCACGCGGTCGCCAACGCGGAAAGCTTTATCAACGAACGCATTAAAACCGTCGTCGCGACGGCGTGCGTCGGGTCGCTGAATTCCATGATCGTGCAGGACAAGCTGGATCTGGGCGGAACGGAGGTTTCGCAAAGCGACGTGAACCGCCTGACCGCGAACGCGCAGGCGAAAATCCCCGTCACCCCCGACGAGGTTCTGCACTGCATCCCGATCGACTACAGCCTTGATTCCCGCCATTCCATCGCCGACCCGCGGGGATTGAGCGGCAACACGCTGTTTTTATCCATGCACGTTGTGACCACGCCGCCGTATCCGGTGCGCGACATGAACACCGCTTTTGAACAAAGCCACCTCAGCTGTTTTAAAAAAGTGGCGTCGCCGTACGCGGCGGGGTACGCCTGCCTGACCCGCGAGGAAAAAAAGCAGGGGACGGCCGTCATTGATTTGGGCGCGGGATCGACCGGCATCGGCGTTTTTTACGAAGACCAGCTGGTTTACGCCGCGCGCATTCCGTTCGGCGGCGACATATTGACAAAGGACATCGCCACTTTGTTCAAAACGTCGCTGGACAACGCCGAACGCGTCAAAACCCTGCACGGTTCCACCCTGCCCTCCGCCACTTATGAACAGGAGGAAATCCCCATCCCCCTGATCGGCGAGGATGAAAACGTTTCCCTGATCCGTGTGCCGCGCGCCCGAATCGTCGCCGCGATCGTCCCCAGAATCGAAGAATTGTTTGAAAAAATAAAGGTTTTGCTGGAACAAACCGGATTTTTCGACATCTGCCTGAACTTCGTTTTGACCGGCGGCGGCGCGCAGCTGCACGGCATAAACGAAAAGGCGGCCGCCGTTTTGGGGCGCAACGTGCGCACGGGGCATCCCGTCCGGCTGTTCGACAAACAGGAAATCATCCCGCCCCATGCGCACCAAAGCTATATGAACTGCATCGGTATGCTGCGCTACACCACGCGCGTTTTATTGAACACGCCGACGCACCAGCGCGACATCACCGCCCCCGCCGGAAACAAATTTGTGCGATTTTTCCGCTGGTTTTTAGATAATTCTTAAAGACTTTCACGGTATAAAAGGGGAAAACCTCTTTGGCGCGCGGGCGCGTTTTTTATGGAAACCCCATATTCCGCGCCGATTCGCCAAGGCCGTCCCATTTCCAACGGAGTGACCCATGACTTTAGACATCAGCGTTCCCGAACAACAACCGATCGTCCTGTTAACCCCGAAAATCACCGTCATCGGCGTCGGCGGCGCGGGCGGCAACGCGATCAACAACATGATTCAAACGCAGCTGGGCGGCGTCAATTTCGTTGTCGCCAACACCGACGCGCAGGCGTTGAATTCTTCGCTGGCGGAAACGAAAATCCAGCTGGGCATCGAAACCACCAAGGGACAGGGCGCGGGCGCCAGACCCGAAGTCGGCCGCGAATCGGCGGAAGAGGCCGTGGACGACATCGCCAACGTTTTGGACGGCGCGAACATGGTGTTCATCACCGCCGGCATGGGCGGTGGCACGGGAACGGGCGCGGCGCCGGTCTTTGCGAAAATGGCGCGCGAACGCGACATCCTGACCGTCGGCGTCGTGACAAAACCATTCACGTTCGAGGGACGCCACAGAATGGCCATCGCCGAAAAAGGCATTGAAGAGCTGGCGCAGTACGTCGATACGCTGATCGTCATCCCCAACCAGAACCTGTTTTTGGTCGCCGATGAAAAAATGACGTTCGCCGAAGCGTTCAAACGCGCCGACCAAGTGCTGCAGGGCGGCGTCCGCAGCATCACCGACCTGATCATCACGCCGGGGATCATCAATCTGGACTTTTCCGATGTCCGCGCCGTCATGGCGGAAATGGGACGCGCCATGATGGGAACGGGAACGGCTTCGGGCGAAAACCGCGCTTTGGAAGCCGCGGAGGAAGCCATCGCCAACCCGCTGCTGGACGACGCGTCCATGACGGGGGCGAAAGGCATCCTGATCAACATCGCGGGCGGCGCCGACCTGACGTTGTACGAAGTCGATGAAGCCGCCAACCGCATCCGCCGCGAAGTCGATCCGGAAGCGAACATCATCTTCGGCGCGTCGTTCGACGAATCGCTGGAAGGTTCGATCCGCGTTTCCGTCGTCGCGACCGGCATCACCCGCCCGCAGGAATCGCAAAATCCGTTTATGGGGCAAACGGCGTCGTCGATTTTCGCCCAGCCTCAACCCAAACCGTTCTCGACCGGATTCGGCGCCGTGAAACACGCGGAAACGCCCGCGCCCCAGCCCGAACCGGCTCCGGCGCCCGTTTTGGCGACGCCCGCCGCTCCCGTTGAAGAGGAAGAGGACGACGACGTTCTGGCCATTGACGACAACATCGCCGTGCCGCCCGCCGCGCCCGTCCACCCGACGCTGAACGCGCAGCCCGTTTCTTTCGCGCCGAAAACGACCAGCGGCATCCTGCCGGCCATGCCTTCCCCGAACGAATTGTTCGGCGGCGGCGAGATCCGCCAGCCGTCCGGATTTGAAACGTTCACGCCGAAAATGACCGCGCCGGAAAAACCGCAGCAGTCCCTGTTCGCGCACGAACCGGCCGCGAAGCCCCAGCCGGTTTCCGCGCCGGCCGCCGTTCAAACGCCCGCCGCGGCGCAGGACGACCTGTTCATGCCGCCCGCGCCCCCCGTCGTGCCGGTCAAGCCCGCGGAAAAGGCGCGCCCGTCGCTGTTCCAGTTTGTCACGGGACGCCGCGCGGCCGAAGAACGCAAACCCGAACCGGCCGTTTCCGCCGACGAAGAATCCGACATTCCGTCGTTTCTGCGCCAGCATTGAAAACGGCGTTATCCGCTTTGTCTCCCCGTCCCGTTCCGGACGGGGAGTTTTTTTTGCGCCCCCCCCTTGGTTTCCCTTTATTAACGCAAGGTTAATGTAACAAAACGTAACAAAGCTTGATTTGAAAAAAAGCAGAGGGGTTGTTAGAACTATAGGGTAGAAAGTTTTTCAAGAATGAAAGGGCTTTGCCATGGAAAAATATCAGCAGAAGACAATCAAGCATGAAATTTCATGCGTCGGGATCGGTCTGCACACGGGCAACAAGATTTCCATGACTTTGAAACCGGCGGAAATCAACACCGGCATCGTATTCCACCGCACGGACGCCGCAGGACGCGACGCTTACATCCCCGCGCGCCACGAATACGTCGTTGACACGCGGATGTGCACCTGCATCGGCAACAAGGACGGCGTCAAGGTCGCCACGATCGAACACCTGATGGCCGCCATTCACGCCATGGGCGTCAACAACCTGATGATCGACATCGACGGTCCCGAAACCCCCGTCATGGACGGCAGCTCCGCGCCTTTCGTTTTCCTGTTGGAATGTGCCGGCATCAAAGCCCAAGGCGCGCCGCTGAAGGCTCTGCGCATCCTGAAAACCGTCCGTTACACCAGCGGCGACAAGGAATTGGTTCTGACCCCCGCCGAAAAAGGGTTGAATATGCACTTTTCCATTGATTTTCCCGCGTCCGTCATTGGACATCAGGAAGCCGATCTGGATCTGACCGCGGCGAATTTCAAAAATATGTTCAGCCGCGCCCGCACGTTCGGATTTTTGCAGGACATCGAAATGCTGCGTTCCATCGGTTTGGCGCGCGGCGGTTCGCTGGACAACGCCATTCTGGTCAACGACAACACGATCATGAACAAGGACGGCCTGCGCTATTCCAATGAATTCGTCCGCCATAAAATGCTGGACGCCGTCGGCGATTTGTATATGTGCGGCTATCCGATGATCGCCGACTTTTCCGGCAGCCGTTCCGGCCATACGGACACCAACGCCCTGCTGTCCGCCGTTTTCGCCGACGAAAGCAACTACGAAATCATCGATATGGCGACGTACTACGCGTCTTTGGCGGAACACAAAGCCGTCGAAGAGGATGAAGACCTGATGCAGTTGGAATGCGCGTAAAACAGGTTCAAACTTTAAAAGCCCCCTCGGGGGCTTTTTTTTATGCCCGCTTTTCCGGATAAATTCCCGACATACGAAAACGGGCGCGGCTTCCATCCGTCCGCGCCCGCTTTTTCATTTGTTTGCATTAAAACGGCAAAGGCTTTGTCCGGCACGCGTCGAACATATCCATTCCCTTTTCATAGGTGTCCGTTTTGATTTCCAACAACGCCAGCAGGGAATGATACAGGTTGTCGTGCGTAAACGCGTTCTTTCCGGCCAGCTTTTTCAAACAGCCGTAATCCATGTGATCCTCGCGCCGCATCGTTTCGGACAGCCACAGGATCATCGGCACCCCCTTTTGTTCTTTCGGCGCGATTTTATAGGGGAAGCCGTGCAGATAAATGCCGTTTTCCCCCAGAGATTCGCCGTGATCGGACACATACATCAATCCGGCCTCGTACTGCGGATATTTCTTCAGCTCTTTGATCGCCTGACTGACGACATAGTCCGTATATAAAATCGTGTTGTCGTAGGTGTTCACAATGGCTTCGCGCGAACACCCCTGAATGTCAGTCGTGTCGCACGTCGGCAGGAACACCTTGAATTGATCGGGATAACGTTTGTAATAGGCCGGCCCGTGACTGCCCATCATATGCAAAACGACGACCGTGTCCCGCTTGACGTTCGCCAGTTTTTTACGCAAATCCTTTAACAAAACCGCGTCGTGGCAATAATCGCCGAAACAGTATTCCGGATCGTTTTCAGCAACGACATCCTTTGTTTCCACACGGTCGCATACGCCTTTGCACCCGTTGTCGTTTTCCACCCATAGAACATCGTACCCGCTGCGTTTCAGCAGATCCAGCATATTTTCCGTAAATTTGGCATCGTCCACGTCAAAATTCGCGCGCGACATATTGGAAAACATACACGGCAGGGAAATCGCCGTCGCCGTTCCGCATGACGTGACGTGATCAAACGCGATGACGTTCCGCTTTTCCAAACGGGGATTCGTTTTCCGTTCATAATCGTACAGCGAAAAATTCGCCGCGCGCGCCGTTTCGCCGACAATCAGAACGAAAACCGTTTTGCGATCATTTTCATACGGAATCAGCCTTGCCTTTTCATCCAAAGTCGTGAAATGCCGCTTGGCTTGCGCCTTGCGCCGGAAATAGCGTACCGTGGAATGGATATAATTGAGCGTGTTGATCTGTTTACGCCCCTCGCGATAATTGCGCCCGTAAACAACAATATCCTTGTATGCCATTCCTGCAAATACACTCGCAAGCCCGAACATGGCCAAAACGCGCGTCAGACGCGACATCAGTTCCCGCTTGAACGGTTTGAACCCGATTCTGACAACCCCGACCAGAACGGCCGGCAAAACGCCCGTGAAAAACACGGTCAGACAGGCGTTCACCGTCATCATATCCGTCGCTTCGCGCACATTCGTTTCCATTACGTTGCGAATTGTATCGCTGTCAATACATATCCCCAATCCCGTCATCACATAGTTGGCGACGGCGGACGCGAACAGCAGGATCATCACCAGCGGCTTTCCGACATACGGAACGACGATCAGGTTGAAAATCAGGTACATCAAAAAGAAGACGATCACGGGAACGGCGATCAGGAAAACAACCGTCGAAAATCCTTCGTACTCAACCGTTCTGAACACAAAACGCCAAAAAGCGATATTCAGGACGAACGCGAACCAAGCAGCGGCGGCCGCGATAAAAACCGAACCGGCGACAACCGGCCTTTCACCGTTTTTTTGAAAGGGGCTTTTCAACATATCCGTTTCTCCAGTAAAAAAGCTTCGTTCTTATATCCCGCTTTCCGCTTTTTGGCAACAAGCGCGCATAAAAAAGGAGCGAACCGTTTCCGATTCGCCCTTTTTTGTGATTTCAGAAAACGAAAGGTTATTTCGTTTCTTCAGCTTCGTCGGCAACAACGACGGGACCGGAATCCTGTCCTTTTGCCTTAACGTCGCGGTCAACCAGTTCGATGAAAGCCATCGGAGCGCAGTCGCCGTAACGCAGACCGGCTTTCAACACGCGGACGTATCCGCCGTTGCGGTCTTTGTAACGCGGAGCCAGCGTCGCGATCAGTTTTTCAACCATTTTTTCGTCACGCAGGAACGAAATCAGCTGACGACGCTTGTGCAAATCACCGACTTTGGCAGCAGTGATAAGCTTTTCAAAGACAGGACGCAGTTCCTTGGCTTTGGGCAGCGTGGTTTTGATTTGTTCGTGTTTGATCAGCGCGTTGGCCATATTGGCGAACATCGCGCGGCGGTGTGTATAAGATTTGTTCAGCTTACGCTTACTGTTACGATGATTCATTTTATCCTCCTATCATGGTTTCGCGCACGAAACCGATAATTGATCCTCCGGCACCGTCCGTTTCCGCCCACCGTGAACGAAAACGCCCCGTATGCCGCAGCCCCGTCCCTCGGACGGGAATTTTGTTAAAACGGTTCTTCCAAACCTTTGGACAGCGTTTCGATATTTTCAGGCGGCCAACCGACCACTTCCATACCCAAATGCAATCCCATTTGCGACAGAACTTCTTTGATTTCGTTCAAAGACTTGCGCCCGAAATTCGGCGTGCGCAGCATTTCGGCTTCGGTTTTCTGAACCAGATCGCCGATGTAAACGATGCTGTCGTTTTTCAGGCAGTTCGCCGAACGCACGGACAATTCCAGCTCGTCCACTTTGCGCAACAGGTTGCGGTTGAACGGCAATTCGTCCTTCTTTTCGGCTTCGACGTCTTCTTCGGGTTCTTCAAAGTTCACGAACAGTTTCAGCTGTTCCTGCAGGATGCGCGCCGCCAAAGCGACCGCGTCTTCCGGAGAAACAGTCCCGTTCGTTTCGACCGTCAAAGACAGTTTGTCGTAGTTGGTGATCTGACCGACGCGGGCGTTGTCGATTTGATAGACAGCACGGGTAATCGGGCTGAAAATGGAATCGACGGGGATCAACCCGATCGGGCAGTCTTCCGGTCTGTTCTGGGAAGCGGGCACATAGCCTTTTCCCGTTCCGACCGTCAGCTCCATGTTCAAAACGGCGCCTTTGTCCAGCGTGCAGATGACCAGATCCGGATTCATGATTTCGACATCGTGTCCCGTTTCGATCATCGCGGCCGTCACTTCGCACGGACCTTCCGCCTTCAGCGTCATGCGGCGCGTTCCTTCGCCGTCATAGCGCAAAGCCAGCATTTTGACATTCAAAATGATGTCGGAAACGTCTTCGCGAACGCCGGGGATGGACGAAAATTCATGCAACACGCCGTCAATGTGGATCGCCGTGACGGCGGCCCCTTGCAAAGACGACAGCAAAACGCGGCGCAACGCGTTGCCCAGCGTCATACCGAAACCGCGTTCCAGCGGTTCGACGACGATGGTGGCCTTGCGCGCGGCACCGTCGGCGTGTTCGATTTCGATGGTGCTGGGTTTGATCAGGTCTTGCCAATTTTTCTGAATCACGAGTAATACTCCCACTTTGTAAAGTAAAGCAATGTGTCAAACGACACAAACCGACGAACCGGTTTTTCAACCGGCCGGCAGACCCGATTAAACGCGGCGGCGTTTGCGGGGGCGGCAACCGTTGTGCGGCACTGCGGTCACGTCACGAATCGCCGTAATGGTGAAACCGACGGCCTGCAAAGCGCGCAGAGCGGATTCACGACCCGACCCCGGTCCTTTGACCCATACTTCCAAAGTTTTCATACCGTGTTCAGCGGCTTTTTTACCGGCGTCTTCGGCCGTCACCTGCGCCGCGTACGGCGTGGCTTTACGGGAACCCTTGAAGCCGTGAGCGCCCGAAGAAGACCAGGAAATTGCGTTCCCCTGAGCGTCCGTAATCGTCACTTTCGTGTTGTTGAACGTCGAATTGACGTGCGCAACGCCGGAAGTAATATTTTTGCGTTCGCGTTTTTTCGTGCGAACAGTCGTTGTAGCTTTAGCCATGAATTAATCGCCTTTCCTAACTAGACAGCTTTTTTCTTGCCTGCGATGGGTTTCGCGGGCCCTTTGCGCGTACGAGCGTTCGTATGCGTTCTCTGTCCGCGGCAAGGCAAACCTTTACGATGGCGCAGACCGCGATAGCAGCCCAGATCCATCAAGCGTTTGATGTTTACACCGACTTCGCGGCGCAATTCGCCTTCGACATGATATTCATGGTCGATCAATTCACGCAGTTTCAAAACATCGTCGTCCGTCAGCTCATTAACGCGACGGGCTTCGTCGATGTTCAATTTCCCGCAGATTTCGCGGGCCAAAGTCCGACCGATGCCGTGGATATACGTCAAAGCGATTTCCACGCGCTTGTTCGTCGGAATATTCACACCAGCAATACGTGCCAAGTTTAATCTCCTATAACAAATCAAAACCTGCCAGATTCCGGACGGAATCAGGCACACTTCACCATAAGGTGTTATACTGCGGACACCTTACAGAGGTGTTCAAACTATACTCAACCGCCCGTAAAGTCAATACTTCCGCGCCTTTTTTTTACCGTTTTTTCAAACTTTTTTACAGAAAACGCCCCGTCGCGCTCGCCGAACAGGCTTTGACCTCGTCGGGCGTTCCCGCGACGACGATTTCGCCGCCCGCCGCGCCGCCGGCGGGGCCCATGTCGATGATGTAATCGGCCGTCCGGATCACGTCCAAATCGTGTTCGATCACGATCACCGTCGCCCCGTTTCCGATCAAGGCGTCGAACACGCCCAGCAGCACCCGCACGTCCGCCGGATGCAGCCCGATCGTCGGTTCGTCGAACACGAATACGGCGTCCGATTGCGCCCTGCCCGTTTCGCCCGCCAGTTTCAGCCGCTGCGCTTCGCCGCCGGACAGCCCCGGCGTTTCCTCGCCCAGCGTCAAATACCCCAGCCCCAAATCGGACAGCGTTTTCAGTTTCGGATAAACGTTCTTCATATCCTTGCAAAAATCCATCGCCGACGAAACGTCCAAAGCCATCAGTTCAGGCATGGAAAGCGACGCTCCGCTTTTATTCGCCAGCCGTATGCCGGACGCCGCCTGCGCGTACCTGCCGCCGCGACATTCGGGACACGGGATTTCCACGTCCGGCAGGAACTGCACGTCCAGATTGACGACGCCCGTTCCGTCGCAAACGGGACAGCGCAGGCTTCCCGTGTTATAGGAAAAGTCGCCGGCCGTCAGCCCCGCCTGTTTCGCGTCCGGCGTTTTGGCGTACAGCTTGCGCAGTTCGTCGTGAACGTTGGCGTAGGTCGCGACCGTCGAACGCACGTTGACGCCGACGGGCGTCGCGTCGATCAGTTTGACCTGCCGGATGCCGTCCGCCGAAACCGAAACAACGTGTTCGGGCATTTTTCCCGCGCCGTTTTTCGCCGCCAAAGCGGGAACGAGGCTTTCCAGAACCATGGTCGTCTTGCCCGATCCCGACACCCCCGTCACGACGGTCAGGCGGCCTTTGGGGATTTCGACTTTCAACGCCTTGACGGTATGGATCGGCGAAGTTTCCATGACGATCCGGCCGTTGGCGAACATATCGCGCGCGGCGGTTTCCGGCCTGCCCCGCGCGGCCTGTTGTCCATTCAGAAAAGCGCCGATGACGGAATTTCCGTCCGCCGCGACGCCGGCGACCGTCCCTTGGGCGATCACGCGGCCGCCGTCCGCCCCCGCCCGCGGCCCCATTTCGATGATCCAATCGGATTCTTTGAGGATTTGCGTGTCGTGATCAACCAGAACGACGCTGTTGCCGTCCGCCGCCAGATCGCGGATCACGCCGTTCAGCCCCGCGATGTTCAGCGGGTGCAGCCCGATGGACGGTTCGTCCAGCACATACATGACGCCCGTCGTCCGGTTGCGCACGGCGCGCGCCAGCTGCATCCTCTGCCGTTCGCCCGTTGACAGGGTGCAGGACGCGCGATCCATCGACAGGTACGACAGCCCCAGTTCCGTCAGCCGCTTGGCCGGAACGGCGAAGGATTCGCAAATGCTTTCCGCCATCTTCCGCATTTCGGCGGGCAAAGCGTCCGGCACGCCCGCGACCCACGCGGTCAGGTCGGACAGCGGCATTTTGCACGCTTCGTCCAATCCGACGCCGCGCAATTTCGGACGCCGCGCGCGGTCGGACAGGCGGGTGCCGCCGCAATCGGGGCAGACATCCTCTTTCAAAAACTTTTCAACGCGCTTCATGCCTTTTTCGTCTTTGACCTTGGCCAAAGCGTTTTCCACGGTATAGACGGCGTTGTAATAGGTGAAATCCAGCTCGCCCGCCTGATTGGACGATTTGGCTTTGTACAGGATGTGTTTCTTTTCGGCGGGGCCGTGGAAAACGATGTCCTTTTCCCGATCGGTCAGGTCGCGGAACGGCACATCCGTGCGCACGCCCATCGCGCGGCACACGTCCGTCATCAGCGACCACATCAAACTGTTCCACGGCGCGACCGCCCCGCCGTCGATCGTCAGGGAATCGTCGGGAACCAGCGTCGTTTCGTCCACTGTTCTGACCGATCCCGTGCCGCCGCACCGTTTACAGGCGCCCTGCCCGTTAAAGGACAGCTCTTCGGCGGACGGGGCGTAAAAACGCGCGCCGCACACGGGACAGACCAATTCCTTGCCCGCCGCGACCGCCAAAGACGGTTCCAGATAATGCCCGTTCGGACAGCAATGATTCGCCAGCCGTGAAAACATCAAACGGACGGAATTCAACAGCTCCGTCCCCGTGCCGAAAGTGGAGCGCATCCCCGGAACGGCCGGCCGTTGGTGCAAAGCCAGTGCGGCGGGAACGTACAGCACTTCGTCAACGTCGGCTTTGGCCGCCTGCGTCATGCGCCGTCGGGTATAGGCGGACAGCGCGTCCAAATAACGGCGCGATCCTTCGGCATACAAAACGCCCAACGCCAGCGAAGACTTGCCCGACCCCGACACGCCCGCTATGCCGACGATTTTGTTCAGCGGAACGTCCACATCGACGTTTTTCAGATTATGCACCCGCGCGCCGCGGATTTGCACCGCAACCGGCCGGTTGTCCTTGTCATCCATCGCGCCCCCGCGTCAACGCAATTTGTTTTTCAGCCACGCGGACGCCGGAATTTCGACATACCGCCACACCGCCCAGCCGAAAACGCAGCTGTATGCGACCGTCAAAACCGCCGTCGCCACCGGATCCGCCGCCGCGACGGCCGGATACTTCGCCCGCCAGTTTTCGACCATGTCGTGAACCACCAGCATATGCGTCATGTAAATCGCAAAGGAACAGGCCGCGATTTTCGCAAACACAGGCTTTTCAAAAAATCGGGAAACACCCCCGCGGCGCAGAACGAACAGCAGGATCAGCGCGGCAAAAGCCGCTATGGCCGTGATCGTGTTTTCCGGATACAGCGCTTTGACGAAAACCGTTCCGACCGAATAGAACAGGACGCCCGCCTCCGCCAGCGAATAAATCAAGCTCGGCCGATTATCGGACGCGTTTTTCGCGCTTTCGATCCGGAATACGCGCGCCGCGAAATATCCCAGTCCGATTCCCGCGATGCCGCGCGGCAGCCGCGCCCAGCCGTATTTGTTCATCCAAGTGTATGCGGCAAAGGTCAGCACGCCGAAAACGATGTCGTTATATTTTTCCGGAAACGTTTTCATCATGCAAAAATAAAACAGCCCCACCCAGAACAAAACACCCAGATACCAGCTTTGCTCCGGCATCGCGGGCGTGATCCAAACCTGCAAAAACAGCAGGCTTTGCAGCAGCGGAATCAGCTTCAGCTTTCCGATCACGCAAAACAGCGTCAGCGGCGCGAAATGCGCGAATTTCGATTTGACGAATTCGGAAACCGTCTTAGCGGGATTAAACGTCAGCCTCAGGAAAAATCCCGACAGGATGAAAAAGAACTCCACCCCCAGCCAGCCGGCCGAATACAGTTTCAGCGCACCGCAAGTGTGTTCGCACACGACACCGACGGTGAAAACCAACCGCAAAAATTCGATGTTTTTTATCGCCGGCGTTTTGTCGCCGAAAACGCTTTTCCGCCCCGTCACGGTATAGATTGCGCAAAACAGGAAAAACGCCAGCAGCAGAAAGACTTTGATGTCAAAACGGATTTTCGGTTTCAGGGAAAGATTTTTCAGCGATTCGCCGTCCGCCACATTCAGATTTAACGTCCCTTTTCCAGAAATATGAACCGAACGGACTTGCGCGTTTCCGGCAAATGACAATTCATTGATTTCATTTGAAAAAATCCTGAACGAAGCGTGGCCGCCCTCTCTGACGGTGAACGGGATTTCGCGCGTCGGCGCGCCGGCGGCCGGCCGGTATGAAACCGTCGTTTCCGTCCCCGCGGGCGCGTCCGCTGTCACGGTCGCCTTGTACATGGAATCCACATAAAGCGGTTCGGCCAAAAACAACAAAACAGCCGTCAGCAGCAGTGCCGCCAGTTTCCCTTTGCCCATTTTCAATCCTTTTATTGATAACGGAGAATCAGCCGCGAATGTTCGCCGCGCGGTGCATCATCGCGGTTTGAACGGCGGCGACGCCGCGCGCCTCTTTCAGCAGCGCGCCCTGCAATTCGCGATCCGAAGCGCGGCGTGCCAAAACGATCACTTTGTTTTTCGGGTCGCGGACGGACACGGCCTTGCCCAGACTTTCCATCGCAAGGGAATATCCCGCCTTTTGCAACGTTTCCAACTCTTTTTTGGCGCGCGAATCCTGACAAACATTGTTGACAATGTGATTCAGCCGCCGCTTTTCCAGCAAAGATCCCTCTTTTTCAAAATCGACCTCCGCTTTTAAATCGCGGAAAAACGTCTGCTTGTATTCGCCGGAAAACACACGTTTCAGCAAACCGGCGCTTTCACGGGCGGAAATTCCCCCGTCGCGCACCTTTAAATCCTCGTACGTTTGATCCGGTTCCCGCCCCGTTTTTTCAAAGCGCGCCTGATAGAACTTTTCCGCCGATTTGCGGGTTTTGGAACCGACCGACAGCTTGTCGCGCTCTTCCATCACGTCGGGATCGGTTGACCAGTAACAGTTGCCGTCCGCGTCCGTGCAATACGTTTCAACGATTTGGCGCGACGAAATTTTCTGTCCCCCGGGCATTTTGGAAAAATTGCCGGATTTGACGACGGCATCCATTTCCTCGACCAGATAGGAACGTTCGTATTCCTCGATAATCGGCTGATCTTCAAACCATCCGTTAAACGCGGCGCGCAGCATGGCGGGCGTGACTTTCCCCGACGAATCGGCCTTGGCGGCGAATCCCGAAACGATCAGCGCGTCCCTGTCGGCGCTGGCGGAATACGGCGCATTGTTGCCCGTGTTCTTTTTGATTTCATAGCACGCGGCGACCGCGGCCGCCTGCGCGTCAGCCTCCGCCGCGCGGTAAAGCTTCAATTCCGTTGAAAACTCGCTGTTTCCCCGTTCCGTTTTCCAAGGGGCGCGGATGTCCTGCTGAGCGTGGCGCGCTTCGTGAACCAGCGTCGAAATCAAATCCTCGTTCGGCATGGACGGGTTAAGCAGAATCCTTTTGTTTTCGGGTTCGCAAGCCCCCAGCGCCCCGAACATATGCTCCATTTCCAGCGTATATCCGGCATCGCAGGCTTCCTGCAAAATCTTCTTGCCGAACGGCGATCCTTTGGCGACCGTATTGACGATATACGACAACCGGTTCTTTTGTTCCTGACTGTCCCCGATCAAATCGAATTTGACCAGCGGTTCTTCCCATTTCAAGGACGCCGCGGACTGGCGCAGTTCTTCTCTCGCTTCATCAAGAATCCCCATGGCATCCCTCCTTTACCGGAAACAGAATTATTGTCCGACGATTTTTTTGATCTTCTCGGCGACCTCGTCCACGCCGCCCGTGCCGTCAATCGTTTCCAACAGCCCTTCGTGCTGGTAATACGGCAAAACCGGAGTCGTCATCATGCGGTACGTTTTCAACCGGCTGACCACCGTCTGCCAGTTGTCGTCCGGCCGGCGGACGAAATTCGATCCGCCGCATTCGTCGCATTTGCCGAACACTTTGGTCGGTTTCAGCGTATCGTGATACATCGCCCCGCAATCCGCGCAGGAAAAACGGCCGATAATGCGCTGGATGATCATGTCGTCGGGCACTTGGATTTCAATCACATGATCCAGCCGGCGGCCTTTTTCAAACAGCATTTCGTCCAAAGCCTTGGCCTGCGGCAGCGTGCGCGGAAAACCGTCCAGAATGAATCCCTCTTTGCAGTCGGGTTCGTCCAGCCGTTCGGAAATGATCGAAATGATCATTTCGTCGGGAACAAAATTGCCCTTGTCGATCAAGGCTTTCGCCTGCAAACCGACCGGCGTCCCCGCGCGTCCGGCGTTCCTTAACATCTCGCCCGTCGATAAATGGGGAATCCCCAGCCGGTCACGCAGCAAACGCGCCTGTGTTCCTTTGCCGCCCCCCGGAGGAGCCATCAAAACAAGGTGTTTGCCGTTGCTGATCACTTCAGGCGTCCTTTAAGCTTTGCCTTGCGCATCAAACCTTCGTACTGGTGCGCGATCAAATGGGATTGAATCTGCGTCGCAAAATCCATCGTGACGGAAACGACGATCAGCAAAGTGGTGCCGCCCAAAACGAACGGAACGGAATACTTGGCGATCATGATTTCAGGAAAACAGCAGATCACCGCCAGATAAAGCGATCCCAAAACCGTCAGACGCGTCAAAACGTAATCCAGATATTCGGCCGTGCTTTTCCCCGGACGGATGCCCGCGATGAAACCGCCGTGGCGTTTCAGGTTGTCCGCCGTGTCTTCGGGATTGAACACAACCGCCGTGTAAAAGAACGTAAAAAAGATGATCAAACCCGCGTACAGCGCCAGATACAGCGGCTGCCCGTGCGCCAGCACCGACGACAGCGTCACGATCCAATCGGGGCTGTTGCCGCTGTTGACGGAAAAATTGACGATCGTCATCGGCAGCAACAGCAAAGAGCTGGCGAAGATCGGCGGAATGACGCCCGTCGGGTTCAATTTCAACGGCAGATGCGAACTTTCGCTGTTCATCATGCGTCCGGCCATCTGGCGTTTCGGATACTGGATCAGGATGCGGCGCTGGGCGCGTTCAAAAAACACGACAAAGAACACCAACGCCACGGCGATCGCCAAAACGGTCAGCAAAGCGAACGTGGACAGCGATCCCGCGCGCGCCAATTCAAACGTCTGCGCCAATCCCATCGGAATGCCGGCGACGATACCGGCCGTGATGATCAGCGACGAACCGTTGCCGACGCCGCGCGACGTGATCTGGTCGCCCAGCCAGACGATGAACATCGTGCCGCCCAACAGGGAAACGACCGTCGTGAAACGGAACCACGTCCCCGGATTCAAAACCGCCGACGTTCCGGCCGATCCGACCATGGATTCCAACCCGATCGCCAAACCGTACGCCTGCACGATCGTGATCAAAACCGTCAGATAACGCGTATATTGCGTCATTTTGCGCTGTCCCGCCTCGCCCTCTTTTTTCAAAGCGATCAGGGAGGGCAGCACGGACGCCGCCAGCTGCACGATAATCGACGCCGAAATGTACGGCATAATGTTTAAAGCAAATAACGTCATACGGGACAACGCGCCGCCCGTAAACATATTGAACATCCCCAAAATGCCGCCGGCCTGTCTGGTGAAGATGTCGTCCAACACCATGGAATTGATCCCCGGCAGAGGGATGAACGTTCCTAAACGATAAACAATCATGGCGCCCAACGTAAACAAAAGACGCTTCTGCAAATCAGTCGCTTTCGCAAAAGTTTCCCATCCCAGACCGCTAGCCATTCTATCCACTTGAGAAGCCATTTTCTTTAATTCCACTAATTTCTAAATTAAAAACGCGCAAAAGAGGGTTCCCCCTCTTTTGCATTTTTTTGTCCGGATTATTCGGCGATGATAACCTGACCGCCGACTTTTTCCACAGCCGCTTTCGCGGATTCCGTGGAACCGGCGACCTTGATGGTCACTTTCGCCGTCAGTTCACCGTTGCCCAACAGACGCAGACCGTCGAAAGTCTGCTTCACAACGCCGGCTTCGCGCAGAACGTCAACATTGATTTCCTTGGACGCGTCAACCACGCCCTTGTCAATCGCCGCCTGCAGACGTCCCAAATTGATTTCCGCGTATTTGTTCGCGAAAATGTTATTAAAGCCGCGTTTCGGCAAACGACGGTAAAGGGGCATCTGCCCGCCTTCAAAACCGTTGATCGCCACGCCTGTACGAGCCGTCTGACCTTTTCCGCCGCGACCGCCTGTTTTGCCTTTGCCGCTGCCGATACCACGGCAGATGCGCATACGGCCTTTGCGGGCGCCGTCGTTATCACGAATTTCATTCAGTTTCATTTTCTTAACTCGCTTTAGTTAAACCGACTGTGCGCCGTCCGTTTCCAAACAGCGCACCCGCCGATTATTCCTCAACCACAGTCACCAGGTGGGCGACTTTAGTGATCATGCCGCGCACGGCAGGCGTATCCTGCAGCACTTTTTCGGCATTCATCTTTTTCAGACCCAGACCCAACATCGTCGCGCGCTGGACTTTCGTCGCGCCGATGATGCTGCCCGTCTGTTTGACCTTAATCGTTTTTTCAGCCATTGTCTTACTCCTTCACGACCGCGGCGTTCGCACCGTCGCGCGCGGCGACGACGTCGCCGACTTTCTTACCGCGCTTGGCAGCGATCATACGGGGGGAATAGACCATTTTCAAAGCGGCAAACGTCGCCTTGATCATGTTGTGCGGGTTCTGAGAACCGATCGACTTCGCGACAATGTCCTGAATGCCCATCGTTTCAAAAACGGCGCGCATCGGGCCGCCCGCGATGATACCCGTACCGGCGGGAGCCGTTCTCAGAACAACTTCACCGGCGCCGTATCTGCCGCGCGCGTCATGATGCAGTGTCCGCCCTTCACGCAAAGGAATGCGGATCATTTCGCGTTTCGCCTTTTCCGTCGCTTTGCGGATCGCTTCGGGAACTTCGCGCGCCTTGCCGGAAGCAAATCCGACGCGGCCGCGCTGGTCACCGACGACGACCAAAGCGGCGAAAGCCATGCGGCGACCGCCTTTCACGGTCTTCGCAACGCGGTTGACATACACGAGCTTATCAACGATTTCGTCCATTTCGCGGTCGCGATCGTTGCGCTGATCAGCGCGTTCACGATCGTTTTCGCGTTCTTTTTCGCCGCCGCGGCGGCGTTCTGTATTAGGTGTGCGTGCCATAATTACCTTTTCCTTTAGAATGACAAACCGGCTTCACGGGCGGCTTCCGCCAACGCCTTCACACGGCCGTGATAGACATAACCGCCGCGGTCGAAGACAACTTCTTTGACACCGGCTGCCAGAGCACGTTCCGCGATCAGCTTGCCGACCACAGTGGCGGCGGCGACCGTGGCGCCATTTTTCACGGAAGCTTTGACTTCTTTTTCAACCGTCGAAGCGGCGGCCAAAGTCTTACCTTCCTTGTCGTCAATGACCTGCCCGTAAATATGCTGTCCCGAACGGAATACGGACAACCGCAAACGTCCGGCGGATTTACGCCGCAGGGAAGCGCGGGTACGGATACGACGGCCTTCAAATTGCAATCTTGCCTTACTCATTTTCGTTCCCCCTTACTTCTTCTTACCTTCTTTACGCAGGATGTATTCACCCTCGTATTTGATGCCTTTGCCCTTATAGGGTTCGGGCGGCCGTTTGGCGCGGATCACCGCGGCGAACTGCCCGACGACCTGCTTGTCAACGCCGGAAATTTCGACATTCGTCGGCGTCGCGCACGTCACTTTCAATCCGGCGGGAATTTCAAAATCGACATCATGGCTGAACCCCAAGCTCATTTTCAGGATCTTGCCCTGAACCTGCGCTTTGTAGCCGACGCCGTTGATTTCCAGCTTCTTGGAAAAACCGTCATGGACACCCTTGACCAGATTGTTCAGACGGGCGCGGGTCGTTCCCCAAGAGGAACGGTTGATCCCCGTTTCGGATTTGCGCGGGGCGACCCACAGCTTGTTTTCTTCCAGCTTCAGATCGACATCGTCCGCAGCCGTATATTCCAATTCACCCAATTTCCCTTTGACTTTGACGTGCTGACCTTTAACGTCAACCGTAACGTCGGCGGGAACAATGACAGGGTATTTACCAACACGAGACATATGTAAACTCCCCCTTAGAACACTTTGCACAAAACTTCGCCGCCGACATTGGCCTGACGAGCTTCGTGATCGGACATGACGCCCTGCGGCGTGGACAGAACAGAAATACCCAGCCCGTTGTAGAATTTCTGCAAATCCTTGACACGGGAATAGACGCGACGCCCCGGCGTGGAAACGCGGGCGATTTCGCTGATGACCGGACGGCCTTCAAAATATTTCAATTCAACTTTGATTTCGTCGATGCCTTTGCGGACGTTCACGCGCGAATAACCGCGAATGAACCCTTCACGTTTCAGGACTTCCAGCACGTTTTCGCGCAGCTTGGAAGCCGGCACCGTAATGTCGCTCTTGCGAGCCTGCTGACCGTTACGAATACGGGTCAGCATATCTCCCAACGGATCGGAAAATGACATGGTAGTATCTCCTTACCTAACTTGATGTTACCAACTAGACTTAACCATGCCGGGAATCTGACCGCAAGAGGCCAAATCCCGCAACACAACACGAGACAGTTTGAACTTGCGGTAGTTGCCGCGAGAACGTCCTGTCAGTTCGCAACGCAGATGAACGCGCGTGGCGGACGAATTGCGGGGCAATTCGGCCAGCTTCAACACGGCGTCAAAGCGTTCTTCTTCGGAAACCGAGCGGTCTTTGATTTTCGCCTTAAGAGCGTCACGACGGGCTTTGTACTGTTTAGCCATGCGTTCACGTTTCTTATTGCGTTCGACAGCGCTTGTTTTTGCCATAATATCTTACTCCAATCGCTCTAGTTTTTCGCAAACGGCATATCAAAACCGGACAGCAGGGCTTTTGCTTCCTTGTCGGTCTTGGCCGATGTGCAGAATACTATATCCAAACCACGGACTTTATCAACAGAATCGTAATCAATTTCCAAGAAAACGATCTGTTCCTTTAAACCCATAGCATAGTTTCCCTTGCCGTCAAAGCTTTTATTTGAAATTCCGCGAAAATCTCGCACACGCGGCAACGCCATCGTGACCAGACGATCCAGAAATTCGTACATACGTTCGCGGCGCAGCGTGACTTTGCAGCCGATCGGCATGCCTTCGCGCAGTTTAAACGCGGCAATGGATTTTTTAGCGTACGTCACGACGGGTTTCTGTCCGGCGATCGCGGTCAGATCGCGCACGGCGGAATCAACGGCCTTGCGATCTTCGACGGCATCGCGGCCGACGCCCATGTTGATGACGATTTTTTCCAAACGGGGAATTTCCATCTGGTTTTTGTAACCGAATTCTTTTTCCAGTTTGGGACGGATTACTTTTTTGTAATGATCATACAGTCTAGCCATACCACTCACTCCTATTTCTTCGCGGCAATGACTTTGCCGGACTTTTTCGCAACGCGGACTTTTTCGCCGTCAACGATTTTGAAGCCGACGCGCGTCGCCTTGCCCGTTTCCGGATCGATTAAAGCCACGTTGGAAACGTCAATCGGAGCTTCCTTCGAGATGATGCCGCCGGCATTCGTCTGGGAAGGACGCGTATGACGTTTAACCATGTTCACACCTTGGACAACGACCTTGTTGGTCTTGGGCATGGCGCGCAGGACTTCACCCTGTTTGCCTTTGTCACGACCGGTCGTCACGATGACCTGATCACCTTTTTTAATTTTCATTTTGACCCTCAAAAACTTAGATTACTTCAGGCGCCAAAGAAATAATTTTCATATATTTCTTCGCACGCAATTCTCTTGTCACCGGGCCAAAAATACGGGTACCGATCGGTTCGCCGTCTTTGTTGATCAGAACGGCGGCGTTGGAATCAAATCTGATTGCGCTGCCGTCGGCACGACGGATTTCCTTTTTGGTACGCACGATAACTGCGCGGTGAACATCACCCTTTTTGACACGTCCGCGAGGTATCGCTTCTTTAATAGAAACAACAATAACGTCGCCGACAGATGCCGTCTTACGTTTGGATCCACCTAATACCTTTACGCACTGCACTTTGCGCGCGCCAGAGTTATCAGCGACATCCAGGTTGCTTTGCATTTGAATCATGGGATAAATCCTTTACTTTCCCGATTAACCGGCGTCAACCAGAACTTCCCAAGTTTTCGTCTTGGAAAACGGCACGCATTCGCGGATGCGAACGACGTCGCCGACTTTGAACTGGTTGAGCTCATCATGAGCGGCGTATTTTTTGGAACGCCGAATAAACTTTTTATAGATCGGGTGCATGACGCGGCGTTCGACTTTGACCACGACGGTCTTATCCATCTTATCGCTGACGACAACACCCTGTAAAATACGTTTGGGCATCTTTATTACTCCTTAGACCCCGTTTTACGTTCAGCCAAGATCGTCTTGATCTGAGCGACTTCGCGTTTCACCTGACCCATACGCGCGGTATTGGTCAGCTGTCCGCTGACTTGCTGAAAACGCAGATTCATGCCTTCTTTTTTCAAAGCGACGATCTGTTCGTTCAGCTGATCATCGGTTTTAGCACGCAAATCTTTAATTTTAGCCATAACTTAAGCCTCCTCAACAACGCTGCGGGAAACAAAACGCGCTTTGATCGGCAACTTAGCGGCAGCTAATTCAAAAGCTTCGCGCGCAGTCTTTTCGGACACGCCGTCAATTTCAAACATGATGCGCCCCGGTTTGACGCGGCAAACCCAAAATTCGGGGTTGCCTTTACCTTTACCCTGACGAACTTCAGGGGGTTTTTTGGAAACGGGTACATCGGGGAACATACGCAACCAGAAACGTCCCTGACGTTTCATGTGGCGCACGATCGCACGACGTGCCGCTTCGATCTGACGAGCCGTCACACGTTCGGGCTCCATCGCTTTCAGACCGAACGATCCGAAAGCCAATGTCGTTCCGCCTTTAGCCACGCCGTGAATACGGCCTTTGAACTGCTTGCGGAATTTTGTTCTCTTAGGACTTAACATCTCTCTTCTTGTCCTTTCTTAGCGTTGAGCGTCCGACAGACGTTTATCCTGCGCCATCGGGTCATGAGCCAGAATTTCACCTTTGAAAATCCAGACTTTGACACCGCAAGCGCCGTATGTCGTATGCGCGGTCGAAGTTCCGTAATCCACATCCGCACGCAGCGTATGCAGGGGAACACGTCCTTCTCTGTACCATTCGGTACGGGCGATTTCGGCGCCGCCCAAACGGCCGCCGCAGTTGATACGGATACCTTCCGCCCCCTGACGCAGAGCCGACTGAACGGAACGTTTCATAGCGCGGCGGAAAGAAACACGGCGTTCCAGCTGCTGCGCAATGCTTTCGGCGACCAACTGAGCGTCCAATTCCGGTTTGCGGACTTCGACAATGTTCAGGTGGATTTCACCGCCGGTCATTTTTTGCAGTTCGTTTTTCAAAACGTCGATATCCTGCCCCTTTTTGCCGATGACGACACCGGGACGCGCGGAATGAATCGTAATGCGGGCTTTTTTAGCCGGACGTTCGACAATCACGCGGCTGATACCGGCGGCGGCCAGCTTCTTTTTCAAGAAATTGCGAATCTTGAAATCTTCATGAAGCTGTTTCGCATAATCAGCGTCAGCAAACCAACGGGAATCCCACGTGCGGTTAATTCCCAAACGCAAACCAATCGGGTTAACTTTCTGCCCCATTTTAACGGTTCTCCTCGTTTTCGCGTACAACAACTGTCAAGTTGGAAAACATCTTTTCAACACGGCCGGCACGACCGCGGGCGCGAGCCTGCCAACGTTTCATCACCAGCGCTTTGCCGACATAAGCTTCGGCAACGACCAGTTTGTCAACGTCCATGTTGTGGTTGTTTTCAGCATTGGCAATCGCGGACTGCAATACTTTTTTCACTTCACCTGCGACGCGGCGCGGGGAAAAGCTCAGCTGTGTCAGAGCTTTCCCGACTTCCATACCGCGAATCGAAGCGGCGACGACGTTCAATTTACGCGTGCTGCTGCGAATCGTGCTGCCGCAGGCCTTTGCTGTTTTCATTTCTTTTTTCGCTACCATGTTCTTAGCCCTTCTTGGCTTTGTTGTCGCCTGCGTGACCGTTAAACGTGCGGGTCGGGGCAAATTCGCCCATTTTGTGCCCGATCATGTTTTCGGTAACGAGGACAGGAATAAACTTTTTACCGTTATATACGCCAAAAGTCAAACCCACAAATTGCGGAAGAATGGTTGAACGGCGCGACCAAGTCTTGATGACTTCATTTCGACCCGATTCACGTACCTTTTCAGCTTTCTTGAGAAGGTAACCGTCAACAAAGGGGCCTTTCCAAACGGAACGAGACATAATCTACTACCCTCCTAATTAAGCTTTTTTCTTAGAAGCATGGCGACTGCGCATAATGAAGACATTGGTCTTCTTGTTCGTGCGAGTCTTCTTGCCCTTTGTGCACTTGCCCCACGGCGTGACCGGATGACGACCGCCCGAAGAACGACCTTCACCACCACCCAACGGGTGATCGACAGGGTTCATGGCGACGCCGCGGACGGCGGGACGGATGCCCAACCAGCGGGAACGGCCGGCTTTACCGCCGTTTTCGTTCTGCTTGTCGGGATTGGAAACCGCGCCGACGGAAGCCAGACATTCGCCGCGAACCAGACGCAGTTCGCCGGAGTTCAAACGCAGCTGGGCGTAACCGGCGTCTTTACCGATCAGCTGAGCGTAGCAACCCGCGGAACGGGCGACCTGACCGCCGCGGCCGGGGTTCAGTTCAATGTTATGAACCACCGTTCCGACCGGCATGTTTTTCAGCAACATGGCGTTGCCCGGTTTGATATCGACTTTTTCACCGGAAACGACCGTGTCGCCGACCTGCAGGCGCTGCGGAGCCAAAATGTAAGAACGTTCGCCGTCTTCATATTTGATCAGCGCGATGAACGCCGTACGGTTCGGATCGTATTCCAAACGTTCGACCGTCGCGGCGACATCAAACTTGTCACGTCTGAAGTCGATGAAACGATAACGGCGTTTGTGACCGCCGCCCATGCGGCGGCTGGTGATACGACCCTGATTGTTGCGACCGCCGGTGCCATTCAGACCTTCGGTCAATTCTTTAACGGGCCCGCCTTTGTACAGATCAGCGCGTTCAACCAGAACGAGATGTCTGCGGCTGGGAGTAACCGCTTTAAACGATTTTAACGCCATTTTTTAAACTCCCGTCGTAAAATCAATGTTTTGACCTTCTGCCAACGTAACGATCGCTTTTTTGAAATCGCTGCGTTTGCCGATCTGGCCGCGGAAACGTTTCGTTTTTCCGCCGACGCGAACGGTGTTGACAGATTTAACTTTAACGCCGAACAAAGCTTCAACAGCCGCTTTGACTTCGGTTTTCGTAGCCGTCAACGGAATGTGAAAGGTCACCTGTCCGTTTTCGGACGACTTCATGGCCTTTTCGGTAATGACGGGACGCAGCAGCGTGTCGTACATTTTTTCCGTTACTTTAATTTCCGGTTTACTCATTTCAGTCGAGCCTCCAAGTTTTCCGCGGCTTCTTTGGTCAGAACCAACGTGTCGCGGCGCATGATGTCGTAAACATTGGCACCTTGCTGCGGCAAAACGTCAACGCCGACGATATTGCGCGCGGACATCGAAAAGTTGTTGTCCAATTCGGCGCCGCCGATGAACAAAGCGGAAGACAGACCCATTTTTTCCATTTTGGACAGCAGGTCTTTCGTTTTGGCTTCCGGCATTTTCAAAGCATCGACCACAACCAGTTTGCCGTCTTTGGCTTTCGCGGACAAAGCGCAGCGCATACCCAAACGACGGATTTTCTTCGGCAGATCCTGTTCATGAGAACGGACGACCGGCCCGAAGCTGATGCCGCCGCCGCGGAACTGCGTGGCGCGCAAAGAACCCTGACGGGCGCGTCCCGTACCTTTCTGTTTGTACGGTTTTTTCGTCGTGCCGCTGACTTCGGCGATCGTTTTCGTCTTGTGCGTTCCCGCACGACGATTCGCCAGCTGCCAGTTGACGACGCGGCTCAAAATGTCCGTACGGACTTCAACAGCGAAAACGCTGTCGGCCAGTTCCATCGAACCAACGTTCTGGTTATCCAGATTGACGATATCACATTTCATCGCCGTTATTCCTTCACTTCTTCAGAAGCTGCGACCTTTTCTTCCGCGACCGCGGCCTTGGCTTTCAAACCGGCAGGCATCGGAACGTTTTCCGGAAGAGCCTTCTTCACAGCGTCTTTAATCAAAACATAAGCCCCTTCAAATCCCGGAACGGCGCCTTTGACCATGATCAAACCACGATCGGCGTCCGTCGCGACGACTTTCAGGTTCTGGACGGTGACGCGTTCGGCGCCCATATGTCCAGCCATTTTCTTACCCTTGAAGACACGGCCCGGATCCTGACGGTTACCCGTGGAACCCAACGAACGGTGAGAAATGGACACACCGTGTGTAGCTTCAAGGCCGGCAAAATTATGACGTTTCATACCGCCGGCGAATCCTTTACCGATGGACGTGCCGACCACATCGACGAACTGACCCGCAATGAAATGATTCGCGGACAATTCATCGCCGGGGTTAAGGACGCAATCCTCACTAACCCGGAATTCAACCAATTTGCGCTTCAATTCGACGTTGGCTTTGGCAAAGTGGCCACGAACCGATTTGGAAACCCGGTTTGCCTTTGTTTTACCAAAACCCAACTGCAGCGCGACATAACCGTCTTTGTCCTTGGAACGGACAGAGACGACTTCGCATCCCTCAACCTTCAGAACGGTGACGGGAACGTGAGTCCCGTCTTCCGTAAAGAGGCGAGTCATGCCCATTTTTTCAGCGATAAGACCACTACGCATGGCTCTTTTATCCTTTAAAGTTTAATTTCGACGTCAACACCGGCAGCCAAATCGAGCTTCATCAAAGCATCAACCGTCTGCGGAGTCGGATCGATGATGTCAAGCACCCGTTTATGAGTGCGGATTTCAAACTGTTCGCGCGACTTCTTATCAACGTGCGGCGAACGGTTTACTGTAAACTTTTCTATGCGAGTTGGCAAGGGGATAGGACCACAAATTTGCGCTCCCGTGCGTTTTGCCGTGTTTACGATCTCGCGAGTCGACTGATCCAACAACCGATGGTCGAAGGCTTTCAGGCGAATTCTAATATTTTGACCTTCCATGATCAATATCCTCTGTTACTCAATGATTTTGGAAACGACGCCGGCGCCGACGGTGCGGCCGCCTTCGCGGATAGCGAAGCGCAGACCTTCGTCCATGGCGATCGGGGTGATCAG
>CACYSU010000016.1 GCA_902777205.1 uncultured Rhodospirillales bacterium | reverse complement strand
TTCCGTTCTGCCTTCCGTTTTGTCAAGAAAGTCATTAAGGGCATATTGAACTTCTTCAAGGAGGTGGTTCAATATTTTAAGAGCCTTAGTCTCAATCCAAAGACCGATATACCTTTCCTCACAGATGCGAAGACTCTAAAGGAAAAAATCAAAAATGCTCCAGTTGTGGATGTAGACATCTTTAAAGATAAGGAAGGCATCGCCGCCGAATCTCAACGTTTGATTTTTGCGGGAAAGATACTGGAAGACGGGAACACGCTGCAGGATTACAGCATTCAAAAGGATTCAACGTTGCGTTTGGTGCTGCTGTCGGCGTCATCGCGTTTCGACGGCTATCCCGCCGATTTGAAAGACCGCTTGTCCGCTTTGGAAACGTCCGGTTCCGCGGCGTTGAACGCGGCGCTGACGGCGTTGTCGCCTGTGGCCGCCCCTGTTGTCACGGCGCAATCCGCCGCTTCGGTCAACCGGTTGTTTTCCGTTGTTTCCGGCCGTTTCATCCCGCAAACGGAAACGAAAGGGCGCGCGGCGGGGACGGAGCCGGAGGGCGTCACCGCTTGGGCGCAGGGATTTTCCAATAAATCAAAGCTGTCGGATGCCGATCCGGCGCGGGGATTTTCTGGCGTGTCGGCGGGGGTTGCGGCCGGGTTTGAAAAATCCGCCGATGCGGGCAAGGCCGGTTTGGGCTATGCTTTCGTCCGCGGTAACGTGGATGCGTTCGCCCGCGATATTGATACGGACACGCACAGTCTGTTCGTTTACGGCGAATACAAGCCCGATCGCCTGTTTTTCGACGGGATGCTGGCTTATTCCTTTTCGGATTGGGACGAACGCAAAAACGTCCTCGGTTCGATTTACACGGCCGGTTACGGTGTGGACACTTTCGCCGCGCAGGCCGTCGCCGGTTATGACGCCGGCGTTGTTTCGTCCGGTGTCGGCGCGCGGTATCTGCATTTGCGCCGCGACGGGTACACCGACACGGCGGCGCAGCGCGTTTCGGCGGATTCGGACGGAATCTTGACGGGGATCGCGGAAATCAAGGCTGCTGAGAATTTCGGCACATTCAGTCCGCAGATCCGCGTCGCTGCGACATACGATTTCATTTCCGATAAAACGAGCGCGCCCGTCACTTTGACAAACGGAAAAAGCTATGTCATCGAAAGCGGCCGCTTGCACCGTTGGGGATTCGAGGGCGGCGCCGGCGTTTCAATGCGGTT
Organism: uncultured Rhodospirillales bacterium; assembly: GCA_902777205.1. GTDB lineage: Bacteria > Pseudomonadota > Alphaproteobacteria > CAAGCB01 > CAG-977 > UBA11549. The sequence goes on along the minus strand of CACYSU010000016.1, from coordinate 52,323 downwards.
CGGCGCGGCGTATGAAGCGTCGCTGTCTTATGACGGCGTTTTTCGCACACATTATACCGATCACACCGTGACGATCGGGGTGAAGCGCGCTTTTTAACGGGCGTCGGGGGCGAAGCCTCTTTTTAAGAGGCTTCGCGCGTTTGGTTGATCAGCCGTTGAAAGCTTTTTTATAAACTTCCAGCACCAATTCCTTTGTGCAGGGGCGCGGGTTGCCGCCCGTGCAGACATCCGCCATCGCCGCGTCCGCCAAAGCGGGCAGGTCGTCTTCCTTGACGCCGATTTCTTTCAGCGTTTGCGGGATGCCGACATCCAAAGACAGGCGGCGCACGGCGTCGATCGCGGCTTTGCGGTATTCGGGCTGCGTCATCGAATCGACGTTTTCAACACCCATCATGCGGGCGATTTCACGGAACTTTTCGCCCGTGTATTCCGCGTTGAATTCCATCACATAGGGCAGCAGAACGGCGTTTGCGACACCGTGCGGCGTGTTGTAAAACGCGCTGAGCGGATGCGCCATACCGTGCGCGACGCCCAATCCGACGTTTGAAAACGCCATGCCCGTGACGTATTGCCCCAACGCCATTCCTTCGCGTCCGTCGGGATCGTTTTCGACGGCTTTTCGCAGGGATTTGGAAATCAGCTGGATCGCTTTGAGGTTCAGCGCGTCCGCCAATTCCCACGCGCCCAGCGTCGTATATCCTTCAATCGCGTGGGTCAGGGCGTCCATGCCCGTGGCGGCGGTCAGCCCGCGCGGCATTGACGACATCATGTCGGGATCGACAATGGCGACGACGGGGATGTCGTGCGGATCGACGCAAACGAACTTGCGGCGTTTTTCTTCGTCCGTGATGACGTAGTTGATGGTCGTTTCGGCGGCCGTGCCCGCGGTCGTCGCAACGGCGATGACGGGAACGCTTTTATGTTTGGTCGGGGCGACGCCTTCCAGCGAAGTGACATCGGCGAATTCGGGGTTGTTGATGATGATGCCGATGCCTTTGGCCGTGTCCTGCGGCGATCCGCCGCCGATCGCGATCATATAGTCCGCGCCGGATTTTTTGAAAGCTTCAACGCCCGCTTTGACGACGGCGACGCTGGGATTGGCCTTGACGCGGTCGAAAATGTCATAGGCGAAGCCGTTCGCGTCCAAAATGTCCGTGACTTTTTTGACGACGTTGAATTTGACCAAATCGGCGTCGGTGACGATCAAAGCCTTTTTAAAGCCGCGGGATTTGATTTCCGTCACGATTTCGTTGACGGCGCCGTGGCCGTGATAGCTGGTTTCATTCAAAATAAAGCGTTTAGACATATTCGGATCCTTTCATTGAAATGATTGAACGCGAATATGATACTACTTCGCGTTCCGGAAATCATCCGATTCGGGAAAAACGGCGATCGTTTTTCCGGTTTGGAAAAAATTGGCACGGGTGTTGCATCTGAGAGTTCAGACTTTTGTTTTTCGCAAAGGAACACTCGAATGGATTTGTCCGCTTTTAATTTTTTGATGAGCACGACGCCGTCCGCGGCGGGGGTGGAAACGCCGTTTTCCGCCGCCGAAACGAACGCGGCCGCGCAGGCGTTAAAATCGGGCGACGCCATGAAAACGGGTGACGCGTTCCTGAAAGTGTTGGATCAGGTGCGTTCCGGCAAAACGGAAAAAAGCGCCGAAACTTTTTTCAGCAATATGAGCGCGCGCGCCGACAATTCGTCCGCGATGAAGGATTTCAGGGCGAAAAGCGGCGCGTCGGAAAACGTCAGGGTCGTGAAGATTCATTTGAAACGCACCCGCGCCTGCGAAAAAACGACCGAAGACCGTCCGGTTCAAACCGCCGCGGCGGACGCGTCCGCGAATGGGCAAAAGATTCCCGCGCCGGAAAAGAATGTCGAAACGCCGGCGGCGCAAGTGATTGTCGTGCCGCAAACGGACGGGGCGGAAACGGTTGACCAATCTGCTTTTCCCGTGTTTGAAACGGCCGCCGCGCCGGTCGATCGGGACAACGGCGAAGCGCGTTCCGTTCCCGCGGATGAATTGACGGCGGCGGATGTTCTGATCCGTGCGGCGCTGCAGGGGGCGGTGAATACTTCTCCCGTCGCGCAAACGGTTGTTGCGCCGCAGGTTGCCGAAACGTCCGCGCCGGTCGGGCAGGCCGCGGATAGTCGGGACAAGTCGCAGAGTGATGACGCGCCTGTTATGCAAAATTTGCCGATTGACGCGCCGGTGCAAAACACCGTGAAAACGACGGCGGCCGCGCCTGTTGTCAAAGCGCCGGAAACGCCTGTCGTCCGTCCGGATGACGGCTTGGCCGTTCCGGTTGAGAACAATGAAGCGGCCGTGCCTGAACGGGTCGCGCCGCAAATGGCGGAAACGGCCGTGCCGGTCGAAACGGCGGTCGCGGAAGCGAAGCCGGAAACGCCCGTTGTCGTCGCCGCTCCGGTTCATCCGGAAAAGACGGCGGAAAACCGTCCGGCCGTTCAGGCGGCGAACAACGCTTCCGTTGCGGCGGACGCGGTTGATTTATCGGATCAGTTCTTTGATGTCAATCAAACGGCGGACGCGCAAACGCGCCGTCAGGCGGATGATTTGGCGCGCCGTCTGCCGTCCGATGTGAAAATCGCGATCAGCGTTGAAACAAACGCGCCGGCCGCGCAGGTCGCGCCGGAAATTCACGCGTTGAAACAGCGGGACGCCTCGCCGCGCAAAACGGTAACGGCGCCGGACGAAAACACGGTTTCGCCGTTCGGTATGGAAACGGAACAGACCGATCGTCCGGTCGAACGGACGGCGGTCAAGTCGTTCGATAAAGCGTTGCCGCACCGGCAGGAAAGCGCGCGTCCGGCGGCAGGCGAGGGCGAAAACGTTGTTCTTCCGCCCGTTGAACGGACGGCGCAAACTTTCGCCGCCGCCGAAAAAGCCGTCGAAAGCGGATCGCAGGGCGCTGCCAACGCTGCCGCTCCCGCTTCGTCCGTGTCCGCGGGGCAGGTTTTCGCCGCCGTTCATCAGGGATTTAAAGGCAAGGCGGTTTCAGGAACGGCGCCGGCGGTGCATCACGCGCCCGCCCGCGAAGTGGCCGACCAGATCAAAGTCAGCATCAAAAAGGCGTTGAAAGCCGGTTTGGACAAGATCGACGTCATCGTGAAGCACAAGGAATTGGGCACGATCAAAGTGCATTTTGAAATCGACAAAGACGGCAATATGAAAGCCGTCCTGTCCAGCGCGCGGTCGGAAACGGTCGATTTGCTGCGCGCCGATCTGGAGGGATTGAAGCAGTCTTTGGCGGACAGCGGATTCAATATGAACGACGAATCGTTCGCGTTCAACTATCGCGGCGAACGGTTCGACGACGACGGCCGCCGCGGTGAAAACGGACGGCGGGAAACCGCGGACGGGGCGGATGCCGTGACGGGCGACGCCGCGGACGAAACGGCGGATTCGGGGCTTTACGCCTTGAACATCAGAGTGTAGGGAGGGACAAGCCATGGCAGATACTTCATCCATCAGCGGTTTGGACGTGTTGACCAACGCGCAAACGTCGGGAAAGGATTCGGCGTCGTCGAAAACGAAACTGTTCGACGATATGGAAGCGTTTCTGTACCTGTTGACGCAACAGCTGAAATATCAGGATCCTCTTGATCCCATGGATACCAGCGAATACACCAACCAGCTGGTTCAATACGCGCAGGTCGAACAAAGCATCCAAAGCAACGAATATCTGGAAACGATCGTCGCGCAGAACGTCAACAGCATGGCGACGCAGGCGATCAGCTATATGGATCAGACCGTGCAGGCGTTAAGCGATTACCTGCCTTTGCAGGACGGGAGCGCGAAGTTTTCCTACATCCTCGGCGCGGACGCGTCGTCGTGCGTGGTCGCGGTCAAGGATGCGTCGGGCAATTACGTCAAAACATTCACCGGCGTGGAACGTTCGGCCGGCCGTCACGAAATAACGTGGGACGGCAAGGACAACAACGGCAATCAGCTGGAGGACGGCGCCTATGTTCTGGTCGTCACGGCGATTGATTCGGCCGGTTCCACGATCGAAGTTCAAAAAACGGTGTTCGGCAAAGTCACGGGTGTCGCCTATGACGGCAGCACGGTCGCGATCGGTATGGGCGATGTCGCCGTCAATATGAACAGCATTCTGGCGATTCACGCGCCGGACAAACAACAGCCGGCCGCGTCCGGCGACGCGTCGGACGGTGCGACGCAAACGGTTTAAAACAAAGCCGGAAAGAATAATCCGGCGCAAAGCACCTTTTCCGTTTCAGAACAGAGGCGGGAAAGACCAAACTAAAAGGAGAATGACATGAGTTTATTCGGAGCATTGAAATCCGGCGTTTCGGGATTGAACGCGCAGTCGTCCGCCATGAGCATCATTTCGGACAACATCGCCAACGTCAGCACCGTCGGATACAAAGGAAACTCCGCCAGCTTTTCAACGCTGGTGACGAAACAGACATCGTCCACGCGCTACACCAGCGGCGGCGTGCAATGCCGCACCCGCGCCGGCGTTGACGTTCAAGGGTTGCTGTCGTCCACGTCCTATTCCACGGACATGGGCATTTCCGGCAACGGTTTCTTTGTGACAACCGGCACTTCCCAACCGTCCAAAGACGATTTGTGGAGCTATACCCGCGTCGGCAATTTCAGCGTCGATCAGGACGGATATCTGAAAAACGACAACGGCTATTACCTGCAGGCGTGGCCGTTGATGGCCTTTGACGGCGAAGAAAACGCTTCGCTGGTCAAAGTCGGCGACAATATGTTTATGAAAGCCTATACCGATTCGACGGGTTCGACGGTTTACGTCAACGACAACATCATTGATTCGACCAATATGCGTCCGATCAATTTGAACACGATCGGCGGAACGGCGCAGGAAACGCAAAACATTTCGTTCGGCGCGAACCTGCCCGCCGACGCGCCCGTGTTCGACCCCGCCAACCCCGAAGCCGGCGGACGTTACAGCTCGTCCGTTTTGATTTACGATTCTTTGGGCAATTCGCACAATGCGAAGCTGACCTTTACGAAAACGGAAAACGGCACATGGTCTTTGGATATCGGAATGCCGTCGGGCGCGGCGACGCTGATCACCTACAGCTCCGCCGAAACGACGAACGACGCGACGCAGGACGTTTATTCCGCCCGCGCGCAGATGGAATTCACCGCCATTCCGACGAACCATTCCACGATTTCGATGGAAACGAACGGCAAAACCTACGTCTTTGAATTCACCAAGGACGGTTCGACCAGCTATTCGCCCAAAGCGAACGAGGTCGTCGTTCCGGTCGATCTGAGTTCCGGCATCGTGACCGTTGCGGACGCCGTTGAAAAATTCAACGATGTGATCCAAGCCACCCTGCCCAGCGCGGGACGTTTCACCGTCGGTGCGGACGGCACGACGATCGAAATTCAGCAATCCACAAGCGGTTCGACCGTGAAATTCAAGGTTTCGACGACGGCCTGCCTGCAATCCGCGACGAACCCCGACCCCGTGACGGGCATTTCGACGGGCGAATTCGAGCTGCCGGAAATTGATTGGGACGTTAAAAACACCGCCCGTATCGACTTTTCCAGCGACAATCTGGCGGACTATCTGGACAAATCCGTCACGATCGGCCAGAACATCTATGTGTTCCGCGATGTCGAAGCCGAAACGACCGACGGCGTCGTCACGGTCAACATCGCCAATCTGATCAACAACGCGACGGGCAAGATCGACACGGTCAAGCTGGTCAGCCTGCTGAAACAGAGCATCAACGACAACGAACCCGACTACACCCGTTATGTCGCTTCGGGATCGACGCTGGAAATCAATCCGACATCGACGGGGGCGAACATTCTGGTCAATTCGGGCGATTCCGCTTCAATTACGTTCAGGACGACCAGCGTCGCGGCCTATGCCAACCAGTTCGTCACGATCGGCGACATCGCGGGCGGCACGGCGAAAAACTTCAAATTCGTCAAAGGCATCGCGTCCGGAACGGTTTTGGACGACGACACGATCGCCGTCAACATCGACGGATTCGCCGAACAGGACGGAACGAAAGCCGCGCCCGTCGCCGTGATGAACGAACTGTACAACACGGTCAAGGCCTATTATCAGAACACGACGGGCGTGACGGATCTGAGCAATTATTTTCAGATCAACGGCGCGACGATGGTTTCGTCGAACGGTTATCTGAACCAGACCGACTGGACGGCGGAGCTGAAAAAATCCGTTTTGGAATTTACGGGGACGAAAGCCACCGACTACATCGGCAAAAACGTGACGATCAGCGGCAAGACCTATACTTTCGCCAAGGCCGCCGAAACGTCCACCAGCATTGACATCAGAAAGCATATCAACACGCAGACGTTCAAATTCAATGCCAATCCGGCCGACGGTTCCGTAATCACATTGGCCGACGGCACAACGCGTACACTGAAAACGACACCGGTTGCTCCGACCGATATTCAGCTGGGCGCAAATTTGCCGGCGACGCTGGTTAATCTTGCCAACGCGCTGGGCGGTCTCAGCGACGGCACGGATACTTTGACGTTGACCGGTTATGTGTTGGATACAGACAATGGAGTCAACCAAGGATACGGCACAATGACCGACAACGTGACGGCGATCGGCATGATGACGGCGCTGTGCGAAAAAGCGAACATCGCCGACAAGCAGAACGGCGCCAAGGCCGAAGTCAGCGCGTTTGACGGCTATCCGATCCAAACCGCGGATTTTACCGTTAACAATACGCAAACGACAACAGAAAAGGGCGCGACATCCCTGTCGCAAAAAGGGATCGGCGAGGCACTGGGCGTTGTCGGCAAGGACAACGGCAAACAGCTGAACCAGCCGGATACCGACGGAATGCTGGTGCTGACGAACACGTTTTCGTTCAACAACGTCGAAAACGCGCAGAGCGGATCGCTGATCCCCGCGGTCAGCTTTAACGCCGACGGCACGCCCAAGGCGATCAATACCGACAAGATCGCATTGGAATGGGCGAACGGCGCCAGCGATATGACCGGCAACTATTATGAAAGCTCGCAGATCAACCTGTACATCGGCGACACGGGGACGGCAAACGGCCTGACCCAGCTGGCGGGCAAGTTCACGACGAACTTTGTTACGCAGGACGGTGCGAAGTACGGTTCCTACACCGGCGTTTCGATTTCCAAAGACGGTATCGTCACCGCGATTTTCGACAACGGCGAAACTCGTGCGATCGCGCAGATTCCGCTGGCGACGTTTGTTGACGCCAACGCGTTGGAATCGTTGACCGGCAACGCGTACATCGAAACGACATCGTCGGGCAACGCCACGCTGCGTACGGCGGGCGAAGGCGGCGCGGGCGCCATTTCGGCCAATGCGCTGGAAGATTCCACCGTTGATATCGCCGAAGAATTCACGGATATGATCACGACACAGCGCGCTTATTCCGCCGCGTCCAAAATCATCACCACCGCGGATTCCATGTTGGAGGAACTGCTGACCATCAAGCGGTAGTCCCTTTGATAAGAAATCATTCTTCCTTTACCCCTGTCGGCGCGTCCGGCAGGGGCTTTTTTTTATTTATCGTGAAATCAGATTCGGTTCAGCCACAGCCAGTTCATGAACAGCGGCACCTGCTTTTCCCAATCGGCTTCGCAATGGCGGCCGCCGATCTGCCGGAACATATAGGGTTGGACGCCTTTGCGGTACAAATGGTCGTTTATGGATTTGTTGCACGCGTTGGCGATCGCTTTGCCGCGCGGGGAACCGTTTTCGTTCGATCCCCAGCTGATGAAAACCTTGGTATCCGGATCCATGGGGCATTCCTGAATGGCACCGCGCAGCTGTTTGCCGCAAAAACCGATGGCGGAGGAAACGCAGGCGGCCTTTGAAAACACGGCGTTATGGCGGATTACGGCGTACAACGCCATCAGCCCGCCCATCGAGCTGCCGCCGATGCCGGTCGCCGCGCGGTGCGGCCAAGTGCGGAAATCGGCGTCGATGAACGGTTTGACATCGTTGACAATCCATTGCATGGTTTCGTCGCCCGTTCCGTCGATCGGACCGACGAACGAATCCCAATGATAGGGGCAGTATTCGCGCAGCCGGTCGTTGCCCGTGTGGGAACATTCCAGACCGGCGACGATGATTTTCTTTTCCCAGCGGTCGAGGAAATCCTTCATCCCCCAGCTTTTGCCGTAGGTCGCGTCCGAATCGTAAAACAGGTTGTGCCCGTCGAACATATACATGACGGGATAGCGTTCGTCCGTTTCGTTGTAATCGTCGGGCAGGTACAGGTGGATTTTCCTGTTTTCCCCCGCGGCGGGAAAGAAGAAATCGAACTTTTCAATCATCGGAAAACCTCCTTAATGCGCGTCGGCCCAGTTGTCCGCTATCCCGACCTCGGCGATCAGGGGGACGGACAGGGACACGACGTTTTCCATCACGTTTTTGACGGTTTCGCGGGCGACGTCGGATTCTTCGCGCGGCAGTTCAAGGATCAGTTCGTCATGCACTTGCAGCAACGGGCGGGCGGACAATCCGGCGTCGCGCAGCGCGGGCGTCAGGCGCAGCATCGCTTTTTTGATGATGTCGGCCGCACCGCCCTGAATCGGGGCGTTGATTGCGGAACGTTCGGCGAATTGGCGTTTCGCGGCGTTTTTGTCGCGCAGGTCGCCGACGGCGCATTTGCGGCCGAACGGGGTCGCGACGAATCCGTTTTCGCGGGCGAAAGCGACGGTTTGTTCCATATAGGTTTTGATTTCGGGATAGCGCGCGAAATACGCGTTGATGTAATCCTGCGCCTCTTTGCGGTCGATGCCCAGCTGGCGCGCCAATCCGAACGCGGAAATGCCGTAAATGATGCCGAAGTTGATCGCTTTGGCGCGGCGGCGGATCATGGGATCCATGCCTTCAACGGGGACGCCGAAAACCTGCGACGCGGTGGCGGCGTGAATGTCGATTCCGTGCGCGAATGCGTCTTTCAACCCTTTGACATCGGCGACGTGCGCCATCAACCGCAATTCGATTTGCGAATAGTCGGCGGACAGCAGGACGTTGCCTTTTTCGGCGATGAAAGCGCGGCGTATGGCGCGGCCTTCGTCCTGACGCACGGGGATGTTCTGCAGGTTGGGGTCGTTGGACGACAGCCGTCCCGTTGACGTTCCCGTTTGCATGAACGTCGTGTGCACCCGTCTTGTTTTCGGATTGATCTGCGCCTGCAAAGCGTCGGTGTAGGTGCTTTTCAGCTTGGAAAACATCCGGTATTCCAAAACGTCGCGGGCGATGTCGAACCCGTCGTCGGCCAATTCCTCCAACACGGCGGCGTCCGTTCCCCACGCGCCCGTTTTTTTGCTTTTGACGCCCTTGGGCAGGTTCAGCTTTTCAAACAAAATCCGTCCCAGCTGCGCGGGCGAATTCAGGTTGAACGTTTCGCCCGCCCGTTCAAAAACCTTTTGTTCCACGGCGGCCATTTTTTCGCCGAAATCCGCGCTCAGCTTGCCCAGTTCGCGTTCGCAGACCTTGACGCCCGCGCGTTCCATGGCGTACAGGACGGCGACGCACGGCCGGTCGAGCGTTTCGTACAGGGCGACGGCCTTTTCGCTTTCCATCCGCTTTTTGAAAAAATCATACAGGCGCAGGGTGATGTCGGCGTCTTCGGCGGCGTAGTCGCGCGCGCGTTCCAAATCCACTTTGTCGAACGTGATTTTCGCGCGCCCCGCGCCGCAAACGTCGGCGTAGGAAATCGTTTGATAATCAAGGAACATCGCCGCCAGATCGTCCATGTTGTGGCGGTGCGCCGACCCGTCCAGATCATAGGACATCACCATTGTGTCGGCGATCGGGGACAGGGCGACTTCGCCGCATTCGTTGGAAAAGACGTGCCAATCGTATTTGATGTTGTGGCCTATTTTCAAAACCCCCTTGTTTTCCAACACGGGTTTCAGCAACGTCATCGCGGTTTTGACGGGGATCTGGCGAGTTTCGGGGGATTCGGAGCCGTCGCCGAACAAATCGGTCTGCGCGTTTCCGATTCTGTGGCGCAGGGGGACGTAAAACGCCTTGCCCTGCTCGAAGCAAAACGAGAATCCGACGATTCGCGCGCGCGTCGGCGTCAGGGAATCCGTTTCCGTGTCGATCGCCAGAAATCCCTTTTCAACCGCGGCGTCCAGCTGTTTTTTCAATTCCGCGGCGTCTTGGATCAGGCGGTAATCCTTTTCGACGACGGGAACGGCGGGCAAAGCGGGGGCGGTGTCGCCGGCCGTTGTTTGGCGCGCGCCGATCCATGCGGGCAGCTTGGCTGCCAGACTTTTGAATCCCATATCTGTGAAAAAGGCTTCCATCTTTTCCAAATCGGGGGCGCGGACGGCGAACGAATCCAACGCCTTTTCCACCGGCGCGAAAGCGTCCAGCGTGACCAGCCGTTTCGACATCCGCGCGTTGTCCGCGTCGGTGGTCAGCGTTTCGCGGCGTTTGACCTGCTTGACCGACTCCAGATTGTCCAGCAGGTTTTCCAAACTGCCGTATTCGTTGATCAGCGCGGCCGCCGTTTTGATCCCGATGCCGCGCACCCCCGGAACGTTGTCGGACGTGTCGCCGGCCAACGCCTGCACGTCAACGACTTTGTCGGGCGTGACGCCGAATTTTTCAACGACCTGTTCGGTTTCGACGACACGCTGTTTCATGGGGTCGAAGATTTCAACGCCCGATCCGACCAGCTGCATCAAATCCTTGTCCGCGGAAACGATTGTGACGTTCGCCCCCGCCGCGTGCGCGATACGCGCGTACGTCGCCAGCAAATCGTCGGCCTCGAACCCGTCCAGCTCCGCCTGCGCCAGATTGAACGCGTCGGCCGCTTGGCGCAGCAGGGGGAATTGCGGTTTCAAATCGTCGGGCGTTTCGCGGCGCGTGGATTTGTATTGCGGAAAGATGTCCATGCGGAACGTTTTGCGCGCGGCGTCGAAAACGACGGCGATGTAATCCGCGGGCGTGTCCTTGACCAGCTTCATCATCATGGCGCAAAAACCATATACGGCGTTGACGGGCGTTCCGTCCGGCCGCGTCATTGCGGGCAGGGCGTAATAGGCGCGGTAGATGTATCCCGATCCGTCGATCAGGACGACTTTTTTGTTTTGCAAAGAACCGGTCATGAAAAAATCCTTGTGAAAAATGGCAAGGCGGACGGAAAGGACAAGTCGTCCTTGCCGCGGCCGACGGAATCCTTTATAAAAGAAAAGTCCGGTGTTTGCACCACCGGACTTTATCCAAAAAACTGGAAAAGAGCTGTCTAGAAGCTCACCCATGTTTCTAGGATAGGAAATCCGTTTGTTTTTGTCAACGGATTTCCGACGGCTCTTTTCCCAACGCGGTTATGTTTCCGCCAAGGAGAGAGGGGCATTCCCCGTGCGGGGGTATCAAAAACTTGTCCTGTTAAACAATATTGTCTATAAAAGAAAAGTCCGGTGCGGGAACACCGGACAATTTCCGAAACACGGAAAAGAGCTGACTAGAAGCTCTAACCATGTTTCTAGGATAGGAAATCCGTTTGTTTTTGTCAACGGATTTCCGACGGCTCTTTTCCCAACGCGGTTATGTTTCCGCCAAGGAGAGAGCTATGATGAGAGTTTTGATTTATATCATTAAACTGATCATCAATGTCCTGATGTCGGTATTCCGATAGTGGACGGTGGAAACGGCGGGGCAACACCCCGCCGTTTTTGCGGCACTACCCGTGCGGGGCGGATTGACAAGGTAAAGCGCAAGGTTCGCGATGTATGGCAGCGGCGGGAGTGCTGTCCGCCGTTTTTGCGGTGCTGCCTGTGCAGGGCGGAAAACGTCCTTGTTCCGTTAGATAAAACCGTTTATAAAAGAAAAGTCCGGTGTTCCAGCACCGGACTTTATCCAAAACTTGGAAGGAGCTAACAACCTAACTCCGCCCTATGGTTTTAGGATACGAAAACGGGTTGCGATTGTCAACCTGTTTTCAGTCGGCTCCTTCCCAACGCGGTTATGTTTCCGCCAAGGAGAGAGCTATGATGAGAGTTTTGATTTATATCATTAAACTAATCATCGTTGTCCTGATGTCGGTATTCCGATAGGGGACGGTGAAAACGGCGGGGCAACACCCCGCCGTTTTTGCTTGCACTACCCGTGCGGGGGAAAATATCCGTGTGGAGCAATTCTTATGTGGCGCGAGGGGCTTCGGCGGCTGGAGGGGGCGGATAACGCGGCGCGCGATATGGGCGGGCGGGCGCGGGGCGCGGCGTGGGCAAATTTTGCCTATTGAACGAACGGCGATCTTGTGCTAGCGTTTTAACAATGGAGTTTACAAGGCGGCCGAAGTGCCGTTTCCAGAAACCGGCCCGCGCAAGGGTCACCCCCGAAACGGGCTGTTATTAATCCAAGAAAAGGAGAAATCTCATGTCTACAGATAAAATCGCTCTGACAGCTTCCATGCGCTCCAACCTGCTGAGCCTGAAAAACACGCAAAAGCTGATGGATACGACGCAGGACCGTTTGTCCACGGGTTACAAAGTGAACTCGGCCATGGACAACCCCTCTTCGTACTTTACGGCGCAATCGTTGAATTCGCGCGCTGACGACCTGTCCACGTTGCTGGACAGCATCGGTCAGGCCATTTCCACGTTGGAAGTTGCCGACAAGGGCATTACCACGCTGCAAGACTTTGTTGAACAGGCCAAATCCATCGCGAACAGCGCGCGCGACACGGCGAACGTGGCGTCCAAAGCCACGTCCGACAACGTCACGTTCAACGCCGCGACGGCCAAAACCGACCTGTTGACCGATGTCATGGCCAATGTCAAGGCCGGCGACAGCTTCACGATCCGTTTGGGCGATTCCACGAAAATGGAAGGCACGTCCAACGTTTCCAAGGATCAGTCGTTGAGCCAGATCGGCATCAAAGCCGGGGCCAAGATCGAAATGATCGTCGGCGACAAAACGTATGAATTTTCGTTTAAGGCCGATAAGGATGTCGGCGCGGCCACCGTTGACGCGGCGACCGGCGTGACAAAACAGGAATTCGGTGTCGATATGACGTTGGAAGACTTTATGCGCGAAACCGTTTACACGGTCGGCCGTAAAGTTTTGAACGCCGAAGTCAAAGACGGCAAACTGTCGTTCAACACGATGGACAACTCGTCTTTGGTCATCCGTTCCACGGCTGATTTCGATTCCGGCAAAACAGTCGCCCTGCAGACCAACTTCAACAAAGTGTTCGGTTTTGACGAAGGATACTCCGTCACGATCACCGACGGCATGACGGTTGAACAATTCCGTCAGGCTGTTGACGGTCTGGACGGTGTCGCCGCCGATTTCGATTCCAAAGGCCACTTGGTCATTTCGGGCGAACAGGGCGACGATATGGTCATCGCCGACAACAACGGCAGCAACTTTGTCAAGAGCCTGCTGAGTTCCAGCATCTATTCCGCCACGAACGGATCGAATGAACGCGCGAAATACGCCAATCAGTTCGACGCCGTTTTGGAACAGATCGACCAGTTGGTTCAGGATACGTCCTACAAAGGCATCAACCTGCTGAACGGTGACGACCTGACGGTTGTGTTCAACGAAACCCGTACCAGCACGCTGGAATTGAAAGGTGTCACCTTCGATTCGACGGGCTTGGGCTTCACGATGTCCGAATCCGAATGGAAAGACAACGCCAGCATCGACAAATCTTTGGATCAAATCACCAAAGCCACGTCCCTGTTGCGCGCTCAGGCTTCCGAATTCGGTCAGAACCTGTCCACGGTTCAGATTCGCGAAGACTTTACGGAAAACATGATCAACAACCTGCAGACCGGTGCCGACAAACTGACGCTGGCTGATATGAACGAGGAAGGCGCCAATATGTTGGCGTTGCAGACCCGTCAACAGCTGGGCATCAATTCGTTGTCGCTGGCTTCTCAGGCCGCGCAGAGCGTGTTGAAGTTGTTCTAATCTCAAAGAGCATAAAGACGATAAAGGCGGGGAGTTTTCTCCGCCTTTGTTGTATTTTTGAAAACCCCGTGCCGGTCGCGGGGTTCTAAAAAGCTTACAGCTATGCGTAAAAAGCTCCTTAGCTACAATCAAACTGCGGTCCGGCAATCGCAGGAAGAACTAAGGAGTAAAACAATGAATAATCAGAAAACATCATCGCGCGCGACGCGGAACGGTCGGCGGGAAAACATCGCCGCAAAGTGTTTTATGGCGAAAAACGCTATGAAATCGGGAAAATACTCAGGGGCGGCGGTTGACAAGGCGTCACGATCATCAAAGCGGAAGTCTGTCCCGATCACATACATATGCTTATACCGCCTGAAATGAGCGTATCCGGTTTTGTCGGGTTTTTAACGGGGGAAAGCGGCCTGACGGTTTATGAACGGCGGAGTGATCCAAGCATCGCTGTTGCGGATGTCGGCGCAAGAGGCGCTATACGGACACCGCGGGCAAAAATGCGCGCAAGATCGCCGAATATATCCAAAACCGGTTGAAAGAAAATGCGGCGTCAGATCAGCCGACACTTGATTCGTCCGACCCGTTCACGGGTGGCCGGTAACAAAATGCGCCTGCCGGATCGAACAAAACGCCGTTCGGGCGTCGCCGGTGCCATGAGGGCTATGCCCGTATCGGAAGAGCCCCGCGTTTCACGCAGGGGTAACTTTTTGCGTGTTTGATCCAAAAACAAAAAACGAAACCGCGAGGAGCCCCCATACAATTCCCGCCTTCCCGAAACTGCGAACGCGAAATAACTAAAAATAATCCGAAACTGCGAGGCGCGAACGCGACGCGGCAGTCAGCAGCATTGAACCGGATAAGAAAAAATCGAAATCGCGAACGAAATGACGCGATCCACGGGATATATGGCACGGGCGTGGGCGAACTGAAAAAGATTGCCGCGCCCCTGACGGGGTACGCAATTTCAGAGAGGGAAGGACAACCTCGCAATTTCGGAAGCGGGCGGGGCGATTGCCGCAGCCTGACAGCCTTGCAATTTCGGAAAGGGAGGGAAAAGAATTACGCGGCCGGTGCGATATTCTGCGATTGAATGAAGCGTGTCATTTTTTCGATGGCGCGGTTTTCAATTTGGCGCACCCGTTCGCGGGAAACGCCCATCCGTTCGCCCAACACGTCCAGCGTAACCGGTTCTTCGGTCAACCGGCGCGCGCGCACCACTTCGCGTTCGCGGTCGTTCAGCCGGCTCAAAGCGCGATTCAGCAAATCCTTACGCAAACCGTTTTCCTGCCGTTCGGCTAAATCGCTTTCGATGTTGGTTTCATCGGTCAGAAAATCCTGCCGTTCCGCATATCCGTCGTCATACACGGGCGTGTTCAGGGACACGTCGCCGTTCAACCGCATATCCATCGCGGTCACGTCCGATTCGGGAACATTCAAATTTTGGGATATTTCCTTGACGCTGTCGGCGTCCAACGACGCGTCGCCGTACAATCCCAGCCGCGCCTTGATTTTACGCAGGTTGTAGAACAGGCGTTTTTGCGCCGCGATCGTTCCGATGCGAACCAGCGACCACGATTTCAAAATGAATTCGTTGACGGCCGCTTTGATCCACCACACGGCATAGGTGGACAGGCGGTTGCCCTTTTCCGGCTCGAACCGTTTGACCGCTTGCATCAAACCGATGTTGGCTTCGGAAATCAGATCCTCCAGCGGCAGGCCGTAAAACCTGTAGGAAAAAGCGACCTTCGCCGCCAAACGCAAATGGGCGGAGATCAGTTTTTTCGCCGCGGACAAATCACCGTGGCTGCGGAACCGGTTGGCCAGCATATATTCTTCCTCGGCGGACAGCACGGGGATGCGCCGGATGGATTCCAAATAAGAGTGAAGGCCGTTTTGAACGGCGGGTAACAAAGCTGTTGCCATCATCGTCATATCCTTTCACAAAGCAACATGACATTCATTCAAAGAACCTTTGTCAAGCATTCTTACAGCTGGGATATTACTAAAAAACTTTTTGAAAAGCAATAGGAAAAAATGCTTTTTTTATCGATTCTAAACTTATTCCTATTTAATCAGCTCTGCCAGTTTTTCCATATAGGCGGTCGCTTTTTGCATATTTTCCGCATCCAGCGGATAGTGCGGGGCGATTTCCTCGGTATAGAAAAGGTTGATCAAATGGATTTGCATCGCATCGTGCAAAACGGCGAAGTAATCGTCAACCGTTATTTCCGGCGAAGCAAGAAACGTGAAAAACGCGTCCGTTCTGGCGGTTTCCACAACGGTTGTTTCGATTCTGTCGCGTCCGTTCTGTCCCAACGATTCGCCGTTTTCATCCGTCAGGTCGATATGCGCCATGATATCGAACAGCCGTTTGAACGCCGGTCTGTTTTTAACCGGCATTTGTGCCAAAACAGCCAATTTGTCGATGTTGCGGTCAATCGTTTCGGGCGCGGCGTTTTCCAATCCCGTCAGGCCGTAGCGTTTATCGAAATCGCATAAGGCGGGATGCAATTTCTGACGCGCCCGTTTGATCTTGTCCTGCAAGGCGTCAAACGCAGCCGCTTTTCTCAGCAAAATCAGCAATTCGGGCGCGGCGTCCGTTTCAAAAACGGTTTCATCCGTCAGGTACGCATCTAAAAAAGATTCCGTTTCCGCCTCTAACCGGTTTCGCGCCTTGTCGTCGAAAGCCGCCGGATTTTTTTTGTACTGTTGCAATGCCGCATATAGCGCGGAAATATCCTGCATACCCGTTCCTTTTACCTGTTATTTGCTTTTGGCCGCGGCGGAACGCAACAGAATGTCGGCGACGCTGATTTGCTGTTCCGTTGCGGCAACGTGTACCGTGTTTCCGCTTGCGTCAATGCGTGTCGTCATCATGTCCCGCGCCGCCGAAGCGATTTTGTCGGTCAGACGCGTTCCGGTTTCACGCACCCGTGCGGCGGGATTGTCGTGGCCGGCAGGGCCGGAATGCTGTCCGGCCGCCCGTTCCACGTGAACGGATTGCGTGTTCGTGCCGTTATACAATTTCCGTTCCTGATCAATTTCTGTCGCGGTAACGCTCTTGGCCTCTTGTTCGGACAGGACGGATTGCAACGAAGCCTGACGTTTGGTTGACCATTCGCGAATTTCCTGATCGGACAGCCGGCCGTCGCCGTCCGCATCGGGAACGTTTTCCCAATCGGGCAGGGGCGTGACGCGTCCGTCGGCGGCGATGTGCATTTCCGGAATATGACGGGTTTCGCCGTCGTTGACCAAATTGAACGACATCAGTTTCGCATCCGATCCCTTGATGTCGCGAACGCTGGCGTACAGCGAGGATTCCTGATGATTTTCCCCGTCGGCCGCGCGGATGTTATCCGCTATGTCCAAATCAACGGTGTGCGACGTGGGCGATACCGTATTGGCAAAGGAAACAAACGTATCGCGTTCCTCCGGCGACCGGTGCGGTGCGGGTGCGGTTTCCGGCGTTTCGGGAACGGTTTGCGGCTGTTGATCGGGGATCGGGTGGAAAACGGGGTCAATCCCCGCGTCAAGCCGCGGCGCGGCGTCGGGAGTAAGCGGTTGTGCATCCGGCATCGGTGTTTCCGGATTGACGGGCACGGTGAACGGATCGGGGGATTTGACAAAATCGGGCGCGGGAACCGTTTGCGCGGGGTCGGGAACGGGGGACGGCGCGTCCGGCATGACCGTCACTTCCGGCAATACGCCGCCGTCATACGCATGGCTTTCCGCCGATTGATGCAGGTGGGGCGATTCGGGGAGTGCTTCCGTTTGTGTTGACGCTGTTGCGACCGCCGCCAAACCGACCATATTGCCGGCGAATTCCGCCATATGCTCCTTTTTAGCCTGTTTCGCCTGTTCGGCGGTGATTTCGCCGTTTCGGGCGGCCTTTTCGATTTTGTGCATTTTGACTGCCGTTGAAACCGCCATTACGCCGCGAACCGCGGTTCCTCTGACCGAAGAAATGACCGGTGCGGCGGCCGGATTGTCAATAACGCCGGCGGCGACGCCCGTCGCGGCCAACCCGACGGAAACGGCGGCCAAACCGACAGCCGTTTTGTTTTTTGCCGCGAAATCGGAAAATCCGGTCGCTTTGCCTTCCTGTCTGGCCTGTTCCGCCTGCGCCAGCAACGATCCCGCCGCCCGAACGGCGTTGACGGCGGTATAGGCGGCGGCGACCTCCGCCCCCGCGACGGCCAATCCGACGCCGATCGTCGCGCCCAAAACCGCTCCTTTGGCGAATTTATAGGCGGCTCCGTGGGTTTCCGTCATCTTTTTATCCCACTTTTTGACGGCTTCGACCGCTTTGTTTAAAACGGGGACGCTTTTGATTTTCTGTGCGATGCGGGCGTTCAGCTTCGCATATTTCCGGCCGGCGGCGGCGGCGTAGTTGTCAAGGGTCGATGCGGAAATTTTCATGGACGGGACGTTTTCAACGGATGACGACATAGCGAGAGCTCCTTATACCGATAACGCACAATATATTAAAATAAACAAAAAAAACTTTTTTGTCCACATTAATCGGTTCGGCGTTCAAACGGTCACGCTTCTTTATTGAATACGCGGGACAGAATCATATACAGGCGTCCGGCCTCCGATCCCAGCAGAACGCCGGTCAGCACGTCGGCGCGTTCGTTTTCCTGCGCGCGCGCCAGAATGCCGTCGAATTCGGCGATGTAGCGCGAAACGTATTCGCGAAATTCCGCGTTTTCGGTGAACAGTTCGGTCATTTTGCGTACTTGGTTTTTGTCAATGGCGCGGGACAGGTGGCGGATGAACGCGCCGCGGTCGCCGGAATAATAGCGTTTCCACAGGTCTTCTTCGACGTTCGGCGTGTAGATGCGCGTCATGTCCACGCCCAGCGACTGCAGCTTTTCAATGATGAAAGAGGCTTCGCGCATAAAGCGTTCC
The DNA here is from genome assembly GCA_902777205.1 of uncultured Rhodospirillales bacterium. Lineage (GTDB taxonomy): Bacteria > Pseudomonadota > Alphaproteobacteria > CAAGCB01 > CAG-977 > UBA11549. The sequence goes on along the minus strand of CACYSU010000016.1, from coordinate 33,478 downwards.
GTGTCGGCGTCGTCCTTTTTTCTGTCCAAGGCGGTCAGGTATTCCTCGGCCGAACGGGACGCGGAAATCAACGCCTGCACCTGCCGGTTGAACGCGCCGCCCAGTTTGATCGACTGCGCGGAAATCTTTTCGCCGGAATCCTGAATTTCCTTGGCGTTGTCGCGCATGACGGACAGCAGTTCCTGCAGGCGTTTCAACGCGTCGTCCGCGGCGATGGACAGCAGGTCGGATTGATCGACGAACTGTTCGCCGGATTTGCGCACTTCGACCGCGATGCGTTCGGAGTTGCCGGCGACTTCGCTGATCATGGAACGCAGACGCTGGCCGGCCAGATCAATCTGGATGACGCCTTTGTTGGACATTTCCTCGAATTCATTGCCGATTTGCTGCACCGTGTCGTTCAGGGAACGCACCTGCGCGCCGGCGTTTTCGGCCGTTTTGTTGAAATCGACCGCCCGTTCGCGCAGCACGGTGCTGAGGTTTTTGACGGCCTTTTGCGCTTCTTCCGAAATGCGGGTCAGCTGGTGCGATTGGACAAGGAAGGTGTCCCCCGTCGTTTCGATCTGGTCGCGGGCGATTTCGCCGGCCGCCTCGATCCGGTTGGCCTGCGCCGCGAATTCACTGCCCGCGTTGTTCAGTCCGTTGACGACCTGATCCGTCATCGTCGCCAGCAGCTGCGCCTTTTCCTCCAAGAACCGCGCGGCCGTCTGCGACCGGTTCAGGCTGTCTTCGGCGGCTTTGGACGCTTCGTCGTTGCGCTGGCGCAGGTTTTCGCCCATGGCGTCCAGCTCGAACCCGATGCGCGATGACGCCGCCAGCAAATCGTTCGTGTTTTTGCGCACGGCGTCGTTGATGTTGCGGATGTGGGTCATCACGTCTTCGGCCGCTTCTTTCAAATAGTCAATCTGGTTGCCCAAAGCGGCTTCGCCCATGCGCGACTGCGTGGCGACGATGTTCGCGACATCCCCCAGATCGATGATGTGCCGCTGCATGGAATCGCGCACCATGACGGCCTGCTGCGTCGATTTGGCGGATTGTTTCTGCAGCCCGTCCGTCTGTTCGGCGATTTCGTCCTGCAGCAGGGTCAGCCGCTGCATCAGTTCGTCGGCGGATTGTTTGAAATCCCGCTGTTTTGTTTCCAAAACGGCGACGGATTCGGATTGGCGCGAACACGCGTCCTGCGCGGCGGCGGACAGCTTTTCGGCCGCGGCCGTCGCGGCGTCGCCTGTTTCCGTCATTTTCGTTTTCGCCGTTTCCGTCAGCGCGGCCAGCGCGTCGGTTTGGCGCGTCAACGCCGTTCCGACCGTTTCCAGCTGCGACACGGTCATTTCCGACGCGTTGGTCAGTTCTTTCGTCTGGACGTTCAGCCCCTCTTCGATCAAGCGGATGCGGGACACCAGACGTTCCAGATCCTTGTCCGCCTGTTCCGATTGTTCGCGCAGGGACGCGGCGACCTGCGCGCTTTGTTCCACCAGCTTGTCCGAAACGGCGGAAAGGGTGGCCGATTGGCGGGTGAACAGCGTTTCGACCTTTTCCGAACTGTCCGTCAAAGACGCGGCCGCCGTTTGCGTCGCGTCGATCATGGCCTGCGCGTCGTCGGTCAGTTTGCGGAACTGTTCGTCGATCTGCAAAACGGCCTTTTCCGACCGCGATTTGATCAGTTCGGACGAAATGTCCATCTGCGTCGTGCGGCGGGTGATTTCCGCGCCCAATTCCTCGGCGTAGGCGGCGACGCGCTGCGCCGACGCGTCCAGCAGCGATTTATGGCGTTCCAAATCTTCGCGCAAAGTGTTGCCGGCGACGACGGCGCGCTGCGACGACGAATCTAGCGATGTGATCTTGTCCGCCAAAACCGTGTCGATTTCCTGAATTTGGTCAACGACTTTGCCGGTCTGACCGATCGTGTCTTCCAGCAAATGCGACAGACGCTTGACCGTTTCGGCCGCCCGCGTGTCCAGCAGGTCGGCGATGCCGGTCAGGTCATCGGCCTGTTCTTTCAGCAGGGACTTTGTTTCCTCCAGCTTTGCGGCGGCGTTGGAAACATACTTTTGCTGTTGCGCCAACGACGTTTCCGTCACGATCGCCTGCGAAACCAGCGCGCCCGTCAAATCGGACAGCTCGCCCGCCTGCTTGATCATTTTCCGGCTGACGGTTTCGGCGCGTTCCTCGGCGCCGGTCAGGCCGGCGTCGATTTCGGTCAACCCGTCGCGCAGGCCGGTTTGAATGGCGGAAAGCTTGTCATTCGTCCCGTCCAAAGCGGATTTCACATCCTGCGCCTGTTGCGTCATGGTGTCCGCGACGGTTTGCGCCGTCGTTTTCAAATTCATCGCCGCGTCGTTCAAACGGGTCGTCCCCTGTTCGATCCGGTTCGCGGCCGAATCCATTTCGGAACACGCTTTGCCGCCGGCGGTCACAATCTGGTCGGCCTTGCCGTTCAGGGAATCGGAAACGGTCGAAATCTGTTCCACCGCCGTGGTCGAAGCCGCGTTGATTTCGTTGATATAGGTGTCCAGCGTCGTTTCAATCGTGCGGAAACGGGCGACGATTTTTTCCGCTTCCTGATCCAGCTGGGCGTTTTGTTCCTTGAATGTCGCCTGCAATTTTTCGGATGTTCGGGTCAGCAGGGCGTCCTTGTCGGAAATAACGTCGTTTTGACGGTCGAATATTTCCTCCAGCGTCGCGATGCGGCGTTCCAGTCCGGACAGCATTTTTTCCGTGTTGTCGCGCGCGGTGTCGGCCGCGGTTTGCAACATCGTCGCCTGCAGTTCCAAATCAAGGGCGACGGCGGCGATGTCGTCACGCGCCGATTGCCCCGCACGGGTGATTTGTTCGACGTGGCCGGACACGTTTTGCCGGATGCCGGCGGCTTGTTCGTCCAGCGTATCGAACACTTGCGTTCCTGCGGCGACCAGCGCATCCGTCTGTGCCGTCAACGCGGCCGTTGCGGCGGCGGTTTGTCGCGTCAGCACGTCGCGCGCGTTTTCCGCGGCGCCGCGCAACAGGGTGCTTTGTTCCATGACTTCGGCGGACAGGCGGGCGGTTTGGTCGATCAGGCCGTCGCCCGTGCGTTTCAACGCGTCCGTGTCGGATTGCAGGGCGGACGACAGCCGCGAATAGGCTTCGTCCGTTTGCCGCGCCGCCGCCTGCAGGCCGTTCAGGCCGTTTTCGATCAGTTCCGCGTTGCGCGCCGATTGGGCGTCCGCCAGTTGGGACGCCGCTTTCAAATCCTCGACGCCGTTTTGAATTTTACGCGCCGAATTGTCGATTCCGCGTTCCAGCGTTTCCGCCAGCTCCGTCAACCGGCCGATCCGGTCGCCCAAAGCGGCTTTGGCGTCGTCGGCGCAATCGCGCAAGCGGTCGTAAACGGCGTTCAAATCGGCCGTTTGGGAACGGATGTCGTCCATCAACGCTTTGACATACGTTTTATTTTTGGCGTTCGGATACATGAATTCGGAAATGTAGGCGCGCAGTTTGCCGGCCTCTTTGACATAGCGGCGCTGGGACGAAAAGTAGGCGACGGCCACCCAGATGAACGCGAACGGCGACAATATCCCCGCCGCGAAACCGGAAAATTCGGCCGGCGTCATGTCCAGCCGCGCCGCCCACCAACCCGACGAAACGACGTAATCCGCGATAAACGCCAGCCATATCAGCGAAATGACCGTCCCCGCGACGACGGCGGTGTTTTCAAATCGTCCGGAAAGTCCGCCGTCTGTTTTTTGTCCGGAAAACAGCATTTCCGTTTCGCCGTCCGAATCCGTATTCTGCGCCATGGCCGTGTCCTTAAAAGAATTAAAATGAATCGCGTTTTTCCAAGAATCCCTTAAAATGCCTTTTGCGTCAAGGATTCTGTTGATAATATCCGCCATCTGTTTTAAAAGCTTTATATCAAAACGATGTCAACATCAACAGAAGTGGAACACCATGACGGAAAAAACAAAGCATTATCCCGATGTTTCGGCAAAGGCGGACTTTCCCGCGCTGGAACGTGATATTCTGGAATACTGGCGCAAGGACGACACATTCAGAAAATCCGTCGCCAACCGCGTCGCGGGCGACAGGGGATCAAACGAATACGTTTTTTACGACGGCCCTCCGTTTGCGAACGGTCTGCCCCACTACGGTCATTTGCTGACCGGTTACGTCAAGGACATCATCCCCCGTTACCAAACGATGCGCGGCCGCCGCGTCGAACGCCGGTTCGGGTGGGACTGCCACGGGCTGCCCGCCGAAATGGACACGGAAAAGTTCCTCGGCATTTCGGGGCGCGCCGCGATTTCCGCTTTCGGCATCGGCAAATTCAACGAAACGTGCCGCGAACGCGTGTTGATGTACACCAACGAATGGAAACAGACCGTCACGCGTCAGGCGCGCTGGGTGTCGTTCGACAACGACTATAAAACGATGGATCTGCCCTATATGGAATCCATCATTTGGGCGTTCAAGGAACTGTACAAAAAGGGGCTGATGTACGAAGGCGTCCGCATCCAGCCGTACAGCTGGGCGGCGGAAACCCCCGTGTCGAACTTTGAAACGCGCATGGACAACTGTTACCGCGAACGCGAAGACCCGTCCGTGACCGTGATGTTCACGCTGAATCCGATCGAGGGCGAAACGAAGCCCGTCAAGGCGTTGGCGTGGACGACGACCCCGTGGACTTTGCCGTCGAATCTGGCGCTGTGCGTGAACAAGGAATTCGATTACGATTTCTATGAAGAGGACGGCGTGCAGTACGTTCTGGCCTCCGCTTTGGCCGGACGGTACAGACGCGAACTGGCCAAGGCCGAAAAGGTCAAAACGGTCAAAGGGGCGGAGCTGGTCGGCCGCACCTATCAGCCTTTGTTCCCGTATTTCGAGGGGACGAAGAACGCTTTCCAAATCATTCAGGCGGACTACGTTTCGACCGAAGACGGTACCGGCATCGTTCACATCGCCCCCGGATTCGGCGAAGACGACATGATCGCCTGCCAGCCCTACAACATCCCCGTGGTCTGCCCCGTGGACGGCAAGGGCTGCTTTACCAAAGAAGTGCCCGATTATCAGGGGATGCAGGTTTTTGAAACCAACGAACCGATCATCAAACGCCTGAAAGCCGAAGGCAAGCTGGTGCGCAAGGAAATGTACAAGCACAACTACCCGCACTGCTGGCGCACGGACACGCCGCTGATTTACAAGGCGATCAACAGCTGGTTCGTCAAAGTCACGGCTTTCCGCGACAAAATGGTCGCGAACAACCAGACGATCAACTGGATTCCCGAACACATCAAAAACGGCGCGATGGGAATGTGGCTGGAAGGCGCGCGCGACTGGTCGATTTCCAGAAACCGTTTCTGGGGGACGCCGATTCCCGTGTGGAAATCCGACGATCCGAAATATCCGCGCGTCGATGTGTACGGGTCGATCGCCGAATTGGAAAAGGACTTCGGCGTCAAAGTCGCCGATCTGCACCGTCCGTTCATTGACACGCTGGTGCGTCCGAACCCCGACGATCCGACGGGAAAATCCATGATGCGCCGCGTCGAAGACGTGCTGGACTGCTGGTTTGAATCGGGGTCGATGCCGTTCGCGCAGGTGCATTATCCGTTTGAAAACAAGGACTGGTTTGAAAACCATTCGCCCGCGGATTTCATCGTCGAATATCTGGCGCAGACCCGCGGCTGGTTCTATACCCTGATGGTGATGAGCACCGCTTTGTTCGACCGCGCGCCGTTCAAAACGTGCCTGTGCCACGGTGTCGTGCTGGACGAAAACCAGCAAAAGCTGTCGAAGCGTTTGCGCAACTATCCCGATCCGTCGGACGTGTTCAATACGTTGGGGTCGGACGCGCTGCGGTGGTTTTTGGTGTCTTCGCCGATTTTGCGCGGGGGCAACCTGTCCATCGACCGCGAAGGCAAGGAAATCGCGAAATCGTCGCGCAAAGCCTTGATTCCGTTGTGGAACGCGTTTTACTTCTTTACGCTGTACGCGAACGCCGAGGGGTTGAAAGCCAACTTCACGACGACGGCGAAAGACGTGCTGGATCGCTACATTCTGGCAAAAACCCGCGATCTGGTCAAAGGGCTGACGGAAAAGCTGGACGCCTGCGACATCGTGGGGGCGTGCGCCGACGTGGCGGATTTTCTGGAAATCATGAACAACTGGTACATCCGCCGTTCCCGCGCGCGGTTCTGGGACGTTTCAAACGGGCAGGAAGCTTTCGACGTGCTATATACGGTTTTGGTGACGCTGGTCAAGGCGATCGCTCCGTTGCAGCCGTTGACGTGCGAATACATCTATCGCGCGCTGACGGGCGAAGAAAGCGTGCATCTGGCGGACTATCCCGATTACAATGCGTTCGCGGCCGACGACAAGCTGGTGGCGGACATGGATTTCGTCCGCGCCGTGTGTTCGACCGCCAAGGCGGTGCGCGAAGAACGCAAACTGCGTAACCGTTTGCCGCTGGCGTCAATGACGGTCGCGGGCAACAACGCGGAACGTCTGACGGATTATGCCGAACTGGTCAAGGACGAAGTCAATGTCAAAGAGCTGGTTTTGGCGCGAAATGTCACCGAACTGGCGGATCAAACGCTGTACATCATCACGCCGCTGGTCGGCAAGCGTTTGGGGCGGTTTATGAAAGACATCCTCGCCGCGTCCAAAACAACCGAATGGCGTAAAAACGCCGACGGCACGCTGGCGATCGCGGGGCAGACGCTGAACCCCGACGAATTCGAGCTGCGTCTGGTGCTGAAAGACGGCAAGGCGGGGCAGGCGCTGCCCGATAACACGGCGGTCGTTGTTCTGGATACGGAAATCCGTCCGGAACTGGAACGCGAAGGCATCGCCCGCGATTTCGTCCGCGTGATCCAACAAAAACGCAAAGACAGCGGTTTCGACGTGTCCGACAGGATCACGGTGGCATACGCTTCCGGCGACGAAACCGTTTTGGCGGCGTTGCGGGAAAATAAAGCCTATATTTCCGAACAGGTTTTGGCGACCGCGTTTGACGAACAAAAAGGCTTGACGGGCGACACCGAAGAGGTCGGTGACGCGGCGGTCACGTTCACAATCGCCAAAGCGTAAAACCATATGAAAATGCAAAGCCCCGCTTGACACCAAGCGGGGCTTTTGCTTGTAATCATTCATTTTTTTGAAATTCAAGCATATCTTTTTCCAGTTGCATTTTCGGATAACTATACAGCATCCATACGCGCACTTTTCCGTTGTCGTCGTGTTTATATTCGGAAATCAGCTTCATTCCGCGGATTTTGACGCTCTTTAAAGAAACACCGTATCCGGCAATGGACGCTTTGGCTTTTTCGTATGCATCTTCTATGGCGTAATCGTGTGCGGGTTTATAAAGAATGCTTTCCCCGTAACCGATAAAGTAAAGAGCTTTTCTGTCGGTTTGTCCGATATATCCTTCTTTTTCATACAATTCGACCCATTGAGGAAATTCGGCATCGTTGTCCGTACCGTCAGCAAAAAAATCTTTTGTTTGTTTATTTTTTGTGTACTGATAAAAGAAAACCAAATCCCGCTTATTGATTGTATCGGCGTCCGAATATGCCTGCGGTATTCCCCATACCACCGAAAGAGGCCAGAGCAGCAAATTTACAACGCCGTATCCTATTTGCGATCCTTCCGCCGCGTTGCCGGAGCCTAAATAAAAATTGCCAACTCCCGGAAGGAGATTTAAAAATCCCGCTAAAGCTGGGCTGGCGGGTTTTTCCCAACCGTTGGCGGAAACCGTCGCGTCAATACCTTTTTGCCGCAGTTTCATCAGCTCCATTTTTTCTTGATACGACAGGGAAACGCAGCCGGTCAGATAAACAGTCAGTATTAAAGTTAAAAGTTTTTTCATATTCGAACATTCCTTTGTTTCAAATCAAAAACAAAACCCACCTTTGCAGGTGGGCGGATGTTCGAAAACCGCATACTAACAAGGACGGCTCGGCTTATTCAGCGCACAGCCTTATTCACCGACATCCGCCCCAAGGCAGAGATCGGCGCATAATTTATTAGTCGCCATACACCTTGCGACTGTTAGTACTTAGGGTTTTCGACGCCCTGCGTTCGCCTTTTTCGCAAACGCAAAATCAGCGTATCAAATCAACCGGTTTAATGCAAGAGGCGGATATTCTAATTACGATTAGACTAATCACGATTAGAATGTGCGCGCGAAAACCTTTCCCTTGACTTTCGTCCGGCAACGGGTAGAAATTAGGCAAAACGTTTTTTATTAAAGGATTGTCCCATGGAAGTCAGAAGCAGATTCGCCCCGTCCCCGACGGGTTATATGCATATCGGAAACCTCAGAACCGCGTTGTACGAATATCTGGTCGCCAAAAGCGCGGGCGGCAAATTCATCCTGCGCATCGAAGACACCGATCAGGAACGCTATGTCGCCGGCGCGGTCGATATCATTTACAAAACCATGGAAATGGTCGGGTTGAAGCATGACGAAGGCCCCGATGTCGGCGGGCCTTACGGGCCTTACGTCCAATCGGAACGCCGCGCGATTTACAAGGAATACGCCGACAAGCTGGTCGATTTGGGCGGCGCGCATTACTGTTTTTGTTCCGAAGAGGAATTGGAACAACAGCGCAAGGCGTGCGAAGAAGCGGGCATCCCCTTTAAATTCCGCGATCCGTGCAAAAAATTGACGGTCGAAGAGGCGCGCGCGCGCATCGCCGCGGGTGAAAAATACACCGTCCGCCAGACGATCGACCCGCGCGGCACGGTGTCGTTCGACGATTGCGTCTATGGCCGCGTCACGGTTGAAACCAAAACGCTGGACGAAGGCATTTTGCTGAAATCCGACGGGTTGCCGACCTATAACTTTGCGAACGTCGTTGACGACCATTTGATGAAAATCACGCACGTTCTGCGCGGCAACGAATACCTGTCGTCCACGCCGAAATACAATCTGATGTATCAGGCGTTCGGGTGGGAGATTCCGACTTACGTCCATTTGCCCCCGATCATGAAGGACGAACACAACAAGCTGTCCAAACGCAACGGCGACGCGTCGTTCCAAGACTTGGTCGCCAAAGGCTATCTGCCCGAAGCGATCGTGAATTACATCATCCTGCTGGGGTGGAGCGCGAAAAACGATCAGGAAATCTTTTCCATGGCGGAGCTGGAAAAAATCTTCAACATCGACGGGATCAACAAATCCCCCGCGATTTTCGACGGCGAAAAGCTGAAATGGATGAACGGCGTTTATCTGCGCGCCCTGCCGGTCGAAAAATTCCACGAACTCGCTTTGCCGTATTACAAGGAAGCGGTCAAACGCGATGTCGATTTGGCGGTGTTGTCGCAATTCGTCCAGCCGCGCGTCAACGTGTTGAACGAAATTCCCGAAGCGGTCGATTTCATTGACGAACTGCCCGAATACGACATCGAAATGTATGTGCACAAGAAAATGAAAACGACGCCGGAAATCGCTTTGAAAGCGTTGGAAGAGGCGAAAGCCGTCATCGCCGGCATGGCGGACGCGGATTTCGCGTCGATCGAAAGCGTGCACAACGTCCTGCTGGCCGTTCCGGAACGGCTGGGGATGAAAAACGGCCAGTTCCTGTGGCCGGTGCGCACCGCTTTGACGGGCAAGCAATGCACCCCCGTCGGCGCGGTCGAGGCCGTCTATCTGTTCGGGCGGGACGAAAGCTTGAAGCGCGTTGAAAAAGGCATCGAAAAACTGAAAGCCGCCGCCGGCTGATCAAACGAAAGTTCCCGCCGTTTCCGGCGGGTTCTTTTTATCCGTTGACGCGGGGGCGGGTGAACGCTTAAAATACGCGGGCGTTTTGCAAAAGGACTGTAAGAAATGGATATCGAGGAATACGATTTTTTGTATAACGACGACGGCGAGCTGATGCTGGTCATGGACGGGTTCATGGACAAACCGGAAAATCCGCGGCTGACGCTGGGCGACAATCAGGCGGTGCTGATCCGTTCCGACAAAATGCCGTCGCTGCGGCTGACGGGCGTGCCCGACGACGTTTGGGAAAAGCTGGAATCCGTGCCGCAAATTCTGGTTTGCGAAATGGACGACGACGGAACGCCCGCGCAAATCTACGACGCGCCGGTGAAAAAGATATTTAACGCGTAAAGGAAAAAACGATGATCGAAGCCAATCCGCACTATTTTGATTTGTCAGCGAACTACCTGTTTCAGGATATCGCCAAGAAAATAAAGGCGTTCAAAGAAAAAACGCCCGACGCCGACATCATCAGTCTGGGCATCGGCGACGTGACGCAGCCCATTCCCGCCGCGTGCGTCGAAGCGATGCACAAAGCCGTCGATGAAATGGGCGACGCCGCGACGATGCGCGGGTACGGCCCCGAACAGGGGTACGAGTTTTTGCGCCGCGCGATCGCGGACAACGACTATGCCGGATTGGGGATCGACATTGACGAAATCTTTGTTTCCGATGGCGCGAAATGCGATGTCGGAAACGTGCAGGAGCTGTTTTCGCAAAACGCGCGCGTTGCGATTCCGGATCCCGTCTATCCCGTTTACCGCGACACGAACATCATGGCGGGGCGTGAAATCGAATATCTGCCCTGCGTCCGCGAAACGGGATTTTCCCCCGCTTTGCCGCAGGGGGCGGCCGATCTGATCTACCTGTGTTCGCCCAACAATCCGACGGGGTCGGTTCTGACCAAGGCCGATTTGGAAAAATGGGTGAAGTACGCCAAGGAAAACGGCGCGGTCATCATCTTTGATTCCGCGTACAAGGAATACATCACGACGCCCGACATTCCGCACAGCATTTACGAAATCGACGGGGCGAAAGACGTTGCGATCGAATTGCGGTCGTTTTCCAAAACGGCGGGGTTCACGGGCGTGCGGTGCGCCTATATGGTCGTGCCGAAATCGCTGAAAGCCAAAGGCCCCAAAGGCGAACCGGTCGCGGTCAACCCGATGTGGAGCCGCCGCCATTCGACGAAATTCAACGGCGTCGCCTATATCGTCCAGCGCGCGGCCGAAGCCGTGTTTTCCGACGCCGGCAAAAAGCAGGTGCGCGAAACGGTCGGCTATTACATGGAAAACGCGCGGCTGATCCGCGAAACGCTGGCGGCCAAGGGATTCACCGTATATGGCGGCGTTGACGCGCCCTATATCTGGCTGGCGACGCCCGCGGGCATGACATCGGTCGATTTGTTTGAAAAGTTTTTGAACGAAGCGCAGCTGGTCTGCACCCCCGGCAGCGGGTTCGGCAAATACGGCGAAGGGTACGTCCGCCTGACATCGTTCGGCACGCGCGAAAACACGCTGCGGGCTTTGGACCGGATCGGGAAGCTGGCGTTATGACGAAAATCCCCTTTACCAAAATGGACGGGCTGGGCAACGACTTTGTCATCATTGACAACCGTTCGGGAAACATCGGCCTGACGCCGGATCAAATCGTCGCGATCGGCAACCGTAAAACGGGCGTCGGGTTCGACCAGCTGATTTTGTTGGAAAAATCGGACAAGGCGGCGGTGAAGATCCTGTTTTTCAACGCCGACGGATCGACGGCCGGCGCGTGCGGCAACGGATCGCGGTGCACGGCGCGCCTGCTGATGGACGAACAGGGGGCGGACGCCGTGGAAATGGAATCCCCCGACGGCCGGATTTTAAAGGCTTGGCGCGCGGAAAACGGGCTGGTGACGGTCAATATGGGCAAACCGCGCCTGAAATGGGACGAGATTCCTCTGGCGCGCGAGTGCGACACGCTGGCGGTGGCGGGGATCGACAAAGGGCTGCCCGAACCGTGCTGCGTGTCGGTCGGCAATCCGCACGCCGTGTTTTTCGTGGACGATGTCGAACATTTCGACGTGGAAAAGTGGGGAAGCATGGTTGAAACGCATCCGATGTTTCCCGACCGCGTGAACGTCGAATTCGCGCAGCCCGTTTCCTCTGACTTGATCCGGATGCGGGTGTGGGAACGCGGCGCGGGATTGACCGAGGCTTGCGGCACGGGGGCGTGCGCGACTTTGGTCGCCGCGGCGCGCCGCGGGTTGAACGCCGGAAAGGCCGAAATCAAAATGGACGGCGGATCGCTGGTCATCGAATGGCAAAACGGCGGCGACATCCTGATGACGGGAAAAACGCACCGCGCTTTCGTCGGCGAATATCTGGGATAAGGAAAAACGAATGGGCAGCAAATACATCATCGACTATGCCGAAAAGCTGAAAAAAGGCGAATTGAAACAGGTTGTCGGCCGTAAAAAGGAAATCCGCCGCGTGATGCACATCCTGCTGCGCGATATGAAAAGCAACCCGATGCTGTTGGGGCAGACGGGGCTGGGCAAAACGTCGATCGTCGTCGGCGTGGCGGCGGCTTTGGCGGCGGGCGACTGTCCCCCGAAGCTGCGCGGGCGCACGATCGTCGGCGTCGATATCGCGACGATGATGATTGATTCCAAAACGCAGGCGGAATACGAAGACCATTTGAAAGAGGCTTTTCAGGAACTGCAGGCGGCAAAAGGCGAAAAGATCCTGTTCATCAACGATTTGGGATTTTTGGCGATGACGCCGAACGGCAATCACGAGATTCCGAAATTCCTGAAGCCCAAAGTGTTGGACGGCGGCATTCAATGCGTGGTCGAGGCGGAATTGAACGCCTATAAGATGTATATCGAAACCGATCCCGATTTGATGAGCTGTCTGCAAACGATGTACATCGAAGAGCCGACCCCCGCCGAAACGACGGACATCCTGCGCGGCATCGCGCCGAAGCTGGAGGAAAAGTACGGCATCAAAATCCCCGACGAAGTGTTGCAGCGCGCCGTTTCCATGTCCGCCCGATATGTCAAGTCGCGGCTGTTTCCGGAAAAGGCGCTCGACCTTTTGGACGAAGCGGCGACGGGGCTGATGATGGCGTTGGACGAAGGATCGACAAAGGACAACGTTCTGAACGACCAGCACGTTGCGAACATCGTTTCGTTTTGGACGGGCATCCCGATGGACAAGGTCGGGTCGGAGGACAAGCAAAAGCTGATTGATCTGGAAAACTTCATCGGGCGGCGCGTCATCGGCCAGCCGGAGGCGATCTCCGTCATTTCCGGCGCGGTCAGGCGTATGAAATCGGGGCTGCAAGACCCGAACCGTCCGCTGGGCACGTTCCTGTTCATCGGTACGACCGGCGTCGGTAAAACGGAATTGGCCAAGGCCTTGTCCGAATTTATGTTCGACGACGAAACGGCTTTGCTGCGTTTGGATATGTCCGAATACATGGAAAAATCGTCGGTCGCGCGTCTGTTGGGTCCTCCGCCGGGGACGCCCGGATACGAACAGGGCGGCGTGCTGACCGAAGCCGTGCGTTTGCGTCCGTACCAAGTCGTGCTGTTCGACGAATTGGAAAAAGCGCACAGCGAGATCCTGAACCTGATGCTGCAGCTGCTGGACGAAGGCCGTTTGACGGACGGCAAGGGCGTGACGGTCGATTTCCGCAACACGATCGTGATCATGACATCAAACTTGGGCGCGAACCTGCCGCGGTATCAGCGTATGGAGTTTTTGCGCAAAAACCTGCGTCCCGAATTTCTGGCGCGTATCGACGACATCATTCCGTTCCACGGATTGGCGGAGGAAAACCTGCTGGCGATCGTGGACATCCACCTGAACAAATTCGTCAAGCGCGCCAAGGCCGTCGGTTTGCGCGCCGAACTGACTTTGGAAGCCAGAAAATGGTTCGCGGACGAAGTCTTCATCGCCAAAAACGGCGTGCGTGAAATCAAACGCCTGATTCAGCACCACATCGAAAACCCGCTGTCCGTTTTGATGATGTACGACAAGGTCAGCGGCGAGGATCTGATCAAAATCATCCGCCCGAAGGACAAGAAAGGCGTCGAAATCGTCGTCCTGAAACCCGAAGACCAGAACAAACAGCTGGAGGAAGCCGTTACGGTCGAACGGAAGATGGAAGACAACATCGACGACCGGCCGCCTCCGCCGCCGACGTTCAAGCTGAACGAAAGCGGCGACGAATACGCCGATCTGCCCGCGTGGAAACGCGCGGCGTTGATGGCGGCAAAGCAGCAGGGCGGAATGCCCGCGGAAAACACGCCGCACAAGGTGATCAAAGTCCCCGTGATCAAAGGGTTCAAATCGACTTTGGGCAAAGGGTTGGGAATGCCGAAAATGCCGGCCGCCGCCATGGCGCGCGAAATCGCCGCCGAGGAAGCCGCGGAAAAATCCGCCGCCGTTCCGCCCGTGCCCGAAACGCCGCCGGCTGCCGCGCCCGTGCCCGAAACGCCGCCGGCCGCCGCGCCCGTTCCTGAAACGCCGCCGCCCGCGGCCGTTCCCGCGCCGGTTGAAACGCCGCCGGACATCGTGCCGCCGCCGGTCGTTCACGTGGACGAATGATCAAATCGAAAAACGCCCTGATCCGCTTCGGGGCGTTTTTTTTCGCCGCTCTGCGCGCCGTTCATTCTTTTTTTAACTTTTCGGATGTTATCCTGATCATTAACAAAGGGAAAAAGTCTTTTTTTATAGCCGTTTCGCGGAAAAATACCTTTACTTTTCGGGATTAAAAAAGTTACCCTTTAACCATTGTTTGAATTTTTGCATTTTTCGGGATGACGCCTATGTCGGATACAGAAGAAAATCAGGTGCAGGAAAACGTCGGCTACATCACCGCCATTCAGGGCAGCGTGGTCGATATCCGGTTTGAAGACAAGCTGCCCCCCGTCTATAACGAATTGCGGACGGGCGAAAACAGGGGCTTGGTGATCGAGGTGCAGGCGCATTTGGACGGATGCACGGTGCGCGGTTTGGCCATGGGGCCCACGCGCGGTTTGGCGCGCGGGCAAGAGGTCGTCGATACCGAACATATGCTGACCGTTCCCGTCGGGGACAAGATTTTGGGTCGTATGTTCAACGTGTTCGGCAACACGATCGACGGCGGCGCGGAATTGGAGGCGACCGAACGCCGCCCCATTCACAACCATTCCCTGCCGTTGGCGCGGCGCAGCGTGGATTCAAAGGTTTTCGTTTCGGGCATCAAGGCGATCGACCTGCTGGCGCCGATGGAACGCGGCGGAAAGGCCGGTTTGTTCGGCGGCGCGGGCGTGGGCAAAACCGTTCTGATCACCGAAATGATCAACAACATGGTCGGCCGTTACGAGGGCGTTTCCCTGTTTTGCGGCGTCGGCGAACGCTGCCGCGAAGGCGAACAGCTGTACCGCGAAATGCGCGACGCCGGCGTTTTGGACAAGACCGTCATGATGTTCGGCCAGATGAACGAAGCCCCCGGAATCCGTTTCCGCGTGGCGCACGCCGCTTTGGCCATGGCGGAATATTTCCGCGACGAGAAAAAGCAGGACGTTTTGCTGCTGATCGACAACGTGTTCCGTTTCGTTCAGGCCGGTTCCGAAATTTCCGTTTTGATGGGGCAGATGCCGTCCCGCGTGGGGTACCAGCCGTCTTTGGCGACCGACATCGCGTCGCTGCAGGAACGCATCGCATCCACGGCGACCGGCGCGATCACGTCCATTCAGGCGGTGTACGTCCCCGCCGACGATTTGACCGACCCGTCGGCCAGCCACACGTTCGCGCATTTGTCGTCGAACATCGTTTTGTCGCGCGCCCGCGTGTCGCAGGGGCTGTATCCCGCCGTCGATCCGCTGGCGTCGGGGTCGAACATGCTGACGCCGCAGGTGGTCGGGGAACGCCATTACCGCGTGGCGACCGCCGTGCGCAAAACTTTGGCGGAATACGAGGAATTGAAAGACATCATCGCGATGCTGGGATTTGACGAACTGCCCGAAAACGACCAGAAAACGGTGCTGAAAGCCAGAAAGCTGGAACGTTTCCTGACCCAGCCGTTCTTTACGACGTTCCACTTTACGGGAATGGAGGGGCGTTCCGTCGAATTGGAGGACACCCTGCGCGGATGTGAAAAGATTTTGGCCGGCGAATTGGACGACGTGCCCGAAAACGCGTTCTATATGGTCGGCACGCTGGAAGACGTGATGGCCAAGGCCGAAAAGATCAGGGAGGCGGAAAAAGCCGCATGAGGTTGAAAGCGCTCACCCCCGCCGGCGTCGTCGTCGATGAACAAATCACCCGCGTGCGTTTCGACGCGCTGGACGGATCGTTCACGTTCCTGCCCAAACACGCGGATTTCGTGACGGTCGTCGTTCCGGGGCTGGTGTCGTACACGCCCGCCGCGAATCCCGACAAAGAGGTGTTCATGGCGTGCGACAGCGGCGTTCTGGTCAAGGACAACGCGACCGTTCTGCTGTCCGTGCGCCGCGCCGTCGTCAGCGAAAATCTGGAGGAATTGTCCCGCACGATTTCCGAAGAGTTCAAAAAGGACGAGGAAAACCGCAAAACCGTCAACGCCGCCATGGCGCGGCTGGAGGTCGGATTGACCCGCGGCGTGATGTTCCGGAACACCAACAACCAGCCCGACCAGTTGAAAGGATAGTCATGGATTTCGATACGACAAAGCAGACACAGGTGAAATCCGAAAGCGCGCTGGCCGAACGGCTGGCGAAACGCGCGTCCCGCCGGCTGGTCAACCAAACGGACAAGGACGCTTTCAAACCCGCGATGGGGCTGGCGTTTTTGGGGGCGTTGGGGTGGAACATCCCGATTCCGACGTTTCTGGGCGTGTTGCTGGGACGGTGGATGGACGCGCATTACAAGGTCGCCCATGTGTCGTGGACGCTGAACTTTCTGCTGCTGGGATTTTTCGCCGGCGCGTTCGGCGCGTGGCAGTGGCTGAAGCGCGAGGGAATCGAACGCGCGCAAAAGGAACAGGACCGCCGCAACCGGTTGGTGGAGGAAGTGCGCGAAAACGCCGATGAAAAGGCGGAAGAGGTTTTGGAACAGGATGAGCTGATCGACGAATTTCAAATCCACGCCGAAGTGGAGGAAGAGGAATGACGCCCGTTTTGAATCCCGTCGCGGTTTGCGTCGGCGCGTTGGCCGGTTTGGCGTTGGGCGGGCTGTATTTCGGCGGGCTGTGGTGGTCTGTCGCGCGGCTGAAAAAGGTTGAACGCAAAAAGCTGTTCCTTTTTATCAGCTGGGTTTTGCGGTCGGTTCTGCTGTGCGCGGGACTGTACGGGCTGGCCGTTTACGACGCGCGGGCGCTGCTGGCCGGCGCGGCCGGATTGCTGGCGGCGCGGTTCGCGATCGTCCGTTTTGTCAAACGGAATTTGGCGCAGGAAAAAGGAATGTAGGGAGTAAAGCGTATGCTGGAATTGTATGACGAACAAATAGCTTTCATTTTGCCGTATTTCAATTTCCCCGTGAACTGGACGATCGCGTCAACATGGATTGTGATGGCGGTTTTGCTGCTGGTTTCGTGGCTGGCGACCAGACATTTGAAAACCGGCAACAAAGTTTCCCATTGGCAGACGGCAATGGAGGTCATGGTCAAAATCATCTATGGCCAGATCAGCGAAATGACGAAAGGCGTCAACACGATGACGTACCTGCCGTTCATCGGGACGTTGTTTTTGTTCATCCTGACGTGCAACCTGCTGACGATCATTCCGACGTTCAAAACGCCGACGGCGTCCCTGTCCACGACGGCGGCGCTGGCGTCCATGGTGCTGCTGGGGGTTCCGTTCTTCGGGATCAAAACGGCGGGGATGAAAAAGTATTTGAAAAAATATCTGGAACCGTCGCCCGCGATGCTGCCCTTTAACATTTTAAGCGAACTGACGTCAACGGGGGCGATGGCCGTCCGTTTGTTCGGCAACGTCCTGTCGGGCGTCATCATCGGGTCGATCTGCCTGATGCTGGTTCCGTTCATTCTGCCTTTGCCCATGCAGGTGCTGGGGCTGTTCACCGGTATGATTCAGGCTTACATTTTCGCGATGCTGGCGTTGATGTACGTTTCATCCGTCCACGGCGACGATGACGGCGTCCCCGCGCAGGATAAAAAGCCCGTCGCGACCGATAACGAAACTTTATGATAAACAGGAGGACTGTATTATGGATTTAGCTGCTATTTTGGGTTCGATTTCTATTTTCACCGCGGGCTTTTGTCTGTGCGTCGGCGCGTCGGCCGCCGGTTTGGCCGAAGGGTACGCGGTCGCTTCGGGGCTGACGTCTTTGGCGCAGCAGCCCGACGAAGCCGGTTCCATTTCCCGCACGATGTTCATTTCCTTGGCGATCGTCGAAACGTCGGGCATTTACTGCTTTGTCGTCGCGATGATTTTGCTGTTCGCCAATCCGTTCTGGCAGTACGCCGTTTCCGTCGCCGCGAAGTGATCCGCTTTTCCCCTTTAACAGACAGGGATAAAAAGAATGTCTTTAGATTTTACAACCGTAATGGCGCAAATCGTCAATTTCACGATTTTGGCCTGGGCGTTGTACAAATTCCTGTACAAACCCTTGCTGGTCGCGATTGACAAGCGCGAAAAACACATCGCCGGCGAAATCAAAAACGCCGAAGATCTGGCGTCCGACGCCGAAAAGAAGCTGGACGAGCTGAACAAGCGTTATCTGGCCATCGACAACGAACGCGCGCAGATTTTGAACGAAGCCCGCGAAGAGGCCGAAAACCTGCGCAAACAGCTGGAACACGACGTGCAGGCCGAAGTGCTGGAAAAACGTTTGCTGCTGCAGCAGGAGCTGGATCGCGAAAAGGCGTTGATGATCAACGAAGTCCGTCAGACGGTCGTGACCAACTTTTTGGATTTCGCCCGCAAGGCGTTCAAGCGCATGGCCGACGAAGAGCTGGAGGCGCGGTTCGTTTCCGTGTTCAAACACCAGTTGGAGGAACTGTCCGCCAAGGATAAAAAAATTCTGGCCGCGGACGCGGACGTGCCTTTGCAAATCACCACTTCCGAAGAGCTGACGCCCGAAACGCGGGACGAATTGAAAAAGATGCTGTCCGACGTTTTGGAAGCGGAAAATCCGCAGTTCGTTTTCAACGTCAACCCGCGTTTGCTGTGCGGCATTGAATTTTCCGTCAACGGCAACGTCGTTTCGTGGAATCTGGACGATTACCTGAACACGTTCACGGCGAAAATGCACGACGCGCTGGAAAACATCTCTCTGCGCCTCAGCCGCGAAGAAAACTGATCAAACAAACGGAGCCGGTATGTTAATAGAAGCTGTAAAAGACGCATTCGGCGCGGTTCAGGACACGATCGACCTGCAATCGGCCAAAATGAATATCGAGGAAATCAGCACGGTTTCGTCGATATCCGGCGGGACGGCCGAAGTGTCCCGTTTGGACAACGTCCAAATGGAGGAATTGCTGAGTTTCCCCGACAATGTCACCGGTATGACCTTTACATTGTCCGAAGATTCCGTCGGCGTCGTTTTCCTGAACCGTCCCGACGGCGTCAAGGCCGGCGACCGCGTCTATCGCACCGGCCGCGTCGTTGACGTGCCCGTCGGCGAACGTCTGTTGGGGCGCGTGATCGACCCGCTGGGCAACCCGCTGGACGGCGAAGGGCGCATCGTCACCGTCAACCGCCGCAAAATCGAACGCGAAGCCTATCCGATCATGTCCCGCGCGCCGGTTTCTTCGCCGCTGCAAACGGGGATCAAGGCGATCGATTCGTTCACGCCGATCGGCCGCGGACAGCGCGAATTGATCTTGGGCGACCGGCAGACGGGCAAAACCGCTTTGGCGATCGACGCGATCATCAACCAGAAAAACACCGGCGTCATCTGCATTTACTGCGCGATCGCCCAGCGCGGCACAGCCATCGCCCGCGTGGTGGACAGCCTGAAAAAATACGACGTGATGAAAAACACGATCGTTGTGGCGGCGTCCGGCGACGAAACGGCGGGGATGCAGTACATCGCCCCCTATGCGGCGACGGCGATCGGCGAATACTTTATGGAAAAGGGCAAGGACGTTCTGGTCGTTTACGACGATCTGACCAACCACGCCCGCGCGTACCGCGAATTGTCGCTGCTGCTGCGCCGTCCCCCCGGACGCGAAGCCTTCCCCGGCGACATTTTCTACATTCATTCGCGTTTGCTGGAACGTTCGACGCGCCTGCGTCCCGAATACGGCGGCGGGTCGCTGACGGCTCTGCCGATCGTGGAAACCGAGGCGCAGAACATCTCCGCCTATATTCCGACGAACATCATTTCCATTACGGACGGTCAGATCTACCTGTCTTCGCCGATGTTCCAGAAAGGCATCCTGCCCGCGATCGACACGGGGCGGTCGGTGTCCCGCGTGGGCGGCGACGCGCAGCTGCCGGCGTACAGTTCGCTGGTCGGGCCTTTGAAACTGGCGTTTTCACAGTTCGAGGAGCTGGAAAGCTTCGCCAAATTCCGTTCGCATCTGGACGCGGAAACGGAACGTCAGCTGAAACGCGGCCGCGCCATCCGCGCCGTCATGCAGCAAAAGCAGTTCGCGCCCGTTCCCGTCGTGGAACAGATCGCGGTGTTGTTCGCGACGACCGAAGGGCTGCTGGACAACGTTTCCGACAAGCTGCGCGAAAAGGCGTACCGAGTCATCGCGTATTTGATGAAAACGAAGCATAAGGAAACGGCCGATTTGATCCTGCACCGCGAAAAATTGTCGCCCGAACGCAAAAAGGCGCTGGCCGACGACATCCGCGAAGCTTTGGTCAACGAACGCGTCCTGTCCGCCAAACAGGTGTAAGGCAAAGGGGGCGGCATGGATATCGAAGGACTGCAAAAGCGGATCAAAACGACGCAAGACCTGCGTTCCATCGTTTCGACGATGAAATCGCTGTCGGCCGTCAGCATCATCCAGTACGACACGGCTTTGAAGTCTTTGATCGAATACGGCCGCACGATCAATCTGGGGGCGGTCGCTTTGATGAAAAACGGCGAGCTGGAGCTGCCCAAAACGGCCGCGGTCAAGCCCGACGCGAAACGCGCTTTGGCGGTTCTGATCGGGTCGGACACGGGATTGGTCGGCAAAATGAACCGCGAAGTCGTCCGTTATGCCCAGAAAACGCTGATCGAAAAGGGGTTCAAAATCGACCGGTCTGTCTTTATCGCGGTCGGACGCCAGATCATCGACCAGCTGCAGCGCAATCAATGGAACGTCGCGGCGAACTATCCCGTTTCCAATTCCGTCAAGGCGGTCAGCAAAACGGCGGCGTCCGTTCTGGTCACGGCGGACGAGCATATGCGCGCGAACCGCATCACCCATGTCTATGTGTTTTACAGCCATAAACGCGGGGTCAGCGTCGCGCCGACGGAAACCCTGCTGATGCCGCTGGGGACGGAATGGCTGGAACGCGTGAAGAAAATGGGGTGGCCGGGGCGTAATTTCCCGACCTACACGCTGCCCGCGTCCGCGATTTATTCCGCGCTGGTGCGGGAACGGCTGCTGATCGAGCTGTCCACCGCGATCACCGAAGCGTTGTCCGCCGAACACCATATGCGTTTGACGACCATGCAGGCGGCGGAAAAGAACATTGACGAAAATCTGGAAAGCATGAATCTGGAATACCAGCAAATGCGTCAGGAAAACATCACGACCGAATTGCTGGATGTCGTTTCCGGCGCGGAGGCGCTGCGAAAGCAGAAAAGAAAATGACGGCTTCGTCCTTCCCCGCCCGAATCGAACGGACGGGGATTTTTTTTCGGGGCGGTTCGTTTTTTTTCTTGACTTAAAGTGAACTCTAAATACCACAATTCCGGTATGGTTCAATTCAATCAAGGGAACAAGCCATGAAAAAGCTTTTCGTTTCGTTTATTTGTTCGGCATTGCTGGCGACGCCCTGCATCGCAAAGGAGTCCGTTATGAAAACAAATTCGTCTTTAACCCCGATGGAACAATCGGTCGCCGCGGTTTCCGCCGCCGCCGCGCGCGGCAATTACGCCGCGTTGAAAACCGCGCTGGCCGCCGGTTTGGACGCGGGAATCCCCGTTAACACCTATAAGGAAATTCTGACCCAGCTGTACGCCTACGCCGGATTTCCCGCCGCGCTGAATTCGCTGGACACGCTGCGGACGCTGGTCGCCGAACGGGGCGGAAAGGATGCCGAGGGCGCGGCGCCGTCGCCTTTGCCCGCCGGAAAAAGCGTTGATTTCGGTACGGAAAACCAGACGAAGCTGACCGGCCGCGAAGTCAAAGGCCCCTTGTTCGATTTCGCCCCCGCGATCGACGAATATTTGAAAGCGCATCTGTTCGGCGACATTTTCGCCCGCGACAACGTCGATTGGAAAACGCGCGAAATCGCCACGGTCGCGTTTTTGGCGCAGCTGCCGCACGCCGCGCCGCAGCTGAAAAGCCACATCGCCATCGCCAAACACAACGGCGTGACCGATTCGCAGGTGGACGAGATTTTGAAAATCGCCGCGGTTCGCGACGAATCCGATTTCGCCAAGCAAAACGTTTTCGGCAAAGGAAATCTGAACACGGCCTACGCCAAATACTTCATCGGCGATTCGTATCTGAACCCGCTGACGAATCCGCAGGAAACCGCGCTGCATATGTCAAACGTGACGTTTGAACCGGCGACGCGCAACAACTGGCACGTTCATCACGCGACCGCGAGCGGCGGCCGGATTCTGATCTGCACGGCCGGCGAAGGGTGGTATCAGGAATGGGGCAAGCCCGCCGTTTCCCTGACGCCCGGGATGGTCGTCACGATTCCCGCCAACGTCAAACACTGGCACGGCGCCAAGGCCGATTCGTGGTTTTCGCACATCGCGATCGAAGTTCCGGGGGAAAACCAGTCCAACGAATGGCTGGAACCCGTTTCGGACGAAGAATATTCCAAGCTGTGATCGGGGGACGCGATGGAACGCCGTGAATTTTTGAAAAAGACGCTGGCGGCCGGCACGGCCGCCGCCGTCGCGGGCGCGATCCTGTCCGGCCGGAAAAGCGTCGCCGCGGAAAAATCGACCAAGCCGCAGAAGATTCTGATCCTGACGGGCAGTCCGCGCAAGGGCGGAAACTCCGCGATTTTGGCGGATTCGTTCGCCAAGGGCGTGCAAGAGGCCGGTCACACGGTCGCGCGATTCGACGCGGCGTTTAAAAACGTGCATCCGTGCATCGCGCGCAACCGGTGCGGTATGGACGGCGATTGCGTTTTCAACGACGATTTCAATTTCGTGCGCGAAAACATCGCGGACGCCGATGTCGTCGTGTTCGCTTCGCCCATGTATTATTTCGGGTTTTCCGCGCAGCTGAAAGCCGTCATCGACCGGTTCTACGCGATCAACGGCAAAATCCACGCGCCGAAAAAGGCCGTGCTGCTGATGACGTACGCCAACACGCGTCCGTCGCAGGCCGTGCCGATCGAATCGCATTACGAAGTCCTGCTGGACTATCCGGGATGGACGGACGCGGGGCGTGTGATCGCTTCGGGCGTCTGGCCGGTCGGCGCGGTCAACGGGACGGAATATCCGGAACAGGCCTATAAATTGGGCAGAAACATCTGAATTTTTCCTGATTCGCGAAAGAGGGGGCGGGACGACCGCCCCTTTTTCCGTATGTGAATCGGCGCAAAACAACAGGTTGCGTTTTTCCGTTTGACACGGGCGCGCGAACGGATATTGTTGTCAAAACGCCAAAGGTTAAAAAGCCGTTAAGAAAATGAACGCGGCCGAACTTTGAAAACGGCGGAAAGCCGACGTTTTTCCTGTCAATCGAAAAAATATTTTTTTTCGGTTGCAAGACCGGAAGGTTACAATATATTGTCGCAGTAAAGAGGGGCGGAACACAATCTGTTGTGTTGTCCGTCACAACACGCGAAACCCAGTAAACGGAGATTTTCATGTCTGAACAGACACCGAAATTAGAGATTGTCAACGCGGACGACGACGACGCCAGCAAGGATTTGTCCCGCATCGTCAAACGCGACGGAACGCAGGTGATTTTCAATTCCGAAAAAATCATGTCCGCCATCCGCCGCGCCGGCGACGCGACCGGAGAATTCGACGAAGACGAGGCGTCTTTGCTGACCAATCAGGTGACCAAGGTTTTGCGCCATCGCTTTTCCAAAGGCGTTCTGCCGACGATCGAACAGATTCAGGATGTCGTCGAACAGGTTTTGATTTCCGCGAA
The DNA here is from genome assembly GCA_902777205.1 of uncultured Rhodospirillales bacterium. GTDB lineage: Bacteria > Pseudomonadota > Alphaproteobacteria > CAAGCB01 > CAG-977 > UBA11549. The sequence goes on along the minus strand of CACYSU010000016.1, from coordinate 9,531 downwards.
CTATTACAAAACGGCGCGCGCCTATATTGTTTACCGCGAAAACCGCAACAAATCCCGTCAGGACAAAAAGACGCTGGTGGATGTCGCGTCGTCGGTCAACGAATATCTGGAACGCGCGGATTGGCGCGTCAACGCGAACGCCAATCAGGGGTATTCTCTGGGCGGGCTGATCCTGAACGTTTCGGGCAAGATCATCGCGAACTACTGGCTGTCGCACGTTTATCCGCAGGCGGCCGGCGAAGCGCACCGCAACGGCGATTTCCACATCCACGATCTGGATATGCTGTCGGGATATTGCGCGGGGTGGTCTTTGCGCGCCCTGCTGCAGGAAGGGCTGAACGGCGTTCCGGGGAAAGTCGAATCCGGCATTCCCAAACATTTGGGGTCCGCTTTGGGGCAAATGGTGAACTTTTTGGGCACTTTGCAAAACGAATGGGCGGGGGCGCAAGCCTTTTCATCCGTCGATACCTATCTGGCGCCGTTCATCCGCAAGGACAAGCTGACCTATAACGAAGTGAAGCAGAATTTTCAGGAATTCATCTACAACCTGAACGTTCCGTCGCGCTGGGGGACGCAGACGCCCTTTACGAACCTGACGTTCGACTGGGTCTGCCCCGAGGACCTGCGCGAACAGAACCCCGTCATCGGCGGCGAGGAAATGGATTTCACCTACGGCGATCTGCAGGTCGAAATGGACATGATCAACAAAGCCTACATCGAGGTCATGACCGCCGGCGACGCCAAGGGACGCCTGTTCACGTTCCCGATCCCGACGTACAACATCACGCCCGATTTCCCGTGGGAAAGCGAAAACGCGAACCTGTTGTTCGAGATGACGGCGAAATACGGCTTGCCCTATTTCCAGAACTTCATCAATTCCAGCCTGAAACCGGGGCAGGTGCGTTCGATGTGCTGCCGTCTGCAGCTGGATCTGCGCCAGCTGCTGGCCAGAGGCAACGGATTGTTCGGATCGGCCGAACAAACGGGGTCGATCGGCGTCGTTACGCTGAACTGCGCGCGTTTGGGCTATCTGTTCAAAGGCGACGAAGCGGGAATGATGAAACGTTTGGACGAATTGATGGATTTGGCGCGCACGACGCTGGAAATCAAGCGCAAAGTCATTCAGCGCCACATGGACGCGGGGCTGTTTCCGTTCACGAAACGCTATCTGGGCACGCTGCGCAACCATTTTTCAACGATCGGCGTCAACGGCATCAACGAAATGATCCGCAATTTCACGAACGACGAACACGACATCACCGATTCGTTCGGTCAGGATTTCGCCAACCGTTTTCTGGAATACATCCGCAACAAGATGGTCGAATTCCAGCAGGAAACCGGCAGTATGTACAACCTTGAAGCCACGCCGGCCGAAGGCACGACCTACCGTCTGGCCAAGGAAGATCAGAAACGCTATCCCGACATCATTCAGGCGGGGACGAAATCCGCGCCGTACTACACGAACTCTTCGCAGCTGCCGGTCGGGTTCACGGACGATCCGTTCACCGCGCTGAACCTGCAGGAATCCCTGCAGTCGAAGTACACGGGCGGCACGGTCATGCACCTGTACATGGGCGAACGGGTGTCGTCGGCGAAGGCGTGCCGCACGCTTCTTAAGAGAATTTTAGAGAATTATAGGATACCCTATGTGACGGTGACACCTACTTTCTCTATTTGTCCCAAACACGGATACATTTCGGGCGAACACAAATTCTGCCCCTTGTGCGATGAGGAACTCATCGCCGTCAAACGCCAGCAAGCCTGCGCCTGTTAAACAGGCTTGCACACGCAACGCAAAACGATTATCTTTAACTTTAGAACTTAGCGAGTAGAGAACATGACAAAAGACACTAACATTCAGCTTTCCGATTCCGAACGTCAGCCGTGCGAAGTTTGGACACGCGTCATGGGATATTTCCGTCCGGTATCCGAATTCAACATCGGCAAAAAAAGCGAATACGCGGAACGCAAATGCTTTTCCGAAAAAAAGGCGATGTCCGCTTTTATGGACGTAGCGGCGGAATAATTCGCTCATGCCTGTAATCATCGGCGGCGTGGAGTCTTTCACAACGGTGGATTTCCCCGAAAGACTCGCCGCCGTTTTATTTTGTCTGGGATGTCCGCTGCGCTGTCCGTACTGTCACAATCCGGAATTGCAGGATTTCAAGGGCAAGCCGTTCATATCGTGGGAACAGTTCGCCGAATTTCTGGACGACCGCAAGAAGCTGTTGGACGGCATCGTGTTTTCCGGCGGCGAACCGCTGGCGCAGCCCGATTTGTACGAATCCATGAAATACGTCAAGGATATGGGGTATCAGGTCGGATTGCACACGTCGGGCGTGAACCTTGAACGGTTGGAACAGGTCTTGCCGCTGCTGTCGTGGGTCGGTTTCGATGTCAAAACGGTGTTTGACGCCTATGAATTCCGCATCCCCCATTCGCGCCGCGCGACGGTCGAGGCGTGTCTGGACGCTTTGATCCGTTCCGGCGTTGAACTGGAATGCCGCACGACGCTGGATCCCCGCGTGATTTCAAAGGACGAATTGCGGACGCTGGCGCGCGCGCTGGCCGCCAAAGGGGTGAAAACCTACGCTTTGCAGGAATACCGGCCGCATCCGTCGGAAAAAAATCCGCCCGATCCGCTTGACGTTTCGGCGTTTTTCACCGACAGGGATTTGTTGGACGAACTGCGCGGGTTGTTTGAAAACTTCATCGTCCGCCGCGCGTGAGTGTCCAATAAAAGTTCAAAAAAAACAGCCCCGAAAGGGGCTGTTTCCGTAAAGATTTGAAAATTATTTCGCCTTGTTCGCTTCGATCAGCTTGGCGTACAGCTCTTTGGTCTGCAGGGCGATGCTTTGCCAGCTGAAATGTTTTTCGACGCGCTGGCGTCCGGCCTGTCCCATTTTCTTGGCCAAAGCGGGATCGCGGATCAGCGTGTTGATCTTTTCCGCCAAACGCGCGCCGAACGCGTCGCCGTCCTTCGGATCGTGCGGGAACACGTCGGACAGGTCGGGATCGACCAGATAGCCCGTTTCGCCGTCAACGACGACTTCGCGGATGCCGCCGACCGCGCTGGCGACGACGGGGGTGCCGCAGGCCATGGCTTCCAGATTGATGATGCCGAACGGTTCGTAAATCGACGGGCAGCAGAACACGGCCGCCTGCGAATAAAGGGCGATCGCCTCTTCGCGCGAAACCATTTCGGGGATCCAGACGACGCCGGAGCGAACCTGTTTCAACGCGTTGACCATGCCTTCCAATTCCGCTTTCATTTCAGGCGTGTCGGCGTCGCCCGCGCACAGCACCAGCTGCGCGTCGGGATCCAGCTTCGCCGCCGCTTTCAGCAAATACAGCAAGCCTTTCTGGCGCGTCATGCGGCCGACGAACAGGACGTAGGGTTTGTCCGTGCGGATGCCGAATTTCTGCAAAACGGCGGTGTCTTCGACTTCTTTGTACTGGTTGACATCAATGCCGTTGTAGATGATCGACACTTTGGCGGGGTCGATTTTCGGGAACAGGCGCAGCACGTCCTCTTTGGTGCTGGTCGAAACGGCGATGACGGCGTCCGCCATTTCCAGCGCCGTTTTTTCCACCCAGCTGGACACGTCGTAGCCGCGCCCCAGCTGTTCGCGTTTCCACGGACGCAGGGGTTCCAGCGAATGAACCGTGACGACCAAGGGGATGCCGTACAGCATTTTGGCCAGAATGCCCGCGAAATGCGCGTACCATGTGTGGCAGTGCGCGATGTCGGCGGTCATGTTTTCGCCCGCGAAAACCAGCCCTTCGTAAAACGCTTTCAACGGCGAAGTCAGTTCCTTGGGGCAATCCTTGAACAGCGACGCGTCGGGCGTTTTGCCGTTGACGACCAGATTCCCCTCGGCCGATTTCTGGTCGTGGAAACTGCGCACCTCGACCTCCATCAGTTTCGCCAGTTCCTTTGACAGGTATTCGACGTGAACGCCCGCGCCGCCGTAAATGTACGGGGGGTATTCGTTCGTGACAAACATAACTTTCATAATTATAAAACCTCCGAAAAAATATTCTGGGATTCAGAATTACCTTTTACGCGCCTTTCGTCAATCATTTATCGACCGGAACGGCGGAAATTTTTTCGATTAAAAGCTGGATTTTCCGGCGGATATTCTATACAACATTAAGTCGGATAAGGACTTTACACCTAAAAAAACAGGGGATCAGTCATGCTGAATAGTGTTTTTGAACAAAACTTCCTGCAAAAAATGCCCGACGGCACCGTCAAACAGGTCAACCCGTTCACCGGAACGCAGGTGTGGACCGTCCCCGGCCGCGGCAAACGCCCGACCGTCAATAAAAAGGCCGACGCCGCGAAACCCGCGCCGCACGGCGGGGTGGAGGATTTTTGTTCGTTCTGTCCGTCCAACTATTTGAAAACGCCGCCGGAAAAATCGCGCTTGGTTAGAAACGCGGACGGCACGTTCAGCGTGCTGGAAAACCTGAAAGTGTCGCAGCTGTTCGACACGACGGCGGAATTCCGGCGCATCCCGAACCTGTTTGAAATCATTTCTTACGAATATTGGGAAAAGAACTACGCCTATGTCATCACGGACAAGGCCAACGCCCACCGCGAAGCCTACATCGCCGAACCCGAAGGCCGCCAGCACGTTTTGGACATCATCGAAGCCAAGCTGAAAATGAGCGGCCTGTCGCGCGAGGAAATCGACAGCATTTCGTCGGGGCGCAAACTGAAAATGGCCAACAGCTTTTTCGCGGGCGGTCACGAACTGATCGTCGGCAAACGCCATTTCGTCGAAGGCACGGACGATGTCAACGCGTCGTCGGGGACGCTGACGCCGGAAATGCACTACCAGTACATTAATTTCACGATCGGCGCGCTGAAAGACATTTATCTGAACAACCGTTACGTCCGCTATGTCACGGTGTTCCAAAACTGGCTGAACCAAGCGGGCGCGTCGTTCGACCACCTGCACAAACAGCTGGTCGCGATCGACGGGATCAGCGCGTCCAACGCCGCCGAATTTGAAGCGGCGCGCGAAAATCCCAATATGTACAACGATTACGCCGTGAACTACGCCGGATATCAGAATCTGGTGTTCGCCGAAAACGATTACGCCGTCGCGTTCGCCGATTTCGGACACCGCTATCCGACGCTGGCGATTTATTCTAAAGCCGAAAAGAACCAGCCGTGGAACCAGACGCCCGAACAGATCAAGGGGATGTCCGATCTGGTGCACGCCTGCCACGCCGCGATGGGCAGCGAAATCCCGTGCAACGAGGAATGGTATTACCGGCCGCCCGCGGTGGATGTCGCCGTGCCGTGGCACATCCTGATCAAATGGCGCATCAGCAATCCCGCCGGTTTCGAGGCCGTGACGAAAATCTTTGTCAACACGGTCGATCCGTGGACGTTGCGCGACCGCATCGTCGGCCGGCTGTTCGAGCTGCGCAAGGAAGGCAAAATCGCCAAAGGCATTAAAATCGCCGCCGAATGTGACTGTATCCCGAACTGCCTGATGTACAATCCGTCTTTGCAAACGTCGTCGGCGCATCCCTACGCCATGCGCGGCCGCGGCACGACGATGGATATGTGATCCGGACAACCCGTAAAAAAAGCCTCCGACCGTCCGGCCGGAGGCTTTTTTATCAAACGGTCAACGTCCCGTTCGCGCCCGTTTCGCGGCCAAAACGTCCGGCCGGATCGCCGTTTTGTTGGCGTTTTTGTCTTTTTCCGCATCACGGGGCAGGTATTTGGGCGGAACAAAGCTGGTCAGGCGCGCCCAATCCTTTTCCGTGTGCTTCGGATTTTTCATGAAATCCTGTTTCAGCTGCGCGTAAAACGCTTTGTCTTTCGGCAGGGAACCGGCCAGAATGATGTTGCTGTCCACCGAAGCTTTGAACGCGGCGCGCGTGATTTTTTCATAATTTTTATCATGCGGCGGAATGGACAGTTCGGTGATCCGTTCTTCCGGCGGCAAGTTTTCCCGATCGAATTCGGCGTTGAAATTTTTGCAGATCAGCATAAACATGGCGCGCGGATTTCCGGCGGCCAAATCTTGTCCGGCGTGACTGCCGAATCCTTCCGCCGTGCATTGGCCGTTCGAGAAATCAAGGTTGTATCCGCCGTTGCCGCCGCCGATTTTCGGTTTGCCGTCGTCTTTCTTTTTATCCTTATCTTTGTCCTTATCCTTGTTTTTATCTTTGTTTTTATCTTTGTCGTCGATCTTTTCCGGCGCGTTTTTCTTCGACCGGTCTTTTAAAAAGTCGTCGGGATTCAAAGAGGCGGCGTTTCCTTTCGCGGCGGCGTCCATAAAGGCGGTCGTGTCAAAATTCGATCCGTATTGTTGTTGGTATTTCCATAAAAGGTTCAGGGCAAACGTCATCTGCTGCAAATTAAAAACAGTATAACGCTTTTTTTGAATAAAAGAAACGGGCTTGGTTTAAAAGCCCGTTTTGCGTTGTCCGGCCGACGGTCTAACCGCCGCTGCGGCGGCGCGTGATGCGGGCGGCCGTTTTTTGCGGACGCGTTTTGCGCTTGGCGACCTTTTTGGGTTTGGGTTCGCCCTGATACGCCATTTTGCGCGCTTCGGGCAAAGCCTCGGCTTTGGCGTAGGCGATTTCGTCGCCGGTCACGTTTTCGCGAATCCGGTCGCGTTCGGCGTAAAAGCGTTCCAGTTCTTCGCCCTTTAATTTGCGCTGCGCCGTGATGCGCTGGGTCGTCGCGCTGATTTTCTTGCCGTTTTTGATCAATTCCCAATGCAGGTGCGGGCCGGTCGAACGTCCCGTGTTGCCGACATAGCCGATGATGTCGCCCGCTTTGACTTTGCGCCCGACTTTCGAGTTTTTGTGAAACTCGCTCATATGCGCGTAGGCGGTGGAATATTCCGAATTGTGCTTGATTTGAATGTACAGTCCGTACGAACCGCCGCGTTTGACCTGTGTGATCGTCCCTTCGCCGGGGGCGCGAATCGGCGTCCCGACCGGCGCGCCGAAATCCGTTCCCCAATGCATGATCGTGTATCCCAGAATCGGATGTTTGCGTTGGCCGAATTTAGAGGTCAGGCGCGGTTTTTTCAGCGGGTGCATAGTAAACAGTTTGCGCGCGATCTTGCCGGTTTCGTCGTAATAGTCCTCGCGATCCTGCGAATCCTTATATAAATAGCGTTCGTGTTTTTTCCCGCGCGTGCCGATTTCGGCGTACAGCAGGGCGCCGTTGCCGGTCGGCGCGCCGTCCTTGTTGTATTCCTTTTGGAAAACGGCAGTGAACGTGTCGCCTTTGCGCAGGTCGCGCGAAAAATCGACCGGCCCGTCGAAAGCCCAGACAATCTGTTGGATGACGTTCGTCGGAATACCGGATTGCTTGGCGTTAGTGACAAACGCGCCGTCAATGACGCCCGACGCGTATTCCGTTTTCAAATCGACCTCGGGTTCGGTCAGGCTGGCGGTGAACACCTCCGGTTCCACCCGCGTGGCGGTGTACCGGTTGCCGTGCCGGTCCTCCACCGTGACGCACAGCAGGGATTTTTCGTCCGTTTCCGTGTTGAGCTTTCCGATTTCAACCTTGTCGCCGACCTGAATACGTTTCAGATCCAGCACTTCGCCCAGCGATTCGGTCACCAGATAGATCTCGCGACTCGTCAATCCGCCTTGTTTCAAAACGACGGACAGGTTCTGACGCGGTTTCAGGGTGAAAGATTCCGTCGAATCGGGGACGACGGTCTGTTCGGGGCCGGTTTCGGCGACGGTTTCCGCCTCTTCCGTCGCGGCGTCGTCCAAAGGCAGGTCGATTCGCGCGACGGGGGTCAGCGTCTGTTTCTCGGCGGCGCGTTCCTGAATCAGCGCGGCCGCGGCGTCTTCGGCCGAATTGTGCGCGGCGGAGTATTTGACCGCGCCGAACACGGTGCCGGCGCCGATGACCGTGCCGGCCAGAAACATCTGCAGCGACCGGAAACGCGGCGATTTCGGACGGTCGAACGAAAATTCGCTTTCCATGTCGTCCGCCACCAAATCGGCGGCTTTGTCCCCGATCTGGTCGATCAACGCTTTGGTTGAACGCAAAATTCTGCCAAGACAGTTCGCCTGCGCCTGTTCGCGGCCGGCGGGGGAATTCGTTTGCATACCGTTGTCGCCTTTGTTGTTGGAAAGCATTTTTTCTACATAACGCCGAAAAGCTAAAAGAAGTTTAAGACGCTCTTTATTCTTGTTTGTTCATCCCAGTTTGTATTTCAGGTCGTACAGGGCGATCGCCGCCGCGTTCGACACGTTCAGGCTTTCGACGCGCGGGGAAATCGGCAACTTGACCATAAAATCGCAGTTCTGCGCGGTCAGACGGCGCAGGCCGTATCCCTCCGATCCCATGACCAGCGCGACTTTGCGGGGCAGGGCGGCGTCGCGCAGGGTCTGTTTCGCCGCGCCGTCCATGCCGACGCACCAATAGCCGCGCTCTTTCAGCGAATCCATCGTCCGCGCCAGATTGGAAACGTAAATCAGCGGGACGAGCTCCAGCGCGCCGCTGGCCGATTTGGCCAAAGCGCCCGTCGCTTCCGGCGCGTTGCGCTGGGTGACGATCACGGCATCCACGTCGAACGCCGCGGCGGAACGCAACACGGCGCCGACGTTGTGCGGGTCTGTGACCTGATCCAGAATCACGACGACCGACGGCGTTTTGTCCGCGATGTCCGTTTCATACAAATCGGGCAGGGGGGACACGAACGCCGCGATTCCCTGATGCACCGCGCCGGCGGGCAGCAGCTGGTCGAATTCGGCGCGGCCGGCGGATTCGGGAAACACGTTTTCGGGAATCAGCTTTTCGGGCAGCTCTTTGGCCGTTTCCCGACTGAGCAGCAGGCGGTGAACCGTGCGCGCCGGATTCTGCAAAGCCGCCGTCACGGCGTGATAACCGTAAAGCCAGACGCCGTTTTTATCCTCTTTGGCGGGCGATTTTGAACGGCGCGGCTGGTTTTCTTTGAAATTCTGCTTTTTTTGATGCTGCGGCACGGCGGGCGCTCCTTGTTGAAAACTCTACTAAAGTCCTGTTTTACCACTTTTTTTTAAAAGAAAAAGACATATTTGATTTTTTATGTTGACAAGCCGGTCGGAAATCCACTATTTCAGGTACGTTACATTTTGTAGCGACAAGTGGCCGGATGGGTGGCCGAGTGGTTAATGGCAGCAGACTGTAAATCTGCCCGCGTGAGCGTACGCTAGTTCGAATCTAGCCCCATCCACCATCTTGCGGGTGTAGCTCAATGGTAGAGCAGAAGCCTTCCAAGCTTACTACGTGGGTTCGATTCCCATCACCCGCTCCAAATAAGGCGTCCGCCGGAACCGGAAGGGATCGGATGCGCCGACGGTACGGAAGCCCGTTGCTTCCGCATATGGTTTCAGCCGCCGCTTTGGGGGCTTTTTTGTATAAACGATCTACGGTCAGGAATTTAGGAAATGGCAAAAGAGAAGTTTGAAAGAACGAAGCCGCATTGCAATATCGGCACGATTGGTCACGTTGACCATGGCAAGACGACGTTGACGGCTGCGATC
>CACYSU010000015.1 GCA_902777205.1 uncultured Rhodospirillales bacterium | reverse complement strand
GATGCAGATGAACGTTTCCCGCGGCGACACGATCGTGAGGACGGGCGGCGTCGTCGGCAAAGTCATCCGTTCCAATTCGGACGATTTGCTGGTTGAAATCGCCGACGGCGTGCGCGTCATCGTCGTGCGCGACCGCGTTTTGGGACGCCGCTCTCAGCCGAACCAGCCGTTTACGGAAGAGGAATCGGTGAACGATAACGCCAAAAAGGGCAGCGAAGGCCTGAAAGACGTTTTAACCAAGAAATAAAGGAAACCCTGATGTTTAACTATCCGAAATGGAAAGTGGCTCTGATCGGCGCGATCACCGCGTTGGGGCTGTTTTTCTGTATTCCCAATTTTCTGCCCAAAAGCCAGCAGGAAAAGCTGCCCGAATGGTGGCAGCCGATGACGTTGGGGCTGGATCTGCAGGGCGGGTCGCAGCTGTTGTTGCAGGTGGATTTGAAACAGGTCGTCATCGACCAGCTGAATTCCGTGCAGGAAGCCGCCCGCAGCGTTTTGCGCGAAAAGGGCGTCCGCTATACGGGGCTGACCGTTCAGGACGACGCCTTGACCGTTAAAATCGTGAAAAGCGAACAAATCGCCAAGGCCAAAGAGTTGCTGCGTAAAATCGACAAGGGCAATCTGGACGTGACGGAAAAAGGCGATGTCGTGACCGTTCGCTATACGGATGTCGCTTTGACGAAAATCAAAGCCAACGCCGTTGATCAGTCGATTGAAATCGTCCGCCGCCGTATCGACCAGCTGGGAACGCGCGAACCGTCGATCATGCGTCAGGGTTCCGACCGTATTCAGGTGCAGCTGCCCGGCGTCGAAGACCCGAACGAAGTCAAAAAACTGTTGGGGAAAACCGCAAAAATGACGTTCCATTTCGTTGACGAAACGACGACCATGGCGGATGCCCGCCGCGGCAAGATTTCGCCGGAATCAAAGGTGGTGCAGGGGGCGGAAGACGCCAGCGCCGCGTTTTACGTCATTGAGCGCAAACCGATTGTCGGGGGCGAACATTTGACGGACGCCCGCGCCGATTTCGCCGAAGGGGAACCCGTTGTCGCTTTCCGTTTCAATTCCTACGGTTCCAAACGTTTCGGCGCGGCGACGCGCGACGGCGTCGGCCGGCGTCTGGCGATCGTTTTGGACGGCAAGGTCATTACCGCGCCCGAAGTGAAAAGCGCGATCACGGGCGGTTCCGGCATCATCACCGGCAGCTTTACGGTTCAAAGTGCGTCCGATTTGGCGTTGATGCTGCGTTCGGGCGCTTTGCCCGCGCCGCTGGAAGTGGTCGAAGAACGCATCGTCGGCCCCGGATTGGGAACGGATTCGATCGACGCCGGTAAAAAATCGTGCCTGATCGGTATGGTTTTGGTGTTGGCGTTCGTCGTGGCCACCTACGGTGTGTTCGGATTGTTCGCCGACATCGCTTTGGTGCTGAACTTGGTTTTGCTGTGCGGCGCGATGAGCGCGCTGGGGGCGACGCTGACGCTGCCGGGGATCGCCGGTATCGCGTTGACGTTGGGCATGGCCGTGGACGCCAACGTTTTGATTTACGAACGTATGCGCGAGGAACAGGCTTACGGCAAATCCGTTTTGAACACGGTTGAGGCCGGTTTTGAAAACGCTTCGTCGGCGATTTTCGATTCCAACCTGACCAGCCTGTTCGCCGGATTGATCCTGATCTGGCTGGGTAACGGACCTGTCCGCGGGTTCGGCGTGACGACGTGTTTGGGGTTGGTGACGTCCGTGTTCACCGCCGTGTATGTGACCAAAGTCCTGATTCTGGCGTGGGTCAAATTCTGCAAACCCAAGAAACTCAATGTGTAAGGAGTATTTGAAATGCCTAGACTGATTCACTATTTCATTAAACCGACGCACATTAATTTCATCGGCGCGCGCAAACCCGCTTTCTTCGTTTCCGTCCTGCTGTGTTTGATTTCGATCGTGTCCGTCGCCACCAAAGGCATGAACTACGGCATTGATTTCAAAGGCGGCGTTTTGATGGAAGTGCAGGCCGAACAGAAAATCGACATGAAGGATATGCGCGACAGACTGTCCGGTTTGGGCGTCGATTTGCAGCCCGTCGGGGAAAACGGGACGGAAGTCCTGATCACCGCTTTGGGACGCGGCGACAACGAACAGGAACAGATGAAAATCACCAAGGTCATCCGCGCCGAACTGGGCGACGAATACACGTTCCGCCGCGTTGAAATGGTCGGACCGCGCGTCGGCGCCGAATTGATCCGCAACTGCGTGCTGGCCGTCATTCTGGCGGGCGTGATGATCACGGCGTATGTGTGGACGCGGTTTGAATGGGAATTCGCGTTGGGGACGATGCTGTCCCTGATCCACGACATCATCATCGCGGTCGGCCTGTTTTCCGTGTTCCAGCTGGATTTCGACATGACGATCATCGCCGGATTGATGACGCTGGCCGGTTTTTCGGTCAACGACACGATCGTTTCCTATGACCGTATGCGCGAAAACCTGCACAAATACCGCAAAATGCCGATTGACGAGATGATCAATAAAACGACGAACGAAATGCTGCCCCGCACGCTGCTGACGGGGATGTCCACGATCATCATGCTGACGGTGATGCTGTTTTTGGGCGGATCCGTGCTGCAGGGTTTCGCCCTGATCATGCTGTGGGGAATTATTGTCGGCACCTATTCGTCGATTTACGTCGCCATGCCGGTGTTGCTGTATATGGACATCCGCAAAACGATGGAAAATAAAAACAAGAACGTCAATCCGTTTGAAACGGCGGAATGATCGTTTGAATGCCGGAAAAAGCGCCCTGCGGGGCGCTTTTTTCATGTCCGGATCAAATCGCGTCAAACCGAAAAGTCCGTTGACTTTTATCAAAAAAATCAGGCACACTGAATAGTGTTATTTTCAAAAGATTTTAGAGGTATTTCATGAAACTGGAAATTTTAATGGCCCTTGGCGGCGTATTGTTGTTGATGTGCGTTTTCGCGAACAGAATTTCCAGTAAATTGGGGATACCGTCCTTGCTGGTTTTCTTGGCCGTCGGCATGATCGCCGGATCGGACGGGGCGGGGATACAGTTTTATTCCGCGGAGCTGAGCAATTACATCGGTTCGTTCGCTTTGGCGTTCATTTTGTTTTCCGGCGGGCTGGAATCCGGATGGCCGTCGATCAAAAGCGTTTTGGGGCGCGGCACTTTGCTGGCCACCGTCGGGGTCGCGCTGACGGCGGTGTTTATGTTCGTTTTATCGTTTTACCTGTTGGAAATGCCGTTCGCGATCGCGCTGCTGCTCAGCGTCATCCTGTCGTCCACGGACGCGCCGGCGGTGTTTAACATTTTAAGGACGAACGGGCTTTATTTGAACAACCCGAAATTAAAATCCGTTCTGGAATACGAATCCGGTTCAAACGACCCCATGGCGGTGATTTTATCCGTCGGGGCGATCGCCTATCTGACGGCGGGGGATAGCTTTTCAAGCCTGAACCTGATTGTGATGCTGGTGTTGCAAATGGGGCTGGGCGTCGTGCTGGGGTACGGGCTGGGTGTTCTGGCTTTGGCCGTTTTGAAAAAGTTTTCCTTTGTCTATCAAGGCCTTTACCCCGTTTTCGGCGTCAGCGTCGTCTGCCTGATCTTTTCGCTGACCCAGCTGGTCGGCGGCAGCGGCTATCTGGCGCTGTATATCGCGGGGATCGTTTTGGGCAACGCGTCGTACCCGTATAAAAACCCGTTCATCCAGTTTCAATCCGCCCTGTCGTGGGTGATGCAGATCATGATGTTCCTGACGCTGGGGCTGTTTGTCAACCCCAAGGAATTGGGCGGCCTGTTCGGAACGGCGCTGAGCGCGACGGTCTGCCTGATCATGGTCGCTCGTCCGCTGGCCGTGTTTTTGTGTCTGGCAAAAAGCGATTACAGCCGCAGCGAAAAGCTGTTCATCAGCTGGGCGGGGCTGAAAGGCGCCGTACCGATCATTTTGGCGACGTATCCGTTGATGAACAACATTGATGGCGCGCGGGAACTGTTCAACGTGATTTTCTTCCTTGTGATCGTGTCCGTTTTGCTGCAGGGGCAGACGCTGGCTTCGCTGGCGAAGGTCTTGAACCTCAGCCACGATAACCCGACACCCGATGAATTGCGTGAAATGGGCGAACCGTTGGGCGCGCCGCGCGGGGACAAAGACCCCAAAATTTACGTTTCCGCGAAATCCGCCCTGTTGCGTTCCGTCATGGGGGCGGTCAAAGCGCTTTCCGGTATCCTTGATTTACAGATACACGATGAAACCGACAAAATGTCAAAGCCGCGCGAATTGTGGAACAGGGCGAAAAAACGGCTGTATGTCATACTGAACCAGATACACGCCTATTGTTTGGAACAGGATACGGCGGAGGCGAAAAAGAAAGCGGAGGACGATTTGGCGCACAGAATGCGCGACCGCGGCGAACCGATGTTCATCCGGCTGCGCCATATGGACGACAAAAAGAAATAAAGCAAAAAGCCCTTGTTGAAAAACAAGGGCTTTTCGTTAACGGGGCGGGGCGTCTGGCTAAAACGCGAACGCCGCCGCCGCGAAATGCCAGTTGGCCAGCCGGTCGATCAACGCTTGGACGTAATCGCCGCGGCGGTTGTTGTAATCCAGATAATAGGCGTGTTCCCAAACGTCGATCGTGAACAGCGGTTTCATCCCGCGCGCGACGGGCGTGTCCGCGTTGGCGGTTTTGACGATGTCGATTCCGTCCGTGCCGGCGACGACCCACGCCCAGCCGCTGCCGAATTGGGAAAGCGCGGCTTCTTTCAGCTTTTCTTTGAAATTCTCTTCGCTGTCAAAGGCGCGCAGGACGGCGTTTTTAAAAGCTCCGTCGGGCAATGCGCCGCCGCCCAGCGGGGTCAGGCATTTCCAGAAAAACGAATGGTTCCATACTTGCGCGGCGTTGTTGAACACGGCGGTCTGATCCGGTTTTCCGGCCGTTTCGGCGATAAGACATTCCAGATTGTCGCATTTCAAATCCGTTCCTTTAAGCAGATTGTTCAGGTTGGCGACATAGGTTTGGTGGTGTTTGCCGTAATGCAGGGCGATTGTTTCCTTTGACATGAACGGTGAAAGCGCGTCGGTGTCGTACGGCAGTTGGGGCAATTCAAAAAACATGGGCGATCCTTTCATTTTTTAATCATTGTCCTGTTTTCGGATCGCGATGTCAAAATCGCTTTTAGTTTAAAGCCGCACGCGCCGCCGCGATGCCGGAACGCACCGCGCCTTCGATCGTGCAGGGCAGGGCGGTCGCCGTCGCGTCGCCGGCGATGAAAACGGTGCCGGAACCGATGTCTTGGTTCAGCCGCGACCGGTTGACGGCGCGGGTTTGCAGAATCGTCGCCCTTTTTTCCAAAACGGCGCGGAACGGCGGCGCGGCTTCATTCGTTTTCAAAATCCGCGCCAGATCGCGCCACGCCAATCCGGCCAGAGCGTCGGGCGAATAACGCGCGGTCAAATCGTTCGCCGCGCTGATCGTGACCGACACAATGCCGTTTTTGGCAAAGACCCAATGCCCCGTCATGCCGGTCATTCCGAAAAACGGCGCGGGCATCGCGGCGTCCGTTTTGTAATGCAGGTTGACGATCGTTTGATGCGGAAATTCCGGCGCGCCGACGATCAGGCGCGACAGGCTGTCGGGGCTGACCGCCAAAACCGCTTTGTCGCCGCCGCTCAATTCGATTTCTTCGCCGTCAAAGAATATCAGCCGGTTTTCCCTGACGCGCCGCAGCCGGCGGCCGAAACGGAAAGCGACGCCGCGCTGTTTCAGGTATTGTTCGACGGGGGCGACGACGCTGTCGCGCAAGGACGGATCGGCCAGATAGACCGCGCCGTTTTTCGCGCCGAAACACTTGGCCGCCGTTTTTAAAAACATCGCCGCGTCGGCTTGGCGCGCGGGGGTGTTCATCACGGATTCGCACAGCAGGGGATACAGTTCCGGCAGATGCGCGGCGGCGGACAGCGGGCGCGCGGTATCGATTTCAAAACGCGTTCCGTCCTTTCTGAAAAACAGCATTTTCGTGCCGGCGTTTTTCAGCGGCGTCCGCGTCGGACATTCGGCCAGCATCGCCAGCAAAGCCGTGTTCGCCCCCAGCATCAAATGCGTTCCGGCGTCGATCACCGCGTTCAGCCGTTTATCGAAAAAGGAACAGCACCGCCCGCCCGCGCGCGCCGCGGATTCGTGAACGACGACGGGGACGCCCGCCCTTGTCAGGGTGAACGCGGCGGACAATCCCGCCATTCCGGCGCCGACGACGTGGACGGTCATGGGCTATTTCCCGAACAGGGTGACGCGCAAAGCCGTCCAAACGACAAAGGCTTTGGACGGTTTCGGGCGGGGGAACAAAACGTCCCAGCCGCGCTTTTCCATCATGTCGAATATTTTTTTGTAAACGTCTTTCATAATGACGGCGGGCTTCATTTTCCGTCCGTCCAGTTCGTCCAGAGCGGCGTCGGCCTCCGTAAAGCGCAGGGCGGCCTGCTTGGCCAGCTCTTGCCGCGCGATTTTCAGGTTCGGGTCGCTTAAAACGCTGCTCAGCGCCGTGTCGTCCGTGATCGCGATTCCGGCCTGATCCAGACATTCGCGCGGCATATACAGCCGCCCCAGCTCCATATCCTCTTCCATATCGCGCAGGATGTTCGTCAGCTGCAGCGCTTCGCCCAGCGTGATCGCGAACCGCTGCGCCGTCGGGGAAAAATCGCCGAACACGCAGACGGACAACATTCCGACCGCCCCCGCGACGCGGCGGCAGTACAGCTGCAATTCCGTCATCGTCGGCGCGCGCATCCCGTCGGGAATGTCCATTTCCATGCCGTCGATCAATTCGATGAATTCGGATTTCGGCAGGGAAAAGCGTTTGACCGGCGCGATCAAAGCCTTTGCGACGGTCGATTCGGGTTCGGCGCCGTCATATACGCGTTCGATGTCGTCGCGCCAGATTTGCAGCCGCTTTTTCTTTTCGCTCAAAGGCGCGGGTTCGTCGGCGATGTCGTCGATTTCGCGGCAAAACGCGTAAATCGCGTACATGGCGTCGCGTTTTTCGCGGCACAACAGTTTCATCGCGGGATAAAACGACGACCCCGACGCTTTGACGATCGCGTTGACTTGCGCGGTTATTTCTTTTTCGGCGGTTTCAGATCTTTTTTCCTGATGCATGATATCTTCTTTCTTCTCAGCCCGCCGGCGACGCCCAGCAGACACGCGATGATCCAGTCCGTTTTTCTTAATTCGACCTTGCGGTGCAAAATGTCGTTGCGTTTCAACCGCTTGACCAGCCGCTGCGCCAAACGGAAAATGACGCACACCTCCATGCGCAGACCGCGGTTCACAATGACCAAAGGCAGGGACGACCCTTCGACCAGCAATCCGTCGATCGCGTCGGTCACGCGGTTGAACACGGTTTGCAGCGCGGCGCAGGTCTGGCTGTCGTCCAGCGCCTCGTATTTGATTTCGGCGTCTTTGAACCAGTCTTTGGGCAGGTAGATGCGGTGCTTTTCCTGATAATCCTGTTTGCAATCCTGCAAATGGTTGTTCATCTGCAGCGCGGCGCACAACGCGTCGGACGGCCAGTACGCCGTCGGGTTTTCCCCGTGCAGATCCAGCATGAAACGCCCGACGCTGCCCGCCGACCAGCGGCAATAGGCCATCACGTCCTCCCAAGTGTGATAGGTGTGGTGGCCTTCGCTGTCCTGACGGAACGCTTTTAACAGATCCAGCGCGTGCTGGTTGGTGACGCCGCATTCCTCCAGCGATTTTTTCAGGGTTTCGGCGCATTTGGTTTCGTCGTCCGCGTCCTCTTGCCCCAACAAAACCCGTTCCAGCCGGTTCAGGCGTTCCAATTTTTCATCGCCGGAAATTTCGGTCGAATCGGCGATGTCGTCCGCCGTGCGCGCGAAATCGTAAAACGCTGCGACGTGCGGCCGCAGTTTTTTCGGAATCAGCCGCGAACCGACGGGAAAGTTTTCGCCGTCCGCATCTTTCGTTCTTTTAATTCGATCGGTCATTGACACCTGCCTTTGCGATCCATTCGCCCAAATCCGCCAAAGCCCGCTCGCTTTGGGCGCGTTTGCGGTCAAGCCCTTTGATCTTGCGCTTTCCTTCCGGAACGGGCGGGGGCGGGATCAGGCCGAAATTGATGTTCATCGGTTGAAAACATTCTTCGTTCGCGTTGACGGTGATGTGACGCAGCATCGCGCCCAACGCCGTCGTTTCCGGCGGCAAAACGGCCGGCTTTCCGACGGTTTCCCACGCCGCGAACAACCCCGCCAGCAATCCGACGCTCGCGCTTTCGACATAGCCTTCGCACCCCGTGACCTGTCCGGCGAACCGGATGTTCGGGCGCGTTTTCAACCGCAACGTTTCGTCCAACACTTTGGGCGAACAGATGAACGTGTTGCGGTGGATGCCGCCGTAACGCACGAACGTCGCGTTTTCCAGCCCCGGAATGGTTTTGAAAATTCGTTTTTGTTCGCCGTAGGTCAGCTTTGTCTGGAAACCGACCAGATTCAGCAAAGTCCCCTGCCGGTTTTCCTTGCGTAGCTGGACAACGGCGTAAGGGCGCGAATTCGTGTGCGGATTCATCAATCCGACAGGTTTCATCGGGCCGAACGCCAGCGTTTCGCGGCCGCGTTCCGCCATGACTTCGATCGGCAGGCATCCCTCGAAATACGGGGTGTTTTTCTCCCAATCCTTGAACGCGACCTTTTCGCCGGTCAACAGGTTGTCGATGAACGAGTCGTATTCTTCGCGCGTCATGGGACAGTTGATGTAATCGTCGCCGTCGCCTTTGTCATAGCGCGATTGTTTCCACGCCTTTTCCATATCGACGGATTCCGCCGTCACGATCGGTGCGATCGCGTCGAAAAAGTGCAACAAGTCTTCGCCGCCCGCAACCGCTTGGATTTTTTCCGCCAGTTCGGGCGTCGTCAGGGGGCCTGTCGCGATGATGTGCAGCCCTGCGTTTTCGTCGGGCAGGTCGGTCAGTTCCGCCGTTTCCATGGTGATCAGCGGGTGTTCGCGCAGTTTTTGTTCGATAAAGCCGGAAAACGCGTCGCGATCGACCGCCAAAGCCCCGCCCGCCGGAACGCCGGACGCGTCCGCCGCCGCCATGATCAGCGAACCGCAACGGCGCATTTCCTCGTGCAGCAAACCGACGGCATTATGCGCCGGATCGTCGGAACGCAGGGAATTGGAGCAAACCAGTTCCGCCGGATTCGCCGTTTTATGCGCCGGCGTCTGCCGTTTCGGCCGCATTTCCTTTAACACGACGGAAATGCCCGCCCGTGCGATCTGCCAAGCGGATTCGCATCCCGCCAGCCCCGCGCCGACGACGGTGATCGGTTTTTGTGTCATCTTTTCTTTATCCTCGAACAGAATCGGTTTATAGTTGATTGTCTATCTTAGATATAACCCTGAACCGAAACAAACATATTTTTTTGCGGGAAAGAAAATGAACGGAAATTTTAAATCTTTTTTGATTGTCGCGCTGGCCGTCTATTGCTTTATGCGGTTTGTGTATCCGCGGCTGAAACGGATGCTGCGCGGCCGGAACGTCGCCTACATTGAACCGAAGGATTTGGAAAAAAAGCTTTCCGCGAAAGAGGATGTGTTGCTGATCGACCTGCGGACGCAGGGCGAATTTTATAATATGTTCGGCCATATCGACCATGCGATCAATCTGCCGTTCGGGGAATTTATGATCCGCATATCGGAAACGGCCGACCGGTTGGCCGGATTTAAGGACACGCCCGTCGTTTTGACCGGATTGCGCGATGAAAACAGCGTGTTCAAGGCTTATTGCGTTTTGAAACAAAAGGGGTTCGTCAACGTCGCCATTTTGAATTACGGTGTGTCGAACTGGTTGCGTCAAGGTTTGCCGACGGTGGAAAGAAATGTCAAAAAAGTATAAAAAACTGTTGCCCATCGCGGCTTTTGCGCTGGCGTCCGCCGCCGCCGTCGCCGCGGTGGAACCGAAAAACGTCGTCATCTTTTTCCTGCCCGTTCAAAACACGGCGGAAATCAATTCGTTGCAGGAAGCCGTTCCGACTCCGTTGCCCGCCGACGGGGTGTCCGCAGGTGTGCGCGCGCAGGAAATCGGGAAAAAAGACGCAAATCAGGAAAAACACGGCATCCCGACACCTGCCGGCGTGTCTTTGCTGGACAAGGGGAACGTAACCGTTGAGCAGGCGGCGCAAAACATTTTGTTGCCCGCCCGCGTCCTGATTTTGCCTCGACAGCGCAACAAAAAGGCGCAAACGGACGGCAAGGACATTCCGGTGCCGAAGCACGTCGCCGGTTTGCCCGAAAGCGTGACATCGGACAAGGTGCGCGTTTTTCCGCTGAAAAGCCCCGCTAAGGCGATCGTCCGAGAACACAGGGAACGGCCGGTCGTTGCGCCTTACCGTCCGGTTGATCCCCCCGTTGATCAAAGCAACAAACGGCCGCAGGATATGGAAAAGTGGACGGGGTGGGTTCTCGACCGGTTGAAAGACTGTTCCATGGACGCCAACGTCGTTTTGCCGACGGCGTATTGGATGACGGCGAACGGAAAGCTGGCGGACGGAACGACCGATTGCGATATGAAATCGGCCGTCGCCGGATATTTGCGTCAATGCCACCCTTGGCCGGCCGCATACTATACGCCCGTCAACAACGACGTGGCGGTGCGTTCGCCGGTTCAGCTGTCCGTCGAATATCTGGAAACGGTTTTCAATACCAAAAAATGCCCGTCTTTGAACTTGGCCGGCGTGAATTTCGACAAGGTCGATTTCATCAAAGGCGAACTGGGCAACACGGATTTCACCGGTTCCTATTTTCACGAAGCGACATTTTCCGACGTGAACCTGTCCGATTCCAATTTCGGACGGGCGGATATGGAAAACGCTTATTTTCAGGGAACGCGGCTGAACGGCGCTTTGTTTTTCAATGCGCGGATGAAAGACACGCATTTCTATCAGGTCGAAGCGGCGGCGGCCGGTTTTGACGACGCCGATCTGCAAAACGCTCAGTTCCGCGACGTGAATTTGACTCATGCCGTGTTCAATAACGCCGTTTTGCAAAATACGCATTGGATGGATATTCGCGGCAGACGCATACGCGCAAACGGTGCTAATTTTTCAAACGCCGAATTCGACAACGTTCTGTTCAACCAGATACAGGCGCGCAAAACCGTGTTCAACAATGTTTCGTGCAACGAATGTATGTTCAAACGCGGCGATTTCAAAGAATCCTACTTTTACGACGCGAAATTCCGGAACACGGTGTTCGACCGCGCTTATATCGAAAAGGCGCATATGCGTACGGCGAAATTCCTGAAAAACGTTTCATTCCACGACGTTTCCAGATACCGCGCGGATTTCGGCGGGGCGGATATGGGCGCGTTGGAAAACGTCCAGCCCGAAGAAATGGCGCAGGTGAAAATCGACCGCGAAACGGTTTTGCCGGACGGTTTGTCCGAATATGAAACGGACGCGTTCGATATCGAATTGGAAAACCCCGTCGAGGTGGAAAAAGTTGACCGCTATTCCTGTTCGCATCGCACGTGCGAAGACCGTTTGCTGGGACGGACGGGCAATCAGAATCTGGCCGTCCGCGCCATGACGATTTTGGAAAATCAGGAATCGGATTTGGACGCCCAAGGGTGGGCTCTGTGCACGATGGGCTGCATCGCGCAAAAGGATAAGAAGCTGTCCGATTCGCAAATCGACATTCTGGCCGCGTTCATCAAACGCAACCGCCCGTGGAATGCGGAAACCGATTTGTTCAAACCCTACAGCCCCGTCACGCCCGAAGTGCAAATGGCTTTGTTCGTTTTGACGGATATGAAGCTGAAACGCGACCGCAACCGGTTGATCGATCTGACGGGAACGGATTTGCGCGCGGCCGATTTGTCGCGGTCGAACCTGTTGGGGATTGATTTTTCCGGATCAAATCTTAGCGGTGCGGATCTGCACAATTCGCTGGCCGACAGGACTTACGCCCTTTTCGACCAGATTTTGATCGACGAATTTACACGGTTCCCGTACAAAATCCGTCTGTTCAAGCCGTTTACCCTGCCGACGCCCGTGTGGAAACCGGAAAAAGTCCGCATTTACCGCGACGGGTGGAATCCGTGGACGCTGCAGACGGAGGTAATCCCGTATTCCGAAAAGCTGGAGCTGAAGCCGGAAAAAAAGCCGGAGGATAAAAAGTGAATCCGGCCGGATTGATCGCGGCGCTGCTGCTGTTTTCATCAACGGCGGCGGCGTCGGACGCGGACGCTTTGCGGGCGCGGGCGATGAACGGGGATGTCGGCGCGGCGTCGCGTCTGGGGCGGTATTTCTACGATATCGAAAAGGACGAGGTCAAAGCCGCGCAATGGATCGAACAAGCCGCCGCCGCCGGCGACGCCGAAGCACTGTATTATCAGGCGTTGATTTATGACAAGGCGACGGACGGCCGCCGCCCGAACACCGAAATTGTCGCCGTTTTGAAAAAATCGGCGGCGCAGGGATACGCGCCGGCGCAGGTGATGTTGGGGCGCATTTATCAATACGGCCGCCGCGGCGTTCCGCAGGATCTGAACGCCGCCCGCGTCTGGTATGAAATGGCCGCGGCCAAAGGGTCGGGCGAAGCGATGGGACAGCTGAACGTCGTTTACCGTCAGACGGGCGAGAAAAACGCCAATACGGGACGGAAAAAGGAAAACGTCGAATGGCTGGAACTCGGCGCGCGCCAAGGGGACGCCGACGCCGCCGTTTCGTTGGGGATAATGGCGGAAACGGGGCGGGGCGCCGCACAGGATTTTCAACGCGCGGCGCGTTTGTACCAAATCGCGGCCGACGCCGGAAACGCGCAGGGGCAGGCGTTGCTGGGCAAGCTGTACGCCAACGGCGACGGCGTGGAACAGGATACGGAAAAGGCGGTGTTCTGGCTGACCAAGGCGGCGGAATCGGGCTATGTCGAGGCGCAAAGGAAGCTGGCGTCCGTTTACACCGGTTTGCGGCCGGACGCCGCGCAGGCCTACGCGTGGCTGGTGATCGCGCTGTCGTCGCTGTTTCCGCAGGCGTCCGATCTGGTCGCCGTGTCGCCTGATCTGGAACGGCTGATGCGTTCCATGACGCCCGAAGAAATCGAAAACGGGCAGGCGCTGGCCGTCAAACTGGCGGAAAAAATCAAGGCGGCCAAAAGAAAAGACGCCGCTGCGTCCGAATAAAAAAAGCCCGACCGTTAACGATCGGGTTTTCGCGTCAAAGGATACGGTCAGGCCAAAACCTTGTCCAGAAAATAGGGCAGCTGTTTTTGCCACCAATCCCAATCGTGGTTGACATCCTTGCCCCACACATCGACAAACGCCGGAATGCGCTTTTCTTCCAGAATTTGTTTCAGGCGCAGGGTGTCTTCGATCATCGGATCCTCCCACGCGCCCTGACCGACGCAGAACACCAGCCGCGCGCGGCGCATTTGGTTCAGGTAATCCTCGTCCGTCACGTCGGGCAGGAAATAGATCGGGCAGTTGTGATAGACCGTGTCGTCCATATAATCGCCCAGAAAATATTTGGACGAATACAGCCCGCTGAGCGCGATGACCGAATCGATCAGGTCGGGACGGCGGAAAAACGTGTTCGCGCTGTGCGTCGCGCCCATGGAACACCCCGTCGCCAGAATTCCGATCTCTTTCCCGCCGTTGGCGTCGCGGCTGATTTCCTTGATCCGCGGAATGAACTCTTCAACCGTGTAATTGAAGTAGCGTTCCTGCATCTGCATATTGTCGTACGGGTTGCCGCCCTTGTTTTCCCAGCTTTCCCAGTCGATGCCGTCGATGCAGAACAGCTGAATCCGCCCGTCGTCGATATAGGGGGCGCAGGTGTTCACCATCCCGTGGTGTTCGTAATGCCAGAACCGCCCGCATCCGGGGGGGAAGACCAGAACAGGCTTTCCCGTGTGGCCGTAAACCTTGAATTCCATATCGCGGTCAAGGCAAAAGGAGTATTCCTTGAAATATTCTTCTTTCATCTCATCCCCTTTACACGCGCGCGTTGATCGCGTCGATGATTTCGTTGATCTCGTCCAGCGTGTCGGCGTACAGCAGATAGACGTAATCGCCCATCGCGCGCGCGGTAATGCCTTCAATCGGCATATGTTCCATGATGTGGGCGCCGTATTTCGCCAGAATTGCCTCGTGCGTGTACAGGTAGTTGAAACGGAATTTACGGCTGGCGTACGCGGCGAAACGTTTTTGCGACATATCGCCTTCGGGTTTGCCCTTGACCAGCGTGTCGGCCCAGACTTTGTAGATATTGACGTCGTGGGACGCTTCATACAGTTCGGTGATCATGCCGCCGGGCGGACGCATATTGACTTCCAAAGCCATGACTTTGGTCTTGCCGGTCTTTTTGTCCGTCGTGCGGAAAAATTCAAAGTGGAAAAACGTGTCTTTGATGCCGTATGCCTTGACGATCGCCGTTCCGGCCTTGCGGATGTCGTCCGCCATCACCGGTTCGGTGTGGTACATGATGCAATCGTCGTTCACAACCGTGTCCATCAGGGATTGGTGATAGATTTGGCTGGCACAGAAAACGATGTCGCCGTTGCGGTCGGTGATGCCGTCGAACGTTTCGACGTGGCCGTCGATGAACGTTTCCATAATGTACTGCACATCGGGTTTTTGCGCGAAAAAATCCGCCATTTCCGATTCCGTGCGCAGGGTGTAGGTGTCGCACGCGCCGACGCCGTCATCGGGTTTGACGACGACGGGAAAACCGTGTTTGTCCGTAAAGGACTTGCCGTCCGCGAACGTCGCGGGCAGGCAGTATTCGGCGCAATCGACACCCGCTTTTTTGAAAAAGGCCTTCATTCTGGATTTTTGTTTGTGATCCATGATTTCGGGGTATTTGATGCCGTCGATGTTGAAATCGGTGCGCAGTTTGGCTTCGGTGATCAGCCAGAATTCGTTGTTCGACCGGATGCGGTCGATTTTGCCGTGGTGGTGGATCAGGCACGCCGTCGCGCGGTAAACCTGATCGTAATCCTGCAGATTGTCAACACGGTAATATTCGGTCAGCGCATCTTTCAATTCGGGTTGCAGGGAATCATAGTCGGAATCGCCGATTCCCAAAACGTTTACGCCGTCTTCTTTCAAATAACGGCAGAATTTCCACCCGTAGGTCGGAAAATTCGGGGAAAAGTAAAGAAAATTCATTTTCAAAGTGTCCTAAACGGATTTTATGTCAAGGGCTTGCCCTTCCGTAAAAAAGTGGCAAGCCCCGACCCCGTTGTCAATAGAAAAATATCGCGGAAGCTCAATCGTTCCAATCGTTGAAACGGATTTTATGTTCGTCGAACCGGTCCTCCTGTCTGGCGGGGGCGGCGGGGTGTCCGGCAAGAATCAGGGATTGCACCCTGATTTCCGCGGGAATGCCGCAAATCCCTTTCACAACGTCTTCGCGTTCGGCGTGCGGATACATTCCGACCCACACCGCGCCCAATCCCTTATCGTGGCAGGCCAGCAAAATGTTCTGTGTCGCCGCCGCGCAATCCTGATCCCAATAATCGGGCGACGCCGCGCGGGACAAATCGGCGCAAACGGCCACTCCAAACGCCGCCGATTTCGCCATCGGCGCGGTATGCAGCCCTTCGGACAGTTTTTTTAGTTTTTCCCTGTCCGTAATGACGACGAATTCCCAAATCAGCTGGTGGCGCGCGCTGGGGGCGTACATCCCCGCCGTGACGATTTCCGTGATGTCGGCGTCGGAAACGCGTTGATCCGTGTATTGGCGGACACTGCGGCGCGTGATCAATCCTTGCATCAATTCCATGGCAAGCCTCTTTTCAAAAAAATCACGCCTGTGATTTTATCAGCTTTCCTCTTTTTGCGAAAGATGATAATACTGAATACAGACTCTAAACGTTCGGCGGTTTTCAAATGGTAGCTTGGTTTTTAGATTTTCTGCATTTTACGTTGGCGATGCTGGCCGTTTGCGCCCCGCAATCCGCCATTCCCGTGTTTTTGAATCTGACGGACGGCATGGGCACCCGCGAAAAATCGGGGATCGCCCGCCAAACCGGCGTCGCCGTCGCGTGCATTCTGCTGTGTTCCGCCTTTTTCGGCAGCGCGCTTTTGGACGTGTTCGGCATCAGCCTTAACTCGTTCCGTATCGCCGGCGGCATCCTGCTGATCACCATCGCGTTCGGCATGATGAAAGCGTCCGAAAAACGTCATACCAAAGAAGAAGAGGCCGAAGCCGAATCCCGCGACGCCATCGGCGTCATGCCGCTGGCCATCCCCATCATTTCCGGTCCGGGCGCCATTTCCGCCATGGTCATCGCGACCGAGGTCGATAAAAGCGTCCTCCACATTATGGCCGTTTGCAGCGCCGCCGTCGCCGTTGCCGTTGTCGCTTGGCTTCTTTTGCGCGTCGCCGACAAAATCGCCTCCGTTCTCGGTCAAACCGGTTTGAACATTTTGGGACGTTTGTGCGGTATGCTGCTGTCCGCTTTGGGAATCGAATTCATATATACTTCCCTGCGCGCGATGTTCCCCGCTTGGATTGGATAAAGAAGCGGTTTACTTCGTGTACAAATATCGTTGTTGATCGGAAGAAAGAAAATCTTTTATTTTGTTCGCTGTTTTTTGCGCGCGAGATTCGCCGGAAAACTGTTCGGGCAGCTCAAACGGTTCGTTTGTCATAAAACGGACGACATAATATTTATGACTGCACCCTCTGCCCGCAATTAATTTCCGGCGCCGTTCCACAACTACCTCTTTCAATGTCGAAATATCATAAGTTTTAACATGCCGGATCGATTTATTGGCATACGTTGTATGAAAAAAAACACATTGCGCCGTATCCTTGCGACATTCAAAAAATATCTGCGCGTCATCAAAAAAAACATGATATCCGATGACGATAATACAGGCTAAAAGTATACTGAGTGCTTTAAGCATATCGGCGTTTCTTTTTCCAGTCATATAAACACCAGCATATGAATGCGGCTGTTGTAAAGAAAAAGTCGAATTTGATTCCTTGATCAAACACATCTATTTCTTCGCGTCCTTCCCGATAAACATAGCGTTGTTTCTTGCCGTCTTGTAAAAAACGATTGATTTTCCCGATTTCTTCCTGCGCCCAATCTTCAATATCAAAAGTCTTGGGAAACTCATTCTGCTCCGTTTCCGAATGAAACACGATTTTATAAACGGTACGGGTGGAATATTTTCCGCTGCGGCGTTTTACCCTTTTTAATTCAATTTCTTTTAGGCCGTTCAGATTAAACGAACGCACAAAACGCAGTTTCGGATCGGCAATCGTTGAATGGTAATAGACGCAGGTTAAAGAAGGGTTCCGACATTCAAAAACGGTTTGTTTATCTTCAAAAAAATAAAACCAGCCCGTAACGGCGGCAAAACAGGCCAAGATTAATTTCAGTCTGGAGAATGTTTCCGGCGTAAGTTTTTTTGTCAGGCGGAGAATCAGGTAGGCAATCCCGATCGGGTAAAAAGGAAACAAAGCGAAAAGAAGGAAAAAGAACGAATCCATAAAATATTCCTTTACTTTTTTGCGCGCGGGTGGGCGTGTGTGTAAATGTCCATCATTCTGTCGGAATCCAAGCCGGTGTAACGTTGGGTTGTGGACAGCGACGAATGCCCCAACAGTTCCTGAATGGTACGCAGATCGCCGCCGCCGGATAACAGATGAGTGGCAAAACTGTGGCGCAGGGCGTGCGGCGTCGCCGTTTCGGGCAGACCCAGCATATCGCGGATTTTGCGCATTTGACGCTGCATAACGCCGGGATTGACCCGTTCGCCGCGCGCGCCGATGAACAAAGGAGAATTGTCCGGCGCGCCGTCCGGGCGTTCTTTTAAATAGGCGTTGATCATTTCCCGGACAATCGGCAAAACCGGGACGACGCGTTCTTTTTGTCCTTTGCCGACGACGGTCATCATGTCGGATTTGGGACGGTCGGCGACATCCAGCGATACGGCTTCTCCGATACGCAGTCCGCAACCGTACAGCAAAGTGACAAAGGCCATGTCGCGTTTTTTCAGCCAGCCGTCCTCTTGCAGTTCGCCGGCCGTTTTGATGACGTTAAACGCCTGTTCTCTTGTCAGCGGTTTAGGCAAAGCTTTGGGAACCGAAGGCGAATGAATAACATTGACGGCCGGATTGGACAGCAGGGCGTTGCGCTCTAAAAATTTAAAAAAGTTGCGCAGAGTCGACATATTGCGCGCCAAAGACGTCCGGCCGATTCCTTCCTGCGTTCTGGCGGCCAGATAAGCGCGGAAATCGGTGACTTCCATTTTTTGCAACACGGCGAAAGACGGTGTTTCGGCTGTATAATCCTGTACAAAACGCAAAAAAAACGCCAGATCCCGACCATAGGCCGCCGCCGTGTGTCCCGAACACCGGCGTTCGGTCGCCAGCCAGCGTTGCCATTCCTCAATCGCCGTTTTCAGCCGCCCGTCGGCGGCATAGTTGATCACAACGTTTTGAGGTTCATACAGCTTGGCCATGATTCTTCTTTCAAAAAATCCGGGGAATTTCTCTCCCGGATTTTAACGGATAACGTTTAACAAAAAATAACCGGCTTACAGAATCGACTGACCTGTTTTTGCCCAGTCTTCGGCAAACGTCTTCAATCCCGCGTCCGTCAGCGGATGATGGTACAGCTGGCGAATCACTTTGGGAGGAGCCGTGATCACGTCGGCACCGATCTTTCCGGCGTTGATGACGTGTTCCGGCGAACGGACGGAAGCGACCAAAATCTGCGTTTTGAAGTTGTCGTAGTTGTCATAGACCATACGGATGTCTTCAATCAGCTGCATACCGTTGACGCCCAGATCGTCCAGACGGCCGACGAACGGGGAAACGAACGTCGCGCCGGCTTTGGCGGCCAGAATGGCCTGACCGCAGGTGAAGCACAACGTCACGTTGACCATCGTCCCTTCGGAAGACAGGGCGCGGCAAACTTTCAAGCCGTCCTGCGTCAGGGGAACCTTGATCGTGACGTTGCGGGCGATTTTACGCAGAACTTCGGCTTCTTTCATCATCGTTTCGTAATCCAAAGCGGTGACTTCGGCGGAAACGGGGCCGGAAACGACCTTGCAGACTTCGCCGATCAGTTCTTTGAAGTTCATACCCTGTTTGGCGGCCAAAGACGGGTTCGTCGTGACGCCGTCAACCATGCCGGTGGCAGCCAGATCTTTGATTTCGTTCAAATCAGCTGTGTCGATAAAAAATTTCATTTGAGTATCTCACCCTAAAGTTAGTAGATTGAAACTGATTAAAGAGTGTAAGGAAATGTCGGACAAGAATCAATCAAATAAAAAACTTTTGCGGGTTTTATTGCCGTTGCCGCTGTCGGGCGCGTTCGATTACGCGTGCCCCGAAAGCCTTGTCCCGCCTGAAAAAGGCGATTTCGTCCGCGTTCCTTTCGGTAATCGGACGATGACCGGCGTCGTTTGGGACACGGCGGAAAAATCCGATCTGGACGAATCGAAAATCAGAAATGTTTCGCGCGTTTGCGCCCTGCCGCCCTTGACCGAATCGAACCGGCGGCTGATCGACTGGGTCGCGGGATACACTTTGTCGTCCGCGGGCGCCGTTTTGAAAATGGCGATGAGCGTTGACGACGCGTTCACCGGCGTCGGGGAAACGACGGGGTATGTCAGGGCGGACACCGTTCCGCCGTCTGTCCGGATGACCGCCGCGCGGCAAAAAGTGTTGGACGTTTTGACGGATGCGCCGCAAACCGCCGCGGAAATCGCCCGCGCGGCCGGCGTGACGCCGTCGGTGGTGACGGGGCTGGCGCGCGGCGGGGCGTTGAAAAGCGAAAAGATCAAGCCGTCGGTTTTTGAAACGCCGCGAACCGACGCCGCGGCCGTGGCTTTGTCCGACGGGCAGCGGGCGGCGGCCGACGTTTTGTCCGGCGCGGTGGGAAACGGTTTTTCCGTGACGGTGTTGAACGGCGTGACGGGTTCGGGCAAGACCGAGGTTTATTTCGACATGATCGCGGCCGCGCTGAACCAAGGGCGGCAGGCGTTGATCCTGCTGCCGGAAATCGGGCTGACGGGGCAATGGCTGGAACGGTTCCGGCGGCGGTTCGGCGTGATGCCCGCGCTGTGGCATTCCGATTTGTCCCAACGCGTGCGCCGCGAAACGTGGAAAGCGGTTTTGAACGGCGAAGTCCGCGTGTTGGCCGGCGCGCGGTCGGCTTTGTTCCTGCCGTTTTCCGAATTGGGCGCGATCATCGTCGATGAAGAGCACGACCCGTCTTATAAACAAGAGGACGGCGTGATCTATCAGGCGCGGGACATGGCCGTTGTGCGCGCGAAAATCGAAAACATTCCGATCGTTTTGTCTTCGGCGACGCCGTCGCTGGAAACGCGGGTCAACGTGCAAAACGGCAAATACCGCGAAGTCGTCCTGCCCGACCGTTTCGGAAACGCCGTCATGCCGTCGATCGACCTGATTGATATGCGCCGCTGTCCGCCCGAAAACAGGGCGGGGGAGAAAAGTTTCCTGTCGCCGGTGTTGTTGGGCGAAATCGGCCGGACGCTGGAACGCGGGGAGCAGGCGCTGCTGTTTTTGAACCGGCGGGGATACGCGCCGTTGGTGCTGTGCCGGAAATGCGGCCACCGGTTCCAATGCCCGAACTGTTCGGCGTGGCTGGTGGAACACAGGAACGGCCGGCGGCTGGAATGTCACCATTGCGGCTATCACATTCCCGTGCCGGACGCGTGTCCCGTTTGCGGGGAGGAGGGCGAGCTGGCGTCGTGCGGCCCCGGCGTCGAACGCATCAACGAAGAAATCGGCGCGCGTTTTCCGGATGTCCGGCGATTGGTCGTTTCGGGCGATTTGAACGCGACGGCCGCGGAAATGGCCGAGCTGATGCGCCAAATCCACGACCACGAAGTCGATATCGTGATCGGAACGCAGATTTTGACCAAAGGCCACCACTTCCCCGATTTGACTTTGGTCGGCGTGGTTGACGCGGATCTGGGATTGGCCGGCGGTGATCTGCGCGCGGGGGAACGGACGTTCCAGATGCTGCATCAGGTCGCGGGACGCGCGGGGCGCGCCGATAAAAAAGGACACGTCTTTTTGCAAACGTTCGATCCGGACAATAATATTATGCAGGCGTTGAAAACCGGCAGCGCGGACGATTTTTTGAATGTCGAAATCCAAACGCGCGAATTGCTGAAAATGCCGCCGTTCGGACGTTTGGCCGGCGTCGTCGTCAGCTCCGCGTCGCAAGAGGCCGCCGAACGCGCGGCGCAAACGCTGGGACGGAGCGCGCCGGCGGGCGACGGGGTGCGTGTGCTGGGGCCTACGCCCGCGCCGCTGGCTTTGCTGCGGGGAAAGTACCGCTATCGCCTGCTGCTGCAAACGGGGCGGCGCGTGAAAATCCAAGACGTTTTGCAAAACTGGCTGGCGCGCGTTTCCCTGCCGTCGTCGGTTCGGGTGCAGACGGACATCGACCCGTACAGCTTTTTTTAAAAAAGACTGTACGTTGCGGGGCAAAATCCACTATATTGCAAAATGCAATTTTTTCATCGCGGGGAAACGTGAATAAAAAGGACGGAAAACATTACGGAAAACGCCGGCCGGCGGCCAACAGGGACAAAAGGCCGCAGTCGCCCGTTT
Organism: uncultured Rhodospirillales bacterium; assembly: GCA_902777205.1. Lineage (GTDB taxonomy): Bacteria > Pseudomonadota > Alphaproteobacteria > CAAGCB01 > CAG-977 > UBA11549. The sequence continues at coordinate 33,798 of CACYSU010000015.1, read as the reverse complement.
TCGCCGCCATTGATTTGGGGACGACGAATTGCCGTTTGTTGATCGCGACGCCGACGCCGACGGGGTTTGCCGTCAAGGAAACCTTTTCCCGCATCACCCGTTTGGGCGAAGGGCTGGTCAGCGACGGCGTTTTGTCCGAACGCGCCGTGAAACGCACGATTTCCGCGCTGAAACTGTGCGTCAGAAAGCTGGAAAAATACAAAACCGTCCGCATGCGTTTCGTGGCGACCGAAGCTTGCCGCCGCGCGAAAAACGGGGCGGATTTCGTCGCCCGCGTGAAACGGGAAACGGGGCTGGATCTGGAAATCATTTCGTTTGAAGAGGAATGCCGGCTGGGGGTTTCGGGATGTGTGCCGCTGATCAACCGCGACATCCGCCACGCGCTGGTGTTCGACATCGGCGGCGGTTCGACCGAGGTTTCGTGGGCGAATATCGACGAACGCAACCGCGCGCATATTGAAGGCGTCCTGTCGTTTCCGCTGGGGGTGATCACGGTGTCCGAAGCTTTTACCGGCAAAGGGTTGTCTTCGGCGGCGTATCGGGCGGTCGTGAAAAAGGTTCTGTCCTATCTGCAGCCGTTCGAGGAACGCTACGGCATTTTAAAAGTGATCGAGCAAAGCGACGTGCAGATGATCGCCATGTCGGGAACGGCGACGACGATCGGGGCGTTCCATTTGGGGCTGCCCGTGTATAACCGCGCGGTGGTGGACGGCATGGCGCTGAGCTTCGACGATTTGGTCAAAGCGAAACGCAAGCTGGAAAAGCTGCCTTACGCGGAAAAGGAAAAACACCCGTGCATCGGGCCCCAGCGCGCCGACCTGTCTTTGCCGGGGTGCGCGATTTTGCAGGGGATTTGCGAAATGTGGCCGATCGGGGAAATCACGATCGCCGACCGCGGTTTGCGCGAAGGAATCGTCATGGACTTGATACGTCAATCCAATTCGGGAACGGAAAAGAAATGAAACAGCCTAACGCCCATATGTTGAAAACCTACGTCAAAACGGCGAAAAAGCGGTCGTCCGCGTCAACGCAATGGCTGCAGCGGCAGCTGAACGACCCCTATGTCGCCATGGCCAAACAGGAAGGATACCGCGCGCGTTCGGCGTTCAAGCTGATCGAGCTGGACGACAAATTCCGCTTTTTGGCGGCCGGAAAGCGCGTCGTCGATTTGGGCGCGGCGCCCGGGGGGTGGACGCAGATCGCGGTTAAACGCGTGAAATCGACGCCGGAAAACCCGCTGGTCGTCGGACTTGATTTGTTGGAAATGGCGCCGATCGCGGGGGCGAAAACGACGCAGCTGGACTTTTTGGACGATCGCGCGCCCGACGTGCTGAAAGAAATGCTGGGCGGGCACAAGGCCGACGTGGTGCTGAGCGATATGGCGCCCAACACGACGGGGATGAAAGACATCGACCATTTGCGCATTATGGGGCTGCTGGAAACGGCGTACGCTTTCGCGTGCGAGATTTTAAATCCGGACGGCGTGTTCGTGGCGAAGATTTTTCAAGGCGGGACGGAACAGAACCTGCTGAACGAAATGAAGCGGAAATTCAAGGTTATCAAGCACGCCAAGCCGCCCGCCAGCCGCAAGGAATCATCCGAATTTTACGTCGTCGCGACGGGGTTCAAGGGCGAAGAATGAAACAATCGGGCAGAATACAGACGGCGATAGAGCTGCTGGACGAAATCTTCGCGTTTCGCCAGCCGGCCGACAACACGGTCAATGTGTATTTCCGGACGCACCGCTATATCGGCGGCGGCGACCGGCGCGAAATTTCCGCGCTGGTGTGGTATGTGCTGCGCCGTTACGGGCGTTTGCGCTCGGTTTTGGGAAAAATCCCGACGGGCAGGGAGGCCGTCGCGGCGGCTTTGCACTATCAGGGCGCGGCGGTCGAAACGCTGTTCGACGGGGAAAGGTATTCGCCCGCGCCTTTGACGGCGGCGGAACGGGAAATGTTGGAAAAGCTGCCCGCCGATCTGCCGGACGCCGGCGCGGAATGCCCCGATTGGCTGCGGGGGCGGATCGACGACGCCGACATTCGCGCGATGGTTGACGAAGCGCCGCTTGATCTGCGCGTCAACACGTTGAAAACAACGCGCGAAGAGGTGCTGAAACAGCTGGCGCAGGCGGGGATCGAAGCGGAAAAGACGCCGTATTCCCCTGTCGGCGTGCGCGTGAACGGGCGCGTGAACGTGACGGCTTTGCCCGTTTACACGGACGGCATGGTCGAAATTCAGGACGAGGGATCGCAGATCGTTTCCCTATTGACCCAAGCGGCGGCCGGACAGGTCGTGATCGACTGGTGCGCGGGCGGGGGCGGAAAAACGCTGGCGCTGTCGGCGATGATGGACGCCAAAGGGACGCTGTACGCCGCCGATGCCAATGTCAAACGGCTGCGCGATCTGCCTGAACGCGCGGGCAGGGCGGGGGCGAACAACGTCATTTTGCTGAACGATTACAACAACTTGAAAATGTACGATCTGGTGCTGATTGACGCGCCGTGCACCGGAACGGGGACGTGGCGGCGCAGCGCGGACGCGCGGTGGCGGATGTCGCCCGAACAGTCGGCGCAAATCATTAAAACTCAACGTGAAATTCTGGACAAGGCGTGTTCCCGCGTTAAAAAGGGCGGTCGGCTGTTTTACATCACCTGTTCTTTGGATCGCGCGGAAAACGAGGATCAGACGGCGGATTTCCTGAAAAGGCATCCGGATTTTTCCGTTGAAAACCTGTCGCCTGTTTTGGAACGCCTGACGGGGCGGCGGTCGCCGGACGCGACCGTCCGGCTGTCCCCCGCCGTTTTCGGAACGGACGGATTTTTCGCCGCGTCGTTCATCCGGAAATGAAAAAGCTCCCGCCCGTTGACAGCGGAAGCTTCGATTGAATTGTCCGGATCGCGTGGGCTTTATTTCAATACCGCGTGAATCAATTCCGACGGATAGTTTGAAATCCGAATGGCCGGCATCAGCAACGCTTCGTTCTTGCCGCTCATTTGCGCCAAAGCCGAAACGGTCATGCCGCCGCCGTTGGCTGCTTCCAAATGCAAAACGTCGAAGTTTTTGGTGATGAACATTTTGATTTTGCTGTCGCGTGTGTTTTCTTCGCCGGTTTTGATCATATCAACGAAAATCTGATCCGGCGAATAGGCGTAAATCGTTTCATTGGATGCGTCCGTTGAAAATCCGGTCGTCCCCGTGATTGAAATGACGGCAAATGCGCCGTCAAAAATGGCACCCATTCCCAACGTTGAATGCAACATGATGCTTTGGTCGTTGTATCCTTCCTTTTTAGCGAACAGCATTAACGGTTTTTTCGTGCGTTCCAATTCGGTTGTCAAAGGTGTTTCGCCTAACAGCCGCCCGTTTTGATAAATTTTGACGCCGGCCGGATCGCTGTCGATCAAAACCGTCTGGTTTTGTCCGCAAAACACCGTTCCGCAGCCGGACAACAGCAACACGCCCAATATCATCAGTTTTTTCATCATTTTTTTCCTTGTAACCGAAAAAAAAGCATCAGAAAACAACAAAAACCCGCGTGTTCCGCGGGTTTTATGGTGCCGGCAGAGAGACTTGAACTCCCGACCTGATGATTACAAATCAACTGCTCTACCAACTGAGCTATGCCGGCTTTGATGTACGGCTTATAGGGCAAACGCGCCGCGTTGTCAACCGAAAAACGGCCGATGTTCCGCGGCGTTTGCGAAAAACGCGCCGGCGCGGTTTAAAAATGTTTGTCGTTTCGCAAAAGTATGCTATAGACACATTCAGCGTATTTCGACGGATCGCGAATGCGGGCGTGGTGAAATTGGCAGACACGCCAGATTTAGGTTCTGGTGGCTTCGGCCGTGGGGGTTCAAGTCCCTTCGCCCGCACCATTTCCGGTTTGTCGGACTTTTGTGTTTTATTTGTTAGGGAAAAGGATATGCAGGTTACTGAAACAAAGGCTGAAGGGCTGAAACACGGTTTTAAAGTGGTCGTTCCCGCGGAAACGATCGCCGCCAAGGTCACGGACAAAATCAAATCCATCGGGGAAAACGCCACGATCCCCGGATTCCGCAAAGGGAAAGCGCCGGAAAGCTTTTTGCGTCAGCGTTATGAAAAGGCCGTCATGGGCGAAGTGCTGGACGAATTGATCCAATCCGAAACGTCGCAGTTGCTGGCCGAACGGTCTTTGCGCCCCGCGATGCGCCCCAAGATCGAAATCACCGCCTATGACGAAGGAAAAGATCTGGAATTCACCATGGATTTGGAAGTCGTCCCCGAAATCACGCCGGTTGATTTCGCCACGATCACGCTGGACAAGCTGATCGCCGAAATCCCCGAAGGCGAAGTCGAAAAGGCGTTGGAACGTCTGGCCTCCGCCCGCAGCGATTCCGAACCCGTGACCGAAGACCGCGGCGCGAAAAACGGCGACATCGCCGTGATCGACTTTGTCGGTTCCATCGACGGCGTCGAATTCGCCGGCGGCAAGGGCGAAAACTATTCGCTGGAACTGGGCTCCGGTTCTTTCATCCCCGGTTTTGAAGACCAGCTGGTCGGCAAAAAGGCCGGTGAAAAAGTGGATGTGAAAGTTCCGTTCCCCGCCGATTACCATGCCAAGGACTTGGCCGGCAAAGACGCCGTTTTCGCCGTGACCGTCAAGGAATTGCGCGCGAAAAAAGCCGCCGAGATCAATGACGAATTCGCCAAATTCTTCGGCAAGAACTCTTTGGACGAACTGCGCGAAATGATCCGTTCCGAATTGACGCGCGAATACGAAGACGTGTCCATGAGCAACCTGAAACGCGTTCTGTTGGACGCTTTGGCCGATGCACACGATTTCCCCGTTCCGGAAAGTATGCTGGATCTGGAATTTGATGCGATTTGGAAGCAGGTTCAGGCCGCTAAAGACAAAAAGCAGCTGGATGAAGACGACGCCGGAAAGACCGACGAGGAATTGCGCGACGAATACCGCGCGATCGCCGAACGCCGCGTTCGTTTGGGATTGCTGCTGGCCGAAATCGGCATGAAAAACAAAATCGCCGTCACGGACGCCGATTTGAACCGCGCCATCATGATGGAAGCCCGCCAGTTCCCCGGTCAGGAAAAGGCTGTGTTCGATTTCTATGCGAAACATCCGGAAATGCTGGACAGACTGCGCGCCCCGCTGTTTGAAGAAAAGGTCATCGACTTCATTTTGAAAGGTGTCAAACTGAACGAAAAGAAAGTGACGCCGGAAGAATTGTACAAAGCCGAAGCCGAAGACGCCAAGAAACCCGCGAAAAAGGCGAAAAAATCCGCCAAGTCCGCGGAAGCGTCCGAAGAAAAGAAAACGGCGAAAAAGGCCAAGGCCGAAGACGGCGAGGAAAAAAAGCCGGCTAAAAAGACCGCCGCCAAGAAAAAAGCGGAATAATCCGCTTTAAACGGCTGTTTTAAATCTTATCTTTATAAAGGAATCGCGGGATTTTCCGGCGATTCCTTTTTGAGCGAATTTTAAAGGAAGGAACATACCATGCGCGAACGCGACCCGATGGACGTTTACATGAACACTTTGGTGCCGATGGTCATTGAACAGACCAGCCGCGGCGAACGGTCTTTCGACATTTATTCCCGCCTGTTAAAGGAACGGATCGTTTTCCTGACCGGCGAAGTGCAGGACGAAGTCGCCAGCCTGATCTGCGCGCAGCTGCTGTTTCTGGAATCCGAAAATCCGAACAAGGATATCGCGTTTTACATCAATTCGCCGGGGGGCGTCGTCACGTCCGGTATGGCGATTTTCGACACGATGAACTATATCCGCTGCGACGTGTCAACACTGTGTATCGGACAGGCCGCGTCCATGGGGTCGCTGTTGCTGGCCGCCGGCGCGAAAGGAAAGCGTTTCTGTCTGCCCAACGCGCGCGTGATGATCCACCAGCCGTCCGGCGGTTTCCGCGGACAGGCGACGGACATTGAAATCCACGCCCGCGAAATTCTGGCTTTGCGCGCCCGTTTGAACAACATTTACGTTGAACGGACGGGGCAGACGCTGGAAACGATCGAAAAGGCGATGGAACGCGACAACTTTATGAGCGCGGAGGAAGCCAAATCGTTCGGATTGATCGACGAAGTGGTTTACACCCGCCCCAAGGCCGCGGAATAACGCCCTAATATGATATTGCCTTTGCCGCCGCGCGTGTGTAGCATGGCAAAGAATTGTAAAGGATTTTGACGACTATGACCAAAACGACGTCCAAAGATGACAAAAAGGGAACGCTGTATTGCTCTTTTTGCGGAAAAAGCCAGCACGAGGTCAAAAAGCTGATCGCGGGGCCGAACGTCTTTATTTGCGATGAATGCATCGGTTTGTGCACCGATATCATCAAAGAGGAAACGCGCGAAACCGCCGTTAAAGAAGACGGGCAGATTCCGACGCCGCAAAAGATCAAAGACGTGCTGGACGATTACGTCATCGGTCAGGAATTGGCCAAAAAAGTCCTGTCCGTCAGCGTGTATAACCACTACAAACGCTTGGCGACCAAGGACGGCGGCAAATCGGATGTCGAGATTTCAAAATCGAACATCCTGCTGATCGGGCCGACGGGATCGGGCAAAACGTTGATGGCGCAAACGCTGGCGCGCGTTTTGGATGTGCCGTTTTGCATGGCGGACGCGACGACGCTGACCGAAGCGGGATACGTCGGCGAAGATGTCGAAAACATCATCCTGAAACTGCTGCAGGCCGCCGATTACAATGTTGAAAAGGCGCAGCGCGGCATCATTTACATTGATGAGATCGACAAGATTTCCCGTAAATCCGAAAACCCGTCGATCACCCGCGACGTGTCGGGCGAAGGTGTGCAGCAGGCTTTGCTGAAAATCATGGAAGGCACGGTCGCTTCCGTTCCGCCGCAGGGCGGGCGCAAGCATCCGCAACAGGAATTCATTCAGGTTGACACGACGAACATCCTGTTCATTTGCGGCGGCGCGTTCGCCGGATTGGAAAAGATCATCCAGCAGCGCACGAACAAATCGTCGATCGGGTTCGGCGCGAACGTTTCCGCCCCCGACGAACGCAAAACGGGAGATGTGCTGCGCGATGTCGAACCGGAGGATCTGCTGAAATTCGGGCTGATCCCCGAATTCATCGGCCGCGTTCCCGTTTTGGCGACGCTGCAGGATCTGGACGAGGACGCGCTGGTCACGATTTTGACCCAGCCGAAAAACGCGCTGGTCAAACAGTACCAGACCCTGTTCGACATGGAAAACGTCAAGCTGACGTTCACGCCGCAGGCTTTGCGCGAAATCGCCAAAAAAACGGTCGAACGCAAAACGGGTGCCCGCGGTTTGCGCGCGATCATCGAACGTCTGCTGTTGGAAACGATGTTTGAATTGCCGTCCATGGAGGGTGTTTGCGAAATCGTCGTTGACGACAAGGTCGTGACCGGCGAAACGGCGCCGCTGCGCATTTACAATAAAAAGAAAGGCAAGGAAGCCGCCGGCGCGTGATTTTTTTTCGCGCCGCGCCCTTGCGCTTTTTCGACAGCGATCCCATTTTTTTAACCGATTTGAAAAAACACAATGAGGTGTAGCTATGGATGCCCCGAATCAAGAACCTGTTGTTGAAACGACCGCGGAAAAAACGTATCCCCTGTTGCCGCTGCGGGATATCGTCATTTTCCCGCATATGATCGTTCCCCTGTTCGTCGGCAGGGAAAAATCCGTCAAGGCGCTGGACAAGGCGATGTCGGCCGACCGGCGGATCGTGCTGCTGACCCAAAAAGACCCCGCTTTGGACAATCCGTCGGCCGATGATATGCATTCGGTCGGGACGATGGGTTCCGTCGTCCAGCTGCTGCGTTTGCCCGACGGGACGGTCAAGGCTTTGGTCGAAGGGATCAACCGCGTCAAAGTCGATGAATTTTCCGACGCGAACGGATTTTTTGAAGCGCGCGTGACCGATGTCGCGGATAAAATCAACGCCAAGGACGACATCAACGCCTTTATGCGTTCGCTGATGGCGCAGTTCGAGGAATACGTCCGGCTGAACAAAAAAATCCCGCCGGAAATCCTGCTGTCCATCGGGCAGATCGAAGATCCGTCCAAACTGGCCGACGTGATCGCGTCGCATTTGTCGCTGAAACTGTCCGACCGTCAGAACCTGTTGGAAACGCAGAACGTTTTCACGCGGCTGGAGCTGCTGTTCGGCTATATCGAATCCGAAATGGGCGTTCTGCAGGTTGAAAAGAAAATCCGCCGCCGCGTCAAAAAGCAGATGGAAAAATCCCAGCGCGACTATTATCTGAACGAACAGATGAAAGCCATTCAAAAGGAATTGGGCGATGACGACGGTTCCGCCGAACTGGACGAGCTGGAAGCGCAGATCAGAAAAACGAAAATGTCCGCCGAGGCCAAAGCCAAAGCGCAGTCCGAGCTGAAAAAACTGCGCCACATGAGCCCCATGTCGTCCGAAGCGACCGTCATCCGCAACTATCTGGATTGGCTGCTGGATCTGCCGTGGGGCAAAAAATCGCCGATTCAGACCGATTTGAAAAAGGCCGAGGAAATCCTGAACCACGACCATTACGGTTTGGAAAAGGTCAAGGAACGCATTTTGGAATATCTGGCGGTGCAAAAGAAGACAAAATCCGTCAACGGTCCCATTTTGTGTTTGGTCGGACCTCCGGGCGTTGGGAAAACGTCGCTGGGCGAATCCATCGCGCGGGCGACGGGGCGCAAATTCGTGCGCGCCAGCTTGGGCGGTATGCGCGACGAAGCGGAAATTCGCGGCCACCGCCGCACGTATGTCGGTTCGATGCCCGGTAAGATCATCCAGAGCATGAAAAAGGTCAAAACGCGCAACCCGCTGTTTTTGCTGGATGAAATCGACAAGCTGGGCGCGGATTGGCGCGGCGATCCGTCTTCGGCGCTGCTGGAGGTTCTCGATCCCGCGCAGAACAGCACGTTCAGCGACCATTATCTGGAGGTGGACTACGACCTGTCGGACGTGATGTTCATCACGACGGCCAATTCGCTGAAAATGCCGCGTCCGTTGCTGGATCGTATGGAAATCATCCGCATCGCCGGTTACACCGAGGACGAAAAGGTCGAAATCGCCAAGCGTCACCTGATTAAAAAACAGCGCGAGGCCGCCGGCCTGTCCGAAAAGGAATGGAGCATCAGCGACGAGGCTTTGCGCACCTTGATCCGGCTTTACACCCGCGAATCCGGCGTCCGCAGTCTGGATCGCGCTTTGGCGGGATTGACGCGCAAGGCGGCGAAAGAGTTGATGACGACGAATAAAAAATCCGTCGCCGTCACCGAACGCAACCTGAAAAAATACGCGGGCATCCCCGTTTACACTTACGGCGTTGCGGAAAAACAGGATCAGGTCGGCGTGACGACGGGGCTGGCGTGGACGGAGGTCGGCGGCGAAATCCTGTCGATCGAAGCCGTCATGATGCCCGGCCACGGCCGCGTGACGCAAACGGGGCAGCTGGGCGACGTGATGAAGGAATCCATCGCGGCGGCGCGGTCGTTCGTGCGTTCGCACGCGGTGCAATTCGGCATCCGTCCGGATCTGTTCGACAAACGCGACATCCACATCCATGTGCCGGAAGGCGCGACCCCCAAGGACGGGCCGTCCGCGGGCATCGCGATGTGCACATCTCTGGTTTCCGCGATGACGGGCATCCCCGTGTCCAAAGACATCGCCATGACCGGCGAAATCACTCTGCTGGGCAAGGTTTTGCCGATCGGCGGGCTGAAGGAAAAGCTGTTGGCGGCGTTGCGCGCGGGGATTAAAACGGTCTTGATTCCGCAGGAAAACGAAAAGGATTTGGAGGAAATTCCCGACAACGTGAAAAAGGGAATGGAAATCATCCCCGTTTCCAACGCCGAGGAAGTCCTGAAACGCGCCCTGATCCGTCCTTTGATCCCGATCGAATGGAACGAGGAGGAAGAGGAAAACAAGGCCAAGGCGAAGCAGGCTTTGATGGGGCAGGAGGACGACGCGGACGAAAGCATCCGCTGTCACTGACAATGAAATCAAAGGAGGGGGATGAAAATCCCCTTTCTTTTTGCGCCGCGGTAAAGCGTCAAAAGGTTGACGGCGCGCCGCGATCGGGTTATGAACGTAAAAAAAACAATGGAGATTCGGTTATGACGGAATGTAATCACAACTGTTCCCAATGCGGCGCGAAATGCGGGGAACGCAAGGAAATTCAAAAGGACGCCCCGAACGCCGGCAGCAAAATCAAAAAGGTGATCGCCGTCGTCAGCGGCAAAGGCGGCGTCGGCAAATCGTCGGTAACGTCGATGCTGGCGGTCGCGATGAACCGGCGCGGGCGTAAAACGGCGGTTTTGGACGCCGATATCACAGGGCCTTCGATCCCCAAGGCGTTCGGCGTGACGCAAAAGGCGTTCGGCAATGAAAAGGGGATATTCCCCGCCGAAACGGACGGCGGCATTGAAATCATGTCGGTGAATATGCTGTTGGAAAACGACACCGACCCCGTGTTGTGGCGCGGTCCCGTCATCGGCGGAACGGTGCGCCAGTTTTGGACGGACGTTGTTTGGGGCGACATTGACATGATGTTCGTCGATATGCCGCCCGGAACGGGGGACGTGCCGCTGACCGTGTTTCAATCCCTGCCGGTTGACGGCATCGTGGTTGTGACTTCGCCGCAGGAACTGGTTTCGATGATCGTCGGAAAGGCCGTGAAAATGGCCAAGATGATGAACATCCCCGTGATCGCGCTGGTCGAAAATATGTCGTATTTCAAATGCCCCGATTGCGGACGGGAATATGAAATCTTCGGCAAATCGCATTTGAAAAAGACCGCCGTCGAATACGGAATCGAACACACGGCGCGTTTGCCGATCGACCCCGCCGTCGCGGCGGCGTGTGACGCCGGAACGGTGGAGGAAATCAACACCGCTGCTTTGGATTCGGTCGCGGACGTTTTGGAAAAGATGATCGGTTAAGCCGGTCGGTTTGAACAAAAACGCGGAATGGTTTGAGTTTAAGGCCGTTCCGCGTTTTTTTTCAGTTGGAAGTATCCCGCGCGCGGAACGGCCGCCCGAAATCGCCGGAACAAAGAAAAACCTCCCGCACGGGGAGGTTTTTTGGTAGGTCCAGAGGGACTCGAACCCCCGACCAAGGCGTTATGAGCGCCCAGCTCTAACCAACTGAGCTATGGACCCAGTTGTTAAAATATCAGCCTTTTCATATTTTTCAATATAAAATTTTTCGGACGCGCCGTGGTGAAAAAGCCGCGTGCGAATAGGTGCCGCTGTCGTGTGCCGGTTGGTTTTAACCAAATCTCGCCAAAAATTTAAAGGGCATCGTCGCCGCCGGAAAAACTGACGGATATTGAACACGCCGCGCGGTTCTTCCTTATCCGCGCCGACTTCGAGCGGTCGCACGATGGTTTAACGGGCATTAAGGGGCGGTTTATCCTGTCCTTAAACGAAAACCGCGGGATAGATTTAATTTAAAACCATCCTGCGTTTTGAATATCAAATCCGTATCCGAAAAAGCTAAAACCAACCCGCGCGCAACGGCCGCCCCGTGAACGGGGGAATTCCGGCAAAAGAAAACCCCCGTGATTGATCACGAGGGTTTTTTTGGTGAGCGTGCCGGGATTCGAACCCGGGGCCACTTGATTAAAAGTCAAGTGCTCTACCAGCTGAGCTACACGCCCTTAACACGTCGCAACATATAGCCCGTTCGCTCTCAGGTCAATAGTTTTTTTTGTTTTTTTGAAAAAAAATTAAACGGACAGGGCGGCAATGGTTTCGCGCGTTGTTTCGTTCCATGTTTTAAAGGCGGAAATGCTGGCTTTATAGGCGAAAACGGCCGTTGTCATATTGACGGCTTCTTGCGTGTAAACATCCTCCGCGGCGGTGAAGGCGGGTGACGGAACACCAACCGCCTGTGCGCCGGTGACGGGATTTACGGCCGGTTCGCCGGACGTTTCGGGGGTGAAAGGGGCGTTGACAATGCGATTCGCGCTGTTTTCAAAACGGATTTGCGCCGAACGGATGCCTGACAAAGCGGCGGATGCGATTTTCATGGCGCGTTCCTTTCCTGTTTGGTTCTATCCGAACCCCTGCGTCCTTTTGCGTAACGGTTCGTCGGATTGTTCAACGGTGCGTTCATAGGTTTCGACGCGTTGTTCAACCTCTTGAATGGTGAAAAACGGCGCGCCGTGTTCCATAAACTGCAGCCCGATCCGCATGGCCGCGTCGTCGTCGTTCAATGACGCGCGGGGCAGGGGGAGTTCCTCTTCCTCCGGTTTTTGGTCGAAAACGGGAACGGCCGCATCGTCGCCGGCGGGCAGGTATTGGTCTGTGGACGTGCCGACGTTGGTCGAATCGTTCAAAGCGGACACGGACGCGCTGACCGACGCGGGGGACGCCGCGCGGACGCCGTTCAATTTAACGGTCGGCGCCGTGTGCCCTACGGGCGCGCTTGAAGATACCTTCGCAGATGACATTTCTATTCACCGTTCTTTCCAAGAAATTCTTTTCTTATTCTCATTTTTTCACATTTCGCGTTTTTTGTCAACGAAATGACACGCTTTTTTCAGGAAAACCGCAGGGTTTTGTTGATTTTTTTCCGCTTTGATTTAAGCTTGAACCGTTAAAAGGCGGAGGGCGATCGTGACCGGTGTTTTCGAGGCGGTGAAGAACAATGATTTGGACGCGCTGCGGCGGGCGATTCCGGACGCGAAACCCGCCGATTTGGCCGGCGCGCTGCGCAACGCCGCCGAATTGGGGCGGCTGCCGTTGGTCGAATGTCTGGTGCAAGGCGGCGCGCGGGACGATTGGGCGATCGTCGCGGCGGCTTCGTTCGGAACGGCGGCGACGGTGCGCTATCTTTATGAGCGCGTCGGCGGGGATGTCGATGCCGCCTTGATCGGCGCGGCCGCGCACGGAAAAGAGGAAAGCGCGCGCTTTTTGCTGACGACTCCAGCCCGAACGCGGGACGAGGCGCTGGCCGACGCGGTGCTGCGCGGATATGAAAAAATCGCTGTTTTGTTGTTGGATGCGGGCGCTGATCCGTTCGCGCCCGTTTACGGCGGCCGGACGGCGGCGGCGATCGCGCGGGAAAAGGGGCGGGACGGGCTGGCCGCGTTGTTTGAAAAAGCGCGAAATTCCAAACCGGCAAACGACGCCGAGTCTGTTTTTGAAAAAACGACATAAAAACGCGCGCTTTATCCTTTCCGGAAACTTTTTACGGCTATATTTTTGCGATTGCGTCCGTTGTCGGTGCGTTTTGCGGCGTTTTATCTGACGGAAAGGGAAGTTTTGGGCGGTCTGAAGGCCTTAAAATACAATGTATCCGATTGAACTTTCATAAAAAACGGGGGCGGCCGGCCGTTCGGCCGTCGGAACATTGGAACGACGCAAATGTTTTTTCCGGAAAAATGATTTTTTTTTCCAAAAAAAACTGGAAAATCCGAAAAAGATGTCATACTATTCTTACTAATCAGATTTTAACGGTTCAATTACGAGGTCTAAAATGGCTATTTTAAATGAATACGAATTACATCGCTTGGCCGTCATGGCGGGTATCGACAGTTATGCGACGATTGAAAACAAGCAGTCCCTGCTGATCGCGCTGGACGTGTTGAAACCGCAAGGCAATATGTCCGATCAGGAATACGCCCGCGACATCAATGAAACGTTGAACAAGGCTTTGGATGCGCAGTACGCTTCTCCCTTGGGGCCCGTTTGCGTCATGCGTAAAGACCGCGAAAAAGAGGTTGAATTCGTCGTTCCCGCCGGAAAAGACAGCGAACAGTTGAGCTGGTCGGTCAAAGAGGAAAACGGCAACACGCAGGCCGGAACCGTTAAAATCGCCGACACTTATTTGAAATACGACGACGAAGGCAAGCCGATGGTACGCGAAATCAACGGCGTCAAATATGAAAAGCGCGGCTTTAAAATGCCGGCCGATTTCGATATCGGATATCACACGCTGGAAATGGATATCCCCGGGCAGCCCAAGGCATCCACCCGCATGATCTATGCGCCGACGAAATGCTACGACCCGATTGATATCAAAGACGGCGGCAAAGCGTGGGGCGTCCCCGTTCAGCTGTATGAACAGCGTTCCGATGAAAACCAAGGGATCGGCGACTTTTCCGATTTGGCGGAAATCGCGGATACCGTCGGTAAAAGCGGCGCGGGCATTTTGGGCGTCAACCCGTTGCACGCCATGTTCCCCGAAGCGGCCGAGGAAGCTTCGCCGTATTCGCCGGCCAGCCGTACCTATTTCAACCACGTTTATGTTGACGTGACGGCCGTCCCTGAATTCGAGCAGAGCAAAGAAGCCACGGCTTTGTACGATTCGCCCGAATACACGGCGAAACGGCGCAAGGCGCAGGACGGCGTTGATGTCGATTACACGGCCGCGTTTGCACTGAAAACACCCGTTTTGGAAAAATGCTACGACCAGTTCGTGAAAAACGGTTCGCCGGAACGTAAGGAAAAATTTGAAGCGTTCAAGCGCGACGGCGGTGAACGTCTGCAGGATTTTGCGGTGTTCCAGACGCTGTGTGAACATTTCGCCAAGCAGGAACCGAAGCTGACCGATTGGCGCGATTGGCCGAAGGAATATCAGGATTCCAAAACGCCGGAAGTCAAGGCGTTCGCCGAAGCCAACAAAGACCGCGTCGGTTTCTATACCTATCTGCAGTTTGAAACGTTGAACCAGATGGAAAACGTACAGAAAACCTGCAAGGAAAGCGGTATGAAAATCGGTTTGTACACCGATATCGCCGTCGGTTCCGCTCCGTTCGGATTTGAAGGATGGGGGTGCAAGGATCTGTATATGAAGGCTTCCGCCGGCGCGCCGGCAGACGTTCTGTCGCCGAACGGCCAGAACTGGGATGTGATGGGCTTCAAGCCGAAAGCGTTGAAAGACACGGCTTACGAACCGTTTGTCGAAATGTTGCGCAACAACATGAAAACGGCCGGCTGCACCCGTTTGGATCACGTTTTGCAGTTGGCGCGTTTGTACATGATCCCCGAAGGCAAATCCGCCAAGGAAGGCGCGTTCGTGTACTACCCCGTCGATGATTTGATGGCGGTCGCCGCGTTGGAATCCCACCGCAACAAATGTATGTTGATCGGCGAAGACTTGGGGCAGCTGCCTCCCGGATTTCAGGACAAGCTGATGGATCACGGGATTTTGTCCTACCGCGTGATGCCGTTTGAACGCGAATGGGGATATCAGCACGGCGGAAACAACAACGCGTTCCGCCACCCCGAAGAATACCCGCAGTATTCGACGGCGGCTCCGTCCACGCACGACACTCCGTCTTTGGCCAGCCAATGGACGGCGCGCGACGTGCATTTGAAAGACTACTTGGGATATTACGAAAGCAGCCAGCAGCGCGATATGGAATTCCGTCAGTACGAATCCCAGCGTTGCGCCCTGAACTGGGCTTTGAACGAAAAGGGGTGCTGGGATCGCGTCGGCGGACACGCCGTGACCGACCCCGCGCACGACACGCGTTCCTGTCCGGAAAAATACGAACAGGCGGTTGCCGACTATCTGGGGCAATCCCGTTCCGCAATGCTGTTGTTCCCGTTCTCGGATATGTTCCGCACCAACTATATGGGCAACATCCCCGGCACGCGCCAGCGTTCCGAATCCAAAGAGGGCGGCAAAGACCTGAAAGTCTTTGAACAGGGCGGCGCCAGCCGTATCCCGTGGAAGAACTGGCGTCCGAAAATGCACATCAAGGTCAATGAAATCAAGGAAATTCCCGTTTTCAAAGACATCGCGGGCATTTTGAACGGCTACCGTCAGGCGGGCAACGAAAATTCCAAAGTCAAAGATCCGCAGATTTCGGAATTCAAACGCCCCGGCCGCACGGAAAACAAACAGCGCGACGCCAAACGCGTGGTGGCTTTGTACGAATCGATGGCCAACAGCGGCTATTTCAAAACGTACGCTTATGACATCATCGCGGCGAAATTCTCGCAGAAACATCAACAGCGCGACGTGAACAAAACGGAAGAATTCAAAAAGAATTACGACGAACGCCGCGCCGCGATCGAAGCGAGAAAACGCCAGTACCAGCAAAAGCCGGCCGCCACGGCGCCGCAGCAGGTCGTGATGAAAAAGGCTATGGATTACAAAGCCAGATAATCGTAATGTCTGTTAAACCGAAAAACCGCCTGAACAGGGCGGTTTTTTGTACCCGCTTTTTGAAAGGATAAGGCTATGAAAGTTTTGTTGGTCAACGGTTCGCCGCATGAAAAGGGATGCACATACACTGCTTTGACGGAAATCGCCGCCCAGTTGGAAAAAGAGGGCGTCGGCGCGGAAATCTTTCAAATCGGCGTCAGACCGCTTGTCCCGTGCATGGCGTGCCGCAAATGTGCCGAATTGGGCAAATGCGTTATTGACGACCGCGTGAACGAATTTGTGGAAACGGCGGCCGGATTTGACGGCTATGTGTTCGGATCACCGGTGCATTACGCGGCGGCTTCGGGCGTGATCACCCCTTTTATGGACAGGGCTTTTTATTCCGAATCCGCCGGAAAAAGAAACGTTTTCCGTTTGAAACCGGCTGCGGCGGTCGTTTGCGCCAGACGCGCCGGCGCAACGGCGGCTTTGGATCAGCTGAACAAGTATTTTCAGATTTCGGAAATGCCGGTCGTTTCCGGCCGTTATTGGAATATGGTTCACGGCAACACCCCCGACGAAGTCCGGCAGGACAAAGAGGGGATGCAGAATATGCGTATTCTGGCTAAAAACATGGCATACCTGCTGAAATGCAAGGAAGCCGCCGCCAAAGCCGGCATCACGCCGCTGGAACGCGAACCCGTCGAACGAACGAATTTCATCCGCTGATATTTACAGAGGGGAGAGATACCTCTCCCCTGTTTAGATAAAACAATTTATTTGAACGTATAAATCATGATGTTGTTAAAGACAGAAAAGATGGAGTCAGATTACTATTGGCTTATTTTTATATGCAACTAAAAGTAACTTTTAAATGTTTTTTTTAATATACAGAATAGAACTTGTTACTTGTAATTTTTTTATATTTTATATTCAAAAAATTGTACGATATGGGGTGGCAATCTGCTATAATAATCAAATTGGGCGAAAAGTCGCACGAATAGTTGCGGTTTGACACAAAATAACCATCTGCTATAATCTGAGCGCCAAGCAGCATTGAACCAAAATCGTTGCGGTTTGACACAAAATAACCATCTGCTATAATTTGACGGAATGATAACCGAATTGGCTTCGCGTTGCGGTTTGACACAAAATAACCATCTGCTATAATAACTTCACCAATATCGCAAAGACCATATGGGTTGCGGTTTGACACAAAATAACCATCTGCTATAATTCGCCACGCCGACAGCGTGCTTCCATTTCTGTTGCGGTTTGACACAAAATAACCATCTGCTATAATCAACGTCGCGAATGGTTGAAAGTGTACGTTGTTGCGGTTTGACACAAAATAACCATCTGCTATAATATAAAGTCCAGAAGTTTAGAAGGGTCATTAGTTGCGGTTTGACACAAAATAACCATCTGCTATAATTTCGAGGAATGTTTCATATCGCACCACCCAGTTGCGGTTTGACACAAAATAACCATCTGCTATAATTTGACGCTCTCTTAATTCATCGGCGTGTTCGTTGCGGTTTGACACAAAATAACCATCTGCTATAATAATCGGCAACCAACAAAATCGACGGGATATGTTGCGGTTTGACACAAAATAACCATCTGCTATAATGTTTGTTGTCTTCATATTTTACTCCCGCTGGTTGCGGTTTGACACAAAATAACCATCTGCTATAATTATGGCGATTTGATTACGGCTGAAAGGGAAGTTGCGGTTTGACACAAAATAACCATCTGCTATAATTTCTTATTTGAAGTCCACCACTTAGGTTGAGTTGCGGTTTGACACAAAATAACCATCTGCTATAATACCGTTTTCCTTTAAAAACACCTGGAAAGGTTGTGGTTTGACACAAAATAACCATCTGCTATAATATGATTGGAAAAAGCCTTTGGAAACAAAGGCTTTTTTCTATATTCCAAGGTTAAAAAAGCGTCAGTTGATCAGGTGTTTCAGCCATGGAAACGGGTTTTCGATTCTGAAATGTAATGATATCCGCGAACTGTTTGTCCGTAAAAAATAAAATACTGACATTTCCATCGGGCGGAATATGCGCTTTGATTCGTTTCACAAACGGATTGGCCATTTCGCGCGTGCCGCAAAAACGCAGATATACGGAAAACTGGCTCATCTCAAAACCTTCGTCCAGCAAATAATTCCGGAACGCCGTCGCGCGCTTGCGTTCTTCGGGTTCAGTTACGGGTAAATCGAACATGACCATCATCCACATTAAATTATACCCCGTTACCGACATTCACAATCCCCACAGCGCCATTCCCGTCATCGGCGGCGGCAAGTCCAATTTTTCCGCCTGTCCCAACGCGCATTTCGCCATTGAAACGGCCAAATTTAAAATCAGTGTGTTGATTTCAATCGCGCCTTTGTCCGTTTGTGCCGTGCATGACAGCAAGGAAACCAATCTTTTTTTGGCGGCGGTGTTGACTTCCTCCACTTTGTCAACGACCAGCCGATGCACGCAAAAATCAACCAGAGGACGAAACGGTTCCATTAAATCGTCAGCCAGCCGCATAGGGTTGTATTGGTTGCAATGGTGAATGCCCAAGGACGGATGCAGTCCCGCGCCGACAATCGCGCGAATAACGGCGGAACGTAAAATCGTGTAACCGTAGTTCAGCAAAGCGTTGATGCCTTGCTGCGTTCTGTCGCGGCGAAAAGCTTTGCCAAAAAATGTTTGAAAATAAAATCGCGCGGCTTGTCCCTCTAAATTTTCGGGATCGCCGCTTTTGATTTGCGGAATCATATAACGCAATGGTTTGTCCGGCAAACCGCAGGCGTCCAATACTTCCGCCTGCTGTCTGATTTTAGCCTGAATGATTTCTTTCCAAAAACGGTTCAGCGTTGTTTGTTTCATCGCCGCTTGCGCCGTGATGATGTCGCCCTGCAAATGATGGCCGTCCAAAGGAAGCATAACGGAAACGGGGACGTGATTGCTGCCGCAAATCACCAAAGGCGCGTTTTGCTCCGCCAGACGCACTAACAAGTTGTTGGAATACGTCAAGCCGTGCGCGTTGGCGATAACTGCGCCGATTTGGTCAAGGGGAACGCGGCCTATTTCCGATCCATTTTCGGCGACAGTCATAAATCCGTGCTCCGTCGCCAAGTGTCGATTATCTTGCGCAATTTCGATGATTCTATCCATCCGTGTCGCCCTTCGGACGTTTTGAATCAAGAACAACGCCGTCAATAGTGACGGTGATTTTACGTCCATTATGTAGCCTGAGTTGTTCTGCAGAAGCAGCCCATGACAACTTATCGGCTTCTTCTTTCGCTACATGATGAGGTCTTAAATAGAATAAATTACCAGTCATCTTTTTGACGCGCGCAATAACGGTTTCTCCATTTTCTTCATAGGCGACCATATCGTCGATGTGCAGACGCATAATCAGTTTTGCGTGCGCGTCCGTGTGCCGCCAGTTCGGAACAAAGCCTTTCTGATGTGCTTTAAAATTCGGTATGATTTCCAGCTGCCATTTTCCGGCGTTTTTGCCGCGGTCGGGACAGTAAATTTCGGCATACGCGTTACCGCCGTAAATCGCGTAACGGTACGGTTGCCCCGTCTTTCTGTCATGGAACGCCAAAACAACATTTTTGTTCCGGTCTTCAAACACTTTAACGCGTTTCATACCTCTTTCGTTAAAGTATGCCATAACGATTTTTTCGTAATCCGCGGGATCTGAATTTTCCAATCGTTTACGAATTTTGTTCGCTGTTCTGTTTTGATCGACAATATCCTCCAGCTTATACGGTTTCTTTTGAGGGTTGAACGACTTTGTAAACGCCAAACAAGGAACTCTTTTCGTTAACCGTACGGTTCCTTTTTTCTCGCCTTCGCCGATCATGCCGTAATATGTTTCTTCGTGCAATTTGGCGACGGTTTTACCTTGCCGGATCGCCTTTCGCGGATTGCCGTGATCGGGTTTGTGTGAAATCACGATTTGATCAAAAGCCTCTTTGATTTCCGCCAATCTGAACGCAGGGAAGGGGATGTGCGGTGCTTTTTCTTGCGGCATTTCGCCGAAATCACGCCGTTCTGTCGCATACTTTTGCAATGTTCCGCGACTGGTGCAAGCAACGACAAAAGCGTCGATCGCATGGTGGCGGTGATCGGTGCGGTCCTTTTCGTGCTGTTCGCTTAAAATGGAGTTTAATCCCCAATGCTCGCGCAATTTTGATGTCAACTGCCCCGGAATGCCGTAAACCCGTTTCGGATTTGCCGCAAAACACAAATATTGCCGCGCGATTCGCGACATATATTGCGTGTCGGTCAACATTCGCGCCAGCACGTCGCCATTTTCATCTTGCAGTCGTTTAAAAGCGTCTTCGTTGAATTTCCAGCGTTTGTTTTCGGGCAGATTTTCCGCGCGCGCCAGAATTTCATTCCAGCGTTTGGCGTCGTTATGGAAAGCTTCCCACGGCGAACGGTTTCCTTTTTCACGATTGCACCGGCGGCAGGAAAGTACTTTGTTTGATCGCGCATCCAGATAAGAGCGTGAAAACGGCAGCAAATGCTCAATTTCAAATTCCGCCGACATTGCCAATTCCACCGCGGGAATCGGTTTGCCGCAAAACGGGCAGCATCGTTGCATCGGATTTTTGGACGAATCTTCCCACAGTTTGTATTTCATACGGTTATCGTAATTATTTTTGATATTTAGTCCTTTTTCCGAATTTAATCTTTGAAATTCCTCAGCGATTTTCTTATTTTCCGTTTCATTTTGCGTTTGCTCTTTTTCAAGGCGTTTTTTTTCGTCGCGCGACAACTTCAGATCACGCGCCAGCTCGACGACGATCGAATTCGGATGACCGTATTTCTTTACCAAGGCATTCACTAGTTTTCGCACTTGGTTTAACGCGATATGAACGGTCGGGTTGTTGATTTTTCCGAAAAATTTGGCTTCATCATTTCTGTCTTCGTCCTTACCCGTTCCGCCGATGACCTGTTCTGGCAAAACCTGTCCGTAATAGGGCAGTTCATCAAAAACGGTGCCGTATTCGGGATCAATGAAAGATTCATATTTATCGGGCAGCTTGTCGAATTTTTTAGAAAACACATATCCCGCCGCGACGACCGCTTTGTCGTACATCATTCCCTGTTCCAAAAAAGGATTGATTTTACCGATCGCTTTCAAGCTGAGCGATCCCGTGCCGTCCGGCAAATTCACGGCCAGCACCCGTTCGATTTGTTCATCGGGCAAGCCGTATTTCCGTAAAGCCTGCTTCAATTCGTCTTCGTTTTCCATATTCAGCAGCAAATCGACGATTTCGTCCTGCTTTTCCGCCCAAATAGTTCCGAACAGAGGGCGCAGCTGCGCGGAGGTCTTGTCCGCGTCCAATCCTTTGCGGCGTTCGGATTCCAAATTGAATTTAACGTTTTTGGGCAATTTCAGAATCTTTTTAATTGCCGCGAACGTCAGGCGGTAATCCTTGTCCAGCTTTGAAAAATCATCCAGCAGCCAATGGCGCAGTTCCCGTTTTTGCTTGTCGTTCAATTCGACTTCGGTAAAGTCGTCGCGTACCCGCAGCTGATTGATTTGCTGCAACGCGCGAAAACGTTGAAACGCGGGAAAGGCGATATAGCAGCGTTCTTCGCTTTTTTCAAAGGGACAGCGGCCTTTCGGCGGCGTTTTCAAAGGGCGCTGATCGAAAATCGTATGGAACAAATCGGCTTTGATTTCATCGCTTAAATTCTGTTTTAAAAAGATTTGGCGCACTTCGTCTTCGTACATTTCTCGCGTGGGATACATGGAATAAACGGCCTTGCTTTTTTCCAAATGCGTGCGCACGCGGACGGGGGCGAAATTCTGTGTCGATTTTTTGTCTTTGTTTAAATTATACAAGTATTCACCCAAAGTCCGCGCGCCGCTTTCGGTCATTTTTTCGGTCAAATCCCTGATCGCGGATTTCATCGCGCCGGCTTCGTCGTTTTTGCGATCGGTTTTGCGGTTGCTTTTAAATCCGCGGCGTTGGTTGATGTGAAACAAGGCGCGCCCCAATTCATAGGGCGGCAGCTTTTCATTCAGTCCTTTTGCGCGCAGTTCATATGGATTTAACCGTTCCAAGGCTTTGCGTTCGGATTCATTTTCGGGCATCAAACCGTATTTTACCAGCTTGCGCATCAATGTTTCGCGGCGCATCACATAGCGGTCGCGGCGTCTGCGCATTCCACGCGCCGTTCTGCGCGCGACAGCCAGCGGTTCCTTGCTTTTACTGTCACGTCCGTCTGAAAAAATGCGCACGCCCATGCGTTCCAACCGGACGGGGACGCCGGTTTTATCCAATTCGACAACGCTCCATCCCAATGATGTCGATCCCAAATCCAATCCCAGAATATAATCCATTTGCAACCCCTGTGTGAAAATCAACTAAAAATATCTTGCACTATTCGGTTGAATATGGCAATATCCATATATCATTTAGCAGATGATTATTTTGTGTTCTTTCCGCTAACAAGTGTCAAAGACACACAAAATTCGGGGGTTGACCGCGCGTCGCCCCCTTTCTTTTTATCAAAAGAATATGGAAAGCCGCCGGTCGGCTGTGACGCGGCGGCGGTTTATGATAGTACGGCGATCGGATATCCGGTGCTGCTGTCGTTCGGAACGCGGCGATCAGGTGTTGCAGCCGGTTGAAAGCGCGGCGCGGTTTGATGTCGCGGTTATCCGGATTCCGGCTTGCGTTCCGGCGGTCAGCGCGTGGGCGTGATGCGTTGTTTGATCAGCGCCGCCTGCATCGCGGGGGACAGGGCGACCGGCCGTTTGGCGGCGGGGTGGGGCGCGGTGTTGCCTGTTGCCGTTTTCGCGGCGGCCGTTGTTTGCCGGCCGGCGATTTGCTGCTGCAATCCTTTGGGCTGCGGTCGTTTTTGCGCCGCGTAATCCGCTTTCATCTGTTCCAGCACGCGCCGTTTTTCATTCGCGGTTGTTTTTTCCGCGCCGGCCGTTTTTTTGGCGGGGGAGGCGGCCGTGTTCTGTTTTTTCTTCTTTTTGCCTTTTTTCGGGGCGGGGGCGGGCAGTTTCCCGCTGACACGGTCGGCGATATAGCTTTCCATTTCCTTTTGCGACGTTTTGCCGTTGTTGTATTTGGCGAACAACTCTTTACCGGAAACGCCCTTTTCCGCCATTTGCGCCGCGAATTTTTCAGCGGCGGGTGTGATGACGTCCTCTTTGTTCATTTTGCCGTAAAAGTTGAGCAGGGTGTATTTGTTCATATCCTCGGCGGAAAGTTTTTTATTTTCATTTTTGTTCGCGCGGCATTCCTGCACCATATCGTCAATATTGCGTCCGACCCGCATATCCAGCGATACGGTTTCGGCGGTGCGTTTGGTTTTATTTCCGCCATTGGCTCTTGGCGGGCGGAATTTTTCATTGAATATTTTCAAATTGTTGATGTCTTTCTCTTTTTCCTGCGCCAAAGCGGCCTTGTATTTTTCAGGGATCAGTTTGTCGGACACGTTGTTGACGCGGCCGGATTTTTGCAGCAAATCGGCCAGCGTTTCGATTTTCAGTTTCGCCATGGCCGCCAACAGTTTTTCGTCGCCTTTTTCCGCAGGCCACCCTTTTTCGCGACGGAACAAAGTTTCGGCTATCGCCTGCGCTTTGACACGGTTGGCGTTGATGTTGTCGCCGACCTGATCGATGTTAAATAAAGAGCCGTCCGGCATTTTCAGGGCGATTGTTTCGCGTTTGGAGGACGATCCCTTGCGGCGTTGTTGCGTCGGCTTGATCATCTTTATGCCGCTGTTTTTACAGAAAGCGGAGGCGGCGAAGTCGGCGACGGCGGCGGCGACAATGAAATCGGCCGCTTTTTTGTTGTCGAACGCGGCCGGCTGCGCGGCGGGACGGACGGCGGCCTTTATGGCGCGGTCGGCCGTTTCGGCAGCGCGCTGCGACGCTTCGCGTTCCTTGGCGCGTTCGCCTTTGGACGACAGGGAAATGTTCGCGCGTTCGCACGCGCTGCGCACGGCGTCCTTGATTTCGGCGGGGATTTCGCCTTCGACGGCATCCCAGCCGTTTTCTTTGATCTTTCTTAAAAATTCTTCGATTCTGGAACCGGCGTAAACTTTGCGCGCCGTTTTTTCAAATTCGGCGGCCGCCCGTTCCATGGACGCGCCGAGGATTTCGCGGCCGTCGCCCATGTTGACGCGCACGGATTCCTTGCCCTGACGGCTGCGGATGATGGAAACGGAGCTGATGCGGTCGTCCGATCTGACGCGCCGGCCGTTTTGGCGTTTTTGCAGATCCTCCCACTTGGTTTTCAGTTTGGCGGCCATTTCGCGGGATATCCGGATGGACGCGGCCTGTTCCGGCGAAAGTTTGTCCTTTTGTGCGGCTGTCGATGTTTTGTCCATGGGATATCCTCCTGCATACTTTAAAATATATATAGCACGGGCGGGGCGGGGGTGTCAAGAAATAGCGTAATTTTTCCAAAATAGACAAAATCGCCGGCAGCTATGAACGGCCGGCCGCAAAAAGCACAAAAAAAGACGGAAGATTTCTCTTCCGCCTTTTATGGATTTTCGCGATGCTTAGAATCCGTCGCGTTCCAAACGCTTGCGTTCCAACTTGCGGGCGCGGCGAACGGCTTCGGCCTTTTCGCGGGCTTTCTTTTCGGACGGCTTTTCAAAGTTGCGGCGCAATTTCATTTCACGGAAAACGCCTTCGCGCTGCATTTTCTTTTTCAAAGCTTTCAAAGCCTGATCGACATTGTTGTCACGTACGATAACCTGTACCATAAAATTCACATCCTTTTGTAAGAGGAGATTATTCTCCGATAAACACAAAATCAGCTGTTCGGGGGAAAATTACCCGAAAACAGACGAAAATTCAACCATAAAAAGCTCTTCTCCGGCGAAAAGAGAAAAATCCCCTCCTTTACGGAAAGCGGTTTATCACTTCCTTTAATATACGACGGATTTTGCGCGTTGGCAACATCTTTTCAAACGGGGCGGAGTGTTTTTTTATCCGTTTTTGACAAAAAATGTGTTTTGTTTTTGTCAAAACGGTGCTATCTTCCATTTGATTTAAACAAGTCCGGCGGAGGTTCAAATGGCAAATTCAACCCCTAAACAGGTTTTCGGCAAAAAAAACGTTCCCAATAAATCCTATCCCGATGAAAAGCCGTTGGTGGATATCCAAATCGTCGGGCGTCCGGGGAAGAAATGCGGCCCCGCCGATGTCAAGCGGTTGACGCATCTGGTCAACACGATCGCCGAAAACTCGCCGTTCGGCCGCGCCGTGTTGGAGGACGCCGCCAAAGCCGGATACACGCTGACAATGGAAAAGCAAAAGGACACTTGCGGATTTTGCGAAGCGGGCAGCGCCATGATCGTTTTGAACCCCAGTATGGACGACGGGCTGCTGGTGGCGACGCTGGCGCATGAATCCAGACACGCGCAGCAATTCATCCGCGGCGCGACGGCCGAATACGGATGTTACGATGTCAGGGGCGAGGTGATGCACAACCGCGCGTTGGAAGCGGACGCCGAAACGGCCGCCGCCGCGACGTGCCACGAAATCCGCGTCAATTCCGGAAACGCCGCCCCGTGGAACAGCTTTGCCGAGGATTCCGTCGATATCGCCGAAGGGTTTATGAACGCGGCGCCCGATCCGGAATCGCCCGTGACGGACAAGATGCTGCAGGGCGCGTTCGAGGGATGGTACAAGGATGTCGATATGATGGAAGCGTACGAGGCGGACATCACCGATGTCATGCAGGAGATGATGGAAGACGAGGATTTCGCGCCGTATGACGAAAAGCTTAAATCCTCCGACGTGGTCAACCTGTTTTGTCACAACGCCGCCGGAAAATGCTATTGGGCGGATCGTCCGGATGTTTTGGAAAACGCGGACAAGCTGTCGATCGCGCCGGAAACGCGCGATGTCGCCGAGGAATATTTCGCCAAACGCGAAAAGTTGACCGGAGAAAAGCCGGATCCGTCCTTGAACACGCTGAAAGTGCGCGGCAGTGAAAACGATCCGGCGACGAAAGAAGCCGGAAAAACGCAGCAGGGGATGCGCGACCGCAAGATCAATCCCGTGACCGCGCGGATTGTCGCGTCTTTGGCGGCGCGGCGCAGGTGATGTCCCGCTTTTGACCGTTCAAACACTCCCCGTCGCCGGAACCGATCCGCGGCGGGGTTTTCATATGATTCCGTCGGGAATCGGAAAATTAACCTTTCGTCCATAAAACGAGCCGTTTTTATTTTATGATGTAAGAAATTAATTTTTCATCATATCAAATTGATTTTAAATAAAAATGCTGTTTTGCGGCGCGGGACGACGGAGGGGCGTTTTATAAAAAATATTGACAAAATCACGATCTTTTCTACTATATTCGCGTAAGTTTTTTTAAGCGAGGTTCACCCATGCCGTTACAGCAGATTTTTGACGCCAATGTTTTCAAAGACGATTACGATCCCGCCGCAAAGCCCGTCGTCGCCATTGACATGACGGAATGCAAGCCGGAGGATCAGCCCCGCATGGTGGCTTTGGTCAATCGTCTGGCGAAAAGCCCGTGCGGTTTGGAAACGCTGCAAATCGCGGCGGACAACGGTTTCAAGTTCAGCTTTTTCGACGCGGGCGTGCGCTGCTGCGGCGCGTGCGACGAAGCGGGGCATTGGGTGCGCCTGAACCCGCAGGAATCCGACGCGAAGCTGGTCGGCACGCTGTGCCACGAAGCACGCCACGCGGGGCAGTTCGTCCGCGGCGCGCACGAAGCGTTCGGCGTGATGGACGTGCGTTCGGAATTGATGTGCTTCCGCGCGATGGAAGCCGACGCGCAGACCTACGCCGTTACCGCGTGCAAGGAATTGTCCCTGCAGGGCGACCGGTCGCCTTACAACATTTTCGCCGCCCGCTATCCCGAAATCGAAGAGGCGTTCCGCGCGTCCTATGACAAACACGGCAAGGTCAATTACGACGTGATGACGGAAACGAACGAAGCGTGGTACGATCAGATCCGCACCAAAACCGTTTACGAGGAAGCCTATCAGATCGAACCGATGACCAAGGAAATCTACGATCTGAAACAGGGCAAGGAACCGACTTTGTTCTATGACAAGCAGAAAATGACCGCGGAAGAGGTCGTCGCGCTGGCGTGTTGGACAAAGGACGGCAACTATTACACCAAAGACCCGAAACAGCTGGAAAGCGGCAAGTTTATGGATGTCGCCCAGCAGGCGATGGGCGATATGCGCGAATTTTTCAAAATGCGCGAGGAGCTGACCGGCATGAAACCCGATCCGTCGTTGGAAACGATCCCGACGCGTCCGGATTATATGCACCGCGAACGTCCCAAAATGGGCGAAAAGCCGATGGCGGGAATGTTCGAGGCCAAAGACCGCATTTTGAACAACAAACAGCGTTACGCGTCCGAAAAACAGGCGCAGAAGGCCGCTTTCGCGCGCGCCGCCGCCAACCGTTCCCGCTAAGGAGCAAAAGTTATGGAAATAATGACCTCTTCGATGCTGCAAAAGGTTATGGAAGAACCAAAACCGCAAATCACTTACGATCCGAACGAAAAATTGACGGTCGATGTCGATTTGTCGCTGTGCGCGGACGACGAATTGCCGCGCATGATCCACATCGTCAACCGCTTGGCCAAATCCGAAGCGGGGCGCGAAACGCTGGAAATCGCGAACAAGGCCGGCGTCAAATTCGGTTTTCTGGACGCGAAGACGAACTGTTTCGGATGCTTTTTCGGCGGCGTCAACTATATCGGCTTAGGGCCCATGGCGTCCGACGACAAACTGGTTTCGACCTTGTGCCACGAATCCCGCCACGCGGGGCAATCCGTGCGTATGGCGGATCTGCCCGACCGCGACAAACTGAATGTCGCGTCGATCATCCGCTATTCCCGCGCCAAGGAAGCCGACGCGCAGGCCTATGCCGTCAAAGCGTGCAAGGAATTGGAAGACCAAGGGGACAAAGGGCCTTTGGCGACGTTTGCCAAATTCTATCCGCCCATTTACAAATCCTATGAACAGGCGATCGCCAAAGAGGGCGTTTTGAACGACGCGGTCGTCGCCGACGTGTTCAAAGGGTGGTACGACCAGACGCGCACCAAACAGAATTACGAAGAAGGCTATATCATCGAACCGATGCACGACGCGATTGAACAAAACTTCAATCTGGCGAGCGGCGGCAACGATGACGAGGGCATTTACACCTTTTCCGAAAACGTCGATTCCAAAACCGTCGTCGAAAAGGTCGGCTGGACGAAAAACGGCAACTACCTGTCGGCCGAAAATCCGGATTTTCTGGACGGGGAGCGTTTCGCTTCCGTCGGCGAACGCACGAAATCCGACGCACAGGCGTTCTTTAAAATCCGTCAGGAACGCGCGGGGATCGCGCCGGACAAATCGGTTGACGCTCTGCCGACGAACAAGGACGCGTTTGAACGCCGTCTGCCCGAAATGGGACAGCCCCGCGGCAACGTCGGCGAAACGATGAGCATGGGCAACACGATGGAACGCTGGAAATCCATTCTGGCGCAGCGCAAGCTGGTCGGCACGCTGAAACAGGCGTTCGCGCCGTACAAAAAATCCGAATATCCCGACGAAAAGCCCGCTGTTGACGTCGATTTGCGTTATTGCGCGAAAAAAGACCGGCCGCGCATGATCGCGCTGATCAACCGTTTGGCGCGCAGCAAAACCGGTTTGGAAACCCTGCGCATCGCGGCGGACAACGGCTATCACTTCAACTTTATCAAAGACAGCAAGACCCGCGCGTTCGGTTTTGCCGATCCGGAACACAAGCGCATCGCGCTGAACCCGAAATTCACCGACGCGAAGCTGGTCGGCACGATGTGTCACGAATGCCGCCACGCGGGACAGTTCGTCCGCGCGTCCAATCTGGAGGAAAACAGATGGGACGTGAAAACGAACCTGATCTATATGCGCGCGATGGAAGCCGACGCGCAGGCGTACGCCGCGACGGCGTGCGAAGAAATGTTCCGGTTGGGCGACGAAGCGCCGAAACAGGAATTCTACAAATACTATCCGCCGATCGCCGAGGCCTTTACGAAAGCGTTGATCAAGAACGACGCGCAGCTGGGCGATCAGCTGCTGACCGACACGTTCAAATCGTGGTACGACCAGCAGGGAACGAAGTCGGTGTACGAAGCCAACTATTTGCTGGAACCGATGCAGCAGGATCTGCGCGACATCGCGAACGGCAAGGACAAGGACGCGCAGATGACGTTCGATATGTCGATTTCCGCGCAAAAAACGATTGCGGAAATCGCGTGGACGCAGCACGGCAACTATTTCAAGGACGATCCCGAAATCCTGAACGGCGGAAAGTATCTGGACGTTTGCGATCATACGATGACGCAGATGAAAAAATACTTTGAAATCCGCAAGGAATTGACGGGGAAGGACGATTCCAAGGCCTTGGACGGCATCCCGACACGCGCCGACACGATTCCCCCGCGCACCAAGGGGATGAAACGGCCGGCCGTGAAAAACGGCGACGCCAAACGTCGGCAGATTCTGAAAAACAAGGAAACGACGCAGGCGCGGGATCTGGCATCAAAGATGATCCGCGCGCAAATCGCCGCCAGCCGGACGGACAGATAACCCGCAAAATCAAAAAGGAAAGCCCCGTTCGGGGCTTTTCTTTTATCTTAAAAATACACCGCCGCGCCGACGACGGTTCTATCGGCGCAGGCGTGCCTGTGTTCATATTGAATATACAGTTCCGTATTTGCGTGAACTTTTATGCCGGCATAGGCGGTGAACTTGTCGGTGTCCGTGGCGGTTTCGTACTCGGCGATAAATTTTGCCTTGTCCGCCAAATGTAATACACCGCCAGTTTTTAAGCCAGCGAATATTCGACTGTCGCGCGTGCCGACCATTGGCACGGCATAAACGGAAAATCCGTGTTTTATCATGCCCGTTCCGATGCCTGCTTCCAAAACGCCGCCGCTTTCCCATCCGATGCGAAAATATTTTGAAACAGGCTGAACGGAAAACAATTTCAGCAAATCAAGTTTGTCCAACCGGCCATTTTTCGTGTCAAACTTTGCGGACAGCATTTTGGTTTCAAGTTCGGTATTATAAGCATCGGAAACCGTGCGCAAATCCTGATAAACCGGTGAAAATTCAACGTATTTCGTGTCTATGCCAATTCTGGACGGCGGAGCGGCGGTTAAAATGTTTTTAACCGGCCGATCCTTTTTATCGGGCGCGCGAATGTAAGACACGTTTTTGATTTTTCCGGTTCTGTAAAGGAATTGTGCATATTCTACGGGCGTTGTAAACGGCTTTACGCGGTCAAAACCGTAATCGGAATTGGCTGATTTCAACAAACTTTCAATCGCTGACGAACAGTTATGCGACACGAACGAATAAGCGTCCTCTTTACCTTTCGTTTTGCCGATTTCCCGTTTCAGCACTGTTTTTTCGGAATCGGACAAATCCAGCTCGAATTCCCACAGCGAACGGTTTTCGACCAAAAGATATTCCGCCGCTTTAGACGTGTAGGGCGTTAAAACGTATATGCCTCGTTGATTGCCGAACAATGCGGCGATATAGGATTTCAATCCGCCGTCCAACGCGGCGTAATAACCGAAAGCGTGAACGCGCCCGCCGCCCGATATTTTAAGGAACGAATGTCCCATCATGGATGACGGGGACGCGTTCTTTTCCGCCGCCAACACCAGCGATACGGAATCGAAAACGACTTTGGATTCATATTCCGCATCGGCCGCAAACGTGGAAACGGATATGAAAAAGGCGGCCAAAAACGCGCCGCCTTTCACTTTATTTGCAATCATCTTTTCGCGCGACGCCGACCAAAATGTTATTGTCGTATTCCCACATCGCGCCCGAAGCGGAATCGGTTGTAGAACCAAGAATCCCCGACAGACTCAAAAACATATTTCCCCAAAACCAAGGCGTCAGGTGCGAATCCACGGCAATGGTCGAAGGCAGGACACATTCGCTTTCTTCAACCGTAATTATTAAATCTTTTGAAGATTTCTTGACTGATACGGCTTGCGGCAACAAGACAGGGATGGTGTCCTTTGAAAAAGTTACCGTTGCTTTCGTCCGTTTGTTGGCCGTCGTCATAATGTTGATCGTTTGCGTTGTTCCTTGGGAAACGGTCGCGCAACCGGACAAAATAAAAATGGCGGCTGTTGCGAAAAAAAATTTAGTCAAAAGCTTGCTGATAATCATTGACGGCACCTTTCATTTTCAATGACGTTGATCAAAGTGTTGCTGTCGTATTTCCACGCGGCGCCCGAAGCGGAATCGGTCGTGGAACCGAACAGACCGCCAAAAACGATATTTCCCCAAAACCAAGGTTGTTGATGGGAAATGATCATTGTTGCTGACGGCAAAACGCAATCGCTTTCCGTCACATTGACGATTAAAATTTCGGACGATTTCTTTACTGCGACCGCTTGGGGCAAAATCACGGGGAATGTTCCGTTCGCGGACGTTACGGTCGCATTCGCCGATTTGCCGGAAGATGTCATCATATTAACCGTTTGCGTCGTTCCGGTGACGATCGTGGCACACCCCGACACCAGCAACGTCCCCGTCAAAGACAAGATAATTTTATTCATAATCTGAACAATCCTTTTGTTTTTAGTTAAAACAAAACCCGCTTTGAAAAAAGCGGGCGGATGTTCAGAAAGAATAAAAACGGCGAAAAGTTTTTATATCTTAAGATTTGACTTATCTAATTGTTTTTATTTGTTTAATTCCTCTTTTTCCTGTGTCGGTTCAATCCTTAAAAAATCCTGCGGGTAACATCGGGGTAACAGTTTTTCCGATGTTTCTTTCCTTTGAGGACATTTCCGGTTTGATGACTTTTTTATCCAAAAATTACCTTTTTACAAGGTACAAAATTTTTTCAAACAACGCAACCCGATTAAAATATAAGCTTAAATCATTCCTTTTAAGTGTGCTAATATGCCTCCTGATTTAAAAAGAGGTTTTGTATGTCTTCCAAAATTTTTGTTCGCAAATATATGACGTTGGCGGAGTTTGTCGCGTATCTGACAAACGGCAGAGTGCCGACCGACGAGTTGTTTGAACGTCAGTTTGATTCCGTTCATCCGGCTGATAAAAAAGAGCGCGCCGCGGCGGAACTTCGGGCAAGGTGTATTTTGGAACTCGGACTTGTTCACGTCACAGGGTATCTCTACACCCGCTTGCCGTTGTTGTCTTTGCCTTTTATAAGTGTCATTACGCTGATCGGTTTTGTCGGCTGTTCCTTGTTCAAGCGCAAAATCGACAATTCGATAAAAGAGCGTCCTTTAACCGCGGGATTGACGGCTTGCTCCCTTTTGGGGGCTCCGTTCGCGTTCAGGATGTTGAAACCGCATTATCGGATCGAGCAATACCGACGGTTGAAACGCAAGTATTGTCCGGAAAGACAGCTTTATATCGACTTTATTCCCGCCGAAGAAGCCGCCTCCTGCCGCTTTGTTGAAAAAGACAGTTACCTGCCGTTGCAAACGCCGTCCGCCGTTTTGAACAAAATCCTAAAATCCGCTTTGGAAGACCGAGGGATCGTCGACGGTAGAATCGGGATCACGCCCGACATCAACCAGAAACTCGGCTCGTATCGTTTCGACTTGCCCGCCAACCGCGTGTTTATCACTTATAAAAACCGCCATATCGAGGACGGTTTCCTTGCAAAGATTTTGTCGCCGCTGTATCGCCGTTATACGGGGTGGGAAGAACTTCAAATTTCAACGAAAGATGTTTTGGAAAAGTTCCCACCGAAGAACAAACCTGATTTTGAGTGTGAATACGAATGGGAAAAAGCGGAATACTCTGAAAAGGATTTGAACGTCGGCGAATACTATCCGCAAAACGCGTCTTTGTATTATTCGTTGTGTCGGGATATTTATGCCGCTTTGGATTTGGAAAACCGTTTTGCGGACTATTCCGCCGCCGACTTGCGACAGGAGATTGTCAAACGCGCGCCCGCTTTGCCCGAAAAAAGAATCGAAGCATTGTTGGGCGTCCTGCCGCACAAGGCGAAAGGCGGTCGTCCCGTCGGAAAGAAAGACGAAAACCTCCGCCACACCGTTTCAGGTTGAAAAATTTTTCCTATAAAAAAACCGGCTTGTTTCCGCCATAAAAAACATAGTTCCCCTTGTTTTTGAATAAAAAAACAAGACCGTCCCCTCTGTTTTAAGTCTTTTCCCTCCTTTCAAATTCGTTTTGACGCGAATGACCGCGTTTAACTTTTTTGAGGAGAATGAATATGACTGAAGAAAAACAATACCTGACGCGCGGACAGGCTTCCGAATACTGTTTAAGGAAAGGCTTGCCGGTCAGCCCGAAGACGTTGGCGAAATACGCGTGCGTCGGCGGCGGGCCGAAGTTCCGCAAGTTCGGAACGATGCGCGTGATTTACAAAGTCGAAGATCTGGACGAATGGATCGAACGGCGACTATCCAAGATATTCTCGTCAACGGGAATCCCTTACGACGGAGATGACAAATGACGGGCTTTGCGGACTTGCTTTTCCGTTCGTCGAAAACATCAAAAAAAGCGAGTGCAGGAAACGCTGCGGGTGTCCACAATGTGCCCACGAAGCTTTCCTGCACTGCGCGGCACAAGTCGGACGACTTGAACGGATTTATCAAATTCAGGGTCGGGCTTTCGCTGAAAAAAGAGGCTCAACGGCAC
>CACYSU010000014.1 GCA_902777205.1 uncultured Rhodospirillales bacterium | reverse complement strand
TTCGCAAGCTCCGTTTTTCAATTTGTACCCGCCGTTGCATTGTGTGCAGGATCCCGATGAATCGCACTTGGAACAATTCGCGGGACAGGGTTTGACGCACTGTCCGTTTTTCAGTGTGTAACCGCTCTTGCACGCCGTACAGGTCGATGACGACGAACATGATGAACAGTTCGCGGGACAGGAGGCGGAAGAGGAGGTTTTGCGTTTACAGTCGTATCCCGTAAACGGCGTGCTCGTGGTTCCGTCATAACCGCTCATGGAGTAGCTTTTCAATTCATATCCCGATTCGCAGGCGTTGCACGTGGCAGTGGTGGCATAAGTGTAAGAATATATTGTTTGATGGTTGGTTGCATCCCATGCCTGACAGGTCGTCCAATAACGGATCGGGCTGCAGGACGTACATCCATCGGGACAGGAAACGCACCTGTCACCCAGCTCGTCGGGAATCTCGCCGCATGAGGCGTTGGCAACAAAATATTGTCCCGAAGGGCATGACAGTGCTTTCGCTTCCGTCGCGAACAGTAAAAACAAACCGAAAATCAATAAAGTTTTTTTCATAACTCCCTCCTTTTTCAGGAAAAAAAACAACCGCTTGAAAAAGCGGTTCGGGGAGTTAGAACAATCATAATAGAACAAATGATCCTTTTGGTCTTTAAAGTGATCCGATGGAAATCGGGACTTCTGAACATACACCAAAAGCTCCCCGAACCATCGAAAGGACGGTCGGGGGATATTTTCCGTTTTGCCTGCGCGAAACGGATGACGGCGCATCTCTGCACCGGTTCTATTAAGAGAGCTGTTCTAAGGCTCCGCACCTCTTTTTCAGGTACTCCGCGCATCAAAACGCTTGATGCACATAATGTCAGGATAGCTTTTCCCCGCCGCGTTTGGCAAGATGTTTTTAACCGAAAGAACGTTCCGCGCCGGATACGGGCGGGAAGGGACGCATACAAAAAAACGCGCCTCGGGTCGAAAGGCGCGTTTTTAATGTGACCGGCGCGGCTTTTAAACCGCCGTGGCGGTGGCCGTCGGCAAAGAGGCGTTGACCGTGTTTTCCTGACGCAGAACGGCGGCCGTTTCGCGCAGACGGTCTTCGTCGCCGTCCAAACACAAAATTGTCGCGGCGGCCAAACGGATACCGCATTCCTGCGTTTCGGAAATGACGCCCGTTGCGCCCAACCGCACCAATTCCTCCCATCGTGTATCGTCGTTGCAGCGGATGAATACGGGGATGGAGGACGAAACTTCGCGCACGGCTTGCAACACGCGGATGGCGGAAGGCAGGCCGCTGATGCAAATCATGACGGCTTTGGCCTTGTCGATGTTGGCGGCTTCCAGAATGCGGACGTTTCCGGCGTTGCCGAACAGATAGTCGCGCTTGTTCTTTTTAGCTTTTTCAATATGCGGCACATCCGTGTCCATGACCAAAAACGGCACGTCGTTGCGCGCCAACATACGCGCCGCCGCCTGTCCGACTCGACCGTAACCGACCAGCAGGACGTGGTTTTCCAATTCCTTTTCCTCGTCATCTTCGGGTTCGGGGGCGTTTTCATTTTTCGCCGCGTCTTCGGCCGCCTTTTGCTTGTCAACGATTTTCAAAACGAACGAGCTGACAAACGGGGTCAGGGACATCGACAAGGCGATCACCACCTGCAGCAAAGAAGAGGTCTGCACGCTCATCAAATGAAAATTTTGCGCCGCCAGATTGAAAACGACGAAACCGAATTCGCCGGCTTGGCACAGGAATACGGACGACGTGATCGTTCCGTTTTTATCAACGTTCATCCGGCGTTCAATCGCATACAGGACTAAGAATTTGGCCACCATGACGCCGGCCGTCAAAACCAGAATCTGCAAAATGTGCGCCCATGCGTAGCTGATATCGATCATCATGCCGACGGACAGGAAGAAAATCCCCAGCAGCATCCCGCTGAACGACGCGATTTCCGCTTCGACTTCGTGGCCGAAATCCGTTTCGGCGATCAACATACCGGCCAGAAACGCGCCCAGAGAAATCGACAGGCCGGCGGCGTTCGTCGCCCAAGCCGTCGCCAAAAACGTAAAGAAAGTGACGGCGGTGAACGCTTCGGCGTTTTTCGTGGAAACGACGATTTTAAACAAAGGCTTGACCACCATGCGTCCGACAACCATGATCAGCGTGACTGCGCCGATCGCCTGCGTGAACGCCTGTCCCATATTTCCGATGGCCGTCGAATCCGTTTGCGCCATTCTGGGCAGCAACACCATGATGGGGATGACGGCCAGATCCTGCATCAGCAAAATGCCGACGGTCGCGCGTCCCGCGTTGGTGTGCATCTCGCCGCGTTCCTGCATCAAACGCAGGGCGATCGCGGTGGACGACATCGCCAGCCCCAATCCGATGATGATCGCTTCGTTCAGGGTTTTGTGCATCAAAAAAGCCGCGCCGCCCAACACGGCCGCCGTCAGCAACAGCTGCAGCAAACCGAATCCGAAAATGTACAGGCGCATGGCCTTGAACCGGTGGAACGACAGGTCGAGTCCGATCGTGAACATCAAAAACAGCAATCCGAGTTCGCCGATGTTTTCGGTGACGTGCGTGTCCCTGATCAGCCCCAGCATATGGGGGCCCAGAACGATGCCGGCGACGATAAACGCCAGCAGCGGATTGACTTTCAACCGGTAGAAAATGGGGATAAAAATGACAACGGCCGCCAAAAAGGCCAAGAGTTCCCAAACCTGATCACCACTCATCGCGTTTTTCCTCGAAAGAATCACTATGCCTTAAGTCTATTTTGTAAAATAAAAACAATGAAAATTCAATCATCTGTCGCGTGTTTTTGAAAATTTTTTAAATTACGTTGACGGGTCGCCCCGCGTTTGGCATCATAAAAGCCGAGTTTATCCACAACAATCGGGGTTGAAATGACAAAATCCGAACTGATCGCACGCATTGCGGAGCTGAATCCGCACCTGTATCAAAGCGACGCCGAAAAGATCGTCACAACGATTTTTGACGAAATCGCCGCGGCATTGTCCGACGGACACCGTGTCGAACTGCGCGGATTCGGCGTTTTTTCCGTGCGCGCCAGAAACGCGCGGGCGGGGCGCAATCCCAGAACGGGCGAAAAGGTCAGCGTCGAAGCCAAAAACGTTCCTTTTTTCAAGGCGGGAAAAAAATTGAAAGACCGCCTGAACGCCGAAGATTGACAGTTGCAAAGGGACGAAAAATTTGAAAATCATTCAATTTGTTTTCAGTTGCGTCGTATTGTTTTTCACGGTGTCTTTCGCCGTTTCCAACCACCAAAGCTTCGCTTTGACCTTGTGGCCGTTCCCGTTTGAAATCACGCTGCCGATCAGTTTCGTCGTGCTGGCGTTCGCGCTGCTGTTTTTCATTTTCGGCGGCGTTTACAGCTGGATTTTGACGATTCCCGTGCGCAACGACCGTTACCGGCAGGGAAAAAAGATCAAGGAATTGACCAAAAAGGTCGCCGAATTGGAGGAAACGCGCTGAAAAACGCGCGCAAACCCGTCGGGGCGCGCTTTTTTGGTCGCAATCCCGATCGCTTTCTGTTAAAACGTTGCCCGTAAATGATCGTAACGATAAAGGTGTCAGTATGAATTGGTTGACAAGCTATGTTCGTCCGAAACTGCAAAGTTTGGTCGGCGTCAAGGAAATTCCCGACAATCTGTGGGAAAAATGCCCTGCTTGCGGCGCGATGATCTATCACCGCGAATTGGAACAGAATTACAACATCTGCCCGCAATGCAGCCACCATATGCGGCTGGAGCCCGCCAAACGTCTGGAAATGATGTTCGACGACGGCAAATACAATCCGATCGAATTGCCCGAAGTCAAAGAGGATCCGCTGAGCTTTTCCGATCTGAAGGATTACGCCGACCGTTTAAAGGACGCCCGCAAAAAAACAAAGCAGGACGACGCCATTATGGTTGCGACCGGAACGATGGGCGGCATGAACGTCGTCGTCGCCGTGTTCAACTTCGCCTTTATGGGCGGGTCGATGGGAACGGCCGTGGGCGAAAGCATTGTCGCCGCCGTCAATTTGGCGATTTTACAGGATGCGGCGCTGATTTTGATCCCCGCGTCGGGCGGCGCGCGTATGCAGGAAGGCATCCTGTCGTTGATGCAAATGGCCAGAACGACCATGGCCGTCCGCAAATTAAAGGAAAAGGGGCTGCCGTATTTCGTCGTCCTGACCGACCCGACGATGGGCGGCGTGACGGCGTCGTTCGCCATGCTGGGCGACATCGCGATTGCCGAACCCGACGCTTTGATCGGATTCGCGGGCGCGCGCGTGATTGAACAGACGATTCGCGCCAGCCTGCCCGACGGTTTCCAAAAGGCCGAATACCTGAAAGAGCACGGTATGGTGGACATGGTCGTCGATCGCCGTCAGATTCGCGCGACGCTGATCCGGCTGATTGATATGCTGCGCCACCCGCATCCGGCCGTCGAACCCGTTCCTTTGTTGCGTAAAAAATAAGAAAAGCCGCCGCTTTTCCGTTTTTGAAGTGAAAGTACACCCATGACTCAGACGAAACCGCTCGCCGGCGTTAAAATATTGGATATGACCCGTGTTTTGTCCGGCCCCTATTGCACGCAGACTCTGTTTGATTTGGGGGCGGAGGTCGTGAAGGTCGAAAATCCGCAGCACGGGGACGATTCCCGATTGTTCGAGCCGTTCAAATCGGGCAAGAGCCTGTATTTTGAAGCGACCAACGGCGGCAAGAAGAGTCTGACGCTGAATTTGAAAAATCCGGCGGCCGTCGAAGTGTTGAAAAGATTGATCGCGCGGACGGACGTGCTGGTTGAAAACTTCCGCCCCGGAATTATGGCGAAATTCGGGCTGGATTACGAAAACGCGAAAAAGATCAATCCGAAACTGATTTACGCGTCCATTTCCGGATTCGGCCAGACGGGCCCCGACGCGCTGAAGCCGTCTTACGACATTTTGGCGCAGGCGCGCGGCGGGTTGATGAGCCTGACGGGCGAACCCGACGGCAATCCGATGATGACGGGCATATCGCTCAGCGACGTGATCGCCGGCGTGTTTGCCGCGACCGCGATTACGACGGCGCTTTACCACCGCGAAAAGACGGGCGAAAGCGAACACATCGACATTTCCATGCTGGATTGTCAGGTCGCCATGCTGGAAAGCGCGATGATGCGGTATCAGGCGACGAAAATCCCGCCGAAACGCGTCGGATGCCGCCATGCGACCGAAGCGCCGTTCCAGATGTTTCAGGCGTCGGATCGTCCGTTCGTTTTGGCCGCCATTGCGGGTGAAGCGATGTTCCAACGGCTGTGCCAAGCGATCGGCCACGCGGAAATCGGCGCCGATCCGCGCTTTTCGACGACGGCGGCACGCCACGACCATATCGACGAACTGGGCGCGGCGCTGCAGCGCGTGTTTGACGGCAAAACGGCCGCCGAATGGGTGAAATTGCTGGAGGAAAACGCCATTCCCGTTTCCCTGATCCACGATTTGCAAGAGGTGGAGGCCGACCCGCAGGTGCAGGCGCGCCAAATGCTGATCAAATCGGAATCGCCCGAATTGACGGACGTGAAAATGATTGCCTGCCCGATCAAGATGACATCCTTGCCCGCGGGCGGATCGCGTCCCGCCGCCCCCGAATTGGGACAGGACACGACGACCGTTTTGCGGGATCTGGGATTTTCCGGCGAAGAAATCGAAAATATGAAACAATCCGGCGCGATTTGATCGCGCTTGCGGTTGCAGCAACGCGCCGTCAAAGTGATTCCGCGGCACTACCCGTGCGGGGGTACTACCCGTACGGGGGAACTGTCCGTTCGGGGGGGGGCATTGCTTATGCGGGAATACTACCCGTACAGGGAAATGTCCGTGTGGAGCAACTCTTGTGCGTGGTGTGAAGCAATCAGGGGGGGCGTTCATATAAAAAATCCGCGGTGTCGCTGTCTGTTCCGGCGATTCGTCGCGGTCGGGCGCGGCGGGGACGGGTAGGATGCGGGGCGGCGGTTTTGTGCGGCCCGGCCTCCGCCGATCCGGCAAAAGGCCGCGCCGTTTTCTGAATCGTTATTTTTCAACGGGTTGTGGTGTTTCTATGTCTTTAGTCATAAACGGCCGAAAAATGGCGGAAAACCGCGGAATATAACGTCGGATATACACGATTTGGGTTGATTGCGGCGTGATTTTGCCTTTACAATGGGGTAAATAACCAAAGCCCGAAGTGCGGCTGGAACGAATTTCCGAATGGGAGGTTGCCATGTTTACGCCCCTGATGAACAAAAAGACCGATGAACGCGGCGCGCTGATGATCGAAGCGATCGCGCTGTTGGGGTTGATGACGATGATGTCGCCGATGGTTGTGCGCCAAACGGCCGACCGTACCGTGGAAATGGAGGATGTCGCCATCGCCGGCCAGATGAAAGAGTTGAAGGACGCGCTGTCCAATTGGATCGAAGCAAACTACGCCAGCATCAAAGCGGCGTGTTCGGCGGGCGGCACGATCGCGGTCGCGGGCGGGGCGAGTTGTGCCAATTCGGCGGACAGCCATTTCGCCGTTCCGGTCGCGGGGTTGGCGCCGTATTTGCCGGCGACGTATCTGGAAACCGTGTCGAGCGGCAACAATTCGACGACGTTCCGGCTGCGGGGCAACAAATTGGCCGACGGGTTCGATATCGGCGTGCGCGCCCAATGCACCGAGGCGACGAACACATCTACAGGCGCGACGTGCGGCAGCATGGGAATGGACGGCGTTTACACGGGGCTCAGCTCCACCTGCACGTGTTCGCGGTATAAAATGACGGGCGTCGTGTTGTCGAACGGGGCGGCGGAAATCGACGACCGCCGCGCGGCGCGCATCGCGACGATGATCGGGGCGGACGGCGGTTTCGTGCGCACGTCGAACATGGTCAATAACGTTTTGAGCGGTAACGGCCGCACGACAATCGTCGGCTCGCAAGGCATTTGGGAAGGCGACGCGACAAACTACATCGTCGGGTACAACAGCTCCGCCGGCGGACGCGTTGCGGCGACGACGATTTATTCGTCGGGTTTTTCGGGTGATTACCTGTACCGCAAACAGGTGGACGGCCTGCCCGGCGCGAACAGTATGTTCACCAATCTGGACATGGGCGGCGCGATCGAATGCAACGGCACGCAATGCCATAAAATCAATAACGCCGGCGGGTTGGAGGTTGTCGGCGGCAAAATCCTGATCCGTTCGCAAAACACCGCCAACGGCGATGACCAAGAGGAAGGCAATAGCGGTGATGCCGGATACGCCCGCGTTTTGCTGGGAACGGATTCGTCGCACATCAACATGACAAACAGATTGTCACTGGGGGTCAGCGGAACGACATCGTCCAGCTTGAACATGACAAATTTCACAACCGATTTAAATGCGCCGAATATTGGAATTACCGCCGCTAATCAGGCGTCCCTTTCCGGCCGTGAAGCTTTTATAACGGCTAGTAGTCGGATCGACATCGTGTCCAATCAGGACGTGAACCTGGCGGCGGTGCGGGCAATGGATATCTATTCGCAAAACACGATGGATATCTATTCGCAAAACACGATGTACCTGACGGCGATCAATCAGATGCAGCTGGTTTCAAACAATCGTGCGTATATAAACGCGCTGAATAGATTGTCCGTAAACGCGCCAAAGCAATATATCAATGCTACAAATTATATTTTTCTAAATGTTACACACGGAAACCATAGTATAAGTGAGCAACTGTGGAATAGTGCATATCGTCTGTATGTAAATTCTTATGGTTACAATTCGCAAGTATATAGAGGAGGAAGTTGGGCCTATTCAACTATAGGAAATAATGATTCCGGAACGCAAGTGTATCACGATGATACAGATTTTGTTGTCAGAGCGATGAAAAATTATTATTATTCTAATGCCGATAACAGCGCGGCTTCCTTCGGGCTGTATAATATGCAGAACACCGACGCGAGGTTTCAAATCAATGTGATTAATACCGCATTATATAAACGGCAGCTGGTCTATAATAACTCGGGGTTGACTCTGTTCGCCAATTCGACCGGTTCTCAAGGCGGGGAAGGATGGGGGCAATATATTACATTCCGAAATAACGCCGGCCAACGTGCGAGGATCGGTGTGCTGACGGGGGCTAACAATCGCGGGGAAGCCGTTTATATTGCCGGCAATAAGGCTCGTGTTGGCAGTAATAATAGCGAAATGTTCTCGATAGATGTTTCCAATGCCAATCCCGTCGCGCTTTACGGCGATTCCGGACGGGTCAGCGGCACGTTTTTCCAACCCGAGAACTTGGCCGTAAACAATCACCAATACAAAAATTCGATCGTCGGTCGCGCCCGCATCCAGATCGACGAGGACACCGGACGCACCACCGCGGGCAACACGACGAC
Source organism: uncultured Rhodospirillales bacterium (assembly GCA_902777205.1). Taxonomy (GTDB): domain Bacteria; phylum Pseudomonadota; class Alphaproteobacteria; order CAAGCB01; family CAG-977; genus UBA11549. Next base: position 48,801 of record CACYSU010000014.1, on the reverse strand, counting down.
GAACGCCGACTATTACAACACGGCCTATGTCGATATCAACACCGGCAATCTGGGCGGTCCGTATTCGCCGTATCGTGCGCATCTGATCAACGATCGGGACAAATACAAAAACTTCCGCGTCGATCCGGCGTTCGTTTCCGTGATGAACGACATCAAAATCACGTCGCGCGGCGGCGCGCGGCTCAGCGAAGCGTTGCCGAACTATATTCTGAAAGGCATTTACCAACTGTCGAACGATTACGCCTATGGCGGGTGGCCGTGCGGAGAAAGCTTGAACACTGCCAGTGAGAAGTGGGCCAGCAGTTGTTCCTATTCCATGCCGTATATGACGTTTAATCAGCTGGGCATGGTCAACGGCGGCTGGGAATTCAACTGTTCCAGAGTCGATTCCACGCACGATCATCCGGTTAAAGCCGCCGGCGGCGGTACGTGTACCTGTTCGTCAGGGACGTGCGACGGTTCGTCCGGAACGGAGGGAACCGGCAAATACGTTACGTTCACGTTCGGTGCAAGCGGAGCCGAATACAGGGAATGCCCGGACGGCGCTTTTTGTTGGGCGCATCCGTTCATGGGCATCGTTCCCGCCCCCGGACGGTCGGTGTCCTATGCCGCGGTGAACTCGTCCGGTGCTTCGGTTACGGAAACCCAGAGCGCGCAGGATGAAGGCGTTTGCCCCGACGGGTATCAGGCGGTTATGACCCTGACCCCGAACGCGTTTGACGTCGCGCGGGTGCTGTATTCCCGCCACGACGAAGGCAATCCGATTTCGTACAACCCCGGATGGCAGAATTTTGAGGATAGCTCAAACAACTATGCGGTGCATGGTATCCGCATCATGCAGCCGTCGCAACGCATGATCGTCATGCAACAGCCGGAAACGAACGCCGCCGGTCAAGTTTTGGGGTGGAAAATCGCGATGGGATTCGCGTCCTATTACAACGACGCGGCCGGTACGTTCGTGTGGAACGTCGGCGGGGTCAGCACCGGATCGTGGACCGCGCTGGCTCACACCTATTGTTATTTCAACCCGCAGCGTTTCGATATGCCCAATATGCGGTTCATAGGACTGAAGGACAACGGAGAACCCGACGCCGCCGGAACGAATGATGTCATCCTGACGCCGATGGACAATCCGATCCTGGACGACAGCACGTACAGGAAATGGATGAACTGATCCGCACGGGGCGATAGGGAAAGGAGGCTGCCATGTTTTTTTGGATGATGCTGGCATCGTTGATGGGGGTCGTCATGTACGGCAACCTGTACGAAAAAACAAAGCCTCAGGAAAACTTTATCGCCCCCGTGTATCAGGCCATGGTGTTGAGTATGTATCAACAACATTCGTCGGCCGAACACGGATACATCGACGCGATGAACGCCAACCGCATAATGACCGAAGCCTATATCCGGTCGAATTCGGACGGCGTCATTCCGCTGGTCACGACGACGGTCAACGGCGTGCTGAACGAAGTGCAGGCCGGAAACGCCATTTTCCCCTATATCGTCAGCCGCTTGCCGTCCACTTATAAACCGCAAAGCGGCACGCGCACCTATTTGTTCTGCGTCGCCAAAAGCCAGAACATCACCGTGTCGTGCGGCGCGTCGGACGTTGTGCGCTATATTGTGACGATCCGCGCCATTCCGCCGCGTTACGACGGCGCCGACAAAATGACCGCCTTGCGCGCCATTTCCGACGCCACGGGGCAGTCCCGTTTCGTCGGTATGCTGCAAAAGGATTGGCAGCCGCTGGTCGCGAACACGAACCCCGCCGTCGGCGCGATCACCCAGCACCAGCCGCTGGGCGCGGCGTATTACATCATGTCCGCCGGCGTCGCGCCGGTCAACAGCGTCTATGTCCCGAACTATGTCGTGTGCAATTTCCCGTTGGTGGACAGCCCGTCCGGAACGTCCGGCGTGTTGGGAAACATGACTTCGGCCAACGGGTATTTGGTCGCCCTGTCGTTGATAGGCGGGTTGGAACACGGCGAAAACCTGACCGCCGGAACGCCCAATATGTGCAACGCCGTCATGTTTAACTGATCCGAAGATAACGCTATGTCCGATATTCCCTATACGCAAGAAATCCTGCGCAAATCCGTGCATCTGTCTTCGCTGTGGATGCCCGCGCTGATTTTGTTCGTCCCGCCGTACCGGCCGGCCGCCGTGTTCGCCGCTTTGCTGGCCGGAAACGTGTTCATCGAATACGGGTATTTCAAAAAATGGCCGTTCGTGATGCAAACCTACGGCCGGATGTTCGGCAAAATGCTGCGCGAAAAGGAAACCGACGGCAAATTCCGGCTGAGCGGGTCGCCCTATGTGCTGGGCGGGGCTTTGGCCGCCGCGCTGCTGTTCGCGCCGGCCGCCGCCGCGTGCGCCATGGCCGTGATGCTGATTTCCGACACCGCCGCCGCGCTGATCGGCCGGCCGTTCGGCAAACATAAAATCAATCAGGGCAGAAAAAGCGTCGAAGGCGCGGCTGCGTTCTTTGTGTTCGGCGCGGGCGTCGTCGCCGCTTTCGCCGCGATGCGCGGATTGCCCGACACGTTCATGTACGGCGGATTGGCCGGCGTGTTCGCCGCCATGTTCGCCGAAGTCTATGAAAACAGAATCAAGGCGGACGACAACCTGTCCATTCCCGTCATCGTCGGCGCGTTCATCACCGCCGCCATGACTTGGCTGTAAGTTCGCACATCTTTCTCAAATTTCGGGATGAAGTCCGGTGTCGGTGCGCCGGACTTTTCTTTTATGGGGCGCGTTCATTCGCCGAATTTTATGTGGAAAAGCAAAAAGCCGCGGAAACCGCGGCTTTTAAATGGTGCCTGGGGACGGAATCGAACCGCCGACACGGGGATTTTCAGTCCCCTGCTCTACCGACTGAGCTACCCAGGCGCCTTACAGAAAATGTTTATAGCCGATTCAAAATCGTCTGTCCACACCTTTTTAATTTTTTTCGTCACTTTCTTCCGTTTCGTCGGTTTCGACCGCGTAAACCCCCGTCAGCCAGCGGTTCAGGTCGATGTCGGCGCACCGTTTCGAGCAGAACGGTTTGTACGGTTTCGCGGCCGGTTTGCCGCAAATCGGGCATTTCACCTGCAAATCGGGCAGGTCGGACGGGCGTTTGAACACGTTGGGCGCGTCTTTCATTGTTTCAATCCTTTCAATCCGGCGGTTTCGGCGGGGATTAGGGCGATCCGCGTTTTCAGCCGCGTTTCCAGCCGGTTCAAATACGGTCTGACGCCGTTCAGGACGCTTTGCGGCGCGCGGATCTCAACATCGGAAACGGGCGTCGAAAACCACAGCGTCCGGATGATGTCGGCCGTTTGCCGGTTGTCCGTCAAATCGTCAAAGACGGATTTCCGTTTCTTTTCAACGGTCAGTTCGACCAGCCCCAGCTGGGAAAATCCGGCGACATACACGTCGTCCGATTTCAGCCGGCTCATCAGGTTGAACAGCATTTTCTTATCCTTGCGTCCGGCAAAGTCGATGATCATCTGGCCGCCCAGCCCTTTCAGGCGTATCTGGCGCAGGATTTCGGGGCAGGCTTCTTGATTCGCGGCAAAGGCGTCGGCCGCCCCCGTGTTCACGTCGAAACAGACGCAGGCCGCCGTTTGCTGCGTGATCAGAAATCCGCCGCAGGGCAGGGGGGATTTTTGCGCCAAGGCCGCGTCCAGCGATTCGGCGACGTTTTCGCGTTCCCACACGCCGGAAACGGCGAAAGCGACGTCGGCGAATCCCCTTTCCTTTAAAACGGCCGCCGTTTCGGGATCGTCCGTGACGATTTCATCCAAATCGTCGGCGTATCGCGCGGCCAGCCGCAAAACGTCGCGTTCGGGACGCCAGATTGTTTGCGGTTTTTCCGGAACGTTTTTCAAAATCTCCGCCCATCGGTTTTTCAAAGCGGTGATCTGTTTTGAAATGTTTTCAACCGTGTCGAACGGCGCGGCCGTGCGGAACATCACGCTCATATCCGGAAACAGTTCGCGGAAACGGTTGATCGTTTGCGATGAAAAGCTGCGGGCGTAGGAATTGCCTTGCTGCGCGGGCAGCAAAACCACCGTTTCGGCGCTTAGGGAAACATGGGCGCGCACTTCGGGATCCTTGTCCTCGGCCGCGGGACGGCACAATTCGACCAGCAGCAGGTCGCCCTCGGCCGGTTTGGTCGGGCTGACCGATCCGTCGGGTTTGATGAAAAACGGCGTCCGGTTCAAAAACGCCGTCCGGCCGTCCCCGATATCGACGAAAACGCCCGCCGCCGCTGATTTGACAACGCGCGCCAGACAGATTGAACCGACGGCCGGATCGTTTTGCCGCCAGACCGTGACGGTCACGGGCGCGCCGTCGGCGCCGGACAGGACGCAGATTTCTTCAAACGGGGAAAAGCTGTGAACCAGACGCATCAAACGGCTCCGTTCCCTTTCAGCATACGGCCGGCTTCGTAAACATCCAGCCCGACGACGTTGGTGTACGATCCGATGATTTGGCGCACGAACAGGGCGGCTTTGCCCTGAATGGCGTAACCGCCGGCCTTGCCCATCCCTTCGCCGCCGTCCAGATAGGCGCGCTTTTCGGATTCGTGCAGGCGGGCGAACACGACCGACGTGCGCGCGACGCGGGCGATTTTCCGCCCGTCCGGCGTGATCAGGCAGATGCCGCCATATACGGTGTGGCGCCGCCCGCTGAGCAAATTCAGGCACTCGCGCACCTGATCCGCGTCCTCCGCTTTGGGCAGGATGCGCGCGCCGCACGCGACGACCGTGTCGGCCGCCAAAACGAACGCGTCGGGGCGATCCGCGGCGATTTTTTCCGCCTTTGACACGGCCATGCGGCGGGCGTAAAGGGCGGGTGTTTCGCCTTTGCGCGGGGTTTCGTCGATGTCGGCGGGGCGGATTTCGGCCGCGATTCCGATTTGTTCCAACAGGGCGCGCCGGCGCGGCGAAGCGGACGCCAAAATGATGTTTGTCAAGAAAACCTCCCGTTTTCAGAATGAAAAGGCGGATCCGAACAGACCCGCCCTTTTGTTGAATCCGAGCGACCTTAATCGTCGTCGTTGTACGTTTTTTCCATGCGTTCGTGGCGTTCCTGCGCTTCGATCGACAAAGTCGCGATCGGGCGGGCGATCAGGCGTTCCAAACCGATCGGTTCGCCGGTTTCTTCGCAATAGCCGTAGGTTCCGTCCTCGATTTTCGCCAAAGCCGTGTCGATTTTGGAAATGACCTTGCGCATTCTGTCGCGGGTGCGCAGTTCCAGCGCCTTGTCCGCTTCGGCCGACGCGCGGTCGGAAATGTCGGGAACGGTCATGCCGCCCTCTTTCAGGTTGTCCAGCGTTTCTTCGGAATCACGCAGCAATTCTTCGCGCCAAGCCTGCAGTTTGCGGCGGAAAAACTCTTTTTGCCTATCGTTCATAAAGGGTTCGTCGGCGGACGGTCTGTAATCTTTCGGTAAATCTATTCCCATGATGAAATCCCCATTGTTTCAGCCAGTTGATTATTTTTACACCAAAGCGATTAAAAAATCAAACGCTGTGTGCCAGTTTGGCCAATTCGACTTCGGCGCGCAATTCGATGTCGTCCAAAATGGCGTTCAATTCGTCGTCCAAGCCCGCTTCGCGTTTTTCGCGCAGCATTTGCGCCAGCTCGATCAGTTTCGATTTGGAAACCGCGCCGGTCAGGATCGCCGCGCGCAAATCCTCCAGCCTGTCCAGAATGTCGTTGCCGTGCGAAACGGCGCGGCGTTTTTTGCCGCCGTCCTGCAGCGCGTCGCCGACCGTTTGCGCGGCCAGCAAAGCTTCGATACCCGACACGCCCGACGCGGCGCCGACCGACGGGGCGGCCGTTTCGTCCGTTTCCGACAAAAAGGCGGAAAAATCCCCGCCGACGGACGACGATTTGCCCGTCTTTCGCGAATTTCCGACGGATTTTACCGGCCCCGCCGACCCGATTTTCATATTCATGCGTTCCCTCCTGCAAACGGTTCGCTCCAGTATATCCGATTTGGCGCGCGGAAAAAACCGGCAATTTTTGCCCGCCGCGTTTTTTATCGAACCGGCCGGAACGCCTTGTTCGCCGTGAAAAACGAAATTGGCACGGTTTTCGCATATTGTTTTGCGGATGATTTTGTCCGCAACGCAAGAGGTCGAAAATGATGAGCATGATGAAAGCCTTACGAAAAAGCTTCGCGTTCCTGACCGCCGCCGCCGTTTTGTTCGCGCCGCCGGCTTTGGCCAGTTCGCGCATCAAGGACGTTTCCGATATCGAAGGCGTGCGGGAAAACTATTTGATCGGATACGGTCTGGTCGTCGGGCTGAACGGGACGGGGGACAGCATTTCGTCCATGGCGTTTACCGAAGAAAGCCTGATCGGCATGCTGGAACGTTTGGGCGTCAACACGCGCGACGGCAAAATCAAAACAAAGAACGTCGCCGCCGTGATGGTGACGGGCAGTCTGCCCGCTTTCGCCCGACAGGGGACGCGCATCGACGTGGCGATCAGCGCGCTGGGCGATGCGAAAAGCCTGCAGGGCGGCACGTTGCTGGTGACGCCGCTGTTGGGCGCGGACGGCGAGGTTTACGCCATCGCGCAGGGGCAGGTCGCCATCGCCGGATTCGCCGCGCAGGGCGCCGCGCAAAGCGTCGTCAAGGGCGTGCCGACGGCCGGCAGGATCGCGAACGGCGGCATTATCGAACGTGAAATCATGTTCGACTTCGCCAACCAGAAAACAATCAAGCTGGCGCTGCGCAATCCCGATTTCACGACGGCTTCGCGCATTACGGACGCGATCAATTCCTATCTGGGGTCGGTGGCGGCGACGACGGTCGATTCCGGCACGGTTTCGCTGAATCTGGAACGCGCGCGCCGCGACGACCTGATTCAAATGCTGACCGACATCGAACAGCTGCGCATCCAACCCGATCAGGCGGCGAAAGTCATCATCGACGAAAAATCCGGCATCATCGTCATCGGCGAAAACGTCCGCATCAACCCGATCGCGATCGCGCAGGGGAATTTGACGATCCGCATCACGGAAACGCCGCAAGTGTCCCAGCCCGCGCCGTTTTCGACGACGGGGCAGACGGCCGTCGTTCCCAGAACGGACATTCAGGTGGACGAAGAATCCGGCAACAAACTGAACGTTTTGAAATCCGGCGTGTCCCTGCAGGAACTGGTGGACGGGTTGAACGCGCTGGGCGTCGGTCCCCGCGACATGATCAGCATTTTGCAGGCCGTCAAAGCCGCCGGCGCGTTGCAGGCTGAAATCGAGGTGATGTGATGAACGGCGCGTCTTTGACAACGGATTTCGTATCCTCTTCCCTGCCGCAGCGGGCGGCGCCCAAAATCGCCAAGTCGTTCGATTTGGAAAAAACGCGTCAGGCCGTTCAGGATTTCGAGGCTTTTTTCATTTCGCAGACGTTTGAACAGATGTACGCGACCGTTCCCGTCAACGAAACGTTCGGCGGCGGCAACGCGGAAAAAATCTTCCGTTCGATGATGATCGACGAATACGGGAAAATGACGGCAAAATCGGGCGGCATCGGATTGACCGACCAGATTATGGCGCAGATTTTACGTCAGCAGGAAGCGGCGGCGAAAACGGAATAAGGAGAAAAGGTATGCAGGAAAACTTTCCCGAAAAGAAACTGTCCCGTCTGTTGGCGCTGATGGGGGAACTGTGCACCCTGTTGAAAAAGGAAAACACGCTGCTGAAAAAACAGCGCCAGTCGGAATGCAAGGATTTGCTGGAACGCAAAACGATGCTGTCCGCGGCGTACGAAGAATCCTTCGCCTATTTTTCCCAGCGCGCCGACGTGCTGAAATCCCTGCCGGAAAAGCAGAAAAACGTGCTGCGCAAAGCCGCCGCGACGCTGAACGGGCTGACGGCGGAAAACGCGCGGCTGTTGAAAATCAACATGGACGCGGCGAACCGCCTGCTGAACGCCATCGTGCAGGATATCGAAGAACAGACGCACGCCAAAACGCCCCTTTACACCAAACAGGGGTGCATGGAAAACGACGCCGGCAACCCCGCCGCGATTTCGTTCAACCAAGTGCTTTAATTGAAGAAAGGACGCCGCCATGCCTCTTTCCAGTGCAATCAGCTCCTCTTTAAACGGCATCAGAACGTCGCAAAGGGCGATCGACGTTGTCAGCGAAAACGTGTCCAACGTCGATACCGAAGGGTACAATCGCAAAGCGTATTCGCAAAAAACGCTGGTATTGAACAACGGGCGGATATCCGGTGCGATCAGCAACACGGATCTGCGGCAGGTCGATACGAAGCTGGTCGCCCAATACCGCAAGGAAAGCGGGATTTTGCAATCCTCCAGCGTTCGCGTTTACTATCTGGATCTGATTCAGGCCAAAATGGGCGAACCGTCGTCGCAATATTCGGTGTCCAACCGCGTGGCGGCCATCCAGACCGCGTTTGAAAGTCTGGGCGTCGATGCGGACAAGCTGAACGCCCAATCGACCGCCGTCACGTCAATCGACACCGCTTTGTCGCAAATGCAGGAACTGAGCGCGCAAATCCAGTCCATGCGGCTGGAAATAGATCAGGAAATCTCGTCCTTGTGCGATGAAGTGTCCGATATTTTGCAGCAGCTGGACAAATTGAACGATGACATCGTGCGTACGTCCGCGCTGGGCGGTCAGTCCGCCGACAACTACAAGGATCAGCGCGACCTGCTGATCACGCGGTTGTCGGAAATCATGGACATTCAAAGCTATGAACGGTCGTCGGGCGAAACGGTCATCCTGACCGGCGGCGGAAAACCTTTACTGGACAAGGACGGCGTCACCGTTTCCCACATTCCGGCCGCGACGACCGGATCGCTGATTTCGTATTCGTCGGGTGGCATCACGGGCATTTACGCCGGAAAATTCGACATCACGCAGGAAATAACGTCCGGCGAAATGAGCGGGCTGATCAAGTTGCGCGACACGGAATTGCAGGATATGCAGACGCAGTTGGACGAGCTGGCCTATCAAATGACCCTGCGGTTGAACGCCGTTCACAACAAAGGCGTCGGCTATCCGAACGCGACCTATGAAATGACGGGGACGCGCACATTTATCGACGGGGACAAACAGACGATCACATTGTCGGGCGGGGATGTGAAGATGGTTTTGTTCAACGGCGACGGCACGCAGGCGTTCAATGTCAGTCTGACCGGCGAATTGGGATTTTCGTCGGGCAGCATCAACGATATGTGTGAAAAAATTCAGGACTGGTTGCGAAACGCGGTGGACGGCCCGCATCTGGAACACGCTTCGGTCGCGTTGAACGGCGACGGAAAGTTGAGCGTCGATTTGGGCGACAGCGCGTATTCCATCGCTTTCCGCGATGAAAAAACGGTTTTGAAAGGCGCGGAGGCTGCCGACGTTTCGATCGGATTCGACGCGGACGGCAACGGAACGGTTGACAGGACGCATTCGGGATTTTGCGATTTCTTCGGGCTGAACGATTTGATCGTCACGTCGAAAAACGATTCCGTATATGAATCCGAAATCATTTCCGCCGGTTCCCTGATGGGGATCAAAGGCAAGACGACGATCAACTTTTCCGATACGGAACACGGGTTGAACTTCGCGTCCGTGGACGTTACGGCGGGCGATTCGCTGAAAACGATTGCGGAAAAGATCAACGCCGCGCTGGTGGACGGCAACGGCGTTCAAATCGGCAGGGCCGATCTGGTCAAGGAAGGAGCCGGATACCGGTTGCGCGTCACCGATATCAACAACAACCAGATGGAAATCACAGAAACGAAAACGACCGTCAACGGCGTGACCAGCGGCAGCATCCTGACCCGTTTGGGGATGAAAACGTCCCACGCCGGATATGCGGCGGAGCTGACGGTTCGTTCCGACATTTTGAAATCGCCGTCCCTGATGAACACGGGCAAAGTGCAGTACAGCGCGGACACGGGACAGTATTTTTTAAGCGACGCGGACAATTCGCTGGCGAACGATTTTGCCAAAGCGTTTACGGAAACGGTCGATTTCGGATCGGCGGGCAGCTTTTCCAAAATCACGGTTCCGCTGTCCGATTACGCTTCGTCGATCGTCAGCGGGCTGGCGACCTGTTTGAACGAAGCCAATTCGGTGACGGATTATCAAACCGAACTGGTGACGACGATTTACAAAAAGGAACAGGATGTCAGCGGCGTCGATTTGGACGAGGAACTGTCCATGCTGTTGGTGTACCAGCGATCCTACAGCGCGGCGGCCAAAGCGTTGACGACGGCGCTGGAAATGTTGGAAATGCTGGATGGAATTGTTTGATAGGGAGGATCGGTCATGACAAGAGTCCCCACAACCGCGACATACAGGCTGTATATGTCGCAAATGACAAAGCAAAAATCCGCCATGGCGGACGTTTCGTATCAGGCGACAACCGGCAACCGCTACAGCTCTTATGACAAATACGGGCTATCTACTTATCGGCTGCTGTCTTTGCAGAACGAACGGGCGGTGACGGAAAAATATCTGGAAACGAATTCGATCACGCAAGTCGTGCTGGAATCCCAGCAGAAAGCGGTTGACGGCATCCGGTCGTCGCTGACCGGCGTGCGGTCGCAGATCCGTGAATTTTTTGCCAACGATTTGGCCGCGATGTCCAAAAATCCGACCGAAGAGGAATTGCTGGCACTGCAAAACGTGCAGGAAGCCGCGTTTGAATCCATGTCGCTGATCGCGTATTACCTGAATTCGCAGGTGGACGGGAACTATATTTTCGGCGGCGGGAAAACGACGGTCGCGCCGGTCGATTTCCCCTATACGACGCTGGAGGAGTTTCAAAAGGTTTATGACGGCGACGTTTTGACCTATCCGTCCAGCTATTCCGCGTCGCTGTCGAAAATGTCCAGCTCCGCCGATGTTTTGGGCGGCGTGACGATTAAACAGGAATTTCAAACGGTGACGCCGAAAACGTCGAAATGGAACGGGGCGGCGGGCAACACGATGACATTCGACGCCGCGGCGAAATCCCTGACGGCCGACGCCGGCACATTCAACGGGCTGGCCGCGGGCGATGAAATCGTTGTCGGCGGAACGAACAACAACAACGTCAAGCTGACCGTCACGGGCGTGTCGGACGACGGATCGACTCTGACGTTTGCGGAAAACGTCGTTGATGAAACGATTGTCGATTCCGCGGATGTTTCGTTGACCAAAGGGGAATGGTCGTTTTCATCCGTCACCGATTTGACGACGGGGATCACGACGAACAGCCTGACCGGCCGGATCGGTTCCTTTTCCGATTTAAAGGCGGGCGAGAGGATTCTGATCGCCGGTTCGGCGAAAAACGACGGTTATCTGACGATCAAGGAAATATCCGAAGACGGGTCGTCGATCACGTTCGAGGAGAACGTCGTCGATGAAACGCTGGATGTCGAAAAACTGACCGACGGCACGGTGTCGATACAACAAAGCACGCAGGTCGGCCGGATCACGGCGGAAAAGAACGTCGGCATTGCGATCGAAACGCTGAACGTGACATCCGCTTTGACGGTTGATACGGCAAACAACACGCTGACGGCCGATGCCGGAACGTTTTCGACGCTGAAAGGCGGACAGACGGTCACAATCACCGATGCTGCCGGACAGGAATACGCGCTGTACGTCAAATCGGTTTCCGCCGACGGTTCGACGCTGGAAATTTCAACTTCCACCCCTGTGCCGCAAACGGATTTGACGGCGGTTCCGCTGACGGTCGAAACCCGTTCCGATATCGGCGGTTTCGTCACGTCCGGTATGAAAGGCGGCGCGCTGCAAACCGGCGACATCGGATTCAACGTCGCGCAAAACACGATGACCGCGACGGTCAAAGGCGCGTATTCGTCCTATAAAAAGGGCGACTGTCTGCTGATCAAAGGGGCGGACGGCAACGATAAAATGTACATCGTCGATTCCGTTTCCGCCGACGGCCGCACGATCAAATTTTCCGACGACACGCCGGTTGAACAGGACATGACGCAAATCAAAGGCGGCGTGATCAAGGACGGCGCCGGCGTGACGATTTGCAAAACGTATTCCGTCGGCGCGACGGTCGAAATGGCCGGAACGAACGGCGCGTACAATGGCAAATACACCGTTTTGGGCGTTTCCGGCGACGGCAAGGAATTGATCGTCCGCACCGAGGATTTCCCCGAATACGGGGATACGGCCAGCTTCGCGTCCGCGCGTTTTGAAACGTCAACGTATTATAACGGCGGCCAGCTGTCGTCGAATTACCGCATCAGCGAAACGACGGGCGTGACCAACGACATCAACGCGTCTTCGGCCGCGTTTGAAAAAGTGTTCCGCGCTTTGGGCGCGATCGCGCAGGGAAATATGCTGGACGCCGACGACGTGGACAGCGCGACCCGCCGCGTGTCGGAGGCTCTGGATCTGCTGGACGAAGCGCTGACGGCCAATTCCAAAGAGAAAAACGGCGATGTCACCAGCGTTCAATACGCGGTGATCAGCAAACTGGATCAGGTGAAAACGACCGTCACCAACCAGACGGATTTGAAAAATTCGCTGGAGGGGTACATTTCATCGCTGACGCAGGTGGATAAAACCGAAGCGGCGACTTTGCTGCTGCAGCAGGCGAACAATCTGAAAGTGTCGTATTCCGTTTTGTCAACGATCAACGGGCTGAGTTTGCTGAACTACCTGTAAACGAAAAAGGCTTCCCGCAAAGGAAGCCTTTTCACGTTTCCGGTCATGTTTATTTTATCAGCGCGTTTTTGCCGAAATAGTCGATGCCCATCGCGGCTTTGACTTCGCTTAAGGTGTCGGCGGCAACCGCGCGCGCCTTTTCACTGCCCGCTTTCAGCATATCGAACACCGCGCCGATGTCGCCCGCAAAAGCTTCGCGGCGTTCGCGGATCGGTTTCAATTCGTTTTGCAGAATTTCGTTCAGGAACTTTTTGACCGTTCCGTCGCCCAATCCGCCGCGGCGGTAGTGATCTTTCAGTTCGTTCAGATTTTTGTACGCGGGCAGGAACGCCGCAAAGTGTTCGTCCGTGGAAAAAGCGTCCAAATAAATGAACACGGGGTTGTTTTCGGTATGTCCGGGGTCTTCGACGCGCAAGTGGGTCGGATCGGTGAACATACTCTGCACTTTTTGTTTGATTTCCTTTGATGAATCGGACAGGTAGATGCAGTTGCCCAGCGATTTGCTCATTTTCGCCGCGCCGTCCAGCCCCGGCAAGCGCGAACACAGGCTGTTGTCGGGCAGAACCGCTTCGGGTTCGACCAAAACGGGGCTGTAAATCGTGTTGAAAGAACGCACGATTTCGCGCGTCTGTTCAATCATCGGCAGCTGGTCTTCGCCGACGGGAACCAGATTGGCCTTGAACGCCGTGATGTCGGACGCTTGCGAAATCGGATAGGTGAAAAATCCGACGGGAATGCTCTGTTTGAACCCGCGCATCTGAATTTCGTTTTTCACGGTCGGGTTGCGTTGGACGCGCGACACGGTGACCAGATTCATGTAATAGAACGTCAGTTCCGTCAATTCGGGGATTTGGGACTGAATGAAAATCGTCGATTTGGCGGGATCAAGTCCGCACGCCAGATAGTCCAGCGCGACGTTCGATATGTTGTTTCTGACTTTGGTGATGTCGTCGGCGTTGTCGGTCAGCGCCTGCGCGTCGGCAATCATGATGAAAATCGTGTGGTACAAGCCGCTGTTCTGCATTTCCACGCGGCGTTTCAACGATCCGACGTAATGCCCCAAGTGCAGTTTGCCCGTCGGTCTGTCGCCCGTTAAAATAATGTCGCCCATTATCAAAAACTCCTTTATTTGCTTTGCCCGTAAAATATCCCCGAACACGCCCGAAAGTCAACAGGTCTTTCCGATGCCGGATTTGAAAAGATAAGGCGATACGTTCCGCCGACGTTTGAAAAAACGCCGCATCCGGTCGCCACGGCGGATAAAAAAAAGGACGGAGGAAACGCATTCCCCCGTCCTTTTCGTTTGCTTGGGCGTTTATGCGTTGGCGGATTGCGCTTCGGCGATTTTCTGCGCCGTGACGTAATCGAATTTGCCCGATCCCAAAACGGGCGGTTCCTTGACGGAAATGAACGATGCGGGCGATCCCAGTTCGTTGAAACCCTGCGATTTGATATAGGCGCGGATCTCGCCCAGATCGACATCCTGTTTCGTCGTGATCAGCACCAGCCGTTCGCCTTTTTTCTCGTCGGGGACGGCGACGATGCCCTGCACCGCGTCGGGATACAGTTTCGACAGCACCTGTTCCACCGCCGTCAGGGAAATCATTTCCCCGCCGATTTTGGCAAAACGTTTGGCGCGCCCTTTGATAAAGATGAATCCGTCCTTGTCGATTTCGACGATGTCGCCCGTGTCGTGCCATCCGTCTTTGGGCGGCACCAGCACGTTCGGATTGTCCGCGAACATATAGCCCTGCATGATGTTGTCGCCGGAAACGAACAGGCGTTTGCCGTCCTTGATCCCCGGCACGTCCTCCAGTCTGGCGGTCATTTTCGGGAACAGGCGGCCGACCGATCCTTCGCGGATGTACATCGGGGTGTTGATCGAAATGACGGGGCTGGTTTCGGTCGCGCCGTAGCCCTCTAAAATGCGGATGCCGAATTTACGCATCCACAGTTCCGCCGTGCTGGTTTTCAGCTTTTCAGCCCCGACGATCGCATAGCGCAGGGCGAAAAAGTCGTAAGGATGCGCCATTGCGCCGTACCCTGCGAAAAACGTGTCCGTTCCGCACAGCACCGTCGCGTTGACCTCGTACACCAATTCCGGCACGATGCGGTAATGCAGCGGCGACGGGTAAAAGAACGTGCGCACGCCCGTCAGGATCATCAGCAGCGTGCCGACCCCCAGCCCGAACGCGTGGAACATCGGCAAAGCGTTGAACGACACGTCCGCGGATGTCAGGGCGATCACGCTCAGCGCCTGATAGCGGTTGGCCTGGAAGTTTTTATGCGACAGGAATACGGCCTTGGGCATTCCTTCGGAACCCGACGTGAACATGATCGCGGCGGTGTGGTCGGCCGTGTTTTGCGGTTTGCGCGACAGAATGTAGTCCGCGACCCCTTTCAGCTTGTCCTCGCGGCGGATGTTTGCGCCCAGATCCTCCATGTAAACGACGTTCAGGCCGTTTTCGGTCAGTGTGGCGCACAGCTTTTCCAAATGCGCGTTTTCAATGAATTTCCGCGATGTCAGAACGCTTTTCAGCCCGACGGTTTTCACGCAGGACACCACCTGCGCCACACCGGTTGAAAAATTCAGCATGGCCGGCACTTTGTCAACGCTCTGCAGCCCGAAAAAGGTCACGACGTTGGCCAAAACGTTCGGCAGCAGGACGCCGATCCGTTCTTCGTTCGGAAAATTGCGTTCAAACGCGCGCCCCAAAACGTAGCTTTTCAAAATCAGCGATTTGTACCGCATCGGTTTGCGGCTGACATCTTCGGCGATGATGTGGTTTTTGCCGTTGACTTTGGCGGCGTTCAGCAGCGACACGAACAGGTTTTCGTTGATTTTCGAGGATTCGTAAAGCATTTCGACCATCATGTCGTACAGCTGGTTCGACACTTCGTGCGACCGTTGACGCCCCGTCCACGACGGATCGATGTCGAATTTTTTCGGCGGCAGGATGTTCATCGAAATCTTGGGGAAGTATTGCGTGCGGACTTTGTTTTTCAGCAAAGACAGCTTTGAATACTGCGCCCCGTTGATGCGGATGGGCAAAATGTTGGCGTTCGCCTTTTCCGCGACCAGCCCCGCGCCTTCGTAAATTTTCATCAGCGCGCCGGTCACGCTGACGCGGCGTTCGGGAAAGATCATGACCTTTTTGTTTTTCTTGATCAAATCGACCAGCGAACGCAGCGACATCGGGTTGTTCAGATCCAGCGGATACACGTCAACCATCAGGCCGAAAAAGCGGGCGAACCACTTGTTTTCCCATTCGGGTTTGATGACGAACGTGATTTTTTCCGGCATGAACGCCGCAATCAGCAGCCCGTCCAGCAAAGACGTGTGGTTGGCGATGATCAAAACGCGCTTTCCGGCCGCTTGGAAATTCGGCAGCCCCTTGACCGTCACGCGATAGAAAAACTCCAGCACCGTCTGCGCGATCGAACGCAGCAACGCCGCCGGCAAAATCGAACAGTTGTAAACGGACACGAACAGGCACGCGACGCCCGCGAACAAAAACAGCGCCGCCGTCCGCATCCCCAAATGCCCCAGCAGGATGAACACCAGCGCCGCGACCGCGATGCCGACCGCGTTGATCAGGTTGTTGGCGGCGAAAACGGTCGCGCGGTTGGCGGCCGACGCCCTGAACCGGATCAGCGTCGTCAGCGGAACGACGTACATTCCGCTGCAGAACGCCAGCAAAAACAGGAAAAAGGTGAACAGCAAAGCTCTGACGCGCAGGACGAACGACAGGAAATCGACCGGTTCGGCCGGCGTCGCGTATCCGGCCGTCAACAAGTACAGCACCAGAAAACACACGCCCATGCCGATCGTGCTGATGGGAACGAACGTCGTGTGCGCGATGCCTTTCAGCAATTTGTGGCAATACGCCGCGCCGATGCCGACGCCCGCGGCGTAAACCGCCAGCAAAAACGCCGTCGTGAAATCGTCCGCGTTGAACACGTTGCCCGTCAGCGGATAGATTTGCATGATGATCAGCAAACCGATCGACCAAAACCACGTCGCCCCCAAAATGCTGCGGAAGATCAGCGGATATTTGCGGACGGTTTTCAAGGTTTTCCAAATGCCTTTCAGCATATCCGCGGGCGTGTTGCGCGGCGCGGGCGTTTCCGGCCGCGCGGTTTCGTCGCGCGCCGCCAGAAAACCGATCAGCGCGAACGCGATCAAAATGCACGCGGCCAGCCGGACGGGCAGCAAAGTCCCGATCAGCAGCGCCAGAATGATGCTGAAATAAGTCGATTTTTCAATGTACGCGTTATCGGCCGTCAGATCGCCGTCCTCCAGCTGGTCGGGCTGGAACGCGTAGCGCATGGGGCCGAAAAAGGCGGAAAAGATGCCGAACACGAACGGCAGCAGGATCAGCAGCCCGATGTTTTTCGTCAGCAAAACGCCGCCGGCCAGCAGCATCAGCGCCAGATCCGTCAGTTTCAGGGAACGCGTGACCTTGACGCGGTTGTATTTTTTCGCCAGCTGTCCGGCGCGGGCGGAAAACAGGAAAAACGGCAGGATCAGCAATCCCGCGACGATGTTTGACGGTTCGTCCGTCTGTTGTGTGATGCGTACGGCGATCAGCGTCAGCAACGTCGTTTTGAACAGATTGTCGTTCACTGGTTTGATAAAACGGGAAACGGCCGCTTTGATTTCCACAAAAGACATGAAAAACTCCTTAAAACCATATATAAACGAAATGAAGAAAACCTCCCCGTCCGGCGACAGGGAGGTTTGTTCCTATCCTTCTTTTTTCGGTTCGCGCAAAACGTACCCGCGCCCCCAAACGGTTTCGATGTAATCGTCGCCGCCGGTGGCCTCGGCGATTTTTTTGCGCAGTTTGCAAATGAAAACGTCGATGATTTTCAATTCCGGTTCGTCCATGCCGTTGTACAGGTGGTTCAGGAACTGTTCCTTGCTCAGCGTCGTTCCCTTTGACAGCGACAGGCGTTCGAGGATGCCGTATTCGCGCCCCGTCAGGTGCAGCGGTTTGCCGTTGACGAACGCGGTGCGCGTGTCCAGATTGACTTCGATCGCGCCGGTGCGGATGACGGATTCGGAATGTCCTTTCGACCGGCGGACCAGCGCGCGGATGCGGGCGACCAGCTCGGCCTTGTCAAACGGTTTGGTCAGATAGTCGTCCGCGCCGGTGGACAGGCCTTTGACCTTTTTGTCCGCGCCGGACAGCCCCGACAAAATCAAAACGGGCGTCGCGATTTTCGACGCGCGCAGGCGTTTCAAAACCTCGTACCCGTCCATATCGGGCAGCATCAGATCCAGAATGATGACGTCGTAATCGTACAATTTGCCGATTTCCAACCCGTCCTCGCCCAAAACGGTCGTATCGACGACCATGCCCTCCTTGTGCAGGACGGCTTCGATCGTTTGAGCCGTCGCCTTGTCATCTTCCACCAACAGAACGCGCATCCGGTTATCCTCTTTCAGGCAAAAATGAATTAGTGATTTATTAACTTTATGTTGTATGAATCCCAGATGCAAGCACCTTGTTCATCAAAAGCGAAAAAATTTCGCCCGCCGCCGTTTTTTTGCGATAAAGGGGCGACAAACGCTGCGCGAAAGGGTATATTGGGCAAAAATTCGGAACAAAAACATGAACGGTTATTTGAAAAACCTGATCAAAGACATTGACGCCCTGCCGGAATGCCGGTGCTACGGTTCTGTTTGCGCGGTCAAGGGGATGCCGGTCGAAATCACCGGCATCCGCGCCGATCTGTCCGTCGGCGACCGCTGCGCAATCCACGCGCGCGGCGGCAAGCGCGTCGTGTGCGAAGTCGTCGGGTTCAACAGCGGCAAAGTGTTGGCGATGCCGTTCATGACGCTGGACGGCGTCGGCCCCGGAAACCCCGTTGACGTGTGCGACACGCTGCCCGTTTTGTATCCCGACCCGTCGTGGCTGGGGCGGGTGATCAACGCGATGGGCGAACCTGTTGACGGCAAAGGCCCTTTGATCAAAGGCGGCGTCCCTTGTCCGATCCACGCCGCGCCGCCCCCCGCCGGCACGCGTCAGCGCGTCGCGGGCAAGGCCGATTTGGGCGTGCGGGCGATCAACACTTTCCTGACCGTGTGCAAAGGCCAGCGTATGGGCATTTTCGCGGGTTCCGGCGTCGGCAAATCGTCGCTGATGGCGATGATGGCGCGGCACACGCGGTTGGATGTGACGGTTTTGGGGCTGATCGGCGAACGCGGCCGCGAAGCGCGCGAGTTCATCGAGGACGATTTGGGCGAAGAGGGGATGAAGCGCAGCGTCGTCGTCGTCGCCACGTCGGACGAAAGTCCCTTGATGCGGCGGCAGGCGGCCTATGTCGCCATGACGGTCGCCGAATATTTCCGCAATTTGAAAAACAACGTGCTGTGCATGATGGACAGCATCACCCGCTTCGCCATGGCACAGCGGGAAATCAGCCTGTCGGCCGGCGAACCGCCCGCGACAAAGGGATACACGCCGTCCGTGTTCGCCGAACTGCCCAAATTGTTGGAACGCGCGGGGCCGGGGCCGGCCGGATCGGGGTCGATCACGGGGCTGTTCACGGTTTTGGTGGACGGCGACGACCACAACGAACCGATCGCGGACGCCGTGCGCGGCATTTTGGACGGCCACATCGTTTTGGAACGCGCGATCGCCGAACGTAACCGCTATCCCGCCGTGAACCTGCTGCGCAGCATTTCGCGTACGATGCCGGGGTGCAACACGGACGAGGAAAACGCATTGGTCAATCGGGCGCGGGCGCTGATTTCCACCTATGAAAACATGGCGGAGCTGATCCGGCTGGGCGCGTACAAGCGCGGGTCGAATCCGGAAGTGGACGAGGCCATTTTCTATTACGACAAGCTGGAAAAATTCATTTCCCAGCGCAAAAAGGACAAGGTCGATTTCGCGACCGGATACCGCGAATTGGCCGAAATTCTGGCGCAAAAGCCCGACGGCCGCCCCGCCGCGAAGTAGGGATGCTGTGATTTATGGCGAAAAACGAGCTGAAAACCCTGATCCGCGTACATAAATTCGAGCTGGACGAACGCCAAAGGAAACTGGGCAACCTGCTGCGGTTCGAGCAATCCTTGGAAAACCGTAAAATCCTGTTGGCCGAACGGTTCAAGGAAGAGGAGGCCGCCGCCAATTCCAGTCCCGTCGCCGCGTTGACGTTCGGCGCGTACGTCGATTGGCATATCGAGGAAAACCGCCGCGTCGATCGCGCTTTGGCGGACGTGCGGCAGGAAATTCTGGATATGCGCGAAGAGATACGCGCCGCCTATCAGGAATTGAAAACCTTTGAAATCACGCAGGAAAACCGCGACAAACGCGAATGGACGGAGCTGGAACGCAAAATGAACGCCGTTCTGGACGAAATCGGGTTGACGCTGTACCGCCGGCGGCGGCAGGAAAACGATGAACAGGCGGACGGCGGGGACGATCCGGCGCGAACGGCCGGAAGCCAATCTTGAAAAAGCTTACAGGGCGGTTCCCTTTTTCGGGCGGTGCAGTTTTGACAGATCGACGCCTTCAAATTTCAGCAATTCGATTTTCCTGTCCAATCCGCCCGCGTATCCCGTCAGGCTGCCGTTCGTTCCGACCACCCTGTGACAGGGAATGATGATCGAAACCGGATTGTGTCCGACCGCGCCGCCGACGGCCTGCGCGGACATACGTTTCAATCCCCTTTTTTCGGCGATTTTGCGCGCGATTTCGCCGTAGGTTGTGATTTGACCGTACGGGATTTCGCACAGAATTTTCCATACTTCCTGTCTGAATTCGCCGCCGATGGGGGCGAGGGGCAATTCGGATATTTCCGGCTTTTCATGGCGAAAATACCTGTCCAGCCAGTTTTTCGCCCGCTGAAAAACGGGCAGATCGTCATTCGGGCGCATTTCTTCGTTGACCGTGTCGGCAAAGTATTTCTGCCCGTCCAGCCATAAACCGACGATGTTGCCGCCGTCCGAAGCCAAAGTGAGAACGCCGACCGGCGAAGCGTAACCGGTTTTATAAAACATTTCCAGAATTCCTTTTTTGAAAGCTGAAAAACAAACGGTAAGTGTTTGATTTATAAAATAAAAAAACGACAAAGCCAGATGCTTGCCGTTCGTAATGGCGACCCTAACGGGACTCGAACCCGTGTTTACACCTTGAGAGGGTGCTGTCCTAACCGATTAGACGATAGGGTCGGCTTTCATCCGACTTTATAAGGCCATACGCCCGCGCCGTCAACAAAAATCAAAACGGCGCGGCGTCATTTTCCTCGACAGGACGCGGCGGCTGCGTGTAGAATCAGATGGTTTTCCTGCATCGGGGAGGGGTGAATGTTTTCCTATCTGTACAAATCGTTTTACGACCGGACGTTGTTCGCGTCCTATGTCAAACAGGGGCGGGGCTACGGGTTTCAACCGCTGTTCTTTCTGGCTTTTACGGTCGCCGCCGTCATGGCGGTCAAAATTTCCGCGCTGCTGTTTTCGATTTCGCCGGATGTCGTGTCCGCAGCGGTTGACGAACTGGATATGCCGGATTTCGTCATTGAAAAGGGAGTGATCGTATCCCCCGCCGATTACAAAAAATCGTTCATCGACAAGGAAAGCGATTTCTTCTTTGTCATCGACACGTCTGGCGATCCCGCGCAAACCGACGGATTGCCGAAAAACGGCGTTTACATCACCAACGACGCCGTCACGACCTACAGCCTGACCAAAGTGACGCGTTTTCCGATCGCCTCTTTGACAGAGGGGGCGGATTTGACCGTCGGCAAGGATATGCTGAAAAAGGCCGGCGCGGAATTTATCGGGCTGTGCCGCCGGATCGTGCCGCCGACGATGTTTGTTTTCGTCGTTCCCGTTTTGTGGGCGTACTATTTTCTGGCGGCCGTGTTTTACGGGCTGATGTCGTTCATTTTGACGTTTTCCTCTAAAACTTCCTTGATTTGGGAGGAACGCCTGCGTTTGGCGACGCTGTCCGTTATGCCCGCGTATGTGTTGAACGCGTGCGCGTATGTTTTCGGCGCGTCCGTTCCGGCGTATTTGAATGTCGTGATCATCGCGGTGTATATGATCTGCTTTTTGCAAGACGGCAAAAAATCGGCCGCCGGCAACGACGTTCCGGCGGCGTAACTCGATTTTAAAGTTCGCGGACGGGCTTTAAAACAGTTCGTCCACGAACAGGTAGAGCGCTTCGGAAAAGGTCGGAAAGCTGCAGTTGGTGGAAAAATCCATCCGGCTGATGATGTGGTATTTCTGATCCAGACTGTCATAGACGAACAATTCCTCCGCCGCGCGTCCCAACAGCAGCTTGCCGCGCATGGGGGCGACCTGCTGATATTCCAGATTCGCCTCGATCAGCCCCGGCAGGGTGTAGCCCAACGCTTCGCGGTCGCTCGCGCGCGTTCCGTACAGCTCGATGCCATTCCAGCTCAGCCCGTCCGTTTGTTTCAGCAATGCGATGTAATCGACGGGAACGGGCGGAAACCGGTGCGACGACAGCAAAGAGCTGATGAACCGCAGCGACCGTTCGTCCACAGGTTCGAAAAAAACGGCGTCGTCCTTTTTCAGCGTGTTTAAAATCCGTGCCAGCATATCCTACCGTCCCAAAGAAGACCGCTGCGCGATCATTTCAAAAGTGCTTTCCAAAAATCCGGCGTAAACGCTGCGGTCGTGGCGGCTGGTTCCGCCGGACGAAATTTCGATGTCGCCGGGGAAATAGACTTTTCCTTTCGGCGCGGGCAAAAACAGCTTGCGCGGTTTGAAATTCGGCTGCGACAGCGTCTGCATATCAATGAACCGGTGGATTTCAACGTGATACGGGTGGGTTTGAATCAACACCAGATTGGAAAAGCTGTTCGTTCCGCCGTATTCAAACGGAACGCGGATGTGGATGTTGAAATTTTCCGGCGCTTTTCCTTTTTTCACCAGCTTGATCGCGTCTTCGCTCATACCGGCCGCCAGCAGTTCGTTGACGTGGTGGTATCCGACGTATTTTAAAAAGTCGCGGCGCGTGCGTTTGAACGCCTTGCGCAATTCCAGCAGCCAAGCGGAATCCAGCGGAACATAGTCGGCTTCGATCAAATCCATGTTGACCAGCCCCGTCTGCTTGAACCGCCATTCCCACAATCCGCGGTCTTCCGGCGATCCTGCGGGGGCTGCGGCCTGCTGCGGATAGCCTTGCGTCGTGTAAGGCTGCGGCGCGGCGGGGGGCGCGTAGGGTTGCTGATACGCCGGCTGCGGGGCGTAAGGCTGCTGCGGCGCGGGGGCGTAGGGCTGCGGGGCGTAAGGCTGCGGCGCAACGGGCGCATAAGGCTGCGGCGCGGGGGCGTAGGGCTGCGGGGCGTAAGGCTGCGGCGGAACGGGGGCGTAGGGCTGCGGGGCGTAAGGCTGCTGCGGAACGGGGGCGTAAGGCTGCGGTGCGTAGGGCTGCTGCGGATAGACGGGCGGCACGGGGGAATAGGGCGTTCCGGCCGGATCGGGATAGGCCGACGCCGGCGCCGTCGGGGGCAGGGTTCTGAACGCGCGGGCGTCCCTGTAACCGGGCACAGGACGGATGTCGCGGCGCACGGGTGTCACCCCTTGATTCTGCGCCTCTTCAGCGGCTCCGCTCCGTGAACGTACGGGCGGCGGCGTTTTAGATCCCGACCAATCCCACATTCCAACCTCGTTTCATCCGGTTTCCTTTATGGAAAACTAGAATTTTTCATCAATGAAATCGTCATAGTTTTCGTTGTCGTATTCCGCGTCCTCTCCTTCTTCATCATTTTCGTCGTCGAAATCTTCGTCTTCGTCGAAATCGTCATCGTCGTCAAAATCGTCCACGCCGTATTCTTCGTATTCCTTGATGGCTTCATCGGTTTCGTCGCCTTCGCCGTCGTCCTCTTCGGCGATGTCGATCAATCCCTGCAACGCGCTGACATCCGTGTCTTCACGTTGCGCGACGATCCAGTACGGCACGAACGGCGACGGCGGAATGTTGCATTTGCGCGTCATTTCCTTGTCCAAAAACCAACGCGGCGCGTCCGCCATGATCGGCCGGTTCATGAACCCTTGCATCAAAACGATTTGCTGGGTCGAAGGCAGGGACAGCATTTGCGACGCCCCGATGACGGCCGTCCCCTGCAGGGAACGCGAAACGTTCGCGGAAAACGGCGTCGCCTGTTTCGACCAGCCTTCCGTTCTGGATTTCGACGCGATTTCAACGGTTTTCGTGCCGATCATCTTTTCAAAACGCTGGGCGGTCTGTTCGTTGTTCTGCGACAAAATGATTTTCGCCGCCGTCGTGGAAATGATCGTTTCCAAATCGTCCTTGCCGTATTGGCCGGAGATTTGCCCCAAATCTTGCCCGATCAGCAGGTACGACACTTTTTGACCGCGGCCGACCGCGGGGCCGTCTTTGACCGCGCCCAGTTTCGGCATTTGCGGAAATTCGTCGAGCACGAACAACGTCGGGAACGGACCCGTTTTCGACCCGTCGGCCTGTTTGAAATTGGGCGGATTCGCGATCAGGAAGTTCGACATCAGTTCGACGAACGTGCCGGTGATGATGTTCAGCGCGCGCGCGTCAACCTGGTTCACCGACAGGTAAATCGCGATGGATTTCATTTCGCCGGTGATCGGGTCTTTCATCCCGCGCAAGTCTTTGAAAATGAAGTCGCTCATTTTCGTGCGCGACCGCACGGCGGAGTTTTTGAAAATACCGATACCGGTCAAAGCCGTTGACAGAATGGATCCGCGTTCCTTGTCGGGCGTGCCGGACAGCTGGTTCAATTCGACGACGGCGCGGTGGGCGTAGCCGTAGCGTTTACATTCGGCGACGGCCTGATCCAGCATATCGCGCATCGGATCGGCCAGCGCGGCCATTTGGTCGCCCTCTTCGGTTTTGCGTTTGATTTCCGCGGCCATTTGCATTTGCGCTTCGGTCAGCCAGTCCAAAATCATGGCGATGCACGGTTCCGCGCCGACCCAGTTTTCGGGCAGCATTTCCCACGTGCCGACGGGAACGTAGTTGTTCAGATCCAACGTGCCGTTGCGCAGATGATCCAACGCTTCGGCCGCGTCGGCGTCCGTCATTTCCATATAGTAGCCTTCCAGCACTTCGCGGTCTTTGTCGTCCAGCTTTCCTTCGTACAGGCGGCCGATGAAATAATCGTTCGCGCGGGCGTGTTCGCATTTGCCGACGACGAAATGAATGAAGCCCGTCAAGGCGTTGCGGCCCGTTTTCGCCCAGTGCGGATCCGCGCCGCCCTTGGGTTCTTCGACCAAAACGTTCACCATGGAATCGACGTACATGTCGCGGGCGGGGCCGAACGGCGGCAGACAGGTGTTCGACAGCATATTCCAGCTGGGATAGTAAATGCCTTTGTCGGGTTCGTCCTCCGCGCCCCAGTTGATGACGAACACGGGGCCGATCGTCTGGCGGTATCCGCTGGTTTTATAGCACAGTTCGGGTTTCGGGTCGTTGACGATGATGCTGATGTTGTTGGATTCAAAAATCGTGGGCATAACGACGCCGACGGTTTTACCGGTGCCGGGCGGCGCCAGAACCAGAACGGACAGCGTTTCGGGCAGCCGCAGCAATTTGCCGTGCCAACGGCCTAAAACAACGATGAAACCGCGGAACAGCCCCATTTTTTCGATGTCTTTTTTCGTCGCGATGTGGCCGGCGCCGTGAATGGTGGACAACCACGAATGCGGGTTGGTCAGCAATCCGGTCGTCAAAATGATCGCGAACGAAAACAGCGGCGTGACCGGCAGCCAGAAATAAAAGGGCAGGTCGTTTTGCGCTTTGAACGCCTTGACCAGCCATTTCCAGTAAACGCCCAGCAGGTACATCGGCTGGATCGCGGCCTTTTTCACGAATCGCCAAATCAGCGCCATGGTTTCCTGACTGATGCCGCGGGGGATCAGGTTTGTCATGGCGAACGACAGAATCGCCAGCAGATACGAAACGACCAAAGCGATGGTGACGGTTGCCACCACCCATTGTATTGCGGCTTCTCTTTCAGCCCATTCCTCACCCGATTTGGCCATTTAAGGGGACTTCTCCTTGGAAACGATACGAAAATCTCTTATCAGCATACAGAAAACAAGAACAAAAATCTACATTCTCCGGCGACTTTTACGCCAGAATGGCACATAAAGGTAAAAAAAGAATAACAAATCAGCCGACAACGCCGGAAACGCTGTGGTACAAACCGTCGTCGGGGGACGAAACGCGCGATACGGAATCCTGCAAAGCGGCGATTTCGTCGGGGCCGCCGTCCTCGTAACGGCAGACGGTGACTTTCAAACCGTTCCAAACCTCGAACATATCCTCGGCGTTGATGATCGTGCCTTGACGGATGACGACCATGGGCTTGATTTCCATGCCGCGCGCCTCGCCGGTCAGGATGTCGGCCAAAGCGTCGCGCGCGTTCAAAACGACGCGGACGGGGGAAATGCGGTGGTTGCTTTCGGAAAACCACAGCGGTTCTTCGTCGTTGAAACGTTCCTCGTCCGCCAGCCAGTCGCCGCTTTCCGAATCGATCAGGCACAGCAGGATGTGGTTGGCCGCGACGGCGACAAAGTCGATTTTCTTGCCCGCGATCTTGGCGTCCGAAATCAAACGGTAGCCGGCGGAGCGCAGAATATCCATGACGGAACCGCCGGAAGCGGACGGCGCGGGTGCGCTTTTGGCCGGCGCGGGCGCGCTTTCCGCGCGGCGTTTTTCCGGCGCGGGCGCGTGTTTGTGTTCGTGTTTGCGCGGTTCGGCGTCTTTGGGGGTTTCCTTTTCCGCTTCGGGCTGTTTTTCAGGCGGCTTCACCCGTCCCGTCGTCGCGCGGACGGCGGGCGGCCGCGTCTGCTTGTAGGATTTTTTCTTGGTCACTTTCGGGCGGGCGGCGTTTTTCGCCTTTTTCCGGTCGATCCATTTGCTGCGCAGCCATTTGAACGGGAACAGCAGGATGATCTTGAACCACTTCATCCACGGAACCGTGCACAGAATCGCCCATCCGGTCAGCCACACGGGCAGAACGGCGAAAATGGAAATGACGAACATCCATTCCCGCAGCGACTGGATCACCCATCCGTTTTGCCACAAACGCCAGATGTACGACCAGTGTTCCGGCGACATCGGGTTGAATTTCCAAATCGAAATCATCATGTGCTGGAACCAGATGACGTATCCGAACGTCCAGATGAACAGGATGAAGAATATTCGCAATATGGCAAAAATCGTTTTCACGGCCGCGCCCTCCGGTTCCCTATTCCTGATCCGAAGACATCAGATCCAGAATGGCGACGGCGACGGCGTCGTTCAATTTCTGGTCGGACGCGGGCTGGGATTTGATGTATTCCAGCAAAGCGCCGGTGTCGGGCAGGGATTGCGTCCGGCACGATCCCATGCGCAGCACGGAAATGTCCCATTCGGCCAGCGCGTTCATCAAATCGTCCGGATTCGCGACGTTCGCGTGATCCAAAATCATGCAGCAGTTGACCGACAGTCCGGCGTATTGCGGCATATGCGCCTCAATGTATTCGCGCAGTTTGATTTTGGCATCGACCAGCGGGCGCAAAGGCGAGGGGATGTCCCCTTTTTCCGTATGCCACACCGGCGGATTCGCGGATTCGTCGATTGTCCATTCGCGTCCTTCCGCGGGGCCTTCGCACAACAGGAAAACGCCTTCCTGCGTGACGGCGAACGTGTTGACGGGGAAAGTGCCCACTTTCATCTGGCGCAAAATGAAAATGTGTTCTTTTTCAAGCTGCTGCGCCAGTTTTTCCCACAAATCGAAACGGGCGGCGGCTTCCTCCTCTTTAGAGGCGGCGGCGGGCGCGGAACGGCGGGTTTCGTTGACTTCGGCCGCGGCGGCGGTGTTGTCGTCGTGGGCGTGGTGGTGTTCCGTGATCGCGCGCTGAACGTTCGTTTTTTTGCCGCGCAGCTGGTCGATATGCTGCATTTTCTGCGCCGAAACGTGGATCTTGGGCTGTTCCTTTTTCGGGGCGGCGGCCTTTTTGTCGGCGGGTCCCAGCGCGGCGGCCAAGGATTTCGCCTGCAGCTTGGCTTTTTTACGGTTCTGCAGATACACCAGCGGCAAACGGAACAAACCGCCCGACGAATGGACGGTGAACCACGTCACGAAATAGGCGGGCAGCAATCCCAAAACGGCGATGAAAAACATCACTTCCTTGGGTTTGTGAAACACCCATCCGCTTTGCCATTTGTTCCAGATGTGCAGCCAATGACGCGTGGAGGATATGTCGAAACGCCAGAAATACAGGAAAACGCCGCGCGCGATCACATAGAACAGAACGGCGCTGACGGCCGCGGAAAAAAGCAGGCGGAAGTAATGTGTTTTCCCTTTTTTCATAGGTCGATCCCGTAAAGTGAACAATTATCCATAGAATATTGATTATTCCGGAAAAAGTCAAAAAGAAAGGGAGCCGGAAGCTCCCTTTCCGCAAACAAATGTCACATGGACTTGCCTGCCTGACGTTTTTTGATCGCGACGTTGGTTTGCGTGTTCGTCTGTTCGCGCGTCGCGGGCAGGTTCGGTCTTCCGGCCGTATTCAGCATATCTTTCAGATTGTACAGCTTTTTCAGGTTGGCATCCTGTCCGGCAACCGACCGGACGCCTTTGTCCAGCGACTGTTTGGCCGATTTTCTCACGCCGGTGTTCGATTTCGCCTGTTCGCCGAAATTTTTGGTGGAGATTTTGCTGCGTTTTTTGTTTGCGCTGGTATGCTTGTTGCCGCGATTTTTCTTTTTGGCCTTTGATTTGTTTTTGATGATGCCGTCCGTAACCTTGGTATCAACGCCGGTTTCCTTTTGCATCGCAGCCAAAGCCTTTCTGTCGCCCACCAATTCGGCGCGCGCCTTTCGTCCCTCGGGCGTTTGGGCAAAATCGGGATTTTTGGCGACGTTTTTACGGTACTCAACCTCTTTTTTCAAAGAATCAAGTGTCATTTTGTCGAAAGCTTCCTGATTCTTGCCTTCAAGCGTTTTGGGATATTTACGCTTTGAAACGTTCTTTTTGACTTTATCGTATTGCTTTTCCGTGTTCTTCGCTTTGGCTTCGTTGCGTTTTTGCTGAACCGGATCAATGCCCTGCCGGCTGCCGGCGCCGGTGTTCGCGCCGCTTTCGTTGCCGCGGTTGTTGTTCCGGTCGGGCGTTGCCGCTTCGGCGGTGAAGCTGCCCTGACGGCCGCCGTTGTTTTTATCCTTATCTTTGTTCTGATCTTTGTTTTGCGTGTTCGGCTTGGTCTGGTTGCCGCCGTTCGAGTTGCCGTTGTTTTTATTGTTGTTGGCACTCAACGCCTGCGGATTTTTGGCTTTGCCGTCCATGAACCTGTTGGCCCAGCGGGCGCTGGTGTCGATGTAGTGTCCCACCCATTGCAGGTTGGCGATGAACCAGTTGCTCAGCGCGCCGCTGAACGCGTCCACCATGAAATCGGAAATGTTGTCCGACTGTCCCCAATCATAAGGCGTGTAGCCGGGGGATTTCTGTTTCTTTTTGTCTTCTTCCTCTTCGGCGGAAAATTCGCCCTGTTTGCCCTCGGGCTGCTGTTCCTGCTCCTGTTCTTTTTCCTCTTCCGCGGGTTGCGCCGAAAATTCGCCTTTTTCCTCTTCCGCGGGTTGCGCCGAAAATTCGCCTTTTCCCTCTTTAGCCGGTTGAGCGGCAAGGTTTTTTTCATCAGCCATGGGAACCTCCTTCAGAAACGGAACTCTTTATAATCAGTATATGAAAAGAAAATTTTTTTGTCCAGAGTGTCATCAAAATTTCACACAAACGGTTTCGTGTCAAACTTTCAGGTTTTTCAAAAACGCGCCCAGCCGTTTGTTGACGGCCATGGCATCCTTGGCGTTCGGTTTGACCAGCCCGAAAAACTTTTTGGGCATTTTTTCCATCAGAATCGGTGAAAAGAACAGCGGGTTAGTGGTCAGGGTCTTGTACGCCTTTTCCGGATCTTTTTTGGACAGGGTGAAATAGTTTTTGATCAGCTTTTTGGCGTTGACGGGGAAACGCTTGCGTTCGATCGCGGCGACAAAGGCGGCCATGACCGCGCGTTCGTCCGCGTCGATCTGGCGGATGTCGTCCGCGATTTTCTGGTTTTCCCGTTTCATGTCCTTCAGGCGCAGCTTTTCCTGAATGATCTGCATATCCACCATGACGGTCAGATAGGCGATGATCAGCTGCTGCGCGGGGGACAGCGTTTCCTGATCGCGAATCCGGTTCAGCTCCGTCTGGATGACCTGTTCCAGCGGCGCGCGGCTGGCGACGACGCGCTCGAATCCGGGGATGAACGGCGCCATTTCGTGAAAATCGTCCAGTATGGCGAAAAACAGGTCGTCGTCCACGTCGCCGACAATGCGTTCGGCGTCCGCGACATCCTCGGGTAGTTCGACCATCATCTGCGGATAGGCGTATCCGTCGCGTTTCGCCTGCTGCTGCGAATAAATGCGCGCGTAAACGTACAGAACCAGCAGCTTGTCCGTCACTTTTTCCCGCCGTTCCAGTTCGCCCAGAATGTCTTTGGGCAGGTCGTAAACGAATTTTTTGACCTGCGGCGCGGTCTGCGCGGCGCGCGAAACGGATTCGGCGAAAGTCGGGCGGCGCGGCTGTTCCGCGGGCTTTGACGGCTGCGGCGCCGGTTTCACCGCCTGCGGCTGCGGCGCGGGAGCGGGGGCGGCCGGCTGGACGGGACGTTTGACGGGGACTTTCACCAGCACTTTTTTCACAGGCGCGACCGCGGCCGGAGCGGGCGTCGCCGCGGCGGGGCGTTTGACCAATACTTTTACCCGTTTGACCAAAACCTTTTTGACGGGGGCGGGTGTTTGTTGTTGCGGATCCATGAATGTCCCGATAGCTCTGTGTGATCGCGTCCAGTGTAAGAGAATATTGCGTTGAAGTCAAAAGGCTTCTGTGCCAGTATTATAAAAAAATCGGCGAAAGGCAACCTTTTCCGGCCGTTCGCCCAAAAATCAAAAAAGTGTCACAATTCTTTGACCTTTTTTGTACTATTCTGGAAAAAATAGGATTCCGGCAGGTTTCGGATAGCAGCTGTTTTTCCGTTCCCGCGGTTGATGTTTCAAGGCTTCGCCTGAAAGGATGTTCGGCATGAAAAAATACAGAAACAAATGCAGAATGATTGTGCTGTTGTATATGCTGATCGCGGTGTGTTTCCTGTCGGTCGCACCGGTTCGCCCCGCTTTTGCGGATGCCGAAACATTGCCGTTTACGCCGGCCGATGAAATGAGCGAGGAATGGCGGGCGAGTTGCACTTTGGCCACGCTGGAGGGCGAGGCGATCGGCGACCGGTGGTGGAAGCCGATATTGACGACTGTGCTGGATGCGTCCGTCGGCGTCGGTAACAACGTGTTTGACAAGGTTGCGAAGGGCGCCGAATCGCTGATGATTGTCGGGGTCGGGTTGTGGCTGGTCGTGTTTTCGCTGAAAACTTTGGGCGCCATGACCGAATCCGACCCGATGGACAATATGACGAAAATCGGCGGCATGATGTTAAAGGCCGGTTTCGCGTCCGCGCTGCTGAACCACCGCGATTTCTTTTTTGAATATTTCGTCGCGTCCGTGGTGCAGGCGGGGGCGGGCTTTGTGGATTCCAGCACGATTTCGTCGGCTGTCGGCGGTGCCGCGCCGTCGGAGATCACGATGTCGGGCGGCGGTTTGGATTCGGTCAAAACGGCCTTGTTGACCATGGCGGATTCCATTCACGACACCATCGCCGGCGTGATGGCGCGCGCGGATTATTTGCAGTGCATCGGCATCATTCATAAATTCTCCATTTCGTTGATCGGCGAATGGGGACCCTTCCAGGATCCGAAGATTTGGGCGTCCGGATGTATGATCTGGCTGGGCGCGCTGTCGTTCATGGTGATGTTCCCGTTCTGGCTGATTGACGCGTGTTTCCGTCTGGGCGTTGTCGCCGCGATGTCGCCGTTGTGCATCGCCGCGTGGGTGTGCCCCGCGACGCGCGATTTCACGTCCAAGGGATTTTCCATGCTGTTGAACGTTGCGTTCACGTTCATGATGCTGCGCATCACCATGGCGATTTCGGTCAAAATGCTGACCGGCGCCACGGGGTTGGAGGATCTATCCACGGATGACGCCAGCAAAACGCGCGCGGTGTGCACGTTCCGCTGGCTGCATTTCGGCGACGAGGACGCGTGCGAAGGAATCGACGTTCCGGGGACGAACAATATGTGGATGTATCTGGTCTGCGTCGTGTACGGCTGGATGCTGATGAAGAACAACAGTTCGATCGCCGGACACTTCGCCGGTGCGCAATTCGCCGACAATATGGCGTTCCAGGCGGCCAAAGGCGCGGGCAGAATCACTGAAAACGCCGGTTCTCTGGGGTTGAAAGTCGCCGGTGCGGCAAAAGACCGCGTCCAACTTCACCGCGACCGCAAAGCCGCGCGCATCTATGAATCCGACCAGCGCAAACGCGCCGCGGCGGCCAACGGCGGCCCCGCTTACAACCCGTCCAAAAAGGATAAAGACAACCTTAAATGGGCGACGGAGCGTTTGAAAAAATCGCGTCTGGGGGCTTTGGACTCCAACGGCAAAGAAACGGAAACACTGCACAAATTGTTGGAAAACGGCAAAACCAGAACCGCTCTGCGCGTTGGTGAAAAGCTGAAAAACAACACGGTCGGCCGGATATGGAGCGGCGCGAAGTCCGACCGGATGCAGGATTTCGGCGTGACGTATCAACAGCGCAGTCAGGCGGAATTGCAGAAACTGGCGTCCGTCCCGACCGGAAAGGGCGACGGCACGACATCGACGGTACAGCGCAACTTCACCAAATCGGCGCGCGCGAACGCGGCGGTGGCGCAGGTTCAAAACAACGTGAACCGGCGCACCTACGACAACACGCCGCAGGGACAGAACCAGCGGGCGTACGACCAAATGACGCTGGACACGATGAAGAAAGAGGCCGCGTACCGCGACAAGGTCGCTCAAACCGCGGGTTACGTCAATTCCACGCAGGGATTGAAAGATCAGCAGGAACTGATTCAGGAAAAGCAGGCCTTGCGCGACATGAAACAAAGAACAGGGGTGGATGACGACATTCTGACGAAGAAATTCTGATCGAGGGGCGGCCGCGTTTTAACGGCCGTCGAACCGGAAACGCTTTCCGATATGTGAAATTGGGACGGGACAAATGTTGAAAACGTTGATGACATTTTTGAAAAAGGGGCAGAGCGCGCGGGTTTTGTGCGCGCTGGCTCTGGTTCTGTTGCCGGTTTTGCTGTCGGGATGCAGCGAGATTTCCGACGGATCGCAGGGCGAAGAAGCCGCCCGCGTCGAAAAGGAAACGATGGATTGCTGGCTGTGCCCGTTGTTTGAAATGGGATTCAACATCGCGGATCAGTTTTCAAAGTCGCTGGTGCAGTCCGTTTCCAAAAGCGCCGTTTCCCTGCTGGGCGTCGGGTTCGGGTTGTGGCTGGCGATTTTCATTTTGAAATTCGTCGGGTCGATGAAGGAACCGGACACCTATCAATATTGGCGCGAATTGGCCAGTCAGGCGTTTTTGGCGACGCTGGTCGCCGCGATGCTGCGCGATTTGGGGGCGGGCAGCGGGTCGTCCGTTTTGAAAATGATTGTCGAACCGGTCTTTTCCGGTTTTGTGGACACGGGACTGATGATCATCAACGCGTCGGGCAGCGATCTGCCCTGTTCGCCGGGGGGCGGGCCGAAAAGCGGCATGATCTGCCTGATCTCGGCGCTGCAGGGCAAATTGAACATTTCGATCGGTTTTTCGTATCTGGCGATCATCGCGGGGCCGACGATCTTTATCATACTGGTCGGCGCGGGCATTTATCTGGTGTCGATTTTCATGATGATCTATTTCCCGCTGTTGCTGTTGGATTGCGTGATCCGCTACTGCTTCATCGTGGCCATGTTGCCGCTGTGCCTGACGGCGTTTTGTTTCAAGGCGACGCGAAACTTTTCCGCCAAGGGAATGGAAATGCTGGTTCAAATCGGGTTCGGCACCGTCGGAATGTGCGTTTTTTGCGCCGTGGCGGTGGAGGTTATTAAGAAATACATGGACGCGTATCTGCCGTATATGACGCATCCGTTGGATATGCTGTCCGATCCCAGCCTGTTCCAAAACGCGATTTTCGGCCCCGGAATCATCGGTTTAATCTTTATTTTCACATTCCTGATTTTCTTCGCCGATGTCATTTTGGATCTGATGCAGAGCTTTTCGGGCGGCGCGGGCGGTTTGGGCAAAACAGCCGCCGGCACCTACAGCGATGTCAAGGGCGGTGCCAAGCTGGGCGCCAAGATCGGCAAATTCGCCGCCAACCGCGGTTTGCGCCATTGGTCGCGTCAGGATATGAAAGCCAAGGAAGCTTTGGAAGCCAAGCAGGCGTCCGGCCAAAAATTGTCGGACAAGGAACAGAAACGTTTGGATCGCGCCAACGAAAACCTGCAGGATCGCGGCTATCTGGCCAAAGGCGCGGACGGCCAGCTGCACAAAACGCAGGCGTACACCGGTTTGAAAAACTCCGCGCACAACGGTGTTCGGAACTGGGCGGCCGGCGTGGCGCAAGACTGGAATTCCGGTCCGCTGTCGCAATCGGTTGACCGCCACGACCACGGCAAGGACGGAAAAGGCGGCAATAAGGCGTCCGATAATTACAAAGGCGCGCTGGACGAAGATTGATGAGAGGCAGGGCGGCACAGTATTTGGTATTGGGAGGAGGGCTTCTTCTTTTACAGGCGGATTTCGTCAAACGGACGTTGCAGTCGTCATCTTTTCAAACCGTTGTGGCGGGAACCGTCGGTGTGTTGTTGGTTTTGGCGGTGGCCGTGATGGTGATGGCGGGAAAAAGGAATAAAAATCGGGACGGCGGTTCCGATGTGTAAGGAAGGGTTTTGGCACATGACAAAACATTTGGGATTGAACAAATTCATTATCGGATTGCTGCTGTTTTGCGGCGCGTTCGTCTGTGCCTTTTCCACGCCCGCCATGGCGGAAAACACGATGAACGACGCGACCATGGAAGCGTTTTGCGACACATGGGACAAAAACATCGCGGATTATTCGGATCAGGAACACTGCTGGGGCTGTCACATCTTTCTGCTGTTTTTCGACGCCGCGAACAAAACGGCGGGGCAGATCAACGCCGCGCTGTCCGATCCGCTGGGCGACGTGATCAACATCGGCGTCGGGCTGTTTCTGATCGTGCAGACGCTGATGCTGTTCAGCAACGTCGGCGACGCCCCCAGCCCGATGGAATATCTGACAAAGGTCGGCGGCATGCTGGTCAAAGCCGGTTTCGGATGGTGCTTTTTAAAGGGCGGGTCGGCGATGGCGTTCGATTACATCGTCAACCCCGTTTTGACGGCCGCGGCGCAGCTGTCGGGCGATATATTGGACGCGTCCGGCGGTGGCGGCGGCGGATGCACCATGCCGTCGTCGATATCGTCGTCCAAAACGCTGCCGATGGGGACGGGCGTTCGCGAATCGCTGAAATGCATGATTGAAAAAATCGCGTCCGGCATGGCGGAAAGTCAGGCGGTCGCGCAGGGGCTGCGGTGCGGCGCGTTTTTCTGGTTCAAAGTTCCCGTTTTGAAATGGTACATTCCCAACCCGCTGATGTGGGGCGTCGGGATGTTGTTCGGGTGTATGTTCTGGTTCATTTCGTTCATGTTCCCGATCGCGATGATGGACGTCATTTTCCGTATCGGCCTGTTGGTCGGGATGCTGCCGCTGTTCATCGTGGCGTGGATTTTTCCGATCACGTCGCGCTATGCCAAAACGGCGTGGAACATCTTCCTGCATTCGTGCATGGTGTTCGCCATAACGGGCGTGATCATCAGCATGATCACCGCCATGTTGGAAAACGCGTGGAACGGCACCGACAGCGGGGCGATGGGGACGTTTATGACGAATATGAGGGCCAGTTCGTACGTTGACGCGTGGGACGAAATGCTGGCGGCCGGCGGCGTGTTCAACCTGTTTATGGTTTTGGCCTGCACGGTGTGGGCGATATACGTCGCGCCGATCGCGGACGATCTGTCCGGAAAATTCGTCGGCGCGGAATTTTCCAGCAACTGCGCCGTCAAAGCCGTTCGCGGAACGTTGTTCTTTATCATGGATGTCGTTTTGATGATCATCACGGTCATCACGCTGGGGGCGACATCGTGCCTGTACCTTGTCCGGATTATGAAAAACGTCGCGGAAGGGGTGGAAAAGGCCGAAAAACTGCGCCAGCGTTTGGAAAAGATCAAGAAATTCCGCAAGCGGATGCTGAAGATTCAGCGCAAGGCGCAGCAGGTCAAACAGAACGTTCAAAGAGCCGAAGCCGCGTTCGCCGGCGGGCAGAGCTGACGTCCGTTTCCGGTTCGCAAAATGTCGAAAGCCCCGTTTCGCGCGGGGCTTTTGCGTGTTCCGCCCGATTTTTTGCACGCCAAGTGTTGTATTTTTTTTTGAAAACGGCTATAAACAGGAAAGTGTCGGCGTTTTTCCGGCCGTTGGTTGACAGATTAAGGAACAATGTGAATGGAAGAGATCATCTTTCCGAATCAGATTCGTATGTATCGCCGCGTGCGCGGCCGTTCCATGCAGGAATTGGCGGATTTTCTGGGCGTCAGCCTGTCCGCCGTCAGCAAAATCGAAAAAGGCTACCGCCGCATTGATCAGGAACAGCTGGTTCGCATCGCCGAATTTCTGGATTGTCCGCTGCAGGAAATCTTTGTCAACGAAGCCAGTTCGCAGCCCGATGTCGTGCAGGCGTGGCGCCGCGAACAGGAACGCCGCAACCGCGTCAACGAACGCGGCGGGCTGAAAATGCTGGGGGCGGGGCTGCGCTATATCCGCGGTCAGAAAAACCTGACGCTGGCGGATGTCGCCGACGGTTCCGAACTGACCCTGTCCGTTTACCACCGCATCGAAATGGGACAGCGCGAAGTGTCCGAGGACGAAATCGCCAGAATCGCCCGCGCGCTGGGATACACCAACGACGAATTGCAAAAGCAGATTTACGATTTGGACAAGGCCGGCGCGCTGGAGGAATTCATTCAGCGCAACGACGCGCGGTACCGCGCCGCGGCCGGCGTCAAATCCGGCTATCCCGAACTGCCCGTGGCCAAATCCGCGGCAAAGCAGGAAAAGGCCGAAGTCACCCTGCAGATTTACGGACAGGGCGGCGAAAACGGCACGGTGATCATCGACCGTCAGGCGCCTTTGGGCACGGTCGCGTGCTGCGCGGGCGCGGTCAATCCGATGTCGGCCTACGCCGTGTCGCTGTGCACCCGCCGTTTGGGGAATTTGCTGCCCGCCCGATCCGTTTTGATCGTCGATCCGACGAAAATGGTCGGTTTGGGCGACATCGCGGTCATGTACGTCAATGAAACGGAAGCGCGGCTGATCAGCGTGCGCGAGGATATCGACGGCAAGCTGTTCGGCGTTTTGTGGAATCCGGAGGAAAAGATCGAAATCCCCGAAGACAAGGCGGCCGCTTTGCACCGCGTCGTGCAGATCAACCTGCCCTGACCCGACGCCAGCCGTCGTTTAAAAACCGCCGCGGATTAAATATATGTTAATCTGCGGCGTCGTAGTATCGGACGGATATCCCTTGAACAGGGACGATCGCTGACGCCTGTTGGAGAAGAAATGAGCCCGCCGAAAAAGGACATGAAAAAATGGAAGCCGAAATTCCCCGGCGCGGCGAGCGACGGGGAAGAGGATCCGTATGTAACGGCGCAGCGTTTCATCAACGTTTACAGGCAGCTGCACGTCCTGCGCGAAGATCTGGTCACGCGCTATAACGATATGCTGCTGGGCATCAGCGCGGACGCGCGCGCGACGCTGACGGACATCCCCGGCGGGCGGGACGTTCGCGACTATCTGGAATATCTGGAACACCAGAAATACGGGGACGATTACGTCGCCGAAGAGGCGGAGGAGGAAGTCTTCGTTTCCCGCGAGGAAAAGGCCAAGGCGAAAGCGATCGCCGACGCTTTGTCGTCCGCGCAGGAAAAAATGAACCAGAACCAGATCGCCGTGATGCAGCAGGCGCAGGAGGAATCGCGCCGCAATATGGAATTGCTGGCGAAAACGTTGTCCGAAGCCAGACAGGATCCGTCCCGCCGCGACGAAGTCGCCGAATTGGCGCAGTCTTTGAAAAAAGCCAAAGAGGACTATTCCGTTTTCACGACGCGTTTGACCGAAGGCGCGTCCGGCGAACAGGAAAGCGTTCAGGAAAAATTGCGTATGCAGTACGCGCAGGCGCAGGCCGTGCCCGCCGTCGTCCAGCTGCAGGTGCAGGGCGGCGGGGTGCAGGGCGGGTTGGAACAGCTGTCCGCGGCCGGATCGCAGGGGTTGGACGCTTTGGTCAACGCGTTGACGCAGGCGCAGGTCAAATCCGCGGAGATACAGGCTAAAACGCAATCGGAAACGATGGCCAAAATCTTTTCGCAAAGTCAGGAAATGACGGCGCGCGCGATGGCGGAGGCCTTTTCCAAATCCCAGCAGAACGCGGCCGAAGTGCAGGGCAACCTGATCGCGCGGGCGATCGCGGATTCCCAGAAACACGCGAACGAAACGCTGGCGGCGCTGTTTTCGTCGATACAAAAGGGCGGCATGGCCATGCCCGCGGCGGCGGCCGGAACGGCGCAGCCGATACAGATGCAAATGCCGCAAATCGTGATTGAAAACAGCAATCTGGCGTCGGCGCAATCGTCGGAGGCGATCGCCGCGCAGGCCAAAGCGATGGCGCAGGCGCAGATCGAAGCGCAAAAAGAAATTCTGGAAATGCAGAAAAAAGCCATGTTGGAAACGGGCGGAATGCCGGTGTCCAACGGCGGCGGAATGTCGGCGGCGGAACAGGCGAAGCTGATCGCGGATGTCGTGGCGCAAACGCAAAGCGCGGTTTTGACGGAAACGATGGGGCAGCTGATGCACCGGCAGGAGGAATCCCAGCGTTTCCAAGCGACCTTGATGGCCGAAGCGTTTTCCAAACAGACGCAGGAAATCGCGATGGCGTTGTCGAACGCGCAAAAGGCCGTGCGCAACGAAACGCTGGCGACGCAGGCGCAGGCGGTCGCGCAGGCGATGATGCGCGCCCAAACGGCGACGCAATCGGAAACGATCACGGCGCAGGCCAAAGCGATCGCGACGGCGATGTCCGAATCGCAAAACGCCCTGCAGGCCGAGGCTTTGGCGACGCAGGCGCGCGTTGTGGCGCAGGCGGTCGCGGAATCGCAGGCGGGCGTCCAGCACGACGCTTTGGCCGAACAGGCGCGCGTCGTGGCCGAAGCGATGTCGAAATCGCAGGCCGGTGTTCAGGCGGAGGCTTTGGCGACCCAAGCCCGCGTCGTGGCGCAGGCGGTCGCGGAATCCCAAGCCGGCGTGCAAAAGGAAGTGCTGGCGGAACAGGCGCGCGTCGTCGCCGAGGCGCAGGCGGGGATTCAACGCGACGCTCTGGCCGAGCAGGCGCGGATTGTGGCCGAGGCGCAGGCCGGTATTCAGCGCGACGCTCTGGCCGAGCAAGCGCGCGTCGTGGCCGAGGCGCAGGCCGGCGTTCAGCGCGATGTTCTGGCGGAACAAGCCCGTGTCGTGGCCGAGGCGCAGGCCGGTGTCCAGCGTGACGCTCTGGCCGAACAGGCGCGCGTTGTCGCGGAAACGCAGGCAAACGTCCAGCGCGACGTTTTGGCGGAACAAGCCCGCGTCGTCGCCGAAGCGATGGCGGAATCGCAGGCGGGTGTTCAAACGGACGCTTTGGCGCAGCAGGCGCGCGTCGTCGCCGAAGCGATGGCGCAGCAGCAAAGCGCGTCTTTGAACGAAACGGTGGAGCTGATCAGCCGCAAGCAGATGGATCAAACGTCGGCTTTGGCGTCCGCTTTGGCCAAGCAGCAGGCGAAAACGCAGGAAGCTTTGCGCGATCAGGCGGGCGTCCCGCCGCAGCAGCCGCCGACGGCCGATCCCGTCCACGATTATTACGACACGCCATATACGTCGGGGTATGAGGGCGCGGCGGTCGAACAGCCCGCGCAGCCCGAACCGGAACAGGCGGCGGAGAAAAAAACGGAAAAGACGCCCGCTCTGCCGAAAATGGATTTGTCCGATTGGAACGCCAATCTGGACGAAGCGCTGTCCCTGTCGCAAAAAGCGGCGGAAGAGGCCGGATACGATCTGGACGACAACTGGGGGTACGGATACGCCGACGCGGCCAGCGAAAACGTGGATTATTCCGCTGCCGGACAGGACGGCGAAGTCTATAACTATCAGGACACCGAGGGGTACGAGGGGGATCAATCCGTCGCGACCGAGGATCAGGGGCTGTACGGTTACGTCGCCGCCGGAAATTACGGTTCGTATTATTACACGGATGAAAACGGGTATCCGTACTATATGGACGCAAACGGTCAGGCCTATTATGTGGACGAAGGCGGGCACGCCTATTATATGGACGAAAACGGGCAGGCGGTTTATTTCGATCCGGCCGTCGCCGCCGACCAGACACAGGACGCGTCCGCTTATTACACGGACGAAAACGGCAATCCGTACTATTTGGACGCGCAGGGCAACCCGTATTACGTCGATGAAAACGGCAGCGCGTACTATGTCGATGAAAACGGGCAGGCGGTCTATGCCGATATGGGGGCGGCGGAACAAACGCCGGAAAGCGCGGGCGGGGAAAACGCGGAAACGCCCGCGGCATACACGGACGAAAACGGCAACGCGTACTATGTCGATGAGGGCGGCAATCCGTACTATCTGGACGCGAACGGCGTTCCCTATTACGTCGATGCGAACGGCTCGCCTTATTACGTCGATGAAAACGGAACGCCGTACTATGTCGATGAAAACGGCAGCCCGTATTATCTGGACGCGCAGGGCAATCCCTATTACGTCGATGAAAACGGCCAAGCCTACTATGTCGATGAAAACGGACAGGCGGTCTATGCCGACGCCGCCGTGACGCCGGAAACGGGCGGGGAAAACGCGGAAACGCCGGAGCAAGAGGGCGGGGAAACAACCGCCGCCGAACCGCAAACGCCGGCCGCTCCCGTCGCCTATACGGCCGAAGACGGCAGCACATACTATCTGGACGCGAACGGCGAACAATGCTATCCCGACGAACAGGGGAACTTCTATTACCTTGACGCGTCCGGCGCGGCCTATTACCGCGACGCGCAAGGAAACGCGTATTACACGGACGG
The DNA here is from genome assembly GCA_902777205.1 of uncultured Rhodospirillales bacterium. GTDB lineage: Bacteria > Pseudomonadota > Alphaproteobacteria > CAAGCB01 > CAG-977 > UBA11549. The sequence goes on along the minus strand of CACYSU010000014.1, from coordinate 7,978 downwards.
GCAGGGCAACGCCTATTACACGGGCGAGGACGGGCGGCCGTATTACGTCGATCAGTCGGGCGAGCGCGTTTATTACGCGGATATCGACGACGAAACGCAAAAGATTTTGGACGAATTGCAGGAAACGGCCGAACCCGATCCCGTCCCCGCCGCCCCAGAGCCGGAAGAGGAAGAAGAGCCGGAGCTGTCGCCCGAACAGCCGGACGAACCCGTTCCGGCCGAGGAAGAAACGGAGGCAGAGGAAGAAGAGCCGGAGCTGCCGCCCGAACAGCCGGACGACCCCGTTCCGGCCGAGGAAGAAACGGCGGCAGAGGAAGAAGAACCCGACCTGCCGCCCGAACCGGCGGAAGAACTTGCTCCGGTTGAGGAAGAAATTGCGGTAGAGGAAGAAGAACCCGAACTGCCGCCCGAACCGGTGGACGAACTTGCTCCGGTCGAGGAAGAAATAACGGAAGAGGAAGAAGAACCCGACCTGTCGCCCGAACCGACGGACGAACCCGTTTCGGCCGAGGAAGAAATGGCGGCAGAGGAAGAAGAGCCGGAGCTGCCGCCCGACGAAATCGCCGCCCCCGATGCTTCCGCCCCGGCCGTCCCCGTCCTTTCCGACGCTCCCGCTCCCGTGCCGTCCGTTGTCGAACCCGCGCCGTCGTTCGCGCTGGCCGGATCGCCGGTGCGGCTGGAAATGCCCGTTCCGGAAAAGCCGTTGAAAACGATACTGGTTTCCACCGTCCCGTTCGTTTTCGGATCGGCCGTCCGTTTCAACCCGCGGAATGTCGAACCCGAACCGGCCGTTCCGCCGGACAACGTCGTCGTGTCGCTGATCAAAGACGGCGACGATCCGTATTTCAAAGGATAGTGTTTGCATTTTCGCAATGAAACATAATATATATAAAACAAAGGGACTCTAACGCGGAAAAGGAAATGGCAGAAAAGGAAATACCCGAAGCTTTGTCGTCGCTGTTTGAAGCCGTTCTGGCGTATCAGGATACGCAAGAGGGGCTGGGGCGTTTGCGTTCCGTCGCGCAATCCGTTTTCGGCGACCGGTGGCGCGAACAGATCGGCGGAATTCTGGCCGATTGCCCCGAATCCCAACAGGCGAAAGTCAAATCGAACATCGACAGGGCGCTGACGTATGAAAAGGCCGGTTCCGTTTGGGCGGAGGTGTCGCGTATGCTTGATCCCCGCCGCCAGCTGGACGCCGCGCAGGTCAAGGCGCGGCTGCCGGAAATGCAGCGCTGGCTGTCCATTTTCGGCAAAGCGGGGCAGGATCTGGTCGCCCGTTTGCAGACCAAGCTGGCGCAAACCGAATCCGCGCCGGCGACGGGCGGTTCCGTCGTCGCGTCCAATTACGGCCTGACGGTGGAACAGCTGTGGAATTTCGACCATTTCATGCGGTTGAAAACCTATTACGACCAGACGATTTCCCGCACCAGCGCCCGATGCGTCCATCTGGGCGGGCTGGAGCTCAGCCAGTATCCGTATTTCGGCTACATTCTGGATCTGCTGGACGAGATTCTGACGTTCGGGATGGAGATTTTGACGCCGCCTTACGCCAAAATCGTGCAGGAACGGTACAAGGGCGGCGAACCCGCGCTGAAAAAGATATTGCGGGAGTTCAAGGCCGAATTTGAAAGCAACGCTCCGCCCGAAATGCTGGCGGAGGAAGACGATATGGACGACGTGAAAAACCGTTTGGGGTCGCTGGCCGATAAAAACGAGGACGAAGGCGACATCGGCCCCGCGCCGGACGGTTTTGAATCGCCTGATTCGCAGCAGGCTCAGCCGGCGCAGCCGGCCGGACAGCCGCAGCCGGCGGGTCAAGGACAGGGTGGACAGTGATGTTTTTTCGACAATTCAAAAAATGTGCTTTAATCGCCGCCGTCACCGCGGCCGGCGTCGCCGTCGCGGCGTGTCAGGGCGATATCCGCGCCGGACGCCCGATGGTGCAAACCGTGCGGCCGACCTCTTTGCCGACCGAACCGAAAACGACGCGTTCCGCCGAAATGGTCAGTCTGGAATCGCCGTTTCGATGCGACGTTCAGGACACGCATCAAAACGTCGTGACCGTCATTCCGTTCCAGCAAGAGGCGTTCAAATTGGAACGCGCGGACAAAAGCGACGCTTTGCCGCGGTACGAGGTGACGGGATTTTCCTTTGACGGGCAGACGGCCGAACGCGTGTTCCACAAGCTGCTGAACGAAGCGAAAATCAAAATCGTCGCCGAGGGCGGGCCTTTCCCCGAACTGGCCGCCGAAAACATCACCGGCGAATTGTCCGAAGTCACGGGCATGATCGCCGACGCGGCCGATTTGTACTACCGCTATATCGACGCGCAGAAAGTGCTGATCGTCAGCCGCGAGGTCAACTGGAACCTCAGCGTTCCCGCGCGGCGTGAAATCATGATCGCCGTTCTGGATTCCCTGCGCGGCGCCGGAATGCACGATCTGGTCGTCAACTGGGAGGAAAACATCATTTCCTTCAAGGGTGACAAAAGCGTCGAGGCCAAGGTCAGAAAGCTGATCGAACTGTTCGACACCGAACCGAAGCTGATCGCGTTCGACGTGCAGGTGCTGCGCGTCAAACCGTTCGGCACGACAAAGGAAATCGAATGGCAGGATCTGGTCGGCCTGTTCGGCGCGGATCGGATCAAGTTCATGCTGAAAGGCGTTTTGGGGCGCGCGCTGGTCACGGATCACGACATCAACGCCAAAAGCCTGCGCAATTTCCTGAACGCCCGCGGTTCCGTCACGCTGGTGTCTGAAGGGATGTTCATCGCCGCCAACAAATGGCGCGCGCGTTTCGACGTGGGGCGGTGCGGCTATATGTCCATGCCCGAAGCCCAGCTGTCCGTCATGGCGCAAACGGATCTGTACGGCGAACGCCGCATGAACACGGCCGTCACGCTGGATTCGGATCAGGGCGAAATCACGGCTTTCACGGCTAAAAGCAAGCTGGGGGACAATATCGTTCTGATCGGGATTCCCTCGGCGTCTTTCAGCGATTCCCTGAACGGGTACGAAACCGTCATCATCCTGACCCCCCGCATCATCCGGCTGGTCAAAGAGTTTAATTAAAGGAGGAACAGATGCCTGATCAACAACGTCCGCCTTATCCGCCAACATCCCCCTATCCGCCGCAGGGAGGCGCGCCGATGCCGCCCGCGGGGGTGAAAATGCCGCCGCGTCCGATGGGATACCCGATGCCGCCCGCGGGGGTGAAAATGCCGCCGCGTCCGATGGGGTATCCGATGCCGCCCGCGCCGGCCGCCGAACCGTCTTATCCGCCGCATCCCGCCGCCGCGCCGGCCGCCGAACCGTCTTATCCGCCGCATCCCGCCGCCGCGCCGGTTTCGGCGCCGGTTCCCGCACCCGCGCCGTCCGCCGACGAATCGGACGTGGATGAATTGTGGAACAACGTTCCCGAACCGGAACCCGAAGTTGACGAAAACGGCTTTATCGACGATTTGGAGCCCGACGAACCGGAACAGCCGGCCGAATCGGCGGAAATCGAAGAGGAACCCGCGTTCGAGGAAAACCCCTACGAACACAATATGGCGTCCGATCTGGGGCTGCCGCCCGCTTTTGTGAAAACGAAAGTGCTGCTGCCGCTGTTCATGTTTTTGCTGGCGTTCGGCGGCGTCGCGGGGTATTTCGCCGCGTCCGTGCTGCAAAGCGGGGCGGAAAACGAGCTGCCGGGGGTCGTCACCAACGCGGAAATCCCCAAGGGACGCCCGCGCTGCGGCATCGCGCAAAAGGGGCAGGGCTGCGTTTTGTACCTGATGAACGCCCAGCGCCGCGAAGTCGAAGCCAAGGATTTCTTTTCCATGGCGTCGGACATTCTGGGCGTTCCGAAATTCCAGATCGAAACGGCGAACATCCGTTACGCGACCATGCGGATTCCCCCCGGATACATCGCTTTGCTGAACGTTCCGCCGATGTGACGGCGTTTTCGGGCTTTGTATGAAATATTTGCGAAAAAATACGCGTTTTAAGGACGGTTTTTCACTAAACCGTCCTTTTATTTTTCGGAAAAATAAGGCGTTTCGCGAAATCCGCGCCTTTTTTGATTTTTGTCAAAATTTTTGAAAAATTTTTGAAAAAGTGTTTGCAAAACGTAAAAAACAGGTGCTAATATGTGCTTAACAGACTTGAGGGGTTAAAGTCTTGGTGCAAGGAGAATAAGTATGGCATTACGTTGGAAAGATTACTGCGATATCGCGGACGCGTTGAACGAAGCTTATCCTGATAAGGCTTTGACCGACATGAAAGACGAAGAATTGATCGGTTTGGTCAAATCCCTGCCCGATTTTGAAGACGAATCCGAACCCGACGAAACGGTTTTGGGCGCGATTTGGAATCGCTGGGTTTATGTCGCTTATCCCGAAGGTTAATTGATTTTTACAGAAAGGTGCAGTTATGGCTGAAAAAAGAACAGAGTTCGAATCTCTCGGCGGAAATAACTTGGACGGTATCGGCGGCAACGCGAAAAAGATCACCTATACCGCCGAAGACGGAAGCAAAAAGTCGATTCAGATCGACTGCGGCATGAAGTTTTCCGACAAGGCTTTGACGGGTGTTGACAACTACATCGCTCCGCTGGAATGCGACGACCTGCTGTTGACGCACGCCCACGCCGACCACATCGCCGGCATCATCCACCACATCCAGATGAACCCTGAACGTCCGCTGAACATCTATGCCGACAAATTCACGCATCAGTTCATGCTGGCCGAAATGACCAAACAGGGGCTGCCGATCGACAATATGCCGAAATTCCACGATGTGAAGGACGGCGAAAAATTCAAAGTCAACGGCTTTGAAATCGAACCCGTCCCCGTGACGCACTCCGCCCCCGGCGCGATCGCGTTCGTCGTCGAATCCCCCGACGGCACTCGTATGATGGATATGGGCGATTTTAAAACGACCAAAGCCGAATTGGGCAAAGGTTGGGACGATAAACGCATTGCCGGAGTCTTTGCCAAAGGCATTGACGTCTGCTTCTGCGACTCCACGTCCACGACATCCAAGGAAACCACGCCGTCCTACGACATGGTGACCAAGGGCTTTAAAAAAATCCTGTACGACAATCCCAACGCCCAGATGATGGTCGGCACGATCGCCCGTTCCGCCCAGCAGATGATGGCCGACGTTATCGCGGTGGCCGAATACGCCAAGGAAACGGGAACGAAGCCCCGCACGTTCATTCTGGACGGCGCTTCGCTGGTTCAGGTCAACAACTGCCTGAACAAAGCGGATATGAGCATGACCCGCGAATGCGAAAAACGCACGGGCGTCCGCGTCAACATCATTGACGCCAAAGACCCCGCCGCCCGCGCCATTCCGCCCAGCGAACGCATCTATATGGTGACCGGTACGCAGGGTGAGGAAATGGCGTCCATGGCGCGCGTTTCCCGCGGTGAAAACCGCAACATCCGTCCGGCGCGCGGCGTTCCGAACCTGTGCGTCAACCAGCAGGCGGTCATTCCGTCCGGTGACAATCAGGCGGTTGTCGATCAGATGATGGGGGCCTTGCGCGCTCAGGGTTGGAAAACGATGATCCCCGAACGCGGCGCCGCTTTCGTCGAAGGCGAAACCTACTACGTTTCCGGTCACGGCCGCGCCGGCGATATGGAAAAGGTTGCCGATTTGGCGGCCGCCAACCAGCCCGCGGATCGCAAAACGACGTTCATCGGCATTCACGGCGACGAAGTCCAGACCAAAGCGACGGAAGAAATCTTCAAGGGCAAAGGTCAGAAAGTCGATCACATCACGAACGCGCAGAAGATTGTCGTTTCCAAGGGCGAAGTTCAGGTTTCCCCGACGATCGGCAAAGCCAGCCGCATCGCGGTCATCGACCAGAACGACGACTTTATGAACCCCGACTTCCGCTATATCAAACAGGCGTTCAACCCCGTTGCGAAGAAATGGGAAGATGTCAAGGAAATCGAATACAAGAAAATCCTGATGTCCAAAACCGAACGCAAGAATATGGCCAAAGGCGGCAAGGGCGGTAAAAAAGGCAAAGGCGGAAAACGCCACAACATCGCCGTTATGGCGAAAGTTGCCGACCGCGCGCGCTAAGCTTTACGGTTGAAAAACACAAAGGGCGTCCCCGACGGGACGCCCTTTTCGTATGCGCGGAAAACGGGGCGTTTACGGTGGAAAAAGATTTTTCGTTTTTCCTGAATCCGGTTCGTCGCAGGGACGGACGGGATTTGAAAAAGGAAACGAAAGATGACGGTATATGGTTATTTAAGGGTATCCACGGATAAACAGGATTGCGAAAATCAGAAAATCGGCGTGGAAAATCTGGCGTGCAAACGCGGGCTGACGATCGACAGGTGGATTGTTGACGACGGGGTTTCCGGAACGAAAGCGCCCGAAAAACGCGAATTGGGAAAATTGCTGAAACGGATTAAATCGGGCGACGTGATCGTGTGTTCCGAACTGTCCCGTTTGGGGCGCAAGCTGTTTATGATCATTTCGATTTTGGAACATTGCATGAAAACGGGTGCGAAAGTCCTGACCGTCAAGGACGGCTACGAACTGGGCGACAATATGCAAAGCAAGGTTTTGGCGTTTGCGTTCGGGCTGGTCGCCGAATTGGAACGCGACATGATCAGCCAGCGCACGAAAGAGGCGCTGGCCAGACGCAAGGCTGACGGGAAAAAGCTGGGGCGTCCGGCGGGCAGCATGAACAAAAAACACGTCTGGGACGGCAAGGAAAAACGGATTTTGCGGCTGGTGGATCAGGGCGTCGGAAAAGTGAAAATCGCGCGCATGACCGGCATGGGCGTCGGCAGCCTGTATTCTTTCCTGAAAATCGCGCGGAACGGCGCAAAATAACTCTTGCCGGATAAAACGTCCCTTTTTTCCGAAAGGGACGCGGCCGATCCGGCGTTCCGGCAAATCGGCCGGAACCGTTTCATTAGTCACAAGAGGATTTCAAAAAAATATGCTTGTATTTTATACGGAAAAAAGGGAGAATATCCGCAAAGACGTTTTCATCAAGGGAGAGGGCTTTGATCCGGCGTGACATAAACGGATGTTCCGGCGATTCCGCTTCCGGACGCACCTGCTACGGGTATGTCCGGTTGTGCAAAAACGCGGCGGCGACGCAATCGCAGCGCGAGGATGTCGCCGCTTTCGCCCGATCGAACGGCTTGTCTTTGGATGAATGGATTTTCGACGACGACGGCGCGCCGTTGCCGGATTTCAAATCGGGCGACGTTTTAATTGTGTCAAAGCTGTTCCGTTTGGGACGCGATATCGCCGCGGTTATGGCTTTGCTGGCGCGGTTGTTGGAAAGCGGCGCGACGGTTTATTCCGCGGGCGACGGCGTGAAAATCGGCGGCGACGTTTCCGCGTCGGTGTTGGCGTTCGGTTTCGGATTGATGGCGCGCGCGGCAAAGGAATCCGGTTCCGCCGCGGTCAGGGAAAGCATGGATTTGCTGAAACGCGCGGGAAAGGCGGTCGGCCGTCCCGCCGGAGTTTTGAACAAAAGCAAAAAGCTGGACGGCAAACGGGACAGCATCCGCCGTTTGTTTGAACAGGGGTGCGGCGTTGTCGAAATCTGCCGCCGTTTGGAAATTTCGCGCACGACTTTGTACGAATGGCTGAAAACGCATCCGGATGTCAAGGCGGCCGCCCATGCGTGATTTGCTTTTTTATGAACGGGAATTCCCGCCGATGTCCAGAGCCTGCGGCTTAAAACGCGGGAAAACGAATGTCGAGGCGTTCTGTTTTTGCTGTTCCCGTTCGCCTGAACAGGAGGACGCTTGATGCCGTTAATCTCAGTCTTACTTCCGCTGTACAACACGCGCGAGGAGCATTTGCGCGCGTGTATGGACGGGATATTGGGGCAGACGTTTGACGATTTTGAGGTTGTGATCGTGAACGACTGTTCGCCCGACCCGAACGTGGCGCGGGTGGTTCGGAGCTATTCCGACCCTCGGATCCGCTATTACGAGAACGAGCGG
>CACYSU010000013.1:31951-90958 GCA_902777205.1 uncultured Rhodospirillales bacterium | reverse complement strand
CCGCTCGTTCTCGTAATAGCGGATCCGAGGGTCGGAATAGCTCCGAACCACCCGCGCCACGTTCGGGTCGGGCGAACAGTCGTTCACGATCACAACCTCGAAATCGTCAAACGTCTGCCCCAATATCCCGTCCATACACGCGCGCAAATGCTCCTCGCGCGTGTTGTACAACGGAAGCAAGACTGAGATTAACGGCATACATTTCCCCCTTTGCCGTCTTTCCGGCCTGTCATTCGCGGGGGCATGGACGTTCATAAAAACGCCCCCGTTTTTATGAACATATCAAACTTTGATTGTATCCGCAAGGGCGGCGTTGATCCGCGCCGATTTTATTATGCCGGCGCGGCAAAGGGGAAATCGCCGGCCGGATACGCGAAAAGCGGGGATCACCCCCGCTTTTCCTGATTTTTATAATGATGAACGGCCGTTTACAGAACCGGACATCCCACCGGCGGAACCGGCGCCAGATCCTGCGTTTTTTCCGCCAGATTTTCCTTGTACGTCTGGTTGGCCGTCGCGTCGGCGACCGCCGTCAGCAACAGGGAATTGATGTTCGGCGCGTTGTCGCGCGACACGTTGACCAGAAATTCGCTGTCCTTTTGCAAAGCGTCCATCGTCCGCTTTTCCTCTTCAACCATTTTGGCGACCGAGGGCAGCAATTTCCCGCCGAACGACGCCTGCAGCGACTGGATTTTCGATCTGGCGGCGGAAATTTTCGCGTTTTGCAATTCCGCCAGCTTGTTCATCGCGGCTTTGTAATCCTCGTCCTTCGACAAATCGAACGTGTCCGGATTCGGCACCGCGTACCCCGCCTGCGCCAGCGTCGAAACGATGTTTTCGCTCAATTCCTTGATCGAAGCGAGCGCGCGTTCCTTGACCGGTTCCTGTTCCGCCTTGGCCGAAGTCAATGCCAGATACGCGCTGACCCTGTTCGTCATCAGCGGAACCGGCAGGCGCGGCGTGCCGTCGGAATTGGTTTTAACTTCCAGCGTCGTGCTGTCGTAATCCTTGTGACGGAAGCGGACGGATTTTCCGTTCCGTTCGACCAGATTGGAAAACTCGCCTTTCGGCGCGAAGTTGTCAACCGATTGCGCGACCACTTTGTACCACGGATCGGGCAGGTTCGACGCGATGTCGGCGATGTTCTTTTCCACCTTCATGATATAAGCGGATTCGCGCCAGGGCGGCAGCGGACGCTGCGGCAGATAGGGCGGCAGCATTTGCGGCTGCTGTTCGCCTTTTTTCAGCGGGTAACGCTGCAAGGCCGCCACATAATCCGTGTGCAAACGGTACAGCCCGCCTTTGTTCACGCGCTGGCAGATGTTCTGCATCCCGTCCGTTTCGCCGCACCATTTTTCATCAAGCGTGGCTTTCTTTTCGTCGTATTTTTTGGACGAAACCTGCGGTTCGGGCAGCGTGCCGCTGTAATAATCGGCCGGCAGATAGGACGCGCCGTCCGCCATCGTCGGGCGTTTCGGGAACGGCCGCAGCGGGTTGGCGACATAGTGGCTTTCCAGTTCGGCGTAGTAGTTGTTCAGATAAACGTCGTAAACACGTTTCTGGTCGATCCACGGCAGATACTGTTTTTTCACCGTTCCCCATTTGGACGGCGAACCGTAAACGTTCTTCAAAACCGTGTAGCCGACATCCCAGCGCACCTTGCCGTAAGCGGCCGCTTCGTCAATGTTCATGTCGGATGATTGCGATTCGGTGGACGCCGTGTCCGATTTCACCATTGCCATGGCGGCTTCGGTGCTGGTGTCCGCGTTGATCGCGGAATATTTGGATTCCGACGATTTGACCGACGACGTGTCGCCCGATTCGACCGCCGCCAGCTGTTTGGACAGTTCGGGATCGGTCAGGGAACCGGACGCTTCGGCCAACAGGGTTTCCGCGCTGTCCTCCGCCCATGCGGACACTTTTTTCCACACGTTCGCGCCGTCCGTGAAATTTTCCGACAGCTGGGAAATGTTGCATTGGACGTTTTGCGCCAAACGGCGTTCGATTTCATTGTATTTTTCGACCGCGTCCTTGTACTGTTCCAGCTGCTGTTTGTCCGAAATCAGGGAAACGGCCGTCGTGTGCAGGTTCACCGCGCTGTTGACATCGTCCTTGACCTGCCCCAGTTTGGGGTATTGCTGGAACGACGTGTCCTGCGCGACCGCGTCTTTGGCTTTGGCTTTTTTATAGCCCGCCGCGTCCGCCTGTCCCGCGGAAAGAACGAAAAATCCGGTGGACAGCATCGTCACGGCCAATAATGTGTTTTTCAAAGAAGATTTCATGGTTTTTCTCCTATTCTTTCCGGACGGTTAAATCTCACCGAAAACAGGTTTTTCCAAAACGAACCCCTGTCCCAGTTTCATCGCCGCATCCAGCTGCAATTCCGCCGCCAGCAGCTGGTTGTAAACGATCGCCAGCTGGTATTCCATCAGGTGCGCCGCGTAGTTCGCGCGCTGCGCCTTGTTCAAATCGTCGGCTTCTTCGATTTGTTTCTGGATTTCTTCGGCCGCGACCATCAATTCGTCCAAACGGTTTTGCATATAGGCTGTGAAACCAGTCAATTCGATCGCGTTGGACATTTTGAACTGTCCCTGATAATACTTCAGCAACAGCGTGTCGTACTGCGACATTTCGGATTTTTCATCCTTCCAGCCGGGGCGCAGAAAGATCGTTTCGATCGACTTCGCCACTTCCAGCGGGTCTTCGGAATCGGAAATGGGGAAAGCTTCCAGCGACGCGTAATCCTGACTGGAATTCGGCGCGGGCGCGGCGCCTTCAAAATTGGGCATATCCAATTTGATGCCGGACAGCGACGGTTTTTTGCCCGAACGGATGTCCTCCAGCGCCTTGTCGGCGATTTCCTTCATCTTCGACTGGCCTTCTTTCAGCAAAGCGGCCGGAACGTGCGGAATGATCGCGGGCACGGACACAAAGTCGAACACGGGCATCCCCGGCGTCGCCTTCAAAACCATTTTGAACAGGCAGATCGGGTTGACCGGCATACACGCGTGCGCCGCGGAACAAGAGAAAACCAACGCCAAACCGGCAGCCGCAAAGGCTTGTTTCATTTTATTCAAAGTTAACATTGATTTCATCCTTTTCTTCCACAGAGTAGGTTCCCTGCCCCAACTGCAAATCCTTGACGGGTTCGGGTTTGGGGTAACCGCCGACGGGAACGGTGTTCAGCGTTTCAATGCTTTTTTGCTGCAAAGTGGACAGTTTCAACGCGATTTGGTTCAAACGTTCCATATTGCCCGCCATCAGCATCAACGTGTTGGCGTTCACGTTGTCCTGCAGCGTGTTCGCCTTTTTCGCGGCAGCGTCCGCTTTGTTCAAACGCTCCTGCGATTGTTTGGCGGTATTGGTGGCAAAGAAAACGGATCTGGCCAGCAATTCGGCGTTCACGCCTTTCTGGTATTCTTTGCGCAGCGCGCGGATCTCGTTTCTTTCTTCGGCCGTCAGCTTGACATCTTTCAGCGCGAACAGCGAGGATTTCACCTTTTTGCTGGCTTCGTCCGCCCCGTTCGATCCTTCGGCCGCCTGCGCGATCGGCGTTTTTTCCTTTTTCAATCCCTTGAACGCGTCGGATTTCGCGACTTCGGACGCCGCCTGACCCATGGATTTCAAATCGCGCGCCGCAGCCGCCTGACCGACCGCCTCGATCTGTCCCTGCATCGTTTTAACCTGATTGACGCGGTTCAGAACTTCGGGGATCGGCTGGTAGCGGCCGACCAGATTGGTCACCAGCGCCGCCAGCTTCGCCACGTCGAACGTCGGCCACCCCTGCGCTTTGGCTTGGGACAACGGCATCAGAAGAGACACCGACAGCACGCTTGTCAATAATACCTGCTTTTTCATTTTCTCTTCCTTTCTTATTTCTTGTCAGCCGAAGCACCCGTTCCGGCGGCCGCGCCGGTTCCGGCGGTTGTTCCGGTTCCCGTCCCGCCTTTGCCGTTTTTATTCACGGCGGCGGAAGCCTTGTCGATCGCGCCGTTGACGGCGCCCTCGGCCTTGTCTTTGGCGTCTTTGACCGCGCCTTCGGCTTTGCTCTTGGCGTCATTGACGGCGCCGCTGACCTTGCCCGTGGCATCCTTGACGGCTCCTCCGACCTTGTCTTTGGCGTCTTTGACCGCGCCTTCGACTTTGGTTTCGGCGCCGGCGATCGCCTTGGCGGTCTTTTCTCTGGCGTCATTGACGGCTTTTTCAGCCTTTTCTTTCGCGTCGTTGACGGCCTTTTCGGCTTTTTCCTTGGCGTCGTTGATCGCCTTGTCAGCCTTTTCCTTGGCGTCATTGACGGCTTTTTCGGCCTTTTCTTTCGCGTCGTTGACGGTCTTTTCGACCTTCTTCGCCTTTTCTTCAGCCTGATCTTTCAGTTTTTCAAGCTTGCTCTTTTCTTTCTCTTCTTTCTTTTCGCCGTCTTCGGCTTTTTCCTCGTCCTCTTTATCCTTGTTCCCGTCTTCCTTGTTTTCTTCTTCGTTCTTTTCCAGCTTTTTGTTCTGGGACTGCGCGGCTTCCAGCGAATCCGCCGTTTCGACCTGCACCATGCTGGCCATCAACAGCTGGCGGTAGTTCGCCTGTTCCATTTTCAGCAACGCCAGTTTGTTGATTTCGTTCTGCAAATCCGTTTCGGATTCCTTGGCTTCGGCGTCCTGACGCAATTTTTCGATTGTCGCCAAATCCTTGTCCAGTTTTTTACGGGTGGCCACGGCCTTGCCGAAAGCGGAAGCGAGCGCCGTGAATTTGAATTCGGAGATTTTTTTGGTTTCCTCGTCCTTTTCCGCGGGCGTCGGGTTTTTCTTCTGGTTCAACAGGTTTTCCTGCAGCCATTTGTTCGCGGCGTCGGGATCTTTGATCGCGTCGGCCAAACCGTCGGGCAAAACCAGCAAAGACTGCTTCGTTCCGCCCTTTTCGGCGTTGCGGTCGAAAATGCCGCCGGCCTGTTTCAACATACTTTTCCAATCGCCGTTGCCCTGCAGGTTCTGCTTCATTTCCTTAATATTGATCGCGGATTGAACCTGTTTCAGCTGGGAACGGATACCGGACAACTGATCCATGACGGCTTGAATTTTCATGGAAACGTCCATTGTCGTCTGGGCTTTGGCGGGCGTCCCAAACACTGCTAAGACGGAAGCAACAAGAGCGCATTTTCGTAACATTTTTTTTCTCCATCTTAAAGGTTCAAGGTTATGATCAGTTGCACATATTCGGGATCGTCAGGGACGACAGGCGGTTGGCTTCCAACGCCGTGGCGGCGGCCGATTGCTGGTACATCAGTTTCAGCGTCGCCGTGTTCGCGCCCATCAGCTGCATCTGGTCGTCGGACGCGCTGGTCACGTCCTGCGCCCGTTTCATATCCGTGCCGGCGGCCAAGCTGTGCTGCAGCGAAAACGAATTCGTCATGCCGTTCAGCGTCACCTGTTTGGCCATGCTGGCGCGGGCGTTCCAGCAAATGCTGCGTTTGCTCATGTCGATTTTGCCGTCTTCCTGACCGAGTTTCGCCACATCTTCCAGCTTTTGCGACAGTTTCGACGGATCTTCCATCGTTTTTTCATCCAATCCGGCCTTGGTCATTTCAGGCGTCGCCTTGACGCTTTTGATGCTGTCGCCCAGCGCCTGCGCCTGTTGCTTCGCAAAGTTTTTCAGGCCGTCCATACTGGCCATGTCGCCCATGGCTTTAGCCTGATCAATGCCGTTTTTAATCTGGTCGGCCGTTTTTTTCAGTTCCTCGACATGGTTTTTCAATTCGTCAACTATGTTCCCCAATTCGGCGCCGATCGTCGGAATGGGAATCGCGCGCGCCGTTTCGCAGCGCAAAAAGAAAGAAACAGCCATCAAGCCCAAAAGCGCCGTTTTCTTTGAATTAGTCATGGAAGCCTCCTGTATGTTTTATGCGTACCCGCTTTACCTACTATATACAGTTTAACCATACAATTATGGCAAAACAATGGTTTTTATTATGGCAATTGTGACAAAAAAAAGACAAATCGGGCAAAAGCCCGATCCGTCACGCCACCTCCAGATATTTTTCGACGAACCCTTCGGGGCCGTATTCCTTCATCAGCTGTTCGGCCAGCAACACGTGTTTGCGGCCGGACGAGTACAGTTTCAAAAACGGCCCCAACCCGCTTAAATTCACGTCCAGAATGACGGATTCGCCGACCGCCGGACGGGCGACCAAAATCGCGTATTTCAATTCCTTGAACGCGCGGCCGAACACGAAATCGCGTTCGTGCGGCGTCAAACGCCAGTTTTCGTAGTCTTCCTCCATCCCCTGCGGGTTGCGGAAGAAAATGACCGTCTGGCATTGACCGCGGATGACTTCGCCCATGCCCAGCGAATCGACGATGTTCGGCTGTTGGAACGCGCAAAGGTACGCTTGGCGTTTTTTACGCCCTTCCTGCAGGCCGATGACGAACTGGTCGCGGAACATCGGGTGTTTCAGCATGGGCGCCGTTTCGTCGATCATGATCAGGCTGGGATCGCCCGTGTCGCCGGAAACGCTGTGAATACGCTGCATGATGTAGCTGATGACCGCGGGCGCCAGCACTTCGTCTTCAAAAATGTGGGTGAAGTCGAACGCGATGAATTTTGCCGTCATGTCCAGCGTGTCGTTGGGCGAGTTGAAAATCAGCCCGTATTGTTGGTCGTTGACCCAGCGGAACAGTTCGCGGCGCATCGCCCCCGTCGGCGAAAAACAGCTTTTGTGCAGGTTTTTCAGCGTCCGTTCCTCCGGCCGCAGGTAATCGAAAGCCGTCGTCACGGCGCGGGCGATTTCCTTTTCGGAAACGGCGTCGTCAACCATGGTGATCGCTTTCAGCCAACGGCGCAGAAACGCGCGGTTTTCCGGCGTGTCGCGGCACGAAAACGGATTCATGGACGTTGAATCCTTGTCGCCGTCAAAGTTCACGTACGCCCCCTGAATGGCGCGGCAGAAAACCTCGACACCCCTGTGGCGGTCGAAGAAGTAAACGCGCAAATCCCTGTGGCGCATCGCCTGTCCCGCCAAAAACGCCAGCAGCGTCGTTTTACCTTGACCCGTGGAACCCAGCAGGATGCAGTGGGCGACGGCGTTCGCGGCGGCGGTGACGTGGAACTGCCAACGATAGGCCGTTCCGCTGATCGTGCGGAAAATCGTGATCGGCCCGGGGCCCCAGTCGCTGCTGGCGTTGCCTTCCGGCGCCTTTTCAAGATTGATCGCCGTCGCGACCGCGCGCGACAGGTACGAATACGTTCTGGGGTAAATGTCGTACGTCGGGAATTGGGCGAAGAACGACGCCTGCGCGATCCATCCTTCGCGGACGGGCGTGACGCCGTACAAACGGCACAAACGTTCGATTTCCATCTGGCCGAATTCGATTTCCTCTTTGGTGACGCCGAAAACGAACAGGGTCATGGAATAATGGCACAGCGTCTGCGTGTCGCTGTCCGTCGAATCGATCAATTCGATCGCTTCGTCGTATTGGTCGAGCGTCGATCCCGAAAAGCTGGTCACGCGCGCCATACGCTTCTGCTGCATCAGCAGCGCCAAAGCTTTCAGCTTGGGAATCGGCGTCACGGTGTGCAGCATGGTGACTTCGACGTTGATGGACAGCAAATCGGAAACCATCTGTTCGTCGATGTAATCTCCCGGACTGCGGATGCCCATGACGATGCCCCACAATTCGTTTTCGCCCTTGAAAAACCGGATCAGCCCCTCGTCGCCCGTGAAATGGATGTAATCCGCCGTCAGCATGGATTTCAGCTCCGCCCCCTCCAGCGAACCGATTCGGGGACGCGGCATGGTGATCGGGCTGCACAGGCGCGCAAAGAACGTAAACGGGCTGAGATCCAGATCGCTGCCCTTTGTTTCAAACAGCTGGGTCGGTTCGTACATATCCAGAATCGCGGTCAAAGCCTGCGCCGCCTGCGCCAGATCGCGAGCGTGGTTTTTATGTTCCTTCACCGACAGAATGATATAATGCTTGTTGCGGAAAACGCGGCTGAGGTTTTCCGTCCATTGATCCGCGATCGCCCGCAAAATCGGGTTTTCGTGGCGCACTTCCTCGCCCAGCGGGATCATTTCGCGAATGGTGATGACGCGCACCGTGACGTTCAGATCCGCCATGGCGTCGATAAAGCTTTTGCGCGCGTCCAGCATATTCATGCGCAATTCCGGCTGGATCATCGCGACATCCGCCCCCTTGATCGCGAACACGCGCACCAGCGACCCTTCGTGACATTCGATCGTTGTGCCGTCGTCCTTCAGCCGTTCAAACGGCAAAAAGTCGCTGACCTGCGTTTCCTGCGGTTTGGGCAGGATCAGTTCCCCCAGTTTCGTCGCCAGCAGCCCCGCGAACGCGGCCGCGGAAACAATGCCCATCAGGCTGACCAGAACTTCGCCGGTTCCCAGACTTTGAATAAAGATGGAAAAAATACTTTCAGGGGGCAAGTTTCGTTCCTTTGCTCTTATATATGTTTTTGGAACCGCGCGCCATCGGGCCGTACGCCCGCACCATGGCGGACAAATGCGGTTCGCGCGCGCCATAGACGATTAAAAACACATGGGCGAACACGATCGGAAACACGAACACCAGCGGGTTCATTTCAAAAATCCCCATGCCGATGAACATGAACGGAAATTGAATCATCAAATTGATCACCGCCGGCAAAAACGGCGCCCAGAAAATTCTGGGAGGCATGGCTATCGCTTTCAAAATCGGTTCCCGCATTCATTCACCCTTTTTTATTGTTGTAGCCTATCGCGAAAAAATAAACAAATCCTTTCCGATTCATTATAGGGACACCGGAACGGAAAAAACATAAAAAAATTGCCGCGGCGAACCGCGGCAATCTTTTGCATTTTATAACGATTAGCCCGTAATGGTATCGTTAAAGCCGGCGTCTTTAGCTTCGGTGAAGTAGTTGACGATCTGAGCCGCAATAGCCAGAATCAACAGACCGAACGCCAAGGAAGCGAACCATTTCCACTTAACGGCGCCGAAGATCGCGCCGACGGCCAAACCGACCAGACCGAAACCGCCCATAACGAAAACAACCGTTTTAACGTTGTTGAACAGCGTTCTGCCTTTGGTGGTGACGACGCCGAAAGCGTCAGCGGAGGCGTCCGTGGAGGTGGCGAACAACAGGGCCAAAGCCAAATATAAAAGTTTCATTTCAGTTCTCCTTGCTCAAGGTTAAATGTTCCTCATATCCTCAGAATATGAAAAACGGCAATCAATAGCAACATTAAAAAACCGCCTGCCGAAAACAAAATAACATATTGATTTCACTCGTTTTTTTTGAAAAATGACGCCCAATTCAAAAAATTGTCACGAATTTGAAATATTTTCAAACGACCGTTTAAACGGCGCGCCGCCGCATAATATACTGAAAAACCAAGCGGAATTTACCGATAGTTAACACCTTTAAGACTACAATCCGACAAAAGGTCTTTGCATACCCCGTACTGCGCAGAAGCTAAAAAAATGACAGATTTTAAAGACGATTCAAACATTTACGCATCAACCGGAACGCCGCGGAAAAAATACCGTCTGTCCGCCGGAACGGCCGCGTTTCTGGCGTTCAATTTTTTGATGATACTGGGGTTTTGCAAATTCTCCTTTTATGTTTTAAAGAATCACCGCAGCGCCGTTGACCGCGACACGCTGGTCAAAACCTATGTGGATGTCCAGCCTTATTCCGGCGCCCGCCCCGAATCGCCGTCATACATTGTATTAAAAGGACAGCGGACGCCCGCGCCGTTTTTCGACCGGACAACGGAAAAGGCCAAAACCGATAATCCGCCGACCGTTTTCGCCGCCGCCGAAATCCCCGCGCCCGTAATGGAAAAACCGGTCAAACCGGCCTTGCCCGCCATTGCCAAAACGGCCAAGCGGCCGCCGGTCATCCGTCCCGCCGCGCCCGTCGTCATTGCCGCCGCGACGCCCGCGGCCGAAACCGCCGCCGATTTGGACAACCTGATGTCGTCCGGCCTGTCGCTTTTGACCGAATCGGACGAAACGCTGATCGCGTCGCAATCCATTTTGCAGGAGGAGCCGGAACAAACCGAACCGGCCGCCCTGAAACCCGCCGCGGCCGAAACGCCCGTTGTCGTTGCCGCCGCCGAAATCCCCGCAACGCCCGCGCCCGCTGAAAAGAAACCGGCCGCGAAAAAGAAAAAGCCCGCCGTGAAAAAGGAACGGACGGGAACGCATTGGGTGGACATCGCCCAGCTGCGCCGCAGTCTGACGGACGCCGCGGCCGAAACGCGGAAAGCGGAAACGGAACGCAAAAACGAAGCTTTGCTGAACATGAACGGCGCGAAGCAAACGGCGGCGCTGAACACGCAAACCGCGACGGACGCCGTCGCCGCCCCCGAACCGGCCGCGGCCGAAACCGCGAAAACGGAAAAAGCCGAGGAAAAAGCCGTCAAAACCGCCGTCGTCCAAGACGTTCCCTTTGCCGGAACGGCCGAGAAAAACGATGTTTCGCAGACGGCCGAAGCGAAAAAGCCGACCACGGCGGCGATCGCCGGAAACTCGGCCGATTTGTGGAAAATCGCGCGCGTCCGCGGTTCGTCCAAAGGAGTGGGCGCGCCGGAAAAAGCCGCCCAAAAAGAACCCGAAAAATTAAAAATCGCGCAAAAATCCGATTCCGAACCGGCCGCCGCGCCGAAAACCGCCGGACAGAAAACGGTGATCTACCGCAACGGACGGGATGTCACGCCGGACAAAGCGCGGGAAACGTCGCTGAACTGGCTTGACCGTCAGGAAGCCGCCGTGTGGACGAGTATGTCGCAATCGGACACGCCGTCCGTCTGGTCGGCGGCGGCAGACGGGGTTTCCGATCCCGACCGCGCCAAAGCGTTCCGCGTGGCCGACGAACAGCCCGCCCCAGCGAACGACGATAAAAAGGACGAAAAGCCTGAAGACAACGTCGTCAGCTCTCTGCCCGTCCGCGTTGTCGGCGAAGAACAAAAGCCGGAAGCGAAAACGAATCCGCTGCTGCTGCCGCTGGGCGCGCCGGCGGCCGCCCCCGCCGCCGCAGTCAGGACGCAAGCCGCTCCGGCCGTCATTCCGACAGGCATTCCGCAAAACGTGAACCCCGCCGGACTGGCCGCAGCGCTGACGCCGGAAACGGCCGCCCCCGCCGCTGAAAACAAAGGGGACGACGGGCTGGTCAACAAGATATTCTCGTTCTTCGGCAAACCGGATTCCGCCGCCGCCGTTCCCGAAATCGGCACGGGCGCGCCCGCCGAAATGGCGGCCGCCGGCGTATCGAAAGACGATGAAAAGGCCGCACCCGCCCCGAAACCGGCCGCGAAATCCGCCGGCAAAAAGGAAACGGCCGCCGAACCCGCGAAACCGGCGCAGGACATCGCCCCGACCGAACTGCGCCTGACGTTCCGCCCCGACAGTTCGGAAATGTCCGCGCAATCCGTCAAATGGGTCAAAGCGTTCGGCCTGCGCGCCAAAAAGGACATTCAGAACGCCGTCGAAGTCCGCATGAGCAACACCAACCCCGCCCTGCAGGAAAAGCGTTTCGCCCTGATCCGCAGCACGCTGGTCGGCGCGGGAATGGAGGATGTCCAGATTCTGCCGGTCATGACCGACCGCACGCCGCACACCATCGTTTTGCGGATGATCGTCCTGCCCGAAGAGGGGTACACGGAATACACGTCCGACAACGGCGGCATCAAGGAACGCCTGTATTACAGAAAGTGGTGACGCGCCTTTTCCGCGATTGAAAACGCGGCCGAAATCTGATAGCTTTTCAAAGGAACCCGAAAAAACGGACGCTTTGCGGTGTTTTCGTTTTTATAAAGGATTTCTTAAATAATTTAATGCTTTAATTGTAACCCTAAAGAAGCGTTTCGATTTCACATTTTGGAGATTAATATGCCGTATCCATACAAGACAATCAGCATTTCAGGCCTGCTTTCGGCGGCTTTTTTACTGAACGGATGCACGCAGCTGGTTGAAAACGATCAGGCTTGGACGGGCGTTTCCGCCGGAACGGTTTCCGCAGCGCCCGAATTCACGGCGCCCGTCGGCGGCGGCCAATTCGGCCAAAGAACGCCCCCCGACGTTATGCAGAACACTTACGGTTACCGCGGCGAAGACCTGTCCGCGGCCGCCCCCGGCGCCGTCGGTGCGGACGGGCTGTACAGCTATGACAGCTCGAAGGACGGGGCGTTGAACGGCGGCACGCTGAACGGCATTCAAAATCAAAACGGTTCCGACGCTTCTTTCAATTCCTCGACGACCGGAACGACGGCCGCCGATTTGGGCGATGAAAACTACGACCCCGCCGATCCGGTCGAAGACTGGCTGGCGACGGAGGGATCGTCCGTGCGTTCCCTGCTGACCCAATGGGGCGACAAAGCCGGATGGCGCGTCGTGTGGAACACCGACCGCGAATACATTTTAGAGGCCGGCGCCATGTTCCGCGGCCGGTTCATGGATGTCGCGTCCGCCCTGATCCGTTCGTTCGCCCGCGCCCAACCGTCGCCGTGGGGAACGTTTTACAAAGGCAACCGCGTATTGTTAGTGACCACGCAGGAGGACGAAAATGCGGACTAAACAGCTTTCCCTTATTCTCGGCGTCTGCCTGATCGGCCTGACATCGTGCAGCCTGTACCGTTCCAACATCAAGGAAACGGATCGTTCGCTGGACAAGATTCAAAACCTGCTCGACCAGCCGATCACCCCGACCGACCAATATAAAATGGACACGATCGCCGTCAAAGACGACATCTGGCTGGGCAGCCAGAGCGTCCGCGTCAACGAAGGCGACCCCCTGCCCGCGCGTTTTGAAACGGACGACGGCATCACGCTGGTCAGCACCGCGCCGGTTTCCCTGCTGCAGATTTCCGAACAGATCACGTCGCTGACGGGCATCACCGTGCGCGTGGACGATATGATTTTGAACGAAGTCAAATCCGCCAAACAGGGCGATTCCAAAGACGCCGTCGCCGGCAGCGTTTCCCAAAACGTCGATTCCGATTTGTTCATGCCCGCCTATTCCGGCAAGCTGAGCGGCCTGCTGGATCAGATCGTTTCCCGCTTCGCTTTGTGGTGGCGGTATAAAAACGGCGTGATCACGTTCTATAAAATGGAAACGCGCGTTTTCACCGTATATGCCCTGCCCGTCACGTCGAACCTGAACGCGAACATCGCCGGTACGGCTTCGGGCGATTCCGGCGGTTCGACATCCGCGTCCATGGATTCCACCATCCAGCTGGATTTCTGGACTCAGCTGGAGGAAGCCGTCACGGCCATGTTGCCCGAAGGCGCGACGCTGAACATCATTCCGTCGAACGGCACGATGACGGTCACCGCCCCTCCGTTCACGTTGCAACGCATCGCGCAATACGTGAACAGCATGAACGAAAAACTGGGTCGTCAGGTTTCCATTTCGATCAAAGTGTTGAACGTCACGCTGTCCAATTCGCAGCAAATGACGCTGAACGTCAATTCCGTTATGAACTTCCTGAACAAAAACCTGAACCTGACCGCCAAGTCATCGACGCCGTCCATCAAAAACAACACCAGCAATCTGGGCATGACGCTGATCCCCGGCGACCGCCACATCGACAACATCTCGATTGTCGCGCAGGCGTTGAACGATCAGGGCAGGACATCGCTGGTGACCAGCGCATCCGTGACGACCATGAACAACCGCATCGCGCCGATTCAGGTGACGACGAACGAATCCTATGTTGAAAAAACCGAAACGACGGTTGACAACGGCACGACGACAACGTCCGTCACGCCGGCGAAAATCAACTACGGTTTCACGATGGAGGTTCTGCCCCGCATTCTGGATCACGGCCGTCTGCTGATGATGTTCACGATGACGCTGACGGAGCTGGAGGACATGGGCCGCGTCACGACGGAAAGCACCACCGTCCAGCTGCCCAAGATCAGAACGCGCGGTTTCGTGCAGGAAGTCGCCATGATGTCCGGCTACACGCTGATGCTGACAGGGTTTGAAGAAGTCAAAACTTCGACCACCAACACCAAGGAACTGTTCGGCGTCAACAATCAGGCCAGCAAAAACCGCAATGTCATGGTCATTTTGCTGACGCCCGAGGTTTTGGTTTCGCCGCTGCTGCCTGAAACCAGAATGAAAAACATCTAACAGGACGGTCGATCATGGCTGCAGATGATGATGAAGAACTGACTTTGGACGATTTGGAAGACGACGCGGACGCCGGCGAAACGGCGGACGCGGACGAATCCGGCGCGGACGACGGTCAGGACGGGGAATCCGAACCGTCATGGGGGCCGACGATCGTCGTCAACGACACGACGTACGCCGTCACCCTGTTCTGGCAGCCGCTGCAGGACACCAACGACCCCTATCCCGAAGTTCAGGAAACGGTTGACAACTTTATGGAAGGCGCGGACCTGTTCTGTCTGCGCCAAGGAACGTCGCCGCAATACGGCATCGGCAATTCCACGGAAGGCCACAAAGCCGGTATGCCGTCGGCCGCCGCGGCCATCGCCGAAAAGTTTCAGGACAAGCCGTCGTCGGTCGCCGTGTTCGAGGTTGACGAAGGATGGTGGTTCATCGCCATCCGAAACGACCTGATCCTGTCCGAAGAGGATATGCTCTACCTGAACGAAGAGGACGCCAAACGCGCGTTTTACGCGATGATGGCCGTGCCGGACTGGGGACGGAAGATCGCGCCCGCCTCTTGGGATATCGAGGGGACGGAAGAAGTCGATCTGTGGGACATTTTGAAATCCCCCGGCGCGTCAAAGTTGATGCACATCAACAAAAACCAGCGTCAAAAGATGAAAATGGCCGCGATCGGCGCGGGCGTTCTGGTTTTGCTGATCGGATACAAGCTGATTTCCGGCCTGTTCGCCACGGAAAAGAAACCCATGATCCGCCCGTTGGCGCCGATGAAACCTTTGTACGAAGACGAGGCGCCGCAGGAAGAGGCGGAGGTCATCGTCCACCCGTGGGAAACGCTGGTGGATGCGGAAGATTTGCTCAACCGCTGTCAGGCCGCCGCCCAGCAGGTCAAGGCCATGCTGATCCCCGGATGGAAGCTGGGTCCCGTTTCGTGTTCAAAATCCGGCCTGTCCACGTCGTGGACGATGGAATGGGGGCATTTGGGATGGGTCAAACGCGCGTTTGAAGAATACAACACCCGCGGGCTGGACTATCTGCTGGACAACGACGGCAAAACGGCCATCGTCAGTCTGGCGATCGGCGATGTCGCCATTCATTCCGAAACGCCCAAGCTGATGGTTTACGAACTGCGCGAAGAATGGAACGACATCTTTCAGGCGATCAAACAACAGGTCGTGCTGGCCGAAGCGACGGAAACGCGCCGCCCGTCGAAACCGAAAATCATCAACGGACAGGAAGTCTGGATCGACCGGACGTATCCGCGTTTGAATTTCAGCTTTTCGTCCGACCTGCCGATGGAGGAATGGCTGGATATGTTCAAACGTTTCCCGTCGCTGGAAATCGACACGCTGAACTACACTCCTGAAAACAACATCTGGACTTATGAGGGACACATCTATGAACCTACTCCTTAAAAAACATTTTTGGCTGGCGGCCGTGGTTATTTCCATGTCCGTTCCGGCGGCGAACGCAGATGATTTGTTTGACGATTCCTTTTTCGCGACGCCCGCACCCGTAGATGCGGCGGCGCCCGCCCCCGCGGCGGATGCGCCCGCGCCGGCCGCCGAAGCGCCCGCGATTGAAACGCCCGCACCCGCCGACGCGCCCGTCCCCGCCGAACCCGCCGCGGATGTGCCCGCTCCGGCCGTTGACGCGCCCGCGATTGAAACGCCCGCGCCCGAACCGCAGCTGTCTTTGGACGCGCCTTTGCCCGACGCGCCCGCTCCGACGCTGGATGCGGCGATCCCTCCGCCGCCCGCCGACAGCGTGCCCGCTCCGGCCGGATTGGATTTCAGCACGCCGAGCGGCGGCATGAACCTGTCCACGCCCCCCAGCGAACAGATTTTGGGCAAGGTGTCCAGCGACATTTTCCGCGAAATGGCCGAAATGGAACGCGAAAACAGCACGCTGATGCTGCAGTTGAAACGCGAACAGCTGCGTTCCGAAATCGACGCGCTGAAAACGTCCAACCGTCAGATGCTGTTCGACGAAATCGAACGCCGTGAAAAAATGACCCAAGCCCGTCTGGAATGGGAATTGGCGCAGGACCTGAAACGTCAGGAGGCTTTGGAACGCAAACAGCGCGCCGAAATCCGCCAGAAACAGATCGAAGCCGCGTTGAAACGCGAAGAAGACCGCCGCATCCAGAAAATGAAGGAAGAGGAAGCCGCGCAGGCCGAAAAGGAAAAGCAGGAAAAAGAGGAACAGAAAAAACAGCGCGCCGAATTGAAAAAGAAATACGACGCCGCTTCTCTGGTTCGTCTGAACAGCCTGAAGCCCGTTTTGATGGCGGCGACGAAACCCGCGAAAATCAAACGTTCGACCACGTCCCGCATCCCCAAGGCTTTGACCAGCACGGGCGAAGACTTGCTGACGAAAAAGCGCGCGGGCGAAGCGTTGACCGTGACGGTTTCCGCCGACGAAGCCAAAGAGGCCGGCGGCGTTCCGCAGGAATCCGCGTCGAAGCTGTATGCCGTTTCTGAAATCCGCGGCACGGCCGGATCGCTGATCGCCAAGCTGATTTCCAAAAAGGACAAAACGACGTTCTTCGCCAAAAAAACGACCATCCTGCCGACCGGTCACACCGTCATTGACATTGACAAGGATTACGTTCTGGTTCAAATCGGCAACAACAAGGAAATGATCGGGTTCCCGTCCGCGGGTCTGCTGTCCGACGCGCCGGTCAACAACAGCGCGCCCGCCGCCGAGCGCAGCCGTTCCGAAGAGGATGAAAACGCCGCCCCCGAACCCGAACCGCGGCCGAAACGGCGCAAATCTTCGCCGATTTCCGCCAGCGCAGGCGTCCGCGCCAGTTTTTCGGGCGCCAGTCTGGCCAGATAATTAACCGTTCCGGCGGGGAAGTCGTCTTCCCTGCCGGCGCCTTTTAAAGCGTCACGCCGTTAAAAGAGGTTGAACGAAATGCCCGCACCGACAACGACAAAGCCGAAAACAGCCGGAACAGGAACCGCCCCCGCAGGCGGTTCCGCCGCGCCTGAGGCCGTGAAACCCGCGCCGAAAAAAAGTTCGGAAGTATTAAACGAACTTTTTTCCGGCGGCAAGTGCATCACGGCGCCGACCGGTTCGTTTCCCGTCAAGGAAGACTCGCGCAACCTGCTGGCTTTGTTCGACAACGGCCGTTTTCTGGTCAGTTCGGAACACAAATTCGACGGCCGCGTTTTAAGCTTTGAAGTTTTGGCGCGCAAAAAGAAGCTGCAGGTCAACAAAGCCGAATACGTCCCGAACAACCTGATCAAAGCCATTTACGAACGCGCCGAAAAGGACGCGCCGGAAATCGACGAGGAGGAAACCGGCAGCGCGGCCGATCTGGAACAGCTGCAGATGCAGAAAGACTATGTCGCCGTTTTGACAAAGGCGGCGGCGGTCAAGGTTTCGGACGTTCACGTCGTTGTCGGTTCCCATAAAACGGAAATCTTT
This sequence comes from uncultured Rhodospirillales bacterium, assembly GCA_902777205.1. Taxonomy (GTDB): domain Bacteria; phylum Pseudomonadota; class Alphaproteobacteria; order CAAGCB01; family CAG-977; genus UBA11549. Next base: position 73,399 of record CACYSU010000013.1, on the reverse strand, counting down.
TTCCGCCAAAACGGCATGATGCAGGTCGTCATGGAAAACACCAAGGAATGGGGCGAAGCGTTCGTGCGCGCGGCGTTCGCGTCTTCGGACATTTCGGACGCGAACTACGCCCAAAACGAATATCAGGCGGCGCAAAAAATCGGCGATGCCCCGCTGCGCGGTTCCAACGGCAAGCTGAGATTGCCCAAGCTGGTGCTGGGCGTCCGTCTGCAATTCAACCCGATCGCGTTCGGCACGCGCTATCTGGTCATGCGTTTGCTGTACGCCGACGAAGACCCCGACAACGCGGGCGATTTGATGGCGTTGGGCTACACGCAGCGCGAAGCCGATATGTTCTACCGTCTGCGCGCCGTCCCCATCGGCATCATTATCGTGGCGGGGCCGACGGGGTCGGGGAAATCGACGACGCTGCAGCGCAACATGATCTCCCTGCTGCAGGAACGCAATTACGAACTGAACCTGATCACCGTGGAAGACCCGCCCGAATACCCCATCCCCGGCGCGCGCCAGATGCCCGTGACCAACGCGAACACCGAAGCGTTGAAAGAACAGGAATTCACCAAAGCGTTGGCCGCGTCCCTGCGATCCGACCCCGATATGCTGATGATCGGCGAAATCCGCACGCTGTCGTCGGCGCAGCTGGCGTTCAAAGGCGCGCTGTCCGGCCACGGCGTGTGGTCAACATTGCACGCGAACTCGTCCCCCGCGGTCATTATGCGTTTCCGCGACATGGGCGTTGAAACGTTCAAACTGATCGACCCCGAAATCATGAAAGGCATGGTTTCGCAGCGTTTGTTCCGCCGCGTCTGTCCGTATTGCCGTATTCCGGTGTCCCAGCGTCCCGACCACCCGACCGTTCAGCGTTTGCGCAAAGCGTACGGCGATTTCGGCATGGAACAGGCTTTTCTGCGCGGCCAAGGATGCCCGCAATGCAACGGCAACGGATGTAAAGGCCGCTGCGTCGTCGGCGAGATCCTGCTGCCGGACGCGACGTTTTTGAATTTGCTGGTCAACGGCGAAACCAAAAAGGCCATTGACTATTGGACGGGCGATCTGGGCGGCCGGACGATGAAGGACTGCGCGATCGAACGTATGCTGAACGGCATGATCGACGCCGAAGAAGTCGAACGCTGGTGCGGTCTGCTGGACGAAAGACCCATCTACTGACAATGTTTTGCAAAAGAGGTGCGAATGGCTAAAAGCAACTTCAGTTTGGCGGATCTCAACCGTTATTACGCGATGATCATCTGCCGCATGAGCGACGGGACGCGGCTGAAAATCTACCGGAAGCTGATTTCCCTGTTACACAACCGTTTTTCGTTGATGGACGCGCTGGATCGCGTGCGCGGCATTATCACCAACGACGGGAAAAACCCCGACGAACCGATGGCGCTGGCGATCTTGTACTGGTCGCGTTCGCTGCAAAACGGTCATCCGTTTTCCGTCGCGCTGGAAGGATGGGCGCCGGCCAGCGAACGTTTGATGCTGTCGGTCGGCGACGTTTCCAACCTTGAAAGCGCGCTGGAAAACCTGATCAAGGTCAGCGAAGGCACGAAAAAAATGAAAGAACCGCTGGTCAGCGCGGTCAGCTACCCGATGTTTTTGTCGATGATGACCGTTTTGATCATTTACGCGATCGGCGTTTACATGGTGCCGCCGATGATCAGCGCCGCCCCCAACACGCGTTGGACGGGATCGGCGCGCGATCTGGTGAACCTGTCGGAATGGATCGGCAAAAACTGGGCGCTGGCGTTTTCGTTCCTGCCCATATTGTTCTTTCTGATCTACCTGACCCTGCCGCGATGGAGCGGAAAGTCCCGCGCGTGGTTTGAAAACGTCCCGCCGTGGTCGCTGTACCGCGTTTTCGTCGGCGTGACGTGGATGTTGGCCATGGCGGCGCTGGTGCGCGCGGGCACGCCCGTGTCCCAAGCCCTGCGTTCCCTGCGCCACGACGCCAGCCCGTACCTGCTGTACCGCATCGACAGCGCGCTGGTATATATCAACAACGGCGACAACTTGGGCGAAGCGTTGAACAAAACGGGGCTGGGCTTTCCGGACAAGGAAATCATCGGCGACTTGCGCATTTATTCCGAAATGGACAACTTCCAGGGCGCGCTTGACCAAATGGCCAACGAATGGCTGGAAGACAGCGTGACCGGCATTTCGCAAAAAGCGGCGGTGTTGAACATGGTCGCGACCCTGTTCGTTTCCGGCGCGATCGCGTGGGCGGTCATGGGCACGTTCGCCATGCAGGACCAGATCACCAAAGCGATGGGCTGATCCCCGCGCAAACGAAAAAGCCTCCGCGCGAACGGAGGCTTTTTTTGTTGCGGTTCAATCACTTTTCGGCGATCTTGTCCAGTTTTTCGGGCAGTTTCAGAACCGCCGTCAAAATGTCCAGCGTCAGGTAGTACGACAAAAACGCGACGTACATGACAAACGGCGCCAGCGTCATGAACGCCATATAGGCCAGAACGATCATCTGCGCGAACACCAATCCGAAATCGGCGGTGAAGATCATCGCGACGGCCGCCAAAACGGCGAAAACCGCGGCCAGACCGAAAACGACCGGCGTCAGTTTCAGGCAGCCTTTGGCGAAATAGGAGGTCAGGCCGATGAATTCTTCGCCGACCGTCGTTTTTTCGACGATTTCAACGTTCAAATCCGCGGGGCGCAGCAACAGAAAGCTCCAGACCTCGCACGCGACGAACGCGGCCAGACAACTCAAAAACACGACAACGGCGTCCGGCGAATCCGGTTGTTCGGCCAAAAACGTCGATTTGTAAAAAATGCCGCTCAACAACGCCAAAACGCCGGAAACACCGACGAACAAGGCGAGGACTTTCAACACAACGGCCGACGACATCTTGGTCGGCGCGTTTTTGATCAGTGTGTTCATCGTCGGCAACATTTTGGCGCCGGCGTAATGCAAAAACGCGCATCCGGCGACGCCCGTGACGGCGAAAATGACGGCGGCGCCGACGCCCGCTTCAAACCGGACGGCCAACACGACGGCCAGCACGATGCTTAAAACGGCCAGAATGCTGAGGCTTGCCAAACCGATTTTGCCGAAAGCGCCGCACGCTTTCATCACCTTTTCACCTGCTTTGAGGTTGATGTAATCCAAAAAGCGATCCAGACAACCCGACAGATCGGGCAAAAGAAATTTTTTCATTTAAACGACTCCTTTATCTGTTTAATCCCTGAAATTGACAAACTGCAAAGGCTGGTCAATTCCCAACGTTTTGACAAAAGCGATCACATCCTGCAAATCGTCGCGTTTCTTTCCCGACACGCGCAATTCGTCGCCCTGAATGGAAACCTGCACTTTCATTTTGGAATCCTTGACGGCCTTGGATATCTTTTTCGCCGTTTCCTGATCGATCCCCTGTTTGACGCGGACGGTCTGCCGGATCATCGCGCCGGCGGCCTTTTCCTCTTTGCCGAAATCAAGGCACGAAGTATCCAGTTTGCGCCGCGTGACATAGGTCAGCACCAGTTCATGCACTTGTTTCAATTTCAACGCGTCGTCCGCCAGCAAAACGATTTCCTTGTCGTTCAGTTCGACAGTGCTTTTCGACCCCTTGAAATCGAAACGCGTCGAAATTTCGCGCGTCACGCCGGCGACGGCGTTCGCGATTTCCGTCATGTCCGTTTTGGACACTATATCGAAAGAAGGCATTCTTTTCTCCTTTAACAAAACCGGACGATATTATATGCGAAAAAAACGTTGATTTCAAACACGTGTTTTCGATCCCCACCGTCACAGGCTATCACGGACGGCGAACCGCGTCACCATAGCCCTTGGTCGTGTTTTTGTGTGACAAAACGCTGACATTTGCCGCGCCGGACACTTTTTTTCTTTCAAATTCCGTCAAAACAGGTATAAATAGACAAAAGAGCTTTTTTTTCAATCACGTTTGATCCGAAGGGAAAAACAACCATGATGGAATTTTTTGAAAACGTCGATCTGCCCCAGCGCATCGCCTTTTTAAGCGCGATCGCCCATTTGGCGCGCGTGGACGGCGAATTCGACGGCAACGAAAAACAATTCTTCGTCGATTTGGCCAAGCTGTACAACCTGAACAAGGAACAGGCCAAAGAGGCCATCCGCCCCAGAACCGAGGAAGAGGCGCTGGATCTGGTCAAAACGATCACGGACAAAGGGTTCGCGCTGGTGTTGATCCGCGAAATGTTCTATCTGGGGTACGAGGACGGCGATCTGTCCGATTCCGAAATCCTGTTCATTTCAAAGGTCGGCATGGCGTTGAACATCCCCTTGGAAAAAATGGAGCAAATCAGCAACTGGGTCATTCGCGGCATCGAATGGGAGGAAGAGGGCGCGCAGATCTTTTCCGATTACCAACCCGCCGATATGAGCGAAGACGAACTGGATTCTTACGATTTTTAACGGCTTGTGTTTCATCCCGAAAAAGCGTATAAGCGTCCTGTCTTTATTTTAAGGAGTCCTTTATGGCTAAAGAAGAATTGTTGGAATTCAGCGGCACCGTCGTTGAAAAACTGCCCAACGCCATGTTTCGCGTGAAACTGGAAAACGACCACGAAATTCTGGCGCACACCGCCGGAAAAATGCGCAAATTCCGCATCCGCGTCATGGTCGGGGACAAGGTTGACATCGAAATGACGCCCTATGATTTGACCAAGGGACGCATCACGTTCCGGCACAAAACGCCGGCGGGAAACACGCCCGCGTAATAAAACTCCCTCCTTTGCGAAAACGGAGGGATTTTTTATCCGTAATTTCAGGCGGAAAGACAATGACGGACAAACTGACCGACACAGAAAAGAAAAAACTGGCCGACCTGATCGCCGCGAAAACGGGACGCGTTCCGTTCAAAACGGGAATGGCCGGCGTCAAGGCCGCGCCCCTGCCGTTTTACAAAAACGCGCGCAAAGTGGATGTCAAATGCTTTACGACGCGCCCGATCATCACAAAGGAATACGTCTGCGACGGCGAAACCGTGTTTGAAATCGACGGGGAAGAGGACACGCTGCGGGAAATGAACGACGCGTTTTCCCTGACGCTGGGCGTGGACAACATCGCGGCCTATCTGGCGTTTTATTTCGACGCCGTCGCCGCCGTCAACGACGATTTCGCGCGTTTGGTTTCAAGCGCGGACGATTTCGTCACCGCTTCTTTTGACGCAGAGCTGGCGCAAAGTTTGAAAAAGCTGGTCGCGCCGCCGGAAATCGCCGAGCAGGACGACGGTTACACGGCCAAGGTTTTCCTGCTGTGCGACGACGTGCTGTTTTACGACACGCTTTTTGTGGCGCGAAACGGCGAAGTGCGCCTTGAAAACGAAAGCGTCGCTTACGATTCCCTGCCGATCCGGCGCGTTATGTTAAGGTGATTGCCATGGTTGAAAACGTTTTGCCCGTTGTTGACATTCCGATCCGCGGCGGCGCGGCGGCGCAGGCGAAAATGGCCGGAATCGTCAACGAAATGTGCAAATCCGACGCGGGACGCGCGATTTTGGAATTCGCCGCCGATTACGGCTACGAACTGAAATTCGACCGCAAAACGGCTAAAGAAGGATTGTTCGGATACGCCGACCCGTGCGAAGAAGTGTGCGTTTTAAACCCGAAAGCGACCATGGCGCAAAATATCGTCACTTTGGCGCACGAACTGCGCCACGCCTATCAATACACGATGGACGAAGTGGACGAACCCGACTATGCCGGATACACGACGAAAACAATGATGCACCGTTCCCGCGTCATGGAAGCCGACGCCGAAAGCTATGGCTGTCTGGTCGCTTGGGAATTGAAACAAAAGGGAATGGAGGCCTGCTGGAACGATTTTTCGGCGTCATATCCGGAAATCGCCGCACCGTTTGAAACGGCTTTGAACGAAACGGGCGACGTAAATCAGGCGCGCACCGCCGCGTTCAAAGGGTGGTACGATAATGCGGACAGGCGCGATTATTACGACCAGACCATGGCGTCGTGCGTTGAAACGACCAATCCGTCCGTTTTCCGCAAAAAGCTGAAATCCGTGACAGCCGCGAAATTCGTCAACGCCGTGTGCCGCGATCCCGACGGAAACAACTATTTCAACGCCGATCCGAAAGAATTGGAAAAGGGCAAGTTTTCAACCATGTACGCGGATGTCAAAGACCGCATCGCCGCGCATATGGCCAAACGCGACGCCCTGCCCGACCGGACGCCCGACAAATCGCTGGCCGCCATCAAAACGCAGCCGCGGCCGCGGCCGGAAGCGCAATCGGCGCGCGCCGTCAGTCCGGCCGCCAAAGAATGCGCCGTCACCGCCCGTCAGGAAAGCGCGGCGCGCAAGATTCGCGCGGCCAAATCCCGAACGCCCGCGGCCGTTTGGACGCGGCGGGGGAACGTTCGCTGATCCGCGTCAATATCAATAATGCGGCGGCGGGACTTCTTCGGACAGGGGGCGCACCTGACCGCTGGTGTCGAAATTTTGCACCAAAAAGAACAGCTCGCGCTGCATCCGGTCGATTTTCATCGCCTGTTCGGCGACGATCTGGTTCAAATCCTTGATCGTGCGTTCGTATTCGGCGGACAGGCTTTCCAGTGCGATAAAGCGTTCCTCGATTTCATTGGCATCCATGGCGTTTCTCCTTTTGCTTTGTTGTACGCCGAAAAACGCGAAAGGGCAACATCCCCGTTTTGTCTGTTGAGAAACGAACGCAAAAGGAATACCTTGTTTGTCAAACGGTAAATTCAAACAAAGGATTTTTTTCATGACTCAGCTGACCGATCTTTTCAAAACGATGGCCGCGATCCCGTCCCCTTCGATGCACGAAGACGGCGTGGCCGATAAAATCATCGCCCTGTTCAACGAATACGGCGTCGCCGCCGCCCGCGACGCGTTCGGCAACGTCCGCGCCGCCGTCCCCGCGACGGACGAAAGTAAAAAGCCGCTGGCCGTGTCCGCGCACATGGATGTCGTCGGCGATTTTTCCCCCGTCAACATCGTTGACGACGGCGAAGTTTTGAAAACGGACGGCACGCGCACCTTGGGCGCCGACGACAAAGCCGGCGTCGCGGCGGCCATGATGCTGGCAAAAACCGTCGCCGCGGACAAAAGCCTGAAGCACGGCGGATTGGAAATCGTTTTCACCCGCGACGAGGAACAGAATATGAGCGGCGCGCGCGCTTTGGATTTCGGGGCGTTCAAATCGGAATACGTTCTGGTGCTGGACGGCGACCGGCTGGGCGATTTCCAGATCGCCGGCGCGGGATACACGAAAATGATCCTGTCCGTCACGAAAACAAAGGGCGGCCATTCCGGCATCGACATCGCGGACACCCGCCGCGTCAACGCCGTCAAAGCGATCGCCGAAATCATGGCCGAAATTCCGCAGGGCGTCTATTACGCCGATGAAACGGGCGTCGTCACGTCGATCAACGCGGGCGCGGTCGTCGGCGGGGGCGTCAAAAACATCCCGACCGGCAAGCAAGGGGCTGATTTCGCGTTTTACCTGACGGACGCGGCGATGTCGAACATCATCAACACCGACGCGTTCGCGCTGTATTCCATCCGCAGTTCGGACAAGGCGAAAGAAGCCGCTCTGATCCGCGAAATCGAACAGGCCGTCGAACGGTTCAACGACAAATACGCCGAAAAGGCCACCTTTACGGTAGAGTTTGAAGAACACATCCCGCCCTTTGAAAAATCGAGTGATGAAACGATGATCGAAACCGCGAAAAAGGCGGCGGCGAAAATCGGAATGGATTTGAACGTGTCGTCGTTCCACGCGGGGGCGGAAACGCACCTGTACGCGCAAAGGAAAAATGGCGCGGGCGTGACGTTCAAACCCTATCTGGTCGGCGCGGCGAACATTTACAATATGCATTCGGCGGCCGAATATGTCGAAACGGCGTCCATGAACCGCGGTTTCGATTTTGTCAAAGCTTTGTTTTACACGTTCAACAACGCGTAAAATAACGATTTTTTAACGTGATGCGTCCTATAATGCGTGCCCCGTCACAAAGGACACGCATATGGACAATCAGGTTTTACGCAACGATTTTAAAAACATCCGCAGCTGGGTTTTCGATCTGGACGACACGCTTTATCCCCCGTCCAAGGAATTGTACGCCCAAATGGCCGAAAGAATCCGCACGTTCATCATGCGCGCGCTGGGCGTTGACGAAAAAACCGCCTCCGTCATTCAAAAGGATTATTACAAAAAATACGGCGCAACGGTTTGCGGTTTGATGGTGGAACACGATATCTCCCCCGAAGAATTCACTGATTACGTCCACGAACTCGACCTGTCGTCCATCCGGCCGAATCCCGTGTTGAAAACCCGTCTGCGCGCGTTGGCGGGAAAGAAATTCGTGTTCACCAACGGGGCGCACCACCACGCCGAACGCGTGTTGGAACGGTTGGATCTGCGGGATTGCTTTTCCGGCATCTTTTCGATCCGCGAAGCCGGATACATCCCCAAACCGGCGGAAAAGACATACCTGAAAATGCTGGACACGTTCGGCATCGCGGCGAATGAAAGCGTCATGTTCGATGACAGTCCCGCCAACATTCTGGCCGCGAAAAAGGTCGGCATGAAAACGGTGTGGATATCGTCAAACGTCGAAAACAACCAATATTGTTCCGTTGACGACAAAAACTTCTGCGATTACGAAACGCCCGATCTGGCCGAATTTCTGGCCGAATTGACGGAAGAATAAAAGCCCGCCCCTTACTTTTCACGCAGCGCCAACGCGATGTCGATCTGTTTCGCGATCAGCGTCAGCGTCCGTTCGTCACAATCCTGCAGCCGGTCGATGATATGGATCAGCGGCAGGTTCAGCGCCTTGTCGTATTCGCGATCCGCCGTCAGATCCGCGAACGATATCCCCAGCACGTCCATAATGGCCAACAGCGTTGACAGCCGCGGATCGGCGATACCGCGTTCAATGTTTGAAATCGTGTTGATCATCTTGCCCGATTCGGACGCCAGATCAAACTGGTTTAACCCTTTCAGTTTTCTGAACAGGGCGATTTTCCGACCGATGGATTTCAAATTGTTTTCTGTGTTCATAGGGTCAGTTTCCTATTTTAATGTGGATACCGACACCCTGTTAAAATGTGTTTTTCATACTTTACTAATGTAAAATACATATTATAATGTGTAAATCTTTGGTTTCAGGAGGAATGGGTATGAAACAATCAAAAACAACGATGAAAGAATTGACGCGCCGCTATCGCGCGGTGCTGATCAAATGCGCTTTGCTGAATCTGGCGGCGTTCGCCGTCGCTCTGCCTGCGAAAGCGGAGGATGTCGTCATCGGTGACGGAGATACGGCGACTTATACGCGGGTAGCAAAAGAAGGGCAAAACAATCGTTATACGATTAAAGTCAATAATAACGCCGAAGAATTTTTCAACTTTTCTCCCGCTGCTTTGAAAATGACGGGCGGGAATTTGATTGTTGAATCCAAAGTCGGCGATTGGTTGGATTGGCAAGGAACAGGCGGAATTGACATCTCCGGCGGAACAGTTTCCGCAAGGAATGAAGAAACTTTGAGTACTTACCGCGGCGCACTGTCAATTTCGGGAAACGCCGTTATCAACACGGCAATGATGTCCGATACCGGAGTGACAATTTCCGGAGGAAAAATCACACTCGCCGATACGAACGACGCCAACAAAGAACTGTATTTCGGCAAAGGATTGGGCATTGATGCGGCGGATGAACAAACATCCGGAACTTTGTCGATTTCCGGCGGCGACATCACTTTGGGAAAAAACCGTTACATTGTGTTGTTGAGAGAATGGGGTGATGATGACACGGAAAATCTTCCCGCTTCCTATCGCGGAGATATTAAAATCAGCGGTGGAAATATCACGCTGAACCAAAACGCTCAAATCATCAGAACAGACAACGACAATGACAACTATTTGAAAGATTCCCGTCCGAATGAATTGTTCAAAACAACGGGCGAAATCGACATCTCCGGCGGAACGGTCACTCTCAACAACACGGCGGCGATTGTCAATCATTCGTCCGACGGCACAATTCGCATTTCCGACACGGCCGTTATCAATGTCAATGGAAACAACAGATTTGAAAACGCCAAAGGCATTGCAACGGCAGACTTTACGGGGGGAACAATCAACTTGAACGGCACGCTGACGGCAGACATCAACGCGACGGGCGGCAGCTTGACAGTCAACAAAAACGGAAATTTGAACGGGAATCTGTCGGGGACACTAAATGATTTGACGATTGCCGGCGGGGAATTGTCAGTCAAAGCCCCCGTTCAAACTGCTTCCTTTATAATGACGAACGGTCATTTGACCATTCGCGGAACGAATAACGACCATAGCGAAGACGGCAGTTTGTGGAGTTCTACGGATAACGATATGACGTTTAAAGGTGGAACTGTTGATTTCACCAAACGCATTGACGGCGGAACGGATCACATCCGCCATACAGGTGCGGGAAACATTGACATTTCCGGCGGAATTTTCAACGGTCACAATGATAACGAGTTCGTTCACATCGGGAACGGCAATGTTAAAATTTCCGGCGGCACATTCAATTCCGTAGCCTTTATCAAACCGAGGCATAACGAGAACAGTGTTTATGGTTTTGGCGGAAACATCGTTCCTAAGGGAAAAATCGAAATTTCGGGCGGTGTTTTCAACAATGCGGAACTGAACTCCGACAGTTTGGACGGCATTTCGATTTCAAACGGAACGTTCAGTGACAGTTCCATTGCGGCCAATAACGGCGATTTGAACATTACGGGCGGTTCGTTCAAAGATAATGATTTGGAAGGCAAAGATGTCAACATTTCCGGCGGAACATTCAACAATTGGATGAATATAGACGCTTCCAAGGAATACGCGGAAAGCGGAAAGTTGAACATCACGGGCGGCGATTTTTCAAAGCTTACTTTCCTTGAAATGTACGGCAAAAACATCGCCGTTGATTCCGACAAAGCGAATTTCGCCCTGTCCGCGAACAAAATGTCCAATGAAATCGAAGCCAGCGAAAAATTGACCGTGACGGGTGAAAAAGGCGTTTCCGTCGCAAAAACGATCGTTTCCGCGCCGGAAATTTCCGGCAAGATCATCGCGAACGGCAGTGCTTTCATCGGCGGGTTCGGCGGCAGTTTGGACAACTGGAAAGGCAACTACCGCGTAGTGGACGACGCTTTCGGCATCGACACGAAATTGAACAACGCGGACATCACGCTGAACGCGGACGCCAAAGCCGGAACGGGTGATGTCATCTGGGGCATCAATTCCATGTGGGGAAACGTCGATCCCAACGCGAACGTGACGCTGCGGCTGAACAATCAAAAACAGCTGACCGAAGCCGAAATCAATATTGCCGTCAATGAAATTCTGGCCGATTTGAAACGCGTCGAAGCGAAAACAAAAGACCTTGACGATTTGACCATGTTTGCCAACGACGCGATCGAAGTTCCCTATTCCGGCACGTTGGAATACTATCAGGAACCGGAACTGCAAAGCTATATTCAGGAACAGTGGGAACAAAACAAGGATCTGGATTACGATCTGGTCGAAAAAACCTTGCGCGACGCCTATGCGGCGTATAACGGCAAAGTTTCCGAATTTTCCGCCCAAGTCAAGGTTGTAAATTCGGCAATCACGATGAACGGCGCGTCCGGTTTGGTGAACGGATCGGCCAAGGACGGGAACATCACGGTTTCCGGTTCGACGATCACGGCGAACGGCCGGAACGACATCACGGCGAAAAGCGGCAAAGTGTCGCTGGACACGTCCGATCTGATCGTTTCCGACGGCGCGACGCTGGACGTTTTCACGTCGGACGGCGACACGTTGAACCTGACGAACAGCACGATCGACCTGTCCGGCGCTTTAAACGCGAACGTCAAAGGCGGAACGATCGCGTTCAATTCCGCCGCCGCCCGTTTGAACGGAACGATTTCCGGAACGACGATCAATGTCAACACGAATCTGGCTTTGTCCGCTTTGCCGACGGGATTGACGACCTTGAACATCGCCGACGGTAAAACGCTGGACATCGGAACGGGTACGCTGACGGCCGACCTGATTTCCGGCGGGACGATTTCGGCGATTCTGACCGACGCGGCGCAAACGTCCGCGATCATCACGGCGGCGGCGGACAAAGTGACGCTGAAACTGGACATGAGCAACGCTTCGCGCGACGCGGTGACGGAATACAAAATCACGAACGGATCGGGCTTTACGTTCGGCGAATACGCGACCAACCGTTTTGCCGTGTCGTCTTCCAACTTCGACATCGCCGACGCCAAAACGATCGGCGCGCTGGAAAACTGGAACGGCGGGAATTTGTACATCCTGCGTCTGGCGACCGCTTCCGAAGCCGCGATTGAAGATTTGGAAAAATCCGGCGTCGCATTGCCCGAAAGCGAAAAGCAGGCGTCGAAAATTCTGGATCTGGCGAACGAAGTGCTGAACAAGCTGCCCGAACATACGCAAAAGATCATTGAAAAAGTCAACGATATGTTGGACGCGGCCGCGGGCAAAACCGCCGAAGTACGCCAAATCCTGAAAGAAGTCGCCCCCGACGCCGCCCAATCCGGCGCGAAAACGGCGACAAGCACGGCGAAATCCGTCATCAACGTCGTCGGATCGCGTTTCGGCGGCGGCGTGAAATCGGGCGGATCGTTCAGAGGGCGCGGCCGTTCGGGCGGCGATTACGCCGCCGGCAGGTCGTCCGTTTGGGCGCAGGGCATGATGAACTACGCCAAACTGGACAAAGAGGACGGATTCAACGCCCATTCAAACGGGTTCGCGGCCGGCGCCGAAGTCAACTTCACCGACAGCTTCAAAGCCGGTATCGGTTACGCCTACACCTCCGGCGATATTTCGACGGATCGCGCGCAAACCGATGTCGATACGCACACGGGGTTCGTGTACGGCGAATACAAGCCGCACCAAGCCTATGTCAACGGCGTCGTCAGTTACGGCCGTTCCAAATACGACGAAAAAACGCGCACGGTCGGGCTGGCCAGCGACTATGACGCCGACACGATCGCCGCGCAAATCGCCGCCGGATACGATTTCGGATTGCTGACCCCCGAAGCCGCCGTCCGCTTCACCAACGTCCGGTTGAAAGAATACACCGACGCGGCGGGCGCGACATTGCGCGACAAAACGCAAAACACGTGGACGGGCGTCGCCGGCATCAAAGCGGCGAAAGGATATCACTTGACCGCGAATCCGAAAATCAACTTCACGCCCGAATTAAAGGTGGCGGCGACGTACGATTTCGCCCGCGACGACGAAAACCGCACGGTCGTCCTGCCCGATCATTCCAGCTATGTCGCGTCGGGCGACCCGATGAAACGGTTCGGCGTCGAAACAGGCGCGGGGCTGACCGTCGCGTTTGGCAACACGTCCGAACTTTCCGTCAGCTACGAAGGCAAGTTCAAGGATCATTACAAAGATCATACCGGCATGATCAACCTGAAAGTCAATTTCTGACCGTTTTCCGGTTTGAAAAAAAAGGGGCGGAAAAAAAATTCCGCCCCTTTCGCATATCCTTATCCCGTTCAAAACACACATTAAAATACAAATCTGTTTTAATAGTTATAAGAAATAACACATTTTAATGTTAATTTTGCCTTGCCAAACGACAATCAAGTGTGTAACCTTTTGACTGTCTTTATGCAAAACTGTTAGGAGATATCACATCATGAAAAAGACATTGATGGCGGCTGTCGCCGTAATCGGTTTGTTCGCCTCCGCCGCTCAGGCCGCTGACGTTGTTCCTTATGCGTCTGTCAAAGTCGGACAGAGCTGGGACAAACTGAAAGATAAAGAAGAAGATCATTCCAACTCTTTCAAACACGTCGGAACCAATCTGGCCGTCGGCGCGAAAATCGGCGCCGCCCGCGCGGAATTGGAATACGGCATCACCAAAATGGGCAAAAAAGACGACGGGAAATTCGGCAGACAGGCGTTCATGCTGAACGGCTACTACGATTTTGAAAACAGCTCGATCCTGACGCCGTATGTCGGCGCGGGCGTCGGCTTTACCGATTTGAAGATGAAATACAGCGATGACGAGGAGGGACTGTATTCCAAATCCAAAAGAGTGTTCGCTTACGGATTGCAGGCGGGCGTCGGTATCGAAGTTTCCAAAAACGTCGCCGTTGACATCGGTTACCGCTATCTGAAACCGTCCATTTCCAAATGGAAAGAAGCGGACGGCGATTCTTGGAAAAACAAAGCGGCGTCCAACGAAGCCATGGTCGGCGTTCGTTTCGCGTTCTGATTTTTCCGGACAAAAAAAAAGGCTTTGCCAAACGGCAAAGCCTTTTTTTTATTCATCAAGGGGGACGATATCTACTTCGACGCCCGCTTCGGTCAAAATCTTTTTCGCCAGATCGAAATTCGCCTGCCAGCGTTCCGGAATGGGACGGTCTTCGACAATCACGCGTTTGATGCCCGATTGGATGATCGCGCCAGCGCATCGGGAACACGGCAGATACGGGTAAACGTAAATCGTGCATCCGGCGACCGATTTCGGCGCGGTCAGGATGGCGTTGGCTTCGGCATGGACGATCAGTTCGTATTTGATTTCGCGGTTTTCCAATCGTTCCTTTGTGTCCTCCACCCCGATCGGCAGCCCGTTGAACCCGACGGAAACAATGCGTTTTTTATCATCGACAATCACCGCGCCGACCTGCGAAGACGGGTCTTTCGACCATGTGGCGACCAAACGCGCCAGATCAAAAAATCTTTTCTGCCATTTATCCATGCGAAACCTCCTTTTTCCGGCATCATACCAGCCTTTTCGCGCGGCGACAAATGATTTGAAGCAAAGGGCGTGGAAACGGACACCCCCGATCAGCTGCGCCCTCTTTTTATTCCTTGTCCGCCCGCGCGAAAGCACATATAAAAGAAAAGTCCGGCGTTTGCAGCACCGGACATTTTCCTTAACATGGAAAGGAGTTGCGCTATAACTCCATCTCATGGCTATAGGATAGGAAATCCGCGGACGTTTGTCAATGGGTTTCCGGCGGCTCTTTTCTCAACGCGGTCATGTTTCCGCACGGAGGGGTGCCATGTTGAAATTTTTAGCGTTGCTGAAAATTTTAATTGAAATAATCACGCTGTTTTACAGTTGATTTTTCGGGGGCGTCGTTCGCGGCGCCCTCTTTTTCACCGAGATTGTTAAGAAAGCCTCTTCTTCCTTTGAAGTTGTAAAACAACGGATATGTCGGTAATATGCGCCCGTCCGCCTTACAGCGGATTGAAAGGAGGTAAAATGCACCATTCTTTCATAGAAGCGATTGCTTACATTTTGCTGGCGATCGCAGTTTTATTAAAAGCCCACGGCAAGTAAATAAAACTTACCCCCGCAAGAGCTGCCACTCTGCGGGGGTATTCTTTGAAAATCGGTTAAATGCACCAAACTTCCGATACACGATTATAAGCACACCTTACGGAAAAATTCAAGCGTCGAGTCATCAACATTCCGCCGCATACATACCATTAAAAAAAACCGCCCTGTCGGACGGAATGCAAAACTCTGCCGGTTTTGCGCATCGAAGGTGATGAGGGGTTGTTCGCTGCGCTCACCGGTCAAGCCGGCCGCTCGGCGCCGGTGCGCCTGCGCGTCGTCGCCTGCGGCGACCGAACCCGCCCGCGGGTTCTCTCCCGCGCCCATACATACCATTAAAAAAACCGCCCTTGTCGGACGGTTTTTTTAATGGTGGGTGATGAGGGATTCGAACCCGCGGCCCGCTGATTAAGAGTCAGCTGCTCTACCAACTGAGCTAATCACCCGCAGAGCAATGACGTTTATAGCCCCTTTGAAACGGCTTTGCAATAAAATTTTGATCGCGGGCGAACTTTTTTCGGCGCGTCCGCCCTTTCCTTTTCAAACAAACAATGCTATCTTCACAAAAAATTCGGAGATTGTCATGACGTTTTCCCGCCTGTCCGCTTTGATCCGTTTGTGCCGTCCGCGCCATTGGATCAAAAACGCGCTGATTTTCGCGCCGCTGGTGTTCAGCGGGCGGTTGTCGGACGCGGCCGGTTTTATGGCGGCTTTTTACGGGTGGCTGGCGTTCGGATTGTGCGCGTCCGCCGTCTATGTCTTTAACGACCTGCGCGATGTCGAAAGCGACCGCCGGCACGAAATCAAGAAAAGCCGCCCCTTGGCCAGCGGAGCGGTTTCCGTTGTGTCGGCGCGCGTTCTGGCCGTTTTGCTGTTTGGCGCGGGAACGGCCGTCAACCTTTGCGTCGCGCCGGACAAAACCGCGGCGGCTTTGCCGGTTCTGTACGTTTTGCTGAACATCCTTTATTCCGCCGGCGTTAAAAAAGTGCCGCTGGCGGATGTGGCCGTTCTGGTTTCCGGTTTTCTGATCCGCGTGTTTTACGGCGGTTTTCTGGTTCACGCCGCGGTTTCCGTCTGGCTGTATCTGACCGTGACGGCCATGGCGGCCTGTCTGGGGCTGGGAAAGCGGCGCAACGAATTGCTGAAGCGGATCAAAAGCGGCGATGAAATCGACGGCGTTTTGAAATTCTACACGCCCGCGTTTCTGGACAAGAATATGTATATGTGCCTGACGCTGGCGATCGCGTTTTACGCGTTATGGACGATCGCGCCGATTCCGGCCATGCCCGACCCCGCGAACGCCCGCGTTTGGAGCGTCCCCGCGGTACTGCTGATCTGTATGCGCTACAGCCTGCTGATCGAACGCGAAAGCTACGCCGACCCTGTGGATGTTCTGTTTTCCGACCGCGCGCTGCAGGGATTGGTCGCCTTTTACGGTTTGTTTATGTTGTTGATTATGTACGGATGAAAAAAAATGCTGGTGGTTCTGGACTACGGCGGCGGCAATTTGAAAAGCGTCGTCAATATGTTGGATTCTTTCGCCGTCCCCTACAAGCTGACGGATCGCGCGCGCGACGTTGAAAACGCCGGACGGCTGATCTTTCCGGGGCAAGGCCATTTCGGGCAGGTCATGCAGGCGTTGACCGCCAAGGGGTTGGCCGAACCTTTGCGCGCCGTCATCCGCAAGGGCGTCCCGTTTTTGGGGATTTGCGTCGGGCTGCAGGTGCTGTTCGATTCGTCCGAGGAAGCCCCCGGCGTCAAGGGGTTGGGGCTGCTGAAAGGCAAAAACGTCCGCTTCACGCAAGGAAAAGTGCCGCAAATCGGGTGGAACAGGATCAAAACGACCGCCGCCAATTCTTTCCTGCGCGACGATTTTTATTATTTCGTCAATTCCTATCACGCCGTTTGCGACGACCCGTCCGTCGTTTCCGCGACGGCGGACTATCACGTTCCGTTCACCGCGGCCGTGCAGACCGGCAACATCACGGCGACGCAGTTCCACCCCGAAAAAAGCGGGCAGACCGGTTACGACACCATTCAACGATGGATCAAAGGATAGTTTTCCATGCTGACGAAACGCATCATTCCCTGTTTGGATGTCAAGGACGGACAAACCGTCAAGGGCGTCAACTTTGAAAACCTGAAATACGCGGGCGATCCCGTCGAACTGGCGCGTAAATATTCGCAAGAGGGGGCGGACGAACTGGTTTTTCTGGACATCACCGCGACGAACGACGGCCGGAAAACGACGCTGGACATGGTGGAACGCGTCGCGCGCCAAGTGTTCATCCCGTTCACGGTCGGCGGCGGCATCCGTTCCATCGACGACATCCGCGCGCTGCTGCTGGCGGGGGCGGACAAGGTGTCGCTGAACACGGCGGCGGTGGCGAATCCCGATCTGGTCGCCGAAGCGGCCGGAAAATTCGGGTCGCAGTGCGTTGTCGTCGCCGTTGACGCCAAACGTTTCGACGGCGAGTTTTACGTCGTCGTCAACGCGGGGCGGAAAAAGACGGAAAAGAAAGTCCTCGACTGGGTCGAAGAGGTCGAATCGCTGGGCGCGGGCGAGATTTTGCTGACATCCATGGACGCCGACGGCACGCAAAAGGGGTTCGATCTGGAATTGACCGCGCTGGTGTCGAAAAACACGAACCTGCCCGTCATCGCGTCGGGCGGCGCGGGCCCTGATCCGGATCATTTCGCCGACGTTTTCACAACAGGCGCGGCGGACGCGGCGTTGGCGGCGTCGATTTTTCATTTCGGCACTCTGCCCGTTCCCGAATTGAAACGGGCGTTGATCCGCAAAGGCGTTGATATCAGGTCGGTGTGAAGTGGACTTTTTTTCCCTGCCGCAAATATTGGGATACGTCGCCTACACGGTTTCCATGACGGCCGCCATGCAGAAAAACGACAAACGGCTGTTTCTGCTGTTCGCCGTGTCGAGCCTGCTGTTCAGCGTCCACCATTTCATGTTGGGAAACATCAGCGCGGCGCTGTCCAAAATCGTCGTCGGCACGCGTATGTACGTCAACATTTATTTCAAAGGCGCGATGGTCGCTTTCCCGTTCGCGGCGTTCGCGATCGTTTCCGGTTATTGCGGATATAAAAACTTTTACAGCCTGCTGCCCGTCGCGGCGGTGCTGCTGGCCACGTTCGTTTCGGCGTATTCCGGCGGCGTGAAGCTGCGCGCGTGTTTCATCTGCTGCTGTTCGCTGTGGTTGGTGCACGACATCGCCGGCCGTTCCGTCGGCGGATGCATTGAAGACGTTACCACCCTGACCATCTATTCCTTCGTCATGCGCCGGATGATTCTGGACGCACGGGAAAAAGCGAAAGCGGACGATGCCGCCGCGTCCCCCGCGCAAAGCGACGCCGCATGATTGAAAATCCTTTGTTTTCCCTTTGACCGCGTTAAAAATAAGTGTTATTTCTTAATCGGTTGTCTGTTCCTTTGAGGTTTTTATGACTCTGCTTGTTATTCTGGTCGTCTTAACGGTCGGATTGTCGTTTTTATGTTCCATGCTGGAAGCGTCCCTGCTGTCCATCACCCCCAGCTATATCGCCCGACTGGAGGAAAGCAAGCCGACGCTTTATAAAAAGATTTCCTATTTGAAAGCTCACGTTGACCGCCCTCTGGCGGCGATTTTGATGTTGAACACTATCGCCAACACCGCCGGCGCCGCATGTATCGGCGCGCAGGTGGCCGCCGTGTTCGGCCAGCAATACGTCGGGTTGGCGTCCGCGATTATGACCGTACTGATTTTGACGTGCAGCGAAATCATCCCCAAGACCATCGGCGCGACCTATTGGAACAAACTGATCGGATTTTTGTGTTTCATGCTGAATATCCTGCTGTTCGTGCTGAAACCTTTCCTGAAATTCTTTGAACTGCTGACGGCTTTGATCACCCCGAAAAACGGCGTCAAGACCGATATCCGCGAGGAAATCAAGGCCTTGACGAAAATGGGGCGCACGGAAAATTTCCTTGACGACGACGAATACAACATGATTTGCAACACGCTGAATCTGGAGGATATCAAGGTCAAAGACCTGCTGACCCCCCGCAACGTGTGCGTCACCGTCCTGTCGGGCATCAGCGTGCAGGAATTCATCACGACCGCGACGCAACATTCGTTTTCGCGCTATCCCGTCATGAAAAACGAAGACGAGGAAATCTTTGTCGGCTATGTGCACAAATCGGATATGCTGGGCAAAGACCCCACTTTGCCGATCAACAACTGCATCCGCCCGATTTTGGAAATCGCGTCGTCGTCCAGCGTTGATTACGTTTTCACGGAAATGCTGCGCACCCACAACCATATCGGCGTCGTGTATGACGAACTGGGAACGTGGCTGGGCATCGTCACGATGGAAGACGTGCTGGAAACCATTTTGGGTCAGGAAATTCTGGACGAAACGGACAAGGTGATTGATATGCGTACCTATGCCAAATTGATCTGGTCGAATAAAAAGGCGGAAAAAAAGCCCTATAAAATCAACCAGACCGCGCCGCAGCAGCCTACGGATAGCTGATCAGGCAATATTGTTTTTTCGCGTTCAAACGGCCGCAGGTGTCACGCACATCGGCGGCCTTTCCTTTGATGTACAAGCGGATGTACTTTCCCTTTTCGGGCAGGGTCACCTGTGTTTCAAGCGTTTTGAACCGCGCCAGTTCGGGATATGTCCGTTTCAATTCGCGCCACCCCTTTTCCAGCGTTTCCTGCGTGTAATAGGACGCCAGATGCGCGTACAGCGGCGGTTCCTTTTTCACGTTCGTCACCATTTTGACCGGCTGGGCGGCGGCGGCTTTTTTGGAAACGGCCGGCGCCAGCAGATCGTCGTCCGTCGGCGGTTCGTGTTCGGTTTCCACCTTTAAATGCGCCAGCCTGTCGGCCGCCTGTTTGTTGCCCTGTTCCGCCGCGCGTTCCAACCAGATGACGCCCTCTTCTTCGTTGCGGGGGACGCCTTCGCCGCGCAGGTACATGACGCCCAGATTGTATTGCGCCGTGTCCAACCCGCCCTTCGCCGCCGAATAATACCAGAAAGCGGCCTGCGTCAGATCCTGCGGCACGCCTTTGCCCCAACGGTACATATGGGCGATGTTGCGTTGCGCGGACAGATCGCCGTCCTCGGCCGATTGACGCCATTGATCAAAAGCGGCGCCGTAATCCCCCTGAACGAACGCTTTGCGGCCGTCTTCAAACGACGCGAAAGCCGGTGTGCAAAACATCAGCGCAAACAAAAAAGCGAATTTCATTCTTATTTCCCCTTGGCGGGCGCGGATTTTTCAGCCGGCGGCAAAGCGGGCTTTTCCGACGCCTGTTCAATCAAAACATCGTCGATGATATCCAAAGACAGATCCTGTTGATCCAGAATTTCCTCGTGTTCCAAAGCCGGTTCGTCAATGATCTGCACGTCCGAAAGATCGGGCGTCGGTGCGGGAACGGGCGCAACGGCCGATGAAGCGGCGGCCTTTTTCGGTGTTTGTTTCGGCTTCACCTGAACCGTTTTCTTTTTAGCCGGAACGGCGCGTTTTTTGCGGCGCGCGCGTTTCCAGTTGGCGATGTTGCGTTTATGTTCGTCAAACGTTTTGGAAAAGACGTGGCCGCCCGTTCCGTCGGCGACAAAGTAGATTTCGTTCGTTTTTTGCGGCCGCAGGACGGCTTGGATCGAATCGCGGCCGGGGTTGCAGATCGGCGCGGGGGGCAGGCCTTTGTTCATATAGGTGTTGAACGGATGCGGCGTGCGCAAATCCTTGTGCGTCAGGCGGCGGTGCAGTTCCATCGTGCCGTCCGTCACCGCGTAGATCACGGTCGGGTCGGTTTGCAGGCGCATCCCTTTGCGCAGACGGTTGACGAACACGCCGGCGATGCGCGGCCGTTCGGCGGGCAGAGCCGTTTCCTTTTCGACGATGGACGCCAGAACCAGTGCCTCCTCTTTCGTCGTGTAGGGCAGGTCGGGATGACGGGACGGCCACAGTTCGTCGATCGTCCGGCGCATCCCCGATGTCATGCGGTCAAGGATGACCCTGCGCGGCGAACCGTAGCTGAACACATACGTTTCCGGCAGCAGATAACCGTTCGGAGGCGGCGGCGGCAATTCGCCGGCCAATCCCGCCGTTTGCATCAAAATGTCGAAAATCTGCCGGCTGGTTTTGCCTTCCGGCACGGTGACGCGGCGGACGACCGTCTGGCCGGACACCAAAATGTCCAGAATTTCCTTGGCGCTGGCGCGGGCGGGAATGCGGTATTCCCCCGCTTTCACCTGCGTGGCCTTGCCCGACAGGCGGGCGGCGACCTTGAAAACGGCGACGCTGTTTAGCAGGCCGTCCTTTTTCAAACGCAAGGCCACCTTGTTCAGGGGTTCGCCCTTTTCAACCAGAACAACCGTCGATTCGGCAACATTGTTTTGTTCGTACAGCAGCGAATAAAAGCTGAACACGCTGCCGCCGCACAAACACAGGGCGATCAGCACGAACAACCGCAGAAACAACCGTCCGCCGGCAGCCATTCAATATCCTAAACCGCTTTGAAAATAACGGAAGCGTTCGTTCCGCCGAAACCGAACGAGTTGGACATCACGGCTTTCAGCTTGCGTTCCTGCGCTTTCAAAGCGACCAGATTCATGTCTTCCGCGCCTTCGATCGGGTCTTCCAGATTCAGGGTCGGGGGCATGATGCCGTCCTGCAGCGCTTTCAGGCAGAAAATCGCTTCGACCGCGCCGGCCGCGCCCAACAGGTGGCCGATGCTGGATTTCGTGGACGACATGGCGACCTTTGTCGCGTAATCGCCGAAAATGGCCTTGACCGCGTTGACTTCCAGAATGTCGCCCGCGGGGGTGGACGTTCCGTGCGCGTTGATGTAGCCGATGTCTTCCGGCGTCATGCCGCCGTTTTTCAACGCCATGCGCATCGCGTGTTTCGATCCGCGGCTGTCCGTGGCCGGCGCGGTGACGTGATAGCCGTCGCCCGACAGGCCGTAGCCCGCGACTTCGCCGTAAATTTTCGCGCCGCGCTTTTTGGCGTGTTCGTATTCTTCCAGAACGACGACGCCGGCGCCTTCGCCCATGACAAAGCCGTCATGTCCCTTGTCCCAAGGACGGGAAGCCTTTTCGGGCGTGTCGTTGTAATGCGTGGACAGTGCCTTTGCCTGCGCGAATCCGGCCATCGCCAGCGGATGAACCGCCGCTTCCGCGCCGCCGGCCAGCATGACATCGGCGTCGCCCCACATGATCAAACGGGCGGCGTCGCCGATCGCGTGCGTCCCCGTGGCGCAAGCCGTCACGCAGGAATGGTTGGGCCCGTACAGGCCGTATTTGATGGACAGCTGTCCGGAAATCAGGTTGATCAGGCAGGAGGGGATGAAGAACGGGCTGATGCGGCGGGGGCCGTGTTCTTTCAACGTCACGGCACTGTCGGAAATCGCGCTCAAACCGCCGATGCCGGCGCCGATCATAACACCCGTGCGGAAACGGTCTTCGTCCGTTTCGGGTTTCCATCCGGAATCCTCCATCGCGTCCGTTCCGGCGCAAACGCCGTACAGAATGAACGGATCGACGCGGCGCTGATCCTTCGGCGCCATAACGGTGTCGGGATCAAACTGTCCCTCTTCCTTGCCGAACGGAACCTGTCCCGCGATCTTGGCGGGGGATTCGGAAACGTCGTACTTTGTCACGGCCGTGATTGCTGATTTCCCGTGAATCAACCCTTGCCAGTTCGTATCCACGCCGCGCCCCATAGGCGACAGCATTCCCATTCCCGTAACAACGACTCTTCTCATGTACATCCCCTGAAAGATTGGTGGTAAAAAAACTTGTATTTAAAGCAAGACGTGCCGATTCCCCGAATCAATCGGAAAGAAATCGGCACGCGTATTCGGGCTTGTTAAGCGGCGTTCTTGCTGATGTAGTCGATAGCGTCCTGAACGGTCAGGATTTTTTCAGCGGCGTCGTCGGGAATTTCCACGGAAAATTCTTCTTCAAACGCCATGACCAATTCGACGGTATCCAAGCTGTCTGCGTTCAAGTCGTCAATGAAGCTGGAAGAATCGGTCACTTTGGCAGGATCGACGCCCAGATGTTCAACGACAATTTTCTTTACGCGTTCGGCAATATCACTCATTTTACATTCCTCTTGTTTAGACACGGTGTCCCTGTCCAAAAGGCAAGAACACTTACGAAAGCAACATTCTTTAGCACACTTTTTTCGCCTTTACCAGCCAAAAAATGCGGCCAAGATCAAAACATCCCTTTCCGCGGCGCGGAAAAAAGGATTAAATCATCGCCATTCCGCCGTTGACGTGAATCGTCTGTCCGGTGATGTACGACGCTTCGTCGCTGGCCAGAAAAACAACGGCGTTCGCCACGTCGTCGGGCAATCCCAAACGTCCCATCGGGATGCGGCGCGCCAGTTTTTCCTTTTCCTCTTCGGGCAGAACGTCGGTCATCGCGGTTTTGATAAAACCGGGGGCGACACAGTTCGCCGTAATCCCGCGGGAGGCCACTTCCGCCGCCAGACATTTCGTCATACCGATCAATCCGGCCTTGGACGCGGAATAATTCGCCTGTCCGGGGTTGCCCGTCACGCCGACGACCGAAGCCATCGAAACGATGCGCCCGTAACGGCGTTTCATCATGCCGCGGATCGCGGCGCGCGCCAGACGGAATCCGGCGGTCAGGTTTACGTTCAAAACCAAATTCCAGTCCTCGTCCTTCATACGCAGGAACAGACCGTCTTTGGTCAATCCGGCGTTATTGACCAGAATGTCGATGGCGCCGGCCGCTTTTTCTGCCTTGGACACCAGCGATTCGATGTCGGCGGGATCGCCCAGATTGCAGGCGAAAGCGAAAACCCTTTCTTTCAATTCGGCTGCGAAAGCGTCCAAAGCTTCCTGCCGCATATCCGTAATGATGACGGTCGCGCCCGCGTCATGCAGTTTTTTCGTGATGACGCGGCCGATGCCGCCCGTGGCGCCCGTGATCAGAGCGCATTTTCCCGTAAAGTCCATTTCTTTTCCCTTTTCAAATGTTGGATGTGGATCACATTAAAGCGTTTTCAAAAAATCTTCAATATCCTGCGGCGTGTTCAGCGCGATTCCCTTCAGATCGGGGGAAATGCGTTTCGCCATGCCCGTCAGAACCTTGCCCGAACCGGCTTCGACGATCGTGTCAACGCCGTTTTCAACCGCGAACAGCATACTTTCGCGCCAACGCACGGAACCCGTCACCTGTTCGACCAGCAGCTTGCGAATCTCCGCCGGATCGGTCACGGGACGAGCGATCACGTTCGCGATGACGGGAAAGCGCGGCGCCTTGATTTCCGCGTCCGCCAAAGCCTGCGCCATCACGTCGGCGGCGGGCTGCATCATCGGGCTGTGAAAC
The DNA here is from genome assembly GCA_902777205.1 of uncultured Rhodospirillales bacterium. GTDB lineage: Bacteria > Pseudomonadota > Alphaproteobacteria > CAAGCB01 > CAG-977 > UBA11549. The sequence goes on along the minus strand of CACYSU010000013.1, from coordinate 48,692 downwards.
GGTGCGCTGACGGCCAGTTTGACGGCGCGTTTGACGCCTTTGTCCGCCGCGATTTTGACGGCGCGGTCGATCGCCGCCGTCGTGCCGCTGATGACGACCTGTCCGGGGGCGTTGTCGTTCGCCGCGACGCAAACGTCGCCCTGCGCCGCTTCGGCCGCGATCTCCTTGGCCTGTTCGACGGTCACGCCGATCAAAGCGGCCATGCCGCCCTGTCCGACCGGAACGGCCTGCTGCATGGCGCGGCCGCGGGTGCGCAACAAACGCGCCGCCGTCGTGATGTCGAAAGCCCCCGCCGCGCACAACGCGGAATATTCGCCCAGCGAATGTCCCGCCGCGTATTTGAACGTTTCCGCCAGCGAAATCTTGCCTTCCTGCTGCAAAATGCGCACGACGGCCATGCTGACCGCCATCAGCGCGGGCTGGGCGTTTTCGGTCAGCAGCAAATCGTCGGCCGGCCCTTCAAACATTTTTTTGCTGAGGTTTTCATTCAAAGCGTCGTCAACTTCCAAAAAAACCTCTTTGGCGACGGTGAACGCGTCCGCCAAATCCTTTCCCATGCCGACGGCCTGCGACCCCTGCCCCGGAAAAACGATAGCCTGAACCATAAAGCTTAACTCCTTTGCGGAAAATAAAATCAATCGACCGATACATAAAAACGTAAAAAGCCCCTTTGTCAAGCGTTGTTGAAAAAACGGCGGAAAACGGCCGATTCGCGATCATATTTTCAAAAAGGGAAAAGTTATGCTTGCACTTGGGGCGAAAATGCCCATAAATAGAGGACGGAAACCGGCGGCGGACGTTTTGGCCGCCAATCCGGTCAGGTTCGGAAGAAAGCAGCCGCAACGGTTTTAAGGCGGGTCGCCGTCCGGTTTCCTTTAAATTAAAGCCATTCCCCCTTTCAACGCCGCCGGAAATCATGACTGACAACACAGAATACCGCGTCCTTGCCCGCAAATACCGCCCGACGACTTTTGCAGATCTGGTCGGTCAGGAAGCGTTGGTCAGAACCCTGAAAAACGCCATCGAAACCAACCGCGTGGCGCAGGCGTACATCCTGACGGGCATCCGCGGCGTGGGCAAAACGACATCCGCGCGCATCATCGCCCGCGCCCTGAACTGCGTCGGCCCCGACGGCAAAGGCGGCATGACCGCCGAACCGTGCGGCGTGTGCGAACATTGCCGCGCCATCGCCGAAGACCGCCACGTTGACGTGGTCGAAATCGACGCGGCCAGCAACACCGGCGTCGCGAACGTGCGCGAAATCATCGAAACGACGCGGTACAACCCGACATCCGCGCGGTTCAAAATCTATATCATCGACGAAGTCCATATGCTGTCCACCGCGGCGTTCAACGCTTTGCTGAAAACGCTGGAGGAACCGCCCGAACGCGTCAAGTTCATCTTTGCCACGACCGAGATCCGCAAAGTGCCGACGACCGTTTTGTCGCGGTGCCAGCGGTTCGACCTGCGCCGCGTCGAACCCGACGTGCTGACCGCGCATTTCAAAAACATCGTCGCCAAGGAAAACGTCACCGCCGAGGACGAGGCGCTGAAGCTGATCGCCCGCGCCGCCGACGGTTCCGTGCGCGACGGGCTTTCCCTGTTGGATCAGGCGATCGCCCACGGCGGCGGAAACGTCACCGCCGAATTCGTCAGGGCGATGATCGGGCTGGCCGACCGCGCCGCCGTCGTCGATTTGTACGAACAGGTGATGAAGGGCGAAATCAGGGACGCGCTGGATTCATTTGAACGCCAGTACGCGTCGGGCGCCGACCCCGTCATCGTTTTGCAGGATATGCTGGAACTGACGCATTGGCTGACGCGCGTCAAAATCGCGCCGGAGCTGGCCGACGACGGCACCATGGCCGCGGCCGAACGGGAACGGTGCGCCGCCATGGCGGAAAAGCTGCCGATGTCCGTTTTGACCCGCACGTGGCAGATGCTGTTGAAAGGCGTTGACGAAACGCTGAAAGCCCCGTCGGAAAAGCAGGCCGCGGAAATGGTTCTGATCCGTCTGGCCTACGCGGCGGATATGCCCGCGCCCGCCGATTTGATCAAGGACATCCGGTCGGGACACGCCGCGCCGTCGATTCCCGCGCCGTCCGCGCCCGTTTCCGCCCCCTCCGCCCAAAGCGGGTGGAGCGGCGTCCGCGTTTCGGGCAACACGGCGCCCGTCCTGCAGCCGTCGGCGCAGCCGCAGGAAACGGTCATGTTCAATTCACTGGCCGACATCGCCGCCTATGCCTATAAACAAAACGAGATGATGTTCGCCTATAACGTGGAAAACTTCGTCAGTCTGGTGTCTTTCGAGCAGGGCAAGATCGAATTTTTCCCCATGGAACGCGCGCCGCACAATCTGGCCGGCGAAATGGTCGAAAAACTGCGTCTGTGGACGGGAAGGCAATGGATTGTTTCCGTTGTCGGGCATCAGGGCGGACAGACGCTGATCCAACAGGCGCGCGCCAATTCCGAAAATTTAAAGAAAACCATGTCGCAGCATCCGCTGGTGACGGCCGTGTTAAAGGCTTTTCCGGGGGCGAAGATCGACACGATCCGCCTGAAAAAGGACGAGCAGGGCGACGATGACGATTACGGGTACGGTTTCGACGGCTTTGCCGCCGCGCCGGCCGGCGAAGGGGACGACGAATGACCGATTTCAACATGATTATGAAAAAAGCGCAGGAAATGCAGGCCAAATTGATGGCCGAGCAGGAAAAAATGGCGCAAAAGGAAATCACCGGAACGGCGGGCGGCGGCATGGTGTCCGTCGTCGTCAGCGGCAAAAACGAAGTCAAACGCGTCACGATCGACCCGTCTTTGGTCGATCCGGCCGATGTCACCGTGCTGGAGGATCTGCTGGTCGCCGCGACGAACGACGCCCTGCGCAAAGTCGAATCGGAAATGAGCAGCGGGCTGAGCGGCATCCTGCCCCCCGGCATGAAGCTGCCCTTTTAAACGGAACCGGCCGTGCGGGAAACGGAAATCGAAATTCTGATCCGGTTGTTTTCGCGTCTGCCCGGATTCGGGCGGCGGTCGGCGCGGCGCGTCGTCCTTTACCTGATCAAAAAAAAGGAATCGCAAATGATTCCCTTGGCCGCCGCAATGCAGGACGTGATCGACCATGTGCAAACCTGCCCCGTTTGCGGCAATCCGGACACGCAGACGCCGTGCGCGATCTGCCGCGACGAAAAACGCGACGCGGGCGTGATCTGCGTCGTTCAGGACGTGGCGGATTTATGGGCGATCGAACGCAGCGGCGCGTTCCGCGGCCGCTATCACGTTCTGGGCGGATTGCTGTCCGCGATCGAAGGGACGGGGCCCGACGAACTGCGGCTGCCCGCTTTGGAAAAGCGAATCCGCGAAACGGGCGTTTCCGAACTGATTCTGGCTTTGCCCGCCACCGTTGACGGGCAAACGACGGGGCATTACATCGCCGAACGGTTCAGGGACATGAACCTGAAAATCTCTTCGCTGGCGCAGGGCATCCCCGTCGGCGGCGAGCTGGATTATCTGGACGACGGCACGATTCAAACCGCGCTGCGTTCCAGACGGTGATCATTCCAGCGCGTTGACGAATTGGGCGAACAGGTCGCCGCGTTCTTCAAAATTTTTGTAAATGCCGTAGCTGGGCGAAGCGGGGGACAGCAAAACAATGTCCCCGAACGTCGCGCGCGCGGCCGCTTTTTGCACGGCGTCGCGCATATTGTTCGCGCGAATCGCCTCGCCGCCCGCGATTTCCACCGCGTCCGCCAGCCTTTCCCCCGTCTGCGGCAGGGTGACGACGGCTTTGGCCGCGCCCTTGGCCGCGAATTTGGCCAGTTCGGTATAGTCCTGTTCGCGGTCGAACCCGCCGGCGATCAAAATGATCGAGGAATACCCGAACGATTTCAGCGCGGCGATCGCCGTTTCCGGCGTTGTCGAAATGCTGTCGTCCACATACGTCACGCCGTTTTTGATCGCGACCGTCTGCAGCCGGTGGGGCAGCGGCTGAAACGTTTTCAGCGCGTCGGCGCAGGCGGCCGGATCGCCGCCGGCCTGTTCGACGACCGTCAAAGCCGCGCAGACGTTTTTCAGGTTGTGTTCGCCGCGCAAAGGCACGACGGACGTTTCAAACAGCTTTTGCCCGCCTTTGTAAAAATAATCGCCCATGACGTGAATCGTGTTCAGCGCGTCGAAATAAACGGCGTTTTCCGGATTTTTGACATACAGCGCCGTCAGCGGATCCTGTTCGTTCAAAACGGCGACCTGTTCGGGATTGCGCTGCGCCAGAATGTTCAGTTTGTCGTGATAATACTGTTCGTGCGTTTTGTGCCAGTCGATGTGTTCCGGATACAGGTTCAGCAAAACGGTGATGTCGAAACCGTATTGCAGATCCGCGCACATATAGCTGGACATTTCGACGACGACGACTTCGTAATTCGCCAGATCGTCCGCGTAAGTTATCGCGGGAACGCCGATGTTGCCGCACAGCGCGACGCGGTTGCCCTGCGCGCGCAGCAAATGCGCGATCAGCGACGACGTGGTCGATTTTCCTTTCGTCCCCGTCACCCCGATCAGCAACGGGCGGGATTCGGGCTGCAGCAGGGCGGATTCCATAAACAAATTCGTGCTGGACGTGAAAACGGCGCCGTATTGCCGCGCCATCCTGATTTCGTGACGGTACAGGCTGATCCCCGGCGATTTGACGATGACGCCGGAAAACGGAATGGTCACGGGGTCTTCGACCACGTTGACGGTGCAGTTGCGTTTTTCCAGAAAAGCGGTCGTCGCGCGGCCGTCAGTTCCGTTCCCCCAGACCGTGACGGGTCTGTTTTTCAAACTTTCCAATAACATTGGCGTATTCCTCCGGTATCAGGTGATTATCCGACAAAGAAAATATTTTCTCAAACAAAATTTCCCGCCGTTCGCCGTAACGCCGCCGCACCCTGTCCGACACGGCGCGCACGACGGCGTCGTTTTTCCATTCGGGTTTGTCCGCCAGCATCAGGAACGCCAGCGCGGATTCCTCGATTTCGCCGACGCACTCGAACGGTTTGAACGCGCTCAGCCCCGTCAGCTGTTCGTATCCGGCGGTTTGCGCGGGATCATCCAGCATATTCACGCCGAAAACGCGCACCAGCCGGTCCTTTTCCATAAACGGCGCCAAGGCCAGAAACACGAACCGGCATTTGTCGCAATCCGCGCACCAGCGATCCAACCGTTTGCGCTCGTCCAGCTTGAACGCCTTGTTGCAGCTGGTGAACACGGCGTCGTATTTGCGCGTTTGCGAAAACAGCGACGCGATCGCCAGTTCCGACAGCGGCCGCAGCAGCGAAAAATAACGGAAAGACGGCAGGACGGCCTGCGTCAAAGAGCGGAAAGCCCTTTCAAATTCCAGCGATTTGCTCCACTGGTGGTTGACGACGCGGCCGTCGTATTCGGTGTTGCCGACGTTGGCCGAACGTTCGTTTGATAAAACGGCGTCCGAAAAATCGTAAAGCACGGCCGCCGTCATCAAAATGAACGCGATGACGCCCGTCACGGGGACGTGCCCGTTCAGCGCGCCGTATTGCGCGGCGTTTTCGTTCAGCGCGATCAAATCGGGCGAAATGCGGCGCGTCACCAGAATTGACGGCAGTCCGGCGAGTTCGATCGTTTCCCTGATCGGGCGCGGCAGGCCGACCGAAAACAGGACGGGGGAGAATCCCGCGCTTTTCAGCGTTTCGATCGACACGATCGAATCCTTGCCGCCGCCGACGGGAACGGCCGCGCGATTTTGCAATTTCAACGGCGACGGGCGCGTTTCCGCCGTTTCCGAATACGGAAAAGAAATGCGCGGCTCAACCCGATTGCGGCACGAAAACTCGCCCAGTCCCGCGGTGTAAAACAGATTGAAAAACTCGGCCTCCGCCTTTGTCAAAACGGTACAGTCCGTTTTGATTTTGTCGGGAATGTACGCTTTGTAATAGCTGACCCCCGCCGCCAGATGCAGCAGACGCAGACACGCATCCAACGCTTGGCGCCGTTCGGGGTCGTCAATGTCCGGCGCGTTGTTGAAAACGATCGTTTCCTCGAACGTCATCGCGCCGCCGTTGAACGCGTAGCACAAATGCGCCGTTTTGGTTTCCCGATCGTAAAAACAGCGGGTGAAATGAAACGACGCGACCCGATCGCGGGGCAAAAAAGGCATGGGCGTTTTCTCCTGAAAAAGTCGTGTCGAAATTAGCAGGGTTTGCCGTTTCTTTCAATCTTTTTACTTTATTAAAAGCGTCCGTTTGCCTATACTTTCCGTTGCGGATCACATTGCGCGAACGGAAACGGTCATTATGAAAAAACAGGAACACTCTTCACTTTACAAAGCTTTGGGCGTCGTCGGCGTTTTGCTGGCGGCGGTTTTGATCCCGTTTTTCCTCGCGCACCCCGCGCGTCATTACGCCGATCCGTTGGAACGCGCGCTGTCCCTGTATCAAAAGGGCGATTACAAACAGGCCGCGACATATTTCCGGCAGGCCGATTCCATGGGTTCCGCCGACGCCGCGTTCGCGTTGGGCGCGATGAGCTTCGCCGGCAAGGGAACGGCCGTCAACATTCCCGAAGCCCTGCTGTATTATGAAAAGGCGGCGCGATCCGGCTACACCCCCGCGCAAACGACGCTGGCGCTGATTTACATTCACGGCCAGAACGTCGCGCAGGATTTGGAAAAGGGGCTGGATTACGCGAAACAGGCCGCCGGAAACGGCGATGTCGAGGCGCAAATGATGCTGGCGCGGTGGTTTGAAACCGGCGAAAACGTCGATCAGGACGTGGAAGAGGCCGTCAAATATTACAAAATGGCGGCCGAAGCGGGCAGCATCGACGCGAAAACGGCCCTGACCCTTATCTATAAAAACGGCGCGGGAAACGTGTCCGCGAACGAATTTTCCATGCGCCGCTGGCAAAACAAGATCATGCGGCAAAAGCGGTTTGAAAACATCTTTCAAAACCTGCCGCCCGACCATATCGAAAAAATACAGCCATGAAACGGCTGGCGTTTTTCCTGTCCCTGCTGTCGCTTTCGCCGGCCGCCGCGCAGACCGTTGACCGCGATTCGTTCGAGGTCGGGGTGGCGGCGTACAACGCGGGCAACTGCCGCGAAGCCCTGCGCATTATGAAAAAGTACGAAAAAACGCAGCCGTCCGCCGCCTACGTCGTCCGCGTCTGCACCTTGACAACGGCGTTGGAAACGGAAAAGGGATCCTCTTACGAAAAAAATTTGAACGAACTGGCCAAAGGCGACCTGTCGCAGCTGGATAAAATCGCCATGATCGACCGTTTCAGCGGCGAAATCGGCGGCCTGTCCGGCGCGATGCGCGTCAGCGCCCTGAAATCGCGGGCGGACGGCGGCGATCCGGCGGCGGCGTTTCAGCTGGCTCTGCTGTATCAGGAGGGACGCGGCGTCCCGCAAAGCTTTCCGGCGGCCGCGAAATATTTTCAAACGGCGGTGAACGGCGGCAACGCGGCGGCGATGAACGCGCTGGGGGTTTACAGGCGGTTCGGAATCGGCGGCGGCAAGGATGAAAAACAGGCGCGCGAGCTGTTGGAAAACGCCGTTTTGAAAAACAACGCGTTCGCCCTTTACAACGCGGGGCGGCTGTACATCGACGCCAAAGAACCCTTGCGCGCCGCGATCGTGACAGAGGCCGGATTGAAACGTTTTCCCAAAACGTCCGACAGGAAAAGACACGCGCGCATGAACGCGCTGGCCGCGCAGGCGAAACGGATGCAGACGCCGTTTTTGCGCGCCTATCTGGAAAAATACCGACCATACGCCATGCGTTCCCTGTCGGACGGGGGCAATGGCGTCACGGCGCCCGCGGAGCTGCCTTTCCCGCCCGAAAAGATGATCGAGGAAACGCCCTTTATGAAATTCATCCGCAAGGACGCCTTTGACAACCGGTACAAGGTTTTCTTTCCGCTGATGCCGGATTGGGCGGGCGTCGGCGGCGGGCGCGACAATCCCGTTTTAACCGGCAAAAAAACGCCGTCCCCCGCGCCGCAGGATCCGGACGCCCTGTCCGCCCTGTATTTCCGGCCGGCCGACCCGCGCCATATCAGCCTGACGCTGCGCAGGGAAAACAGCGCCGTTCCCGTCATGGTCGGCGACACGCTGACGCTGACGGTTCATACGCCGCTGCACGAAACGGCGTCCACGCGCAAAGGCGGACATATGTACGTCAAAAACACGGATTACACGCTGACGTTTGTCGATCCTTCGGGGATTTTAAGCGCGAGCGGCGATTACGTCCTGACCCCGCTTTCCCCCGAAACCGGACGGACGGAAAGCTGGCTGAGCCGCCGTTTTTCCATTGTGAAAGAAGGCGTCGCCACCGTCCGTTTTTCCGCGCGCAAGGACGCCGGCGAAAACGTTTTCCCCTACACCGTCAAAATCGTCGCGGTCAAAGGCAAACCGCCGAAATAGCTACAGATCGCCGATTGCCCGCAAAACCGTTTTTTCCGTGATCAGCTGCGGCAGAATTTGCGGACGCGCCGCGTGCGGGGCGTAGTAAACGTACAGCGGTATCCCGCCGCGCCCGAAACTTTCCAGCGCCGCCGTGATATCGTCCCCGCGTTCCGTCCAATCGGCGGCGAACGCGGCGACGCCCTTGGCGCGGAACACTTCTTTCAATGCGCCGGAGGAAAAGGCCGCGCGTTCGTTGACCAGACACGTCAGACACCATTTCGCCGAAAACTTGATGAACACGGGCGCGCCGATTTTGCGGTATTCCCGAATCTCGTCCGTGTCATACGGCCGCCATTCGATTTGCGCGTCTTGCTTTTCCCGCATTCGCGCGGGCGACAAAGCCAGCATCCCCGCGACGGACAAAAACAGCGCGATGACGGCCATGACTGCCGCCGTCCGTTTCAACGCCCCCGTCCGCGCCGCATTTCCGGCCAGCCACGCCGCGAAAGCGACCAGCACGACGCAGGACAGCCCGACGCCCAACGCGAACGCCCCGCCCTGCGCGCTCAGCACCCACAGCAGCCACGCGGCCGCGGCGTACAGCGGAAAGGCCAGAATCCGTTTCAACAGCATCGTCCACGCCCCCGCCTTGGGCATAAAATGCCCAAGCGCGGGATGCAGATCCAGCATCAAAAACGGCAGAGCCATCCCCGCCCCCATCGCGGTGAAAACGCCGAACGTCACCGGCGCGGGGTTCATCAGCCCGTACCCCAGCGCCGTTCCCATAAACGGCGCGGCGCAGGGGGTCGCCGCCAAAACGGCCAAAACGCCCGTCCCGAAATCCCCCAAGTTCCGGCCGATGTTCATGCTGAACGCCGACAACCGCTCCCCGACGCAAACGACATCGGAAAACACCAGCCCCAAAAAGAACAGGAACAGGCACAACCCCAAAACAAACGGCGGATACTGCAGCTGGAACCCCCAGCCCATTTGCGATCCGGCGTCGCGCAAACAAACCAGCAGCGCGCCGACGACCAGAAACGACCCGATCACGCCCGCCGTGTAAAACATCCCGCCGCGCCGGCGGACGGCCGCGTCAACGGCGTCGTTCGATTTCAGCAAACGGAACGCTTTCAGCGACAAAACGGGAAACACGCACGGCATCAGGTTCAACAGCAGCCCGCCCGCGAACGCCAAAGCCAGCGCCGCCAGAAAATCGCCCCAAACGACCGGTTCGGCGAACACGGGCGGATCGCTGTGCGTTTTTTGCGCGACAATGTCGAACGACCGGACGCGTTCGCCCTGAACATTGTAAAAAACCAGCGTGCCGTCGATCGCGTCCGCCCCGACGTATTCCTCCGCCGGCGCTTTTTTCATAAACAGGTACAGCTTGCCGTCCGCCTTTTTCACCGTCTGGGGCGCGGAATGGGTCAGCACTTTCGCCGCGGCGGGAAAGAAATAGGCCGACGCCGCGTTTTTATCGTCGTCCGTTTCCAAAATCAGCGTGTCCGGCGTTTCAAAAAACGCCGCGCTCCGCCCCGTTTCCGGCAGCCGCGCCGCCATGCGCGCGACCTCTTCGTTTGGCGCGCCGCCCGTCCCCGCGACCACCAAAGTGTCCAAATCGCGCGCCATGGGGATGCATTCGCCGAAACAGGCCAGCCACGACGCTTTGGCCGAAATGCCATATACTTCGCCCGCCGTCAGGTTTTCGGGCGCTTTGACCTTTACCAGCACGAACGCGCGGCCGCCGTACCCGTATTCGGTGAACGGCCCCGTGGAAAATTTTTCCGGTGCCGGCCAATAACGCCCCGTTTCCGAAAAACCGTCCGGCAGCTCCAGCCGCAATTCGACGGGTTCGCCCGCGTCGCCCGCGTTTTTCCAATAAACGTGCCCGCCGCGCGCCAAATCAAGCTTCAGCGCCAACCAGAATTCGCCGCCCGATTCGACCGTTTCGCCGCCGGCCAGCAATTCGGCGCGAACGGCCGGTTCGTTTTGCGCCCGCGCCGCGACGGAAAAAAGGAAAAAGGAAAAAATATATAAAAGCCGTTTCATTTTTCGCCTGTTTAGCTTAAAATCGAATAAAATGACATTTCGGATGAAACTTATTATTTAAGGATATGCTCCCGTGTTCAAGGTCTTTCTGACATTTTTGATCTTTTTTGCCTGCGCCGGAAACGCCGTCGCGCAATCGCAGACAGCCTTCAAAGAATCCGAGGGCGAACAGGAAAACGCGTTGTCCAAATACATCAACGCCAGCGCCGTGTGCGCGAAAATGACGGATCCGTCGGCTTTGTACGAACGCGGAATGCTGCTGATCAGCGACGCGAACGCCGACGCGTACATGGCGGCGGCCGACTGCTTCACCTCCGCGGCGATGCGCAACCACACCCCGTCGCAGCTGGAACTGGGCAAGCTGTACGAAGCCGGCAACGGCGTCAGCCAAAGCCGCATTTTCGCCTATAAATGGTATCAAACCGCCGTTTTGCTGGGGAATCAGGACGCGATTCCGTTTCGCAACAAACTGGAATCCCGTATGACTTTGGATGAAATCTCCTTGGCTAACCCGATGATTCAAAGCACGCTGAACCTGATCGAACTGTTCAACAAACGCCAAGAGGCCGAATTGGACGAGCTGGAAAAGAAAATCAACCAGCAATACAAGGATTTCGGCGTCGATATCACACAGTACGAAGAAAAGGGCGAAACCAAAACCGTTTACGACAATCCTTTGATCGAAGCGCTGATCCGCGACCAGCAGAAAAAGGAAATGAAAAACAAAGAGGACGAACAGGGCGGACGCCGCAGAAGACGCCGTAAAAATCAGGATGACAACGGCGATCAAAACGACGGCCGCCGCCGCGAACCCCGCGACAATCCGGAACCCGAAGAACCGCCCCCGCCCGAAGCGATGTTTCAGGAATTGAACCGGAAAATGGCCGAGGGAATGTAAAAGAAAAATGTAAAACGCGAAAACAGCCCGCTTTTTTAAGCGGGCTGTTTCCTTACAAGCATTTCAGATAAACGACGTTGTTCAAATCGACCTGCCTGACCGTTTCCGGCGTGTCGCGTTCGTAATCAAGGCGCACGGGCAGATAAACGTCGCAGAAATCACCGCTTAAACGCGTCGTGCAGCCGCCGGACGACAGAACCGTCGCGCAAAGAACGGCGCACTTTGCGCACATACGCGGCGGCCTTTTCCCGTTCCCGACCGCGTGCGTTTTTTTCGTTCGCGCGCCCCAACGCAACGGCCAGAGCGACCAGAACGCCGACAACCGCGGCCGCGACGACGGCGATTGCTTTTTCAAGACTCATCGCCGCTTTTGCGAATATTGGCGTTCACAATGGACACCAGATCCAAAACCTTGACGACTTTGGCCAGCACGGCGTCGTCGCGCTGCGTCGGCGTCGCCTTGACAATGACCGAAGCGGCCGCGACAACCGTTCCGAACCAAAAAACGGCCTGCTCCAGCAAAGCCGCGAAATCAATACTGTTCATGTGTTTTCTCCTTTCCTGATGAACCGGCCGCCCGCCCGTTTTTACGTTTGACGAACATGGCCGCCTCTGTTTTTCTGCGGCGCGCCAAACCGAAACACGGCCGGCCGTTGACGAACACCCAACGGTTCATCTGTTCCGGCACGCGCGCGTATTCGCCTTCGTTCAGCAGCCGCAGCAATGTCGATTTTGAAAAAGCCCTGACCCCGATGTTGAAAACGAAACTGACCAGAGCGTCTTTCTGACAGGGCGTCAGCGGCACGGCGACCAGCGCGTCAACGGCGTTTTCCGCCGTCTGCAAATCGCGCAGAAGCATTTTTTCCGCCTCGTTTTCACCGACGCCGCCGACGTATTCCTCGTCGGGTTTTAAAACATGGCCGTACCCGATCGTCCGGCATCCCGCGACGCACGTGTATTCCAGCGGGGAAAAGCCTTCCAGCCTTTTGACCATCTCGATTCCGTTTTTTGAAATCATTCAACTTCCCCCGACCGGCACAGCAGCACATATATTTTCGCGCAGATATACAAAAGGGTCGCGATGCCGACCAGACACCCGACCCATTCGTTTAAAATCGGCATCCACGCCGGCGCGGTCAATCCGGCCGACAGGACGACGCCCTCTTTGACGTTATCCATTTTATCCCCCTTCAGAACCCTCCCAAATTTGTGATCAGACCGACGGAATAGGAAAAAGCCTTGTCCCGCCTGCCCCGCCGTTCCTTTTCCGCCTTGCGCCGCAGCTCGTAGGCCTCGGAACGCGCCTCGTCCTCTTTGTCATAGGCTTTTTTCGCCGTTTCCAAATCGGCGGACAGAAAAGCGTCGTCAAACGATGAAACCCTGACGCCCGACGCGCCCGCTTTGGCGACGGCCTTGCCGATCTCCGCCGATTTTTCGTTTCGCATCCGGCGGGTTTCGTCCGCCGTTTGGCGCAAAACCTCTTTGGCCTGGCGGCGGTATTCATCCTCGTCCGATTTTGAATTCCGCCATTCTTTCAATAAGTTGAATGTGTTTTTGGCACTGTCGGCCAAAACCGTTTTTGTCGTCATGGTAATCCCTCCTTAAATTCTGTTTGTGGAAACGACGGGGAAAATCCCCGACACGGTCAGCGGCAAAGGCTGATCCTGTTCGATGCGCACCGACGACGACCGCCCCCAGCTCGCGCTGAACAACACTTTCCGGTCGCCCGAAAACAAAGCCGGCGGCACATCCGTCGGCGTGTTCAGCCGGCGGAATCCCTGCCGTTCGACGCCGTCCGCCGTTCCGATCGAAAATCCCAGCGTTTTGTACAGCCGCAGCAGCACGCCCGAAACGCGTTTCGTCGCCCCTTCGGAAATGTCGCCGCCGCCGACGCCGGCCAAAGGCATCGTTTGCAAAACGGACGTGAACGGCAACCCCGCGTGAACGACCGAAGCCGGCGCGTCCAGCGATATTTTGCCGTTTTCGACCACTTTTTCCGTTTGCACCGCGCCGTCGGCCAAAACGGCGACGGTTTGCCCCTCCAAATGATCCAGCCCGCCGACCTGCGCGACCTTTTCACCGTGATAGGACAACCCGCAATCGACGTAAAAACATTCCGTCGTATCGGCGGCGTCCTCGTCAATGCCGCTTTCCATAACCTCGATGTAACGCTTTGTCTCCCCGTTGATTTCGCGGCGCACCAACAGGTACAGCTCGTCATATCCGCCGTTTTGCGCGGGCAAAGTCGCCGCGCTTTCGACAGATCCGCCCGCCAGATCGTGGGAATGCCACGCTTTGACGGATTCGGCGGCTTCATAGGTCAATCCCGCCAGCGAACCGTTTTTCAAAACGCACCAAACGACGGGGACGGGTTCCTGCTGCAGCGCCATTTCCTTGATGCCGCCGAACGTCATGTGCGGCGCCAAAGTCGTCAGGTCGCGGGCGACGTACCCGTCCGTCGCGCTGTCGTAAATAAAGGCGCGCAGCTTTCGCCCGTACCGCTGGACGAACAGGGTCGTTCCGCCCGCTTTGACCGGCGCGACGCGTTCGCTGCCGTACGTCGAATGACGCTGCGCCTTGACGGTCATCGGAATCGTCCCTTCGCCGCCCGTCGTTTCCAACGTGAAATCCGCGCCCAAAGTCCCGACGCCCAGCACGCGGCCGGACGACAGCCAGCACACGTCGTTGATCTGATCCGACGACAGTTCGTAACCGTATCCGTATTGCGCCGTGACCGATCCGTCCGGCGCGGTCGGCGAAAACTGGTCGTACTGTCCCGTTTTCGACCCGTAAATGCCGTTGCCCTTGCCCAAAACCAGCCGCTGTTCAAAAAACGTTACGACGGACGGATAGCCGACCGCGCCGCCGAACACGCCCAGCCGCCACGATTTCGACGCCGCCGTGTTTAAAAACGGCAAGTCGGCGAACACTTTCGCGGAAACCTTGCGCGCGCTTGAAAACGCCGTAATTTCGGCCGCGCCCCACTGCACGTTCGGATTGTTCGGATGCATGATGCGCACATGACGCCCCACGTCCGTCGCCGCGAAAACGTCCGCGGACGCCGATATCGTCACGTTCCCCGTCGTCCCCGACGGCTGCAGCGTCACATCCCCCGTGTGCACGGGCAGATACGGCCCGTCGGTCAGCGCGACTTCCGCCGACACCCAATCCGTTTGCGACAAACGCGTCAACGTCCGCAGCGGAAAAGACGGATGCGCGATGTAAACGACATCGCCGGATTGCGAAAAATACAGATCGTCCAAATCTTCGGCGGCATAGGGAACCTGAATTTCGACCGGATTCCCGTCGGCGTCAACGACCGGCTGACGGTGATGAAAAACGCGGACGTACTTGTCCCCGAATTCCAGCAGATAGGATTGGGTCGCCGAAAATTGAAAAGCGAACAGGCGCGTTTTTTTGTCGCAATGCTTGACCGCCGCCACAAAACGCGTGCCGCCGCGGCGGGACACGGGGCCCTGAACGGACGGAATGAAGTTTTTCAAAACGCTGCAGGCGGCCTTGTATTCCTCGGTGTCGATGCGGCCGCCCATCAATCCGGATATTTCGCCGGAATTAAACCTAACCAAAGCAGTAGTGTATGACATCAGTTTCTGGCCTCCAACCACCCCAGCGGCGAACAAACGTCCTGCGCGCCCTCCATGGCGGACGCGGTTTTCGCCTGCTGAACGAACTGCTGGTACTCTTTGACCAGATTTTCTTTCAACGCGACCGACGCGGCCAAAGGCACCGCCAATTCCGCCGCCAAACGCAGCGCCAGCGCCTCGACGAACATCGGATCGAACTGCGTCGCGTCCTCGATTCTGGAAATGCCGGTAAAGCTGAACACGTCGCCGTCGGCCAAAACGCGGCGCCCCTCGACCTGATAACGGTCGCATCCGGCGACTTTCCACACGCGCAAACAATCGGACGGCAAAGCGAATTGGCGGCTGTAACCAAACGGCGGCCTGTCTTTCAACGGCGCCAGAACATAGCGTTTCAACGCGAAACGCCACGGATAGGATCGCAGCACGAAATCGCGCGTGTCGGCGTACAAAGCTTTGCAGTAACGGGCGGCCTTCGTTTCATCGTCCAGCGACAAAACAACGGCCTCGTCCCCGATTTTGGACAGCGCGCGGTTGCACACGGCGGCAACGGAAGTCATTTTTTCCTCCTTTCAAATCAAAATCAAAGACGGCGGGAACACGCGTCCCCGCCGCCGTTTCATCATTCCTTGCAGTTGATCTTGACGACCAGCTCTTCCTGCATACGCACCGCGCCGATCGACATTTCGTAATAAACCTGCGTCGCGAAACATTTGTCGTCGCGTTCCGTGATTTTTCCGACAATGTCCTGCCCGATGCCCAGCTTGATGCCGCCGGACTGAAAAGCCAGACACGAACGGCCGACGACGGACGCGGATTCGCCCGAACCGGAAACGACATCCGGCAAAATCAGCTTTCCGGCACTGTTTTTGGCGTTCAGCTGAACGAACCGGAATCCCATGAACGTGTCCAGTTCGCCGCGCACCAAAGCTTTGGCGGACGCGTAATCGGCGGACGTGACTTTTGTTTCGCTCAGCAAATCGTCCAGCTGCTGGGCGGACAGGACGATATAGCGGCCTTCGCTGGGAGCGTCGCATTTGTCGAACATTCTTTTGACTTCGCGCAGCTTGTCGAAAGTAAATTTCGACGCGCAGTTCGCGTCAACGACCTGCGTCGCCGGCAAAGCGACCTCCGTCGCGCCGGTTTCACCAGTGTGCGCCGTTCCCAGCGCGGCGGTGACGATCGCCTCGTCGATCGCGCGCCCCATCGCCCAAGCGGCCGCGTTGGCGTAATCGCTGGTCGGGTCGATCAACATTCTGACCTTGTCGTCATTGTCGATCAGATCCGCCCAATGGTATGTTTCCAGCGACAGCTGGCGGCGTTTGTGGGGCGTGTCGGACTGCGGCGTGTCGGCGTGGCGCGTCGTTTTTTTGACGGCAGCGACCTGACCGATCTGGTCGATGAACATATTTTTGCCGCGCACACTTTCGTATCCGACCAAATCGCGCAGCTTCGACCCTTTCTGCTGCACCAAAGCCTGAATGTTGGAACTGTACTGGCTGACAAAAGACGTTGTGATTTGAGTGCTCATGTTTTCTCCTTTTCACTCTGGATATAAAAAAAGCCCCGTTTCCAAAGAAAACGGAGCCGACACCGCGGTTGAAACGCGGCCTATTCCTCGCCGAACAGACGCTTGCGCAAACCGTACACCTGCCGCACGACGGATTCATGTTCGGGGTGGGCGGCCTGCATATAGGCGGGAACGGCCATCAACCGCGCGATTTCCGCCTTGATCCTGTCTTCGCCGGAAATTTCGGCGGCCTTTTCACC
>CACYSU010000013.1:0-31899 GCA_902777205.1 uncultured Rhodospirillales bacterium | reverse complement strand
CGACCTTGATCAGGAAATCGACGATTTCGCAGCAGTTGCCGATGCCGCTGTTTTTCAAAAAACCGGCCAGTTCGTCGCCGCCGTATTTGCGGATCAGGTTCTGAACGGCTTTTTTCTTGGCTTCAAAACCGCGGCCGTAGCGGAAACGCATTTCCCGTTCCGCTTCGTCGCAATACGCGCGCGCGTCCGCGTTCAAATCGCCGACGAAACGCAAAGCCCCCTCGACGATCCAATCCCAAACCGCCTGCGCCTGTTCCTCGGTCAATCCGAGCGTATCGGCCAAATCCTCGAATTCCGCCAACGCGGCGTCATCGATCAAATCCTGCACGGCGGCGGGAACATTCCCGTCCCGCGCGGGTAAAGTGTCATTCATTTTTGCTCCTTTCAGTTTCTAACAACAACGCGACCAGCCTTTGCTCGTCGCAGGCGGACATTTTAACAATGTCCAAAAAAGCCGCCCTTTTTCCGTCGTAAAAAGCGCTGGCGGCGGAAAACCCGTCCGGATTTGAAACGTCCGTGACGGGGGACAGCATATGGCATTTTACGGCCAGATCGCGCAAAACGGCCTGCCCGTTCTCGGTTGAAAAAACGGCTTTGTACGCCTGCACCAACGCCAAAGCGTCGGCGATTTTCTTTTTTCTCGACGACTCAAACACCGGCTTTTTCCTCCTCTTCCGGATTGAACAAAGCCGCGCTGACGCCGAACATTTCGCCGATCGTCCGGATGGCGCGGCGGGCGTTGAAAACACCGGCGGCGTCGGGCTGCACGTTCAAAAACCCCTGCGCCAGCTCCAACGTCTGCATGACGGCGCGCGCCTGCAAATGCTTTTGCGCCAGCGACAAAGGCGAAACGTATTCGATTTTCACGTCGCCGAACGCCGCCCCGCGCGGCAATTCCAGCTTGCCGTGTCGCACCAGCAGCCCCAATATCCGGATCATCATCGGGCCCAGCAGCTCCGTCTGCAAACGGCCGAACACGGGACCCAGCAAACGCATCTTTTCCTCCGCGCGCTGCAAAACCTCCGTCGCCGTCATGCGGACATCCTCGACGCTTTCCAAACGGTCGTTGTAAAACGCCGATTTGATCCGGCCGCGGATCTCGTTCATGATTTCCAAACCGACATTGGAATTCGCCCCGCTGACAAACGCTTTGGGCGCTTCGCCCGTATAGCGGATGACGCCGCCGGGGATCGTCGCCTGCGGCGCGAACTGGTCGTCGTCCCTGACCAGCAAAGGCGGGCGGTTGGCCAGCTGCGCGGCGATGATGGTTTCTTTCATCATCTCTTGAATCATTTTGATGTCGGGCAGCACCGCCGCCGCGGGCGAACGGCCGTAAACTTCCGTGCAGGCCTTGCTCCACCGCGTGACGAACAAAGGCGGCTCCTCGAATCCGCCCGAATACAAAACGACCCGCTCGTCCTTTAAAACGTAAACCGACGCCACGGGCTTTTGGAACACGCCGCCCTTTTCATACGAATCGTTCGGAACGACGGCGTGGATGATTTCGTATTCCCGCCCCGAATCGCCCGACGTTTCGTATTCCGACGCCAGCTTTTCCGGCAGACAGGCGCGCCCCCACGTCTTGACGATTTTGTCCAAAGACATTTTAAAGACGCGATAGACGCGGTCAACCCGACCGGCGGCGTTTTCCTCCAAAAACAGCTCGCCCAGAAAACGCGACTGGAACAGCAGCGAATCGTCGTTTTCGTTCCACCCGACATACAAACCGGCCGTCCCCAACACCGCCAGATCCAAATAGACCTCGTGAATGTTGGTCGCGAAACCGGCGGCGGGACGGACGATTTCGTCGCTGACGACCTGTTCGGCGCGCGCCGCCCATTCGGCGACGGCGGGATCGTCTTTGAATTTCGGCACGTTCAGGGAAAACCATTTGCCGGCCGGATTCGTCATCAACCCGTGCATCCCCGCCGCCAACGTTTCGGCCGCGGCGACCGCCGTCGTTTCAAACAGCTTTCTGGTTCGCCCCGCCCCCGCGCTTTGCCGGACGGTGAAATCGGCCTTTCGGGGCAAAACCAGCTCTGAAATTTCCTGCCACAGCTTTTCAAACCCCGACCGCCGCGATTTCAGCTCGTCCGTTTTGCGGATGATCCGATCCGCCAAAGAATACGGTTCGGCAATCATCACAACCCCAACAAGTTTTTCTGACCGCCCAATCCGACGCCGCTTCCGCCGCCCAACGCGCCGGCGAACACGACGTTCGACCGTTTGGACGCGCGGCGCTTCTTTTCCAAATCGGCCTGAAAAGCCTGATTCGACGCGTCGATTTCCGCTTGCTGCATGGTTTCCAGCCGCGTTCTTTCCTCCTGCTTTTCCTGATCGTTCGCCTTTCCGACTTCCTTGTCCATTTCGGAAATCGAAAACAGCGGATTGATAAAGTTTTTCGGATCCGTCACGGCGGCGATCGCGGCCTTGCCGATTTTTTTCAATTTGAATTTCATCCCGTTTCTCCTTTTCGACATAAAAAAAAGCGCCCCGATCCGGAGCGCTTCGATTGCAAATACACAAATTCAAGTGTAATCACACTATGTCATACAATTTGATCCTTGTCAACACATTTTGTGATTATTTTTTATTTTCCCTGATTGCCTCTTTTCTGCAAAATGACGTTCATGGGGATTTTCGGCTTGCTTTCCGCGGCCTTTTCCTGCTTCGCGGCGGCGATTTTTTCGGCCGCCTGCGCCTGACGGGATTCGACCGTCGGAATCGGCAGAGGTTCGGGCACGACGGCGCGCGGCATGAAATTGAAATGCGGCCGCATTGTCAACCCCAGCTTGTTCTTCATTTCGTTTTCCATGTCGCTGTATTTCAGATCGAATTTCTGATAGCAGTTGGCATAGATGTTGTTAAACCGCTCGAACGACACCGTGCTGGCGTCGGGGGTCGAAAAGAACTCTTCGGTTTCCTTGCGGCTCATATACGGTTTGCCGTTGCTGGTGCAAACCTTTTCAACGATGTCGGCGACGGGCACGACGCGCTCGAATTTCTTGTCTTCTTCCTCGCGGGTGCAGTTGGAACGGCGTTGACGCGCCATTTTGATATACAAAATGTCATAGCTGTCGCGGGTGCAATAATCGGTGAACCACCCTTTGAACGCCGCCTGATAGGCGGAACCGTCGGCCAAACCGCCCTTGACGGCCGCGTTTTGGAACGGGTTGACAAAGTGCGGGTCTTTCTGGCGCAGCGCTTCCAACGGTTTGTCGTTGCCCTGCAACGCCAGTTCGTAGCAAACGGCGCAGGATGTCGCGGACGCATCGGCTTCGATCGCGGCCTGATTCTGGATGTAGGTTTTCGGCGTGTCCAGATAGGCGTCCAGCAAAATGCCTTTCTGGAACTGCTGCGCGTGGCGCAATTCGTGCGCCAACGTGCCGACCATGCGGTTTTCGTCGTTGTTGGCGTTCAGCTTCAGATTGTTGGTGACTTCGTCATACGAACCATAGGCGCGCATCGCCTTGTCCAAACGGATCGGCGTTTGGTGTTCCGTCGCGTCGGCAATCAGCTGCGATCCCGTTTTGGTTTTGCGCAGTTCGGTCAAAGCGGCCTCCAGCCTGTCCAAATCCTCTTGGCTTTCATAGACCAGATAGGGATACGACGGTTCGGCGCCCTCTTTGACGGGGGTGGCGGCCTGTTTGGTTTCAAAAGCGTTGTTGATATCTGCGGACATGACGCACTCCATAAAATAACGATTAACTGAAGTGTATCTTTTTTTGTCTGTTTTGTCCATATTTTTTATCATTTTTCCGCCGCACGCAAATCCCTTGACTTTTCGGCGTTAAAATGCTTTGACTGCCTTGAATGCCGGAATTTACAGGGAACGGGAAAAATGCTGAAATTTGAAGTGGAAAAGACTTGCGGTCGGGCGCGTCTGGGCAAACTGCGCACGGCGCACGGCGTCGTCGAAACGCCCGCGTTCATGCCGGTCGGCACGGCCGCGACGGTCAAAGCGATGATGCCCGAATCGGTGGCGGAAACGGGGGCGCAGATTTTGCTGGGCAACACGTACCACCTGATGCTGCGGCCGGGGGCGGACATCGTCGAACGCCAGGGCGGCCTGCACAAGTTTATGAACTGGAACAAACCGATTTTGACCGACTCGGGCGGATTTCAGGTCATGTCCCTGTCGAAACTGCGCAAAATCACCGAAGAGGGCGTCGCTTTCCGTTCGCACCTCGACGGCCATTTGTGCCAGCTGTCGCCCGAAATCTCGATCGGCATCCAACACAAACTGGACAGCAACATCACGATGTGCTTCGACGAATGTCCGCCCTATCCGGCGGAACGCAAATACGTCGCGGATTCGACCCGCCGTTCCATGCGCTGGGCGAAACGGTCGAAGGACGCTTTCATTGACCGCGACGGCTACGGCATTTTCGGCATTGTGCAGGGCGGCGTCCACCCCGATTTGCGCGAAGAATCCTGCCATGCCCTGACCGACATCGGCTTTGACGGCTACGCGCTGGGCGGATTGGCGGTCGGCGAAGGACAGGAATTGATGTTCGACACGATTTCCGTCACGACTCCGCACCTGCCCGACGACCGGCCGCGCTATCTGATGGGCGTCGGCCGCCCGTCCGACATCGTCGGGGCGGTTCTGCGCGGCGTCGATATGTTCGACTGCGTGATGCCGACGCGTTCGGGCAGAACGGCGCAGGCGTTCACGCGTCAAGGCGTTTTGAACATCCGCAACGCGAAATACAAAGAGGACTCCACCCCCTTGGACGACCAATGCCGCTGCCCCGCGTGCCGCAATTACACCAAAGCCTACCTGCACCACCTGTTCCGCGCGCAGGAAATCTTGGGCGCGATGCTGCTGACGTGGCACAACCTGACATATTATCAGGATCTGATGCGCTCCATTCGCCAAGCCATCCGCGAAGACCGGCTGGAAGAATTCGCCCGCGGCGATTTCGCATGACGCAAAAATCCGGCGACAATCCGGAACAGACGCCGCCCCGCCGCCGCGCGGGGCTGGTGTCGTTCGGGGCGGATGTCCGGCGGCTGATCGCGCCGGTTCTGGGCAAAAAAGGTTTCATTCAGGCCGACATCCTCGCCCGCTGGACGGACATTTTGGGGGCGGAGCTGGCGACCGGCGTCCAACCGGCCTCACTGTCCTTTTCCAAATCGGCCGACGGCGCGCTGCTGCGCGTCAACGCCTACAGCGGCGCGTACGCCATGGAATTCAACGCCCGCAAACAACAGATCATCGAAAAACTGAACACCTACTTCGGCTATCGCGCCATATCCGACATCCGCGTGACACAGGGCGGCTTCACGCCGAAACTGCCGAAATCCGCGGCCGTCCCCTCCCTGCCGCCGGAAAAACAAAGGCAAATCGCCGCCGAAACGGCCGGCATCGAAAACGAAGCCCTGCGTGCCGCCGCGACGGAATTGGGCGCTTTGATCGAATCGGCCAAAAAATGATTATGCAGCCCGCTTTTTTTCGTTTATAAGAAAGAAAACGCTGTTTCTTTTTTGACGGAGAAAATCTCATGAAAAAAGGCTTACACATTCTGGCCGCCGGCTTTCTGATCCTGACGTTGACCGGCACGGACGCCGCCGCCGCGCCCGCTTGGCTGCAAAAGGTGAAAAACTTCTTTGCGAAATCCGACACGCCCGCCGCGGCGACACAGCCGGCGGAACCGGCCGCGGATGAAACGCCCGCCGATCCGGACGCCCCCGTTTTCGACTTTTCGGAAAAAGTGATCGGCCACGCAAACGCCCCGCTGAAAATTTCGATTTTCACGTCCCTGACCTGCCCGCACTGCTCGGCCGTCCACACGCAGCTGCTGCCCTATTTGGAAAAGACCTATGTCGCCGACAACACCGCGCGCATCGTTCTGGCCGACTTTCCGATCGACACGCGCGCCGTCACGGCTTCGCTGATTTCGCGCTGTCTGACGGGAGAAAATTATTTCGCGTTTATGGGAACCCTGTTTGAAAACCAGATGAAATGGGCGGTCGCCAACGATTTGCAGGAAGCGCTGCTGCCCTACGCGAAACTCGCCGGCCTCAGCGAAGCGAAAATGACCGCCTGCGCGACGGACGAACAGGCGCTGAAAGAACTGACCCGCCAGCGCAATCTGGCGATCATGCAGTACAAGGTGCGCGCCACGCCGACCCTGATTTTCCAGCTGGGCAGCCAAAAGGAAACGATCGAGGGCGCCCCCGGCCGCGCGGACGTGGACAAGCTGATCGAAAAAATGAAAAAAGGCTACAAAGGCGAATGGCCGGCCGCGCCGCAGCCGGAACCCGCGCCGGCGCCCGCCGCGCCCTGAGCCGGAAATTGTTGACATTTCCGGTTTGAATTTGTAGCATACCCTTTGCTTTCAGGTGACACCGTGTCCGAAACGCAGCACGATTCCGCCGCCGCGATCGCGGAAATAACCGAACGTTTGAACGCGTTGAAACGGGAAACGTCGGGGATGTCCGCTCAACGGGAAACGGCCGCGCATCCGGTCGGCCGGATGATGTGGCTGGCGTTCAACGTCGTTTCGGATCTGATCGCCGGAGTCGTTTGCGGGTTGGGAATCGGGTACGCCGCCGACCGATGGTTGGGAACGCGCCCCGTTTTCATCGCCGTGTTTTTAATTTTCGGGTGCGCGGCGGGCGTTTTGAACGCCGTGCGTTTTTTGCGCCGGTACGACGACCGCCAACGCGAAGAACAACCCGAAGGAAAGGAATAAGCCGTGTCCGGCCCGATAGAACAATTTGAAATCAAACCCGTTGTCAAACTGCCGAAAATCGACGGCATCGACCTGTCGTTCACGAATTCGTCGCTGTTCATGGCTTTGGGCGTCGTCGTCTGCACGGCCTTTTTCTGGATCGCGATGCGCAAACGCAGCCTGATCCCGACCAAATTGCAATCGGTGGCGGAAATCGTTTACGAACTGGTCACGGGCATGGTCAACGAAATGGTCGGGGCGGAGGGACGCAAGTTCGTTCCGTTCATTTTCACCCTGTTCATGTTCGTCGTTTCGGGCAACCTGCTGGGGCTGCTGCCGTACAGCTTCACTTACACCAGCCATTTCGCGGCAGTCGGATCGCTGTCCGTTTTCGCGATTCTGGTCACGGTCGTCGCGGGGTTGAAAAAACGCGGCCTGAACTGGTTTACGAACTTTTTCCCGAAAGGGACGCCGGTCGCGATCGCGCCGATTCTGGTTCCGATCGAAATCATTTCGTTTTGTTCCAAACCGTTCAGCCTGACGGTGCGTCTGACCGTGAACATGATGGTCGGCCACATCATGCTGAAAGTGATCGCCGGTTTCATTTACAGCTTAAGTTTCTGGGGCGGATGGTTGCCGCTGACGTTCATATCCCTGTTGACGGTTTTTGAAATGGGGATTGCGGTTTTGCAGGCGTATATCTATACTATCCTGACCTGTGTTTATCTGAGCGATGCGCTGCACGCGCATTGACTTGTTGTTTTGTAGTGCTTTTTAGGAAGGAAAAAAACATGGAAGCCGAATATGCAAAATACATTGCGGACGCCGCGAAATTCTTCGCCGCCGCGTTGTGCGCCCTGAGCATGAAGACCGCCGCCGAAGGCGTGTCCAAAATCTGGATCACGATGATCGACACGGTCGGCCGCAACCCGACGGTGAAAAACGACGTCAACGCGTTCGGTCTGATCGGTTTCGCCGCGACCGAAGCGATCGCGTTGTACGCGCTCGTCATCGCTTTGATCATGTTGTTCCTGTAATCTTCCGAAGGATCGACCGGAATGTTGCCGCAGCTTGACCCGACATGGTACGCATCCCAAAGCTTTTGGATGCTGGTGACGTTTTGCGCCATGTTTTTGGCGGTATGGCGTTTGGTCATGCCGGCGATGCGCGCGACGGTTGACGTCCGCCGGTCGAAAATCGAAGAAGACATCAAACAAACCGAAATCCTGAAAACCGAAGCCGCCCGCCTGCTCAAGGAATTGGACGCGGCGCGCGCTTCGGTTCGGGAAAACACCGCGCGGCTGATGGCGCAGGCGCAGGAACAGGCGCAGGCGCAAACCGCGCAATCCGAAGCCGAATTCACCGCGCGGCTGAACGAACACATCGCGCAAAAGGAACAGGCGCTGAAACAGGCGCGCGAATCCGCCTTGCGCGAAGTCGCGTCGATTTCCGGCGAACTGACGGACGCGATCGTCCGGAAAATCGGCGGGATCACGGTTCCGGCCGACGAGATCCGGCAGGAAACCGCTTCGGTGATGGAGAAAAGCGCATGATCATTTCCGCCGCGTTGGCATCGACGACAACGGCACACCCCGCCGAACACAGCCTGTTTCAGGATCCCACGTTCTGGGTGGGCGTCGCGTTCTGCATCACGGTTTTCGCACTGGTCAAACTGGCCGGCCAAGCCGTTTCGGCCATGCTGCAATCGCGCGCCGACAAAATCGCGAAACAGCTGAACGAAGCGGCCGATCTGCGCAAACAGGCGCAAAAACTGCTGGACGATTACACGGCGCAGCAGACCGGCGCGGAACAAACCGCCCGCGACGCGCTGGCGCAGGCCGAGGAAAACGCGGAAAAGTTCAAAGAAACCCTCTTAAGCGACTTTGAAAACAAATTGAAAAACCGCGAAACCGCCGCGGAACAACGCTTGGATCGCGCCGCCCGCGAAGCGACGGACGAGATCCGCGCTCTGGCGGCCGACGTGGCAATGAAAACGGTTGAAAAGCTTTTGACGGAAAAACTGACCGGCGAAGCGGGACAAAAACTGATCGACGACGCCATTGACTCCCTGCCGGAATTGTTCAAAGACCGCGTCGCCTGACCGACCGTCGCCATTCATCCCCGATATACCAAAAAAAACACCGCCGCCCGTCGTTTTTCGCGGCGCGCATTGACAATTTCCCTCTTTTGACGGATACTTTTTCCGGTATTGCGGAAAGGGAACGGATATGCCCGACTCATTGTATGAACAATTTTTCGCCGTCGGATCGGTCAAAAGCCTGCTGACCGGCCGCGCCGTCCCCACGCCCCCGCCGCCGCGGGAAACCACGGACGCGACAACGGCGACGGATCAATCCCGCCCGACCGGCCAAAGCAAATAATCTGATTTTCTCACCTGCCGACGATCAGGCAGGATCTCAATTCGGCCGCCAACCGCTTGCACAATTCTTTCAACCGGACTTCCGTGTCGGCGATGAACGTTCTGAACCGCTTGGTTCCGTTGACGTTGACTTCCCTGTAAATCGGGGAATAGGCGGTCAAACCGGCATCCGCGGCGACCAATTCGCGCCAATACGCCCGCGCGCCGCCCAGTTTTTCAAACGAAGACAACTGCAGCAGCTTGAACCCCGCTTCGGCGGCGGGACGCGCGACCGGAACGACGGGCGCGGCGACGGCGGCGTCACCGCTTGTTTTCGCCTTTTCCGCCGTCTTGTTCAAAACGACCGGATCGTTGACGGCGCGGCCGGCCAAAGACGACGTTCCGTTCTTTCCGACGCGGCGCAGCCCCGACCATTCCAACAACTTGGCGCGCTGATCCGGCCGCAAAACCGTCAAGTGCGGCTTGTCCGACGGCGGACGGTCGTAAGACACATCCTTAAATCCGCGCGGCGCGTTGCGCGACAAATTGTCCTGCAGCGTTTCCGCAATCGCGAAAACGCCGGCCTTCGCGGGGAAACGCGGCAAAGGATCGACACCCAGCGCGACAAACAAAGCGCTTTCCGCCCCTTTGTAATCGGCATAGGCGAAATCGCGTTTCAAATGCGCGACCAGCCGTTCGACGGCAACGATCAGCGTTTCGCGCCGCTGTTTTCCGGTCTGGTTTTTGTCCTCGAACGACTTCTGCCACAACCCGTCGTTGACCTTGTCCAATGAATCGGCGATTTCAAACGCCTCGGCGTTCTGCCGCAGCTGCAAATAAGCGATGTTGATCTGCGACATGACGGCCATGGTCATCGCCAAACGGCGCATATGCTCCAATTCCTCTTTGGATTTTGCGACCTTGATCGCCTGCGGACGGGAAAACAGGTTCATCAGGTTCCACGTCACCCCGATGCCGGCGTCCGCCCAGTTTTTGTTTTTCAGGTAGGAATTGGAATTATAGTTGACCCCCGCGCTGAATTCGATTCCGGGGAACAGACGCAAAATCTCCTTTTTCGCCTCCGCCGCGGCGATGCGGGCTTCATAATCGTTGATCCGCAATTCCGGCCGGTTGACCAAAGCGAACTGCTCCAAATCAATTTGTCCCAAATCCTTGACGATCTGCGGCTTGTCCATATCGGCGGGAATATCCAGCGAAAAATCGGTGCTGGGCGGCAAATTCATCAACGCCGCCAACTGCGCCTTGGCCGTCAAAATGTCGTTGCGCATTTCGGACAAACTTTGCAAAGCGTTCAACAGCTTTTTCTGCTCTTTCAGCTGATCGGCCGTTTTTTCGGCGGGATCGCCGACATTGACGCGCACCAATTCGTCGCGCACGGCGCCGATCAACACGGCCAGATCCTGCGAAACGCGCTGCGCCGCGGCGGCTTTCCAGAAAACCGTGCGCACTTCGTGAACGATCTGCTGGATCGACTTGCGGCGGATCTCCTCGCTGACATAACGGCGGTCGGACGCCTGCTTGGCGCTGACATAGCTGATGCCGAAATCCAACACGTTGTAAACGATCTGCAAATTCGCGCCGCGGACGGTCTTGTCCTCAATATAAGAATTTTCCAACGTCTGCGATCCGTCGGCCGCGGATTTCGCCGAAACGGCCAACCGGTTGGAACGCGCGGAAAACCCGCCGCCGGCCGCCAGCTGCGGCAACATATCCATTCCCGCGGAATCCGCCACGCCATAGGCGACGGCCTGCTCCATCAGCGCGACTTTCTGATCCGAATTGTACTTGACGGCGCGGGCGATGGCCTCGTACAGCGACACCGGCTTGACAATCTCCTCCTGCCCGCCCAGCAAAGCGGCCTTATCCACGGCGGCGCGCGCGGAACGTTCGCCCAACGTCGTCGGCTCCGTCTGCACCGCGCAAGACGCCGTCATCGCGGAAAACAGCACCGCCCAACAAAAAACCTTGGAATCGAACCGATTGAAAAAAAACATAAACGCCGTCCCCAGCCGATAAAAACGAACAACCTTGTCAAGGCCGTATTTTTTCCAAGATACAATATATTGAATCGCGTTCAACCTTTTTTTTACGATTTGTTAAACTTTTTTGCCGAGTCGCACCCCGCCCCGAAATATTCTTTCCCCCGATCGGCCGCACACCCGCAACAACATTTTGAATCCGCCCGCCGCATCCCGCTTATACCACCCTCCCCAAATTTTATATCTGCGCACGTTGTGAAACGCTTTGCGTCGGCACACTATTGCGACGCTGCCGTTTTACAAGTTATTAAAACCAATCCTTGCGAAGCCTATCGACTCGCTGCCAAAAATCGACCGGTTTTATTACTCTGACTTGTCCACACCAAGTATATAAGTGCCAAGCCATTTCCAGACAGCCTCCCGCCCGAAAGCAAACCGTCAAAGAACCATCCGGATTCTTTTGCATCGTTTGTGAAGGATGAAAAACGAACTGTTCGGCCTCGCGCGCCGCTTTCGGCGAAAAAAGCCACTCCACGTCAAACGGCGGTTCGTTATACATTCCGAACAGGTTTTTTGTATGATCCGTCATCGAAAAATTTTCCGGAATGGAAAAACGTTTGTTTTCCAATATGGAAACATGACGAATGTTTGATAAAATATAATAATGCAAATCATCCGTATCCTGATGATCGTATCTTTTTGCCAGCAGGTAATGATTTCTTTCACCGTACAGTATTCCGAACGGACATAACACGTATGTGCCGAAAGATATTTTCCTCTTTGGTTTATATTCTATTTTTATCGCATTCCAATTTTGTATTGCGGTACGAACAGCCGTTACAATCTCCATATTTATTTTTTTATGCGGGACCGGACGCCGCGCGTTCCCTTCGGCAATCATCAGCATTTCAAGTTCTCTGGAATTTCCGGGAGCCAATATTGTTTGCAATTTTTCAGCAATAATTTCCAAATCTGCAGCCTCCTCTTCCCGATTGTTTTTCCTGAACAGATCCGAGGCCTGACGAATGATTGAAACGTCGTTTGAAGACAAGGCAAGCTTTTTAGACAGGTCTTCCGATCTGATTTTATACATCTTCGGATAAGTTGACGTTTCGATAAACGCATCCCCGAAACAACGTTCCACCTCCGCGATTTTTCTTTCCACCGTTTTTATTGAACAATGCAAAAAATCGGCGATTTCCCGTTTTGTCATGCCGGCTTTTGAGTTTTGCAATTTTAAAACCAGTTCATATATCTTTTTAAAATAACGCGTTTCATCCATTTTTCACCCCGAAAAGTGCGACAGAGTTTGTCTATATCGTCTGCTACTATAATCTTCACACTGACATGAACACAAGGACGGAAAATATGTTTGATGATTTGGAGACGATCTCCGTTTGCGATAAAGACGTTGATAGAAACCATCGAAGATTGTATGATCGTTTAATCGATCGGAAACGGAACAATTATTTAATTCAGGGAAGAATTTTGCATGATTAACGCATCGAACATTCTGTTTTTAATCGTCGGAATGGGAAATAAAAAAGATCCGGAATATCCCGAATCCTATTGGCGTTTACTCAGAAAAGCCATAGATTCGACACCTGCCGGAATCGTCGTTTTATTCCCGTCGGGTTCCAGCTTGGACAATGCCGAAGAAATCGAGCGCGAATACAATGGCACCCGTCAAGTTTTCATCGAAAATCTGCCTGAAAAAAATATGGAGTTTGACGCGGACAAATGTTTTGAATTTTTTGAAAAGAAATTTCAGCTTTTATTTCAAAAAGGTTTTTCTTCCGAAGATTTTATCATTGATTTCACACATGGCACAAAGGCGATGAGCGCGGCGTTGTACGCGATCGGTATGCGTTACCGCGTTTCCGATTTTCATTACATCCAACGCAACAGCGATCAAAACGGTGTATTGATTGATGGAGAAACCGTTAAAAACTTTGACGCCTCTTACGCGCGCGGGCTGTCGGTTTTGGATCAATGCCGCACCCTGTTCAAAACATGGCAGTTTTCGGCGGCGAAATCTTTGCTTTCGGCTGAAAAACCGACGGAAAAATTAAAAAACACTATTGAAAACGCCAAAATGCTGGCCGATTTTTATTCCGCCTGGGATCGGCTGGATTACAAAACCGCCGCCGAAAATTGCCCCGTTTTTGATATGCCGGTTTTCGGATTTGCGACATCCGCCGCCGTTCAGGAATGGATAAAAGCTCTGGCCGCGCCTGTTGTCGAACCGGATGAAAAATGCGGCGAAGTTTTATCGCAAAGCGTGCTGGATAAAAACGCGGAGACTGTTTTTAACATAATGTTTGACCTGTATGCGAACGGGTTGCGGCGACTGAAAGCCGGACAATACGAAGACGCCGCCATTCGCGCATACCGCATTGCTGAAATGTTGGGACAATTCTATTTGTTCAAAAAAGGATATATTTCAAATCATATGTCCTCCTCCAACCCGAAAGTCCGTGACTTTGCAACAAACAACCGTATAAGAAAAAGCGAAAACGTCGATATTTACCCGCCGTTCGGCAGAAAACAGGTTATTGATTTTTTGGATTTCATCAAACATCCGAAAGCGGATTATCTGCGAAGCGTTGATGCGAAAATCGCGGATATACGCAACAACTCCATTTTAATTCACGGATATTCCCCTCGAATCAAAGATGTTCATGAACTGAAAAGCATCTTTAATTCCTTAATTGAACAGCTGCGGCCGACGGCCGCGGAAGAATGGCAATCCAAATTGGACACGGCCTTGTTTATGAATAAATTTCAGGATACCACCCTATGAACGATTATCTTTATCCGTCTTGCAGGGTCGCTTTTGCGGCGTTAATTCACGACATCGGAAAATTCGCCGAACGCGCGAAAATCGAAATTTCCGAAGAAAAAAGAAACGGAAATATCCATGTATGTTGTCCGTTCAATTCCCAATACGGAAAACACACGCACATTCACGCCGCTTATACGGGAATAGCGCTCGATACGATTGAAAAATTCCTGCCGGCGATCAAGGGCGATGCGGATACGACGCCTTTTCAGCAGGGCGACGTTGACGATTCGATCATCACGGCCGCGGCGAAACATCACAAACCGGATACTTATCTGCAAAATGTCATTTGTGTTTCCGACCGCCTTTCCAGCGCGTTTGAACGTTCGGAATACAACGAACAGGAAACCGGAGAAAATTATCAAATATCCCGTTTAATTCCTTTGTTTGACGAACTTTCGACCGAAACGGACAAGCGTGAAAATTTAACGCCCGACACTTTGAAATACCGCTATCCTTTAAAACCGCTTTCACCCTCGGCTGTTTTTCCGGCATTACGGCACGACATGACACGGGAAGAAGCGACAAAGGAATATCGGGATTTATGGGACGCCTTTGTCGAAGACATCAAAAAGATACATGACCGTGAAAACTGGGATTTATGGCTGGATCATTTCGACACGCTTTACTCCGTTTACACGCAGAACATTCCTTCGGCAACGGCGTTCGGCGCCATCGCGGACGTTTCCCTGTACGACCATTCCAAAAGCACGGCGGCTCTGGCAACGGCTTTGTGGCGGTATCACAAGGAAACGGACACGGAAACGTCAGAGGCGTTAAACCGGAAAAACGATAAAAAATTCTTATTGATTCAAGGCGACGTTTCCGGCATCCAAGGCTTTATTTTCGATGTCGGGAAACATATGCGCAAAAACGCGTACAAGCTGCTGCGCGGCCGCTCTTTTATGATATCCCTGTTTTCCGAATGCGCGGCGTTGAAAGTGCTGCGGGAACTCGGTCTGCCTTCCACGTCGCAAATCATGAACGCGGCCGGAAAGTTTATCATTGTCGCGCCGAACACCAAAGCGAGCAAAGATAAAATCAAGGAAATCCGGCAAAAAATCGACGATTGGTTCTTGCACCGGTATTTCGGCGAAGTATCTTTGGGCTTGGCAACCGTTGAAGCGTCGCAATCCGATTTTGAAGAAAAGAATTTCAAAACGCTTCAAAATGAAATTTTCCGCTCTTTGGGCAAAGCGAAACTGCAAAAATTCAACCTCTGCGCCGCGAACGCCGGCGCGATGAAAGCTTTTGCCGACCGTTATGATCCCGACAAAGGCGTTTGCTGTTTTGACGGCAAAATGCCGGCCGAAACTGAAATCACGTTTCAGGACAACGACGACACCGCCTCCTATGCCTGCCGCGGCTGCGCCGAGATTTTACAGCTGGGCGAAAACCTGACGAAAAGAGCCTGCCTTTCCATTTCCTCCGCTCCGGCTGACGACGGTGAAAAATCGGACATTTTCGGTTTTTATATCAGCTGGAAAAAGAACACGGACGGGGCTTTGCGCCGCTGGGACATTTCTTTGCCGGATGAAAATCCGGACAAAGCGCTATTCAACGGATTGGCGCGCAGATACATCAACGCCTACGTTCCGCGCGATGAAAACGACAATATCAAAACCTTTTCCGATTTGGCGGAAATCAACTGCCGCCATATCGAAGACGGCAGGAAAGTCGTCAAACCCGCCGTGATGAGCATCAAGGGCGATATCGACGATTTGGGCTCTTTACTGCAAAACGGCATTAAAACACCGACGTTTGCGACGCTCGCCGGATTAAGCCGCCAACTGAACAATTTCTTCACGATTTGGCTGCCGTGGCTGTGTCAAACGGAGGAAAAAGCGAAAAACATTTACACCGTTTTTGCCGGCGGCGATGATTTTTACCTGATCGGCCCGTGGCTTGACCAAGTCCGGATTGTTCCGACTCTGCGAAACAAATTCAAGGAATACGTTTGCAATCGCAACGACATCACATTTTCGATCGGAATGTGCATGACCGCTTCGGGTGAAGATGTCGTCACCATGTCATCCATGGCTGAAGAGGCGTTGGAAAAAGCGAAAAAATATCCGAATTCCGACGCGCCGTCGAAAAACGCCGTTTGCTGTTTCGGTCAAACGGTTTCCTTCGCGGATTACGACAATCTGATGACGTTGGAGCATCGCTTGGACGATATGACGGAAAAATACGGTCTGTCGATCGGATATGTTTACAGCCTTCAAACCCTGTGCGATCAAGCCGAAAGCGCGAGCAAAGGAAACTTTGTGAATGCGATGTGGCGGTCGAAACTGGTTTATAAAACCGCCCGTTTCGCCGAAATGTCAAAGAAAATCGCCGCCGAGGACAAACAGGTTGCCGCAGACGCCATCGCCAAAGAAATCGGCGATGCGATCGCGCACTATGAAACGGATTATAAAATAGCCTTGTCCACTTGGCTTTATCAACAAAGAGAGGAAAAAGATGACACCTTATCAAAATAATTTTTCCGGCAGAAAGACTCTGGGGCTGGGCAACAGGCCGGCGCAAACGCAAAACACGCCACGTCCGTTTAAACCGGCGGAAACAGAGAGGCCTTTGCCCGAATTTGACATCAAAACGCTGACCAAAGAACTGTTTGACACGATTGCCGATAAATGTGCGAAAACGATTGCCGAATCTTCGGACAGCGTGAACAAATCGACACAGCTTCGTCGGTTTTACGACGAATTGGTGATGTGGAACGAACGCGCCGCCCGATCGGACGAAGCGTTTCAAGACGCTTTGCCGTTTGTGTATATGATGAAATCCAAAGCCGCTTACGCCAAGGGGCGCAAAAATGTTGACGCCACATTCCAATGCTTCATCAATAGGCTGATTGACCGGATTGACGATCAAAAAACGCTGAACAACGCCAAATTGTTTATGGAAGCGATGATGGGCTTTTATAAACAATACAAAAAAGATTAAAGGAACACCCGCCATGAAATTTGAAATGAAAATGATTACCGGAAAAATCAAGGTCGTTACGGGACTGCACATCGGATCGGGCAATACGGAAATGCACATCGGCGGCACGGACAATCCCGTGATTAAAAACGCCGCGACGAACGAACCGTACATCCCCGGCTCTTCGCTGAAAGGAAAAATGCGCAGTCTCTTGCGTCTGTATAAAGGCGGCGACGACAAAGAAGAAACGGTCGTCAAGTTGTTCGGTTCGCCCGCGGGCAGCGATACTGTCAAGCCGGCGCGTTTGTCTTTTTGGGATTGCTTTTTGACCGAAGAATGGAAAAAGATCATCGACAAAAAGCAAATGCTTTATACCGAAGTCAAAATGGAAAACTCGATTGACCGCGTGACCGGAACGGCGACGAATCCGCGGAATACGGAACGTGTTTTGCCCGGCTCGGAATTCGATTTCAAACTGACCGTCAAACAATACGACGACGAAGATGTTTTACCGCTGGTTTTGGGCACGATGAAACTGTTGGAAATGGATGCTTTGGGCGGTTCGGGATCCCGCGGTTACGGCCGTATCAAATTCGAGGAATTGAAACTGGACGGCAAAGACATTCAATCCGGTCTGGATGCCATTAAGCCTTTTGAAAACAGATTTGTTTAATCGGGAAAACGATATGGAGTTGTATCAGCTGGACATAGCCCCGACGGGCGGTTTTTATACACCGATAAAAGGGGATACGCTGTTCGGTATGTTTTGCTGGGCGGCCGCGGAAAAATTCGGCGAAAACCGCCTGACAAAACTGCTTGACGGATATGCGGACAACCGCCCGTACATCGTGCTGTCTGACGCGTTTCCGAAAGGACACTTGCCGAAACCCGTCCTGCCTTTTCCGTATTATAAAAAAGAGGGACAAAAGGACGACGATTTCAACGCCAAAGACCGCAAAAAATTCAAACGCCGCGAATGGCTGCCGGCGGACAAAGTCTTCTTGCCGACGAATCAAATGGCGGCTTCCTTTGCCGAAGTTTCTTTTATGAAAAAAACATTGAAAACGGCCAACAGCGTCAATCCCGAAACGAACCACGCCAGCGGCGGAAAATATTCGGCGTACCTGACGGATCAGTTTTACTATCAAAGCGTGTTAACCGTATATGCCGTCATTGACGAACCACGGATTTCCGCCGATGAAGTTAAAAGCCTGTTTGAACAAATCGGACTGACGGGATACGGCAAAAAAGCATCGTCGGGCGGTGGAAAATTTTCTGTTCGGGAAATGAAGCGCGTTTCGTTCGACAATCCGGACTATACGGCTTTGATGACGCTGGCGCCGTGCGTTCCGGCAATCGGCGAATTTGATGCGGACAAATCGTTTTACAAGGTTTTCATCCGTTTCGGCCGTCACGGCAACACGGCGGCATTGTCCGGAAATCCGTTCAAGTTGCCTGTTTTGACCATGGACACCGGCGCGGTGTTGACACCGAACACAATGCCGGCCAAGGCACCTTTGTTCGTCGGAACAGGTGTAAAGGGGGTGTCGCTGACCGACGACAGAACCGTGTTTCAGGGATATGCGCCCGTAATCGGACTGACCGCAAAGGAATCGGCGTTATGACAGAGTTTATGAAAAAATACAAACTGAAAATCACGGTATTGACGCCCGTTCATATTGGCGCGGCAACGGATTTGGAACCGACGGAATATGTGATTTTTTCAGAAAACGGAGAACGGGAACAATCGCAAAAACAGCCGGATTCCGCTATCATTTGCCCCGAATGCGGATACAGAAATCCGGCAAACGCCGAATTCTGCGGGGATTGCGGCGCCGATTTGCCTCGACAAACGCTTCCCGCCCGACAAACCGCGACATCGGCAACGGCGGACTGCTTCCTTTACACATTTACGCCGGGGCAGCTGTCGGCGGCCTTATCCCCCGCTGATAAAGCGCTTTTGCTGAAAGAAGCGCGGACGGGCGATTTGACGACTCTGCAAAACTTTTTTAAAAACAAAGCCGCTTCGATTGTTAAAACCGCGACGAAACGAGCGCTTGTTTGTCGGGAAGTGTCAAAAAAATATGCGGAAAAATTTGGAAAAGTGAACAGCAGAGACAACGATTTTTCCAAGTTTAATATTGAAAAACAGATATCCGATCCTACGACGGGAACACCGTACATCCCCGGTTCGTCGATCAAAGGCGCGATCCGCACGGCACTGATGTCGCGGAAAAACGAACGGCTGCGGCTGGACAAAGATTATAAAAAGGGCGCAGATGCCGAAAAAACGTTATACGGTTATCAAAATCCGACCAACGATCCGTTCAAGGCTTTGAAAGTCGAAGACGGCCATGCGTCAAAAACTTTTATGACGAAAATTGACACGGCTGAAAACGTTAAACGCAACAGCGCAAAAATTTTAAATCCGAAAGGAGGACTTTCAACTTATATTGAAGTCATTCCGTCCGGAACGGTTTTTGAATCGTCTTTGTCCATTATGCAAAACGGTTTCGATATGGTTTCCATACAAAAATCCTGCAATGATTTTTATGCCGACATCCTTTCGGATCAGGAGGATCATCAAATCCACACACATGGCGTTTCCGCCGTTTTGTTTGAAAAGATACGGAAATCTGTTGAAAAATCAAAACCGGCGTTTCTGCTTTGCATGGGAAAACACGGCGGAGCGGAAAGCAAGACAATTGAGGGGCTGCGTAATATCAGAATTATGCAGGGCAAAGAAAAACAGCCGCGTTTTGACGACCATGCGACGACGTATTGGTTTGCGAACGACAGCGCGGAAAGACAACCGTTCGGATGGTGCGTTGTTGAATTCGAGGAAATGAAATGACTTTTCCGCTGGTTAAATTGCGCCTGACGTTTCGAGCGCTGCAAGATATGAATTTTCCGGTTTATTCGGGCTCCGCGTTACGGGGAATATTCGGAAAATCCTTGCGGCGGGTATCTTGTTTGGCGAAAAAAGACACTTGCGCGGATTGCGCGGCGGCGATGACGTGCCCCTATGCGGCCATATTTGAAAACGGATACACCGCCGTTGCCAAGGGCGAGGAAATGACAAACCCGTATGTGATCGAACCGATGGCCATAGGATGTAAAAACATAGCGCAAGGGGATTGTTTTTCATTTCATCATCTGCTGTTCGGAACGGCGGTTGAAAAACTTTCCTATGTCCTGCTGGCATGGTCTAAAGCAAGCAATATGGGATTTACCAAAGAACGCACGCAAGCGCGATTGATTCACGTGCATCAGGTTTTTGCGGACGGATCGGAAACATTGTTGTACGATTTTGAAAACGAAGACGCCGAAACCGCAGTCGCGGATCCGGACTTTCCCCTGCCCGACGAACGGGAAACAACCGCCATACGCGTCCGATTGAAAACACCGTTACGAATACAGCATCACGGACATCCCGTTCCTGCGGAAAAATTGACGGCTCGCGATTTTTTAACAGCACTGATCCGCCGCCAGCAAACATTGGCGAAACAACATATTCCGGATTTTCCGCCGATTGATTTTGACGCTTTGCGCCCCGGCATAGAAAACACCATATTAACGGACGCTGATCTTCATTGGTTTGATTGGACTCGCTACTCTTCGCGTCAAAAAACAAAAATCGCCTTGGGTGGAATAATGGGAGAATTCACGTTAAAAGGAGATTTGACAAAACTATCCCCGTATTTGATTGCCGGAAAATATTTTCATATCGGAAAAAGCGTCGTTTTGGGAATGGGACAATATGATTTTTCCCGTTTATTCTGAATTTTTTGAAAAAGCATGGAAAAACGACTCCGGATTTTTTCATTTTTTTTATTGTGAAATACGGCTTTTAATGTTAATAATTAAGGTGTTGCGCGATACACATTTTATTTGCCCTGACTTTTAGGGGATTGAAAAACGTTTTTTCCGTACGGGAATCCGCCGATTCAATTTTATTTGCCCTGACTTTTAGGGGATTGAAAAACAGCATCGAATAACATATCAAACGCTTTCGTATTTTATTTGCCCTGACTTTTAGGGGATTGAAAAACAGTTCATTGTGCAAGCGTTCAATCTCTGAATTTTATTTGCCCTGACTTTTAGGGGATTGAAAAACATAGCAAATCATCCAAACATTTTCCGTTGAATTTTATTTGCCCTGACTTTTAGGGGATTGAAAAACCAAATAGGCAATCATATTTCCGACTTCCTTATTTTATTTGCCCTGACTTTTAGGGGATTGAAAAACCAAAGATTCTTTCAAGATATTCTCAAGATTATTTTATTTGCCCTGACTTTTAGGGGATTGAAAAACAGAAAAAACCAGTGTTTTTCTTGTTGACGGATTTTATTTGCCCTGACTTTTAGGGGATTGAAAAACCGGCAATGCGCAAGGCAATATCGGAATCACATTTTATTTGCCCTGACTTTTAGGGGATTGAAAAACCCTTCTTTGCGTGCGTGGTTGCGGCAAACGATTTTATTTGCCCTGACTTTTAGGGGATTGAAAAACACGGCGGGCGAAATGGGCGAACCGACGTTATTTTATTTGCCCTGACTTTTAGGGGATTGAAAAACTCCATTCGTTTCTTCGTTTGCACTCCTCTTATTTTATTTGCCCTGACTTTTAGGGGATTGAAAAACCATCCGTTCTGACGATATGCGCGCACGCCAATTTTATTTGCCCTGACTTTTAGGGGATTGAAAAACCGACGCGACGAACGGCGCGGTGACGCCCAAATTTTATTTGCCCTGACTTTTAGGGGATTGAAAAACATCAATGCCGAACAGCCGCCAACCGATTTGATTTTATTTGCCCTGACTTTTAGGGGATTGAAAAACAAAGGCGGAAAAATCGCAAACAAGGACAAAATTTTATTTGCCCTGACTTTTAGGGGATTGAAAAACCAACCGTGCAAAGCAAAGCTTCGTTCGTCGATTTTATTTGCCCTGACTTTTAGGGGATTGAAAAACTCTGATTAACGACCTCTGTTCTGGTCGGGTATTTTATTTGCCCTGACTTTTAGGGGATTGAAAAACCTTAAACCTTTGCAAGTGAGGTTGCCGCGAATTTTATTTGCCCTGACTTTTAGGGGATTGAAAAATGGCAAATCTTGCCGGTGCGATGGGAAAACAGGAATTGGCTAAATTGTTGGAGGAAAACGATGGCCGGTAAATTGTCCAAAGATAGATTGGCGACCGTGTTGACGGGCGTCTTGAAAGCTAAAACGGATTCCGAAATGGCCGCTGAAATCGGCATTAAGGAAGGAACAATCAAACAGTACGTTCTGCTCTTGCGAGCGGTCGCTCAAACTAAAAGCCGGCACTCGCTGGCGGTGAAGATTTTTCGTTCGGTCGTTTCGGACGAAAAAATTGACGAATTGGTAAACGAATTTTTGAAAGGAATGTGAAATGTCAAACGAAATTATTTTATTTTCCAAGATTTTTAGGAGATTGAAAAACTTATATTTTGTAATAGGAGCAACATCATGAACTTAAAATCATTTTATGCCTACACAGGCACCATATCTGCCAAAACCACTGCCCGCATTTATTTATTCACAGGTGTATTCTTGTATGTGTTTGGTTTTATCTGTTTGGTGCTTATTAGACTGCATCTCATGTCTCCGGGCAGTCCCGGCGTGTCCATTGAAGAAATGGAGAAAAATCTTAGAGAGCAAGGCTTTGACATACCTGATTTAATCGAAAAATAAAATACGAACGTGCTTATTTTCGGCTGCGTTTCAACCGGCATAAGCACATAATCGAGGTACACTCCCGTTCCTATGTATGATTGTGACGCTTTTCCAACTGCGCAGCGTTCTTAGCATTTCCCCGATCGCATCGCCTTTCTCGCCATAAAAGGCTTTGCGAATGTGTTTCTACGCGAATGTCTAGTGGTACTTACAATTATACGTCGTATGTGATAATATTTTTAGATCGTTCATTGTTTTACTCCTTAGTTCTTCCTGCGATTCCCAGACCGCAAGAGAACCAAGGAGTTTTTTTTCACGCATAGCAGTAAGCTTTCCGGAACTCTGCGCTTGGTTCGTGATTTTCAGTGATACAAAAGCCCGCTTCTACGGAAAACGCGGAAGCGGGCTTGTCAATATTTTATTTCTTACTTATTCAATTTGCTTTTCACGGCCATGAATGCTTTGAACAATTCGGACGCGACGATCACGCTGGCGGACAGGGCGAAGATTTTGCCCCACATTTCCGCGGGCATCGGAACCGTTCCGAAAATGCGGCCGCCGTACTGACTGATCACAAACTGCAGGACGAACGTCACGAAAAATGCGATCAACATCAGTTTGTTGTCGAAAAAGTGTTTGAAAACGCTTTCATGCGACAATTCGCGGCAGGAAAACGCGTTCATCAGCTGGAACGTCACGAACAGCGTGAACAGAACCGTTCCGTTTTGTTCGGGCGCCGCGCCCATGAAATTCGTCACCGTCTGCGCCATCATGACGGCCGAAATGAACAGACCGCCGAAGATGATGCGCACCAGCATTTCCTTTGTCACGATGCCGGCGTCGCGCGGCGTCGGTTTATTGTTCATCAGCGAACTGCGGATCGGTTCCAGACTGAGCGTCAGGGCGGGGGGCCCGTCCATGATCAAATTCACCCACAACAGCTGCAGCGCGGTGAACGGCGTCGGGAATCCGGCGATCAGCGACGCCAGAACGACGACGACCGAAGACAGGTTTACCGTCAGTTGGAACAAAATGAAGCGTTGGAAGTTTTCATAAATCCCGCGTCCCCACTGAATCGCTTTGACGATCGTTGAAAAGGAATCGTCCAGCAAAACGATGTCGCTGGCTTCCTTGGAAACCTCGGTGCCGGAAATGCCCATTGCCAACCCGATGTCCGCGTTTTTGATCGCGGGGGCGTCGTTGATGCCGTCGCCCGTGACGGCGACGACGCATTTCATGGCTTTCAGCGTTTTGACGACGCGCATTTTGATCACGGGCGTGCTGCGCGCGATCACGCGGATCTTCGGCAGCAAAGCCGTCAGCTGAGCGTCGTTCAACGCGTCGATGTCCTTGGCCTCCACGGCGATGTGGTCGCCGTCCAACAGGTTCAAATCGTTGGCGATCGCCGTCGCCGTGACGATGTTGTCGCCGGTCAGCATTTTGATGTCGATGCCGGCTTTGCGGCAGCTGCGGACGGCGTCGAACACCTCGGCGCGCAAAGGATCGGCGATCGCGACGAAACCGTCGAAGATCAGCCCGCTTTCGATTCCGGCGCGGCCGTTTTCAAAATCGGGACAAGCGGCGATTTCCTTGTGCGCGAAACCGATCACGCGGCAGGCTTTTTCCTGATATGCGACGATCTGCGATTCGTATTTTTCACGCACGGCGGCGTCCAATTCGCACATGGACAGAATTTTTTCAGGACTGCCCTTGGTGAATGCGACGTAACAGCCTTCTCCGCGCACGACCGTTGTCATATTCTTTGTTTCCGACGAAAACGGATAAACGTGCGCGACGCCGAACGACCGGCGAACGGCGCGATAGTCGCGTCCCGCCTTGTCGGCGGCAACCAGCAACGCACATTCCGTCGGGTTGCCGATAAAGGTATAGCTGTTGTTTTCGATATCAATGTCGGCCGTCGCGTTGACGCAGAAATTCGTCAAAAGATCGCGATCCGTGACATCCTGCGGCGATTTCATATCACCGTGTTCGCACACCTGCACGACCGTCATACGGTTTTCGGTCAACGTTCCCGTCTTGTCCGAACAAATGACGTTGATGCACCCGATCGTTTCGCACGCGACCATCTTTTTGACCAAAGCGTTTTCTTTGGACATCTTAATGATGTTGATCGCCAGACAAATGGCGACGGTCGTCGGCAGACCTTCCGGCACGGCGGCGACGATCAGAACGATACTGGTGATGAACGCTTCGGACACGTTGGACAGGTTGGCCGTCCCGTTATACAAAAACACGCCCAGCTGGATCAAAAACGCCAAAGCGGCCATGGACACGCCCCAAACGGCGATGACGCCGCCCAAATGCGCCAGTTTTTCCTGCAAAGGCGTCATGCTTTTTTCGGCGCGGGACAGTTCGCGCGCGATCTGCCCGAATTCGGTGTCGTTGCCGACGGCGGTGACGATCATGCGCCCCGACCCCGCCGTCACGAACGTTCCCGAATACAGCATATTCGACCGTTCGGCCAGCGGCGTCTGCGGATCGTCGAAAACAACGTCCGCATCCTTTTTCACCGCTTCGCTTTCGCCTGTCAGGGACGCTTCCTCGACGTGCAGATCGGTGCTTTCCAGCAAACGGCCGTCGGCGGGAATTTTCGCCCCCGTCTGCAGGCAAACGATATCGCCGACAACGATGTCCTTTTGCGAAATCAGGCGGACTTTGCCGTTGCGGAACACTTTGGCGGGGATATCGTCCTTGATTTTGTTCAGCGCGTCGAACGCCTTGGCGCTCTTGCCCTCCATGATCAAAGAGATGGCGACGGACAACAGGATGGCGACCGCGATGCCGACACATTCGATGTATTCTGTTTCCTCGCCGCTCAAACTGCGGGCGTAGTTGACGCCGAGAGCGATGAACACCGCAAGAACCAGCATCAAAACCATCGGTTCCGTCAGGCTTTGCCATATTTTGAGCAACAGGGATTCACGCGGCGGACGGGACAACCGGTTGACGCCGAAACGCACGGCGTTGTCAACGGCCTGCTCTTCGGACAACCCTTTTTGTTCCGACACGTCCAATTCATCCAGAACCTGCTGTCGTGTCTTTGTAAAAGCATCCATAAAGATACCCTCCATACTAAAAAAGACTCATGTACGAACTGAAAGAACGTTCAGTCTGTACATGAGTCTTGTTCTTTAAGACAAGCCAGACCGACATACGGCCACGATGTTGACTTGCCACACACGCAGTGTGCAAACTACTCCCCCATGGGACGGGGCAATGATACGGTCGTTTTCAGCGGAAAGTCAAGCGAAATGTATGCCGGCGGCCAGCGCGGATTTTTTGTCTTTTTTGTCCAAAAATCCGGTTGATTCTTTGTGTGTTTTTTGCTAATTTGACACCATATGATGATGGGGGTGTCAGGTTATGCGGCATGATCATTTGATTTCATTTTCCGACTTGCCCGAAGGCTTTGAAAAAAACGCGAAGCTGACGGCCGAAAAGCGCGACTTCGCCGTTCGGGTGCAAAACGCGATGGCGATGACGGAAAAAGAGGTCGGCGTGGACGGCAGACCCGTTTTCCGGCTGAAAGCCGAAAAGCTGCAGGAATTGGACATCATCGTTTCCCACGGAACGGACAAGCTGGATTCGTCGCAGATCATGTCCCTGTTTTCTGCCTATCGCGATCTGGCGGCCTTTGACAAAATGATCGACCTGTACAAACGCGTCGATAACGAGGATTTCAAAAACGCCCCCATGGTGCGCGAACAGCTGGCCGTCGCCTACCGCAAAGTGCCGCGCGGCGAAAAGTTGGCGGACAAGATGTGGGATTACCACCGTTCCATGGATTTGTGCTTTGAACTGATTGACGAAGGTCGCGGCAACGGTGTGACATACAGCAACATCGGCCGGTGTCTGCGCTATATCGCCGAAAAAACGGAAATGGCCGATAAAAAACAGGAACGCGAACGCAAAGAGGGGCTGCTGTCCGATTCCGTCCGCCGGTTGGAAGAGGGGTTCCTGACCACGCT
Source organism: uncultured Rhodospirillales bacterium (assembly GCA_902777205.1). GTDB lineage: Bacteria > Pseudomonadota > Alphaproteobacteria > CAAGCB01 > CAG-977 > UBA11549. The sequence goes on along the minus strand of CACYSU010000013.1, from coordinate 5,405 downwards.
GGAATCGTCCGTCGGGATGCAGGCCGTTCACGGCAACATCATGCTGGGCAACACCGACCGCGCCCGCGAAACCGCCAAGGTCGTCTATCTGGCCGCCTTGCGCGACGGGGCGGAGGAATCCAGCGACTATTTCTGCGTTTCGACCGCGCTGCAGGCCGCGTGCATTTCCGGTCAGGACAAAAAGATCGTCAAACATTTGTGCAACCGGCTGGAAAACAGCATCAAATACCGTTGGGAACTGGAGGATGTCTATCGCGACATGAGCCGCATCGGCCAATACTTCCCGTCCGAAAACACGGCCGACGTTTGCGAACTGCTGTCCGGCCTGTGCGTGACGGCGCGCCCCAAAGGCCGGCGTTCGGACGCCATCACTTTGCCGCACAACCCCAACTCGGACCGCTATATCACCGAGGATCCTAAACTGCAGGCCGTGCGCGACTACAGCTATTCCTACCGCGGGTGCGGATCGGCGTTCCGCGGCGCGAACCGCGTCGGCGGCAATATGGCGTTCGGCGGCCAGCTGCCCGACCACAGCGTTTCCAGAAAGGATTTGCGCCTGTTCACCGGATTGGTGAAAATGACGCCCGCCCAGCTGGGCATCAAATTCGACAAACCGGTCGCCGGTTACAACGCGGACGATTTGATGAACACGCCGCTGACGGACATCAACGACCCCGAAGTGTTCATGAGTGTCGCCGATCAATTCATCCGCCAGACGTTCACGACCGAAAACTTCGCCGGCAGCGGTTTGCATATGGAAGATAACGCCTTGTCCAAAAACGAATACGGCGAATCCAGATACGACGCGACGGTCAAATCGGTTTTGCGGGCGTGCGGCAAAAAAATCGGCGAACGCGACGCCGATATCGACACCAGAACAAACATTTCCGCCATTTTCGCACTGGGCATGGGCGATTGCCGCCACCACGCGCAGGTCAAACAGATCATGTTCGATATGTGGCAAAAGGAACAGATGAATTCCTATCTGTCCGATATGTATTATCAGGCGTGGCAGGGCAAGCCCGTTGACGAAAACTGCTGGCAGGCCAAGGAATTTTACAACGCCCTCGACACCGAACTGCGCACCGCCGACGTCGAAGTTCGCGTTCCCGTCAAAATGGAACAGGAAACGCGGATGGAAAACGGCGTGCCGAAAAAGGTTGACATTCCTTACAAACCGTTGATGCGGGACGGAAAATTCATTCCCGACGATCCGACGCACAAACGCAATCTGGAGGAACACACCCTGTGCTGGCTGATCCGGAAAAACCGCGACGGCAAACTGACGGAATTCGGATTGCGCGACGCGTTTTATCAGGACAAGCATTACGCGTGGGGACGCATGGATATCAAAGTCAAAGACATTCACGTCACGCTCAGCGGCAAACCGTCCATCCCCGCCGGAAAGATCGACGGGTCGAAAACGACGACCGGCCAAGCCGTCAGCGTGGTTCAAGTGCCGACCGTTTACAACAGCGGCAAACGCGATTCTTTCATCAAGGACAGCATCGGCCGCGACGTTTGTCTGGTCGGCATTCCTCTGTCCGGCTTCAAGGATTCCGACGCGTTTTTGAAAATGATCAAAGACCGCGAGGGTATGGCGAAAATCATGCGCGACGTTTTGGTGAAGGATCCCGAAACCAAAGGGTGGAAAAAAGAACTTTCCGCCGCGAACGACAAACCGGCGTCCAAACCGACGGCGGCGAACAACGCCGTGCGCGCGCGCCAAGCGGCGGCGGGACGCGGCAGATGAAAACGATCACCTACACGGCCGTTTGCCCGCATTGCGGCAAAACCAACGAGGTTGTCGCGGAACAAAGCGAGGGATTCAACGAACCCGAAGAATTCCATTGCGATTATTGCGGATTGGAAATCGGTGAAATACCGGCCGCCGCCCCGCCGAAAACGCGGTACGTCCCCGACACCGAAACACCGGAAGACAAATGAAACAGGGAGGCGCAACACCTCCCTGTTTTAATTGGAAAACAATTGGAAAACAATATGCCAGACACATAGTTTTCGGAATATGAAAAACCGCCTGAAATCAGGCGGTCGGAGAGTTGAGAAAGTCATAATGTTGTTACAAGACCCTTTCAGCCTTTAAAGTTATCCGACAAAGAATCGGGACTTCTGAACATACGCCAAAAGCTCCCCGAACCATTGAATGGATTCGGGGATATTTTTCCGTTGTAGCATTCACGCAACACGGGTTACGACGCATATCAGCGCCGAACAACATTAGAGCTTTCTCACGGCTCCGCGCCCGCTAAGGCACATTTTTAAGATAATGGATATCCTTGGCGGATTCAACCAAAAAAAATAATTCTAACGGCGGAGACTTCCTCTCCGCCGTTTGCGATTGCATCGTTTGTATCAGAACCCTTGGCCGGACGCGGCGATGTCGGCGTCCCAACGCATCAACATCAATTCCGTTTGTTCCGGCGACAACGGGCGCGAGAACAGATATCCCTGAATCACGTCGCATCCCAAATCTTTCAGAATCTCGAAATTCTGTCGGTTTTCGACACCTTCGGCCAACACGGACAAATTCAGCGCGTGCGCCATGACGATCGTCGCCCGCACGATTTCCATATTTTTCTTTTCGTTCAATTCCAAAACGAACGACCGGTCGATTTTCAGTTTTTTCAGCGGGAAGCTACGCAAAACGCTCAACGACGAATACCCCGTGCCGAAATCGTCCAAAGCGCACCGGATATTGTTGTCCAGCAGGTTTTGGATGATCCTCTGCGCGTTTTTCGGATCGTACATTGCGGAACTTTCCGTCAGCTCCAGCTCCAGCAAATAAGGCGGCAAGCCGCTTTCATCCAACGCCTTGTCCACCATGCACAGCAGCTGCGTTTCGTTGTGAAACTGGCGGCCGGAGATGTTCACGGCGACCGGCACGCGGCACAGCCCCATGGAATACCATTTCTGGTTCCATTTGCAGGCTTGATCCAAAATCGTTTCCGTCAGCGAATCAATCATGCCGTATTCTTCGGCTTCCGGAATGAATTCGGACGGCGGGATCAGCACGCCGTCGGCCGTGCGCCACCGCGCCAAAGCCTCCAGCCCGATGATATGGCCGGTTTTGATATCGACCTGCGGCTGGAAAAACGCGTTGATTTCGCCGTTTTCAATCGCGTTTTTCAAATTGCGGCGCATATTCATGCTGACCGCCGCTTTCAGCGACAGATCCGTGCTATATACGCGCATCGAGCTTTTTTCGTCCGACCGCACCTGCCGCAACGCCAGATCGGCGTGGGAAATCAGCTCCTGCAAATCTTCGCCGTCCTGCGGACAGAAACAGACGCCGATGCTGACCGTCAAATCGAATTCCAGATCGTCAATGAAGATCGGGCGGTCGAAACTGCGCAAAATCGCGTCAATCCTTTTTTCCACCCCCAACGTGAATTCCAGTCCCGTCACCAAAACGGTGAAGTGGTGACCGCTGGTTTGCGCCAGAAAATCGTTTTCCGACAGGTTGGAACGGATGCGTTCCGCAATGCCGGCGGAGATTTTCGCGCTCAGTCCCTGATCCGAAACGGCGTTCAGCTGCCCCAAACTGTCCGGCGCGATCGACAGCACGGCGATCTGCGTCTGCGACACTTTGGCCTGCTCCAGCGCGGTACGAAACTTGTCCGTCAGATAGGCGTAGTTTTCAACGCCCGTATTGGTGTCATGATAGGCCAGCCAGCGCAGCTCCTCCTCTTTTTTATAAAAAGGCGTGATGTCGCGGAACAGACAGATGAAAATCGCGTCCTTTTGCATCATGTCGATTTCCAAACGCGCGGCGTCGCCGTTTTCGCGCGGCAAACTGACATTGACGGAAATCTTGTCTTTCAGCGAAGACAACAGCATATGCGACCGCAGCGTGTCGGCAACGTCTTCGGGCAACAGGGAAAAGATCGTCCTTTCGCTGACATCGGCGGGGGCGCAGTTCAGCATTTTGATCAAGGACGGCGAAAACGACAGGATTTTTCCCTGCCGGTCGAAAGCGGCCACGCCTTCGTGAACGTTTTCCAAAACGACGGCGTTGAAATAATCCTTTTTCTTTTCGTTGGTAACGTCCAGCCAGAATCCTTTCCAAACGACGGCGCCGCCGCGCTGCCTTTTCGGCACGGCGGAACCGACGAACCACCGCGTTTCACCCGAATGTAAAACGGCGCAAAACTGTTCGTCCGACGCTTTCATGTCCGTTTCCGACGCTTTGATCGCGCGCGCCAGCTTTTCCTTGTCCGCCCAATGCACGATATCGGGGCATCCCTCGGCGTCCGTGACGATCTTGTCAAACGGCGAAAAATCCAACGCGTCCAAATCCTTGGTGTCGGGGAATTCGTAAGAATACTTGCCCGCCGCCGATTTTTTCCGGATAAAGGCGATAAAGGGAAGGTTTTTCACCACGTTCGCGTACGAAAAGGCCGTTTTTTTGTCAGTCATGCACACCCCTGTAAAAAAAATTCCGCTTATTTTAACATCTAAACCCGCGTCAGGCAAGGGCGGAGAAAGCGCGCCACTTCAAAGCCGCTTGTTTTTTTCAGGCGAAACAGCGCAAAAGGGAATAAATCTCTTGACGAACGGGGTGAAAAAAGATTAGTTATTCATATCAACCTTATTGGGGCGTAGCCAAGCGGTAAGGCAACGGACTTTGACTCCGTCATTCGCTGGTTCGAGTCCAGCCGCCCCAGCCATTAAACAAGCCGCCCGAACAGCGGCTTTTTTGTTTTCCCGTTTCGGATAAAACATCTCCGTTTTTCGTCGGGTCAATGCCGGGTCAATGAAGACGAAAGCCTTTTCTTTCAAACTGTCTTTACAAAAACAAGTATGATTCTTTTTCCGAAATGCTTCAAGCGGAAAGTTTCGTCCCTTGCGGCTTTGTTACCGATTATCACTTATCCGCTTTTGTGATTGATTGCTTTTCATCGCGCCGGAAAGCCTCTTGACACCGTCCCCGAAAACGCCGCTTAATAATTTCATACTCCTTTTAACGTTTTTTACAAAGGCGCAATGCGTCCCAACTGAAAGGAGTATTTTATGACAGAATACAAACATCTTTTAACACCGCGCGATGCCGCGGACTATATCGGCGTGACGATCGGAACGCTTGCCGTTTGGCGATGCACGCACCGTTACGCGATTCCCTACATCAAAGTCGGCGGGCGCATCAAATACCGCAAAGAAGATTTGGACGAGTGGCTGAACAGCCGCCTGAAAGAAATGTGAGGCGGTCTATGAAGCTGTTTTTTGGCAGATCGAAAACATCAAAAGAAGCGAGTGCAGGAAACGCTGCGGGTGCCCACAATGTGGCTACGAAGCTTTCCTGCACTGCGCGGCACAAGTCGGACGACTTGAACGGATTTATCAAATTCAGGGTCGGGCTTTCGCTGAAAAAAGAGGCTCAACGGCAC
>CACYSU010000012.1 GCA_902777205.1 uncultured Rhodospirillales bacterium | reverse complement strand
CCTCGTCCAAAATGTACATCGACATCGACCGTCTGCTAAAACAGCCACCGCCTGTACATCTCTTCTTCTCTTAAACTTATTCACTCTGTCTAATAACTCGTTTTGCATTCCGTTTCATCAAACGGCGCAAGAAAGGTTTATAAGGGGTATGCGGAAACAAGTCAACAGATTTTTTTCAAAAAAGTTCACTTTTTTCATTTTCCAAGCTTTTCCGCGCCGATTTTCAATATCTTTCCCAACGCGGCCGGACTGACGGCGCCCGTTTTTCTCACTTCGTCATAAACGGACAGCACCGTTTGCGCGAATTTTTCCGAATCCAAATGCGCGAAAAGCGGACGCAGCGCTTCCAAACTTTGCACCAAAGCGTCCTTGTCCAACGCCGTTTTATCCCCGATCGCGCTTTCCGGCACCTTTACATCCAGCACGTTTTCCACAGGCGCGATCATGGTGACACAGTTTTTCAGCCGTTTTTCCGTAAACAGGCTTTGATATCCCGTTTCATCGGGATCCAGCCAGCCGGACAAAGTCACGGACGAATCGTCCTGCGAATCGAACAGTTTGATCGTCGCCAAGGAAACCTCGCGCCCTTTGACAAACGATTTCGTGCGGATCAAGGCCGGTTTGCCGGATTCGACCGGACGGTCGGGACGGATGACGCAAATGTTGCCGTCTTTGATGCCGGCGGGAACCATCGACCGGCCGCGGCACACAACGGCGAAGGCGTTTTCGCCGACCATAAAGGACGGCAGAAGAACGGAGCTGTCCGGCGCGGTTTCGTTGAACCATCCCTGCGCAATGCCGCAGTTGGCCAAGCCGATCACGGGCAGAACGCCGTAATCGCCGTTCCCCGCGCCTTCCTCGCCCAGCAGCAGCCAGTCCAGAGAAACATTGCATCCGCGGGCGATGCGGCACAGATGATCGTGTTTCGGAATATCGTATTTATTCCACATCCGGTCGAACGTTCCGGCGGGAATGCCGATTCGTTTCGCCCAGCGGAAAGGTTCTTCCGTCCCGATCAGCAACGCCAACCGTTGATGAAAAGCCTCGTTTTTCGCCGCGCCGCCCATTGTCATCCGCCCTCCAAGCAAAGCCCGCGCTTTCCCGAAAAGCGGCAATATTTCCGAAAATGAACTTTTTATTTGAAAAATTCCATTTTCGGAGTTATTGTCAGGATATAGCAAAACGCTTTTCGCAGAAGCCGCGACAGCCTCTGGTGAAACGTCTATGTTATACCGCTTTTCTTGATCCGGTTTGACAGGGGGATCTTCTGCAAAAATCTCTGTAGCACGCCGGAAAAGGAAAACAGGCCTGCTAAAAACCCGACTCTCAAACATTCGCGTTTGAGGTCGGGTTTATTTTATAGATTTTTTCCTATTTTAGAACCTGTTTTTCGTCAACGGAGTCTTTTTTCGCGTCAACGGCGGGTTCTTCAGGTTCTTTTTCCCGTTTTTTGCGGAATTTGCACCATATCGCGCCCGCCGCGCCCGTTACGGCCTGAAACGCTTTTTTCAGCACGCCGCCCGACGTTTTTCCGGCCAGCTTGAACAGTTTGACCAACAGGTATTCCAAAATGACGGGCGCGAACATGATCAGTATGTATTTGATCAGCGACCACAGCGCGTAATGGAACGAAAACGACAGGAACACGCCGAAAGCGACACCGATGTAATAGCGGACTTTCTTGTCGAAAAACAGGAACGGGATCATATTGAACACGAACAGGAACAGAAAAGTCAGAAACAGCAGAATCGCCGTTTCCTGCCCGATGAACGAAAAAACGGCCGACACGACGTTTTTCGCGCTGACGAAAGTGTCCCTGATTTCGACCATATCCTGATTGAACCGGTCAACGGAATCCGTGAATCCCTGATATTTTTCCTGCACGGAATCGACCGCTTGGGTGAAAAAGTTTCTGACGGATTCAAACATGGCGGCCTCCTTTACCGGACGGTTTGACTCAACCCTTGGGATTTGATCATTTCAGAGTATTCTTTGGCAAACGAATGAAAGCTTTCCGCCGATTCGACCTCTTTGGCGACCTGATGATAGTCCAGCAGCCCCTGCTGCGGCGTTTTCGTGATGAAATCGAACGCCTGCGCCAAATCCGTTTTTTCCATGTACGGCATAAAGTTGTCCCGCAGCCGCATCACGATTTTCGGGCGCCCCGCCAACCGCAGCGCCGCCGCCCAATCCAGCACGCGCTGGGCTTCCCGACGGGTCAGGGGAACGTTCGGCTGAGGTTTCGCGATCAACAGTTTCAGCGCGTCGGCGGCTTTGTCCCAAATCTGCGCCTGCCAGTATATTTCCGCGCGCAGCATTTTGGCTTCTTCCGACTCGTCGTCCTCCAACAGCTTCGCGGCGTTTTCCGGCTGTTTCAAATCGGCCAGAGCCTTGGCCTTGATATGACGGCGCTGCCTTTGCACTTTTTCGGAAAAAGTGTTGTTTTCCGCGACTTTCAAAGTGTCCAGAGCCTTTTGCGGTTCTTTGTTCAGCAGCCGCACCAAAGCCAGCCGCGTCGAAATCAGCCCGCGTTCCTTGCCGCCGACGGGCTGGCGCAGCTGTTCATCCAGCAGATCCGCCGCGCGATCCAGCAGGTCGATCGAAACCAACCGGTCGGCCAGCCGCCGGACGATCCGCGCGCCCTTTTCCCCTTTCGGCGTCAATTCCTTGAATTCGTCGTAAAGGGCGATTGCCTTGACCGGCGGCAGCAGGCTTTCATCCTCGTTCAAATAAAGCTTTTGGAAAATATCCTCCATCAGCTTGTGGATTTTCTTGCTTTCCGGCATCCCGTCGAAACGCATCTGCATATTTTTCAAAATGTGCAGCACCTGCGAAAAATTCTTTTGATCCTGATAGGCGGCGACCAGCATCGTCATCAGGTTGTATTCAAACTCCCCGCCGCGCCAAGCGTAAGACAGGCGTTCCAGCTCTTCGATCCGTTCCTGCGGCGTGATGGCGTGGGCGCGTGTGTCCATGCGCACGCTTTCCAACCCGCCCATCGCGCGGAAATAGAAATCATCGCCCGACGCCAGCCGTTTCATTTCCGCGCGCGCCATCGTGTACATACCGGTCGATTCCTGCCACAGCGCGTGGTAAAAGGCGATTTCGTCGTTTTCGGCGTCCGTGTTTTGGGAATTGAAGGCCGCTTCCATAAAATTCTGAATGGAAAACTCGTCCCCCGCGGCGACGGCGGCGTGCAATCCGGCCAAAGCCAGCCGCGTTTTGATCGGATAGGGGTACGCCCGCAAAATGCCCATATTGTCCTTCATCGCCTGCAAATAGGCTTCCGGCGTGCGCGAAGAGGCCGCCAGAGTCGCGGCGCGCCAGTAATCCGACGCCGAATCGTTTTTCAACAAGGGCGATGACAAATCCTTGATCGCTTCGTCATAGCGCATCATCATGAAATTCGCGGCGCCGCGCAATGCGACAACGCCCGCCGAAGCGGCCAAAGCCCCGTTTCCGCCGGAAATCACGCGCAAAACGCTCAGCGTTTCCGGATACATTCCGTTCGCGAAATAATAACGCGCCAAGATCAAACGGTTCAAATCCTTGTCCGCCGGTTTGGCGTTCACAACCGCGTTTTGCATTTGCTTCAACGTCGCGATGTAACGGTCGGGATCGTCGCCCCCCCACGCGGCCACGTCCAAAATCTGCGCCGCCGGATCGGTGTTGATTTTCGATTTTGTCAGAAAGGCGAGGATGTCCTCCGACGAAAAGCGCATTCCGACTTTTTTAGGCCCGCGAATCTCGACGCCGGAGGTCGAAGAATAGACGCTCAAATCCTCGGTGTTCGGAACGACGACCAGCCCCTGCGCCGTCTGCAAAAAGTCGGCGTCAACGAAACTGCGCGGATTCGGAACGCCCTTGCCCTGCGCGAAAACGGGCACGATGTACATCAAATCGCCGACTTCCGGATCCAGCAGGGGGATGACCTGCGCCGATTCGTCCAGCGGCACGAAAATGCGCGCGCCGAACGGCGTTTTGCGCTGCAAAATCAGGTTGACCGCCTGTTTCGGGCGCACGGGCTGGTACATCAGATCGACAACCCACAGCAACCCTTCGCGGCGCAGACTGGGGTTGTACCCCTTTTGCGTCACCAACCGGAATATCGTCGCCTGCGAATGGGGAATCTGCACCATTTCAAGGATGATGTCCTTGTACAATTCGCGTTCCAAGCTGAAATCGAATTCGGCCTTGCGGTCGAAAACGATCCAGACGTACCCGTCCCTGCGGAACGCCGCGACCGCGGTCATGCGGTTCCACGGAAAGCTGAGCGACGCCGCGCGGTATCCGGACACGTCGGCGGTTTTCACCGCCTTGTGTTCGATTTTTTCCTCGAACGACTGCGGCGCGGACAGGGTCAGCGAAACCGTTTCCTGCGATTCGGCATAGGGCGTTTCAACCGCCTTTTCCGGCTCAACCGGAACGGGCGAAACGTCCGGAACGGCGGGGGCGGCGACCGGTTCGGGTTCGGGCGCGGGCTCGGCCTTTGGCGCGGCCGGTTTGTTTTCAACGACGGGGTCGGCCGCCTTTTCCGGTTCCGGAATGTTTTTTCGATCGTCGAACAGGGAAACCTTGACTCCGTTGCCTTCGGCGGCCGCGACGACCGTGCCGCCGGCGGGCGTTTTAACGGAAAAGACCAGTTTTTCGCCCTCTCGCGTCAAATTCAGCCCGCGCCATTTTTCAGGCAAAGCCGCCAAAATCTGTTTCAATCTGCCGGCGGGGACGGCGGCAGGCACTTCAAAAGCCAGACGGTAAGTTCCCTTTTCCAATGTTTCCGAATAACCGACGGGGCTTTTCCAAAAAAACCACAGCTGCGTTTCGCCGGTGCGCTGGACGACGGCCAGACGGGGGACGGACGGATCGGCCGCGAACGCTTGCGCGGTGAAAATCCACGCGAATAAAAAAGCCGCCGATTTAATCCATCCGCCCATTGACGATCCCTTGGTTTAAAAAGAACCGAACAAAGCCGTCATCGTTTTTTTCAACGTCGCCTGCGTAAACGGTTTGGCGATGAAATCGGCCGCGCCCGCCTTGCGGATGACGGCGGTCAGTTCGTCGTTGCTTTCGGCGCTGACGACGATGAAACGCGTGTCTTTCAAATCCGGATCGGCGCGCATGGTTTTCAAAAAATCCTCGCCCGCCATGGGTCCCGTGCGCCAATCGAAAATAACCAGCCCGCAATGATGTTCTTTTAATTTTTCAAACGCTTCGTCCGTCGTCGCGGCTTCGATCGTGTTATGAAATCCCGATTGGTTGACCAGATTGCGGATCACGCCGCGCATGGTCTGATAATCGTCAACGATCAACACATAAATATTTTTATCAACAGCCATTTTTATCCTCTGTATGGAAATATGAACAAGGCAGTTTAATTTATATTTACGTTTTGTTAAAGCCCTTAAATCACAAAAAGGCTTTATTTTTTCGCTTCGGTTTCGGGGCCGTCGTATCCGGGCAAAGTCCGTTTGCTGGCCAGTTCGGATGTCAAAGCGTTCGCTTTGCCCGAATCCATCAACGCCAGAATCGGCGCGGATTTGGATTCCTTCATCTGCTCGAACACGCGCACCAACAGCGGCATTTCCATATCGTTGAACAGGCGCGCGGCCTCTTTTGGCTTCATCGTCGAATAGATTTTGACCAGATTGTTCAGCCGGTCGCGTTCGCGTTCGTCGTAAACGCCGATCAAATCCTTGATCGAGGTTTCCAGCTCTTTCAGCTTGGCGATTTTCATGTCGATCTGCGCTTCGGCTGCCTTTAAAACGCCCGCGCGCTGTTCAATGGCGCGTTCGCGGACATCCAGTTCTTCGCGCCGCTGCGCCAGTTTTTGCAAAATTTCCAATTCGGATTGGGAATACCCCGTCCCCGTTTTTTCCGTCACGCGCCCTTTTTCCGCACGATCCGCGCTGACGGCCTGCGAGATTTTAGAGGAAAGCGATCCGCTTTTCGCCTTTCCGGCCGGTTCGGCGGCCTGCGCCTGAACGGCGGAAACGGCGACGGCGGCGGGACGATCCGGCACCGGCGCGACCAGATTGCGCCACACGACGCCCACGCGCACGGACAGCATCAAAACGCAGAAAAATATCACCAACGGCAGCAGCCGGAAACGCGCCGGCCGTTTTCTTTTCACCTTGTCCTTGCGGGCATCCGCGGCAATCGCTTGTTTCATAACCGCCCCTCCTTACCGCATGGACTGCAAAGCTTTAAGCAGTTCGCGTTCCGCCTCCGACCGGTCGGAATCCACGTCGTCCCGAATCATCGGCGCCAAGGGTTTCTTGGCGGCTTTCGGTTTCTGGTCTTCGACATCGCGCAAAATGTCCTGCGCCGCGGAAACGGCGGAGGAAATCAGATCCTCCGGCTTTTCGGCCAGCACGCGTTTTTTGCGGCCGCCGGAAACGGGCGCGGCGGACTTTTGTTCATAAGCGGCCGTTTTCAAAGCGTCGTCGGAAACGGCGGGACGCGACGGCATCGCGCGCATCGCATCGTCCAACCGCCGGACGATCGCGTCAGCGCGTTCGATCATGAACGCCATGTCGTCGCGCAAAGTCTGTGCCTTTTGAATCTGGTCGCGCAGCAAACCGCCCGCGCTGTCCGCCGCCTGCTTCAATCGGGGAATGCCCGATTCGGCGCGCGTCGTCGCGTCGTTGAACGCTTCGATCAAACGTCCCAGATCGGCGCGGCTGTTACGCAAAATCTCCAGCCTTTTGTTCAAAACGACCGCGAAAACGATCGTCGGCACCAACAGACAGATCACGACAATGTTGATAATAAGTTCGATCGACATGGCTGTTAATCCTTCTGCCGTTTGATTTTGTCTTCGATCTGCACGGCGATGTGGTCGCCTTTGCGTCCCATGCGCCCGTAAAACATCGGGATGTCGCCGCAGATCATTTCAACTTCGGAATCCGGCGAAGCGTTCAGCAGCAGACGCGTGCCGACTTTCCATTTCAGCACCTGCTTCAACGATGTCATATGACGATCCAAAACGGCCAGCAGATCGACTTCGCTGACCCACAACGCTTCGGCCAAATGGTTTTCCCAAATGCTGTCGCGGCCGAATTTTTCGCCCATGAACCCCTGCAGCAGCAGTTCGCGCACCGGTTCCAGCATCGCGTAAGGCAGCAGCAGCTCGATCCGGCCGCCGCGATCCTCCATGTCAATGCGGAACTTCGCCACGACCGCCGCGTTCGACGGACGGGAGATCATCGCGAATTTCGGATTCGTTTCCAAACGGTCGAACCGGAACGTCACGGGCGACAGCGGGTCGAAAGCGGCCGACAAATCGGACAGCACCAGATGCAGCATCTTTTCGATCAGGTTGCGTTCAATCAATGTGTAAGGCCGCCCGTCCAAACGCATCGCGGCCGTTCCGCGCCGTCCGCCCAGCAAAACGTCAACCATCGTGTAAATCAAGGACGAATCAATCGTCATCAAACCGAAATTGTCCCATTCCTCCGCGCGGAAAACGGACATCATGGACGGCTGCGCCACGGAATCCAGATAATCGCCGAAACGCATCGTGTCGATGCCTTCCAGCGTGATTTCAATGTTGAACTGGGTGAAATTGCGCAGAGTCGTGGACATCAAGCGCACCAAACGGTCGAACACGATTTCCAGCATCGGCAGACGTTCGTAGGAAACCGTCGAAGTGTTCAGCAAAGCCTGAACGCCGGTTTGTTCCGCGCGACCGTCCCCGTTGTTCAACAGGCTGTCGATTTCGTCCTGATTCAGGATCTGGGAAACGTCTTGATCCGTTTCGCCGGATTCCGTCGGGTTGTTTCGACCGTTTTGCGCCATTTGCATCCCCTTATTGAATCAAAATTTCCTTGAACAGCACGTCGTTGACCCTGACCGGCGACAACACGCGGTTCAAACGGTTGTGAATTTCCTCTTTCAACCGGTATGTGCCGACGGATCCCTGCAATTCATCCAACCGCATTTCGCGCAAATAGAACTGCAGACTATCGACAATGCGCGGCAACAGTTTTTCGGCCTGTTCGACATCGGCCGAGGACGCCATTTCCAGCGTCACTTTGATTTTGAAATAAATCGGTTTCTGCCCCGCGCGGGCGGAGAGGTTCACCAATATTTCGGGCACGTCGAAAAACACGCCCGACGCCTCGCCCTCTTCGCGTTCGCCGCCTGCTTTTTCACCGTTATCCGCCGGCGCCACCGCCAGCAAGGCGTCAGCCATGCCGGAAAAATACAATCCGACAACCGAACCGATCACCAGAAAAATCGGCAACAGCAGCAATAAAATCTTTTTTTTCGGCGCGACGGCGGGCGTCGGCCGTTCGTTTTCGTTTTCCGTTCCGGCGGCTTTGTCGTCAAATTCCGCAGCCATGCAAGGATCCTTACAGTTTTCAACCTCAATTCAGTCTGTTATACGCCGTTTTGGTTAATAACAGGTTATAAGAAAATAATTATTCCGACGGCGTTTTCAAGGGAATATTTGAAAAACAAAATTTGGCACGGTTCGTGCATATGCTATCGCAAGACAAACCCGCATCGGGAGGATCATATGGAAAACACACTTTATATCGCCCTGTCCCGCCAAACCAGCCTGTGGCGTCAGCTGGACATGGTTGCCAACAATCTGGCGAATGTGAATACGACCGCTTACAAAGGCGTCCAGCCCCATTTCACGGAATATGTGTCCAAAAGCAAAACGGATGAAAAACTGTTGGACGACCGCCTGTCTTTCGTTCACGATTTCGGCATCGTCCGCAATTTCACCGAAGGCGCGTTTTCCGCGACGGACAATCCTTTCGATCTGGCGATCCACGGGGATTCCTATTTCGTCATTGATACGCCGGAAGGCGTACGCTACACCCGCAACGGCCAATTCAAAATCAACGACGACGGTATGCTGGTCACGAACGAAAACAACCCCGTTTTGGATGACCGCGACAACCCGATTTTCATCGCGCCGGAAGAAACGGAATTCAACGTCACCCGCGACGGCACGATCGTGACGGAAAACGGTCCCGTGGCGACGTTGCAAACCGTCGAATTCGCGGATCGCCAAAAACTGCGCGCGACGCACAGCGGGCTGTACCGCAACACGGACGACAACGCCGTGACGGCCGTCCGCCCGAACGTCGAACAGGGGATGATCGAATCGTCGAACGTCAACGCCGTTGTGGAAATGTCGCAAATGATCAAACTGCAGCGCGCGTATGAAAACGTGCAGATGATGATCGACACGGAACATTCGCGCCGTCAAAACGCGATGCAGGTTTACGCCAAGACAAGCGGCTGAGTTTTTTTTAAGGTTTAAGGAGTCAAAATCATGAGAGCTCTTCATATCGGCGCGACGGGAATGCTGGCCCAGCAAACGAACGTCGAAGTTATTTCCAACAACATCGCAAACATGAACACGACGGCCTATTCGCGCAGACGGGCGGAATTTCACGATCTGCTGTACCAAGATATGCGCCGCGTCGGTGCCAATTCGTCGGATTCCGGCACAATCGTCCCGTCGGGCATCCAGCTGGGTCTGGGCGTCAAAACGACATCGGTTTACCGCGTGTCGGAACACGGGTCGGTTTTGAACACGGACAACACGCTGGATCTGGCGATTCAGGGCAACGGCTATTTCCAAATCGAACTGCCCAACGACCGCGGCACGGGATACACCCGCGACGGCGCGTTCCAAGTCAGCCCCGACGGCCTGCTGGTCACGTCGGACGGCTACACGGTTCAGCCGGGGATCACCATTCCCGAAAACGTCATCGGCATCACGATCAATTCGTCCGGCGAAGTTTGGGTCAAAGAGGACGGGCAGACCGAATTGACGAACGTCGGCCAGCTGGAATTGGCGAATTTCATGAACGAATCCGGATTGGAAGCGATCGGCGACAACCTGTTCATGGAAACGGCGGCGTCGGGCAACCCGCTGACGGACGTTCCGGGGGCTTTGGGTTTCGGCACGGTGCTGCAGGGACATTTGGAAAACTCGAACGTCAACGTCGTGTCGGAAATCACGGAACTGGTGTCCGCCCAACGCGCCTATGAAATGAATTCCAAAGTCATCACGACGGCCGACCAGATGCTTTCGACCATCAACCAGCTGAAATCATAAGGGGCATAAAACGATGATCCGCCTGCTTTTCGCTTTGTTTCTGACTGTTCCGGCGTCCCGCGCGGCCGCCGCCGAACTGCAGGCGCTGCCCGTCGTTTTAAAACAAAAGGCCGAGGTTTCCGACGAATACATCCGCTTGGGCGATTTGTTTTCCGGATTGGACGCCGCGGCCGACCGAACCCCCGCCGCCCCCGCCCCCGCGTTGGGCAAGGACGCGATCCTGACCGCGGAATGGCTGAAACAGCTGGCGAAAAAGCACAATATCGACTGGACGCCGTCGCCCGACCAAAGCACCGCTACCGTCCACCGCGCCGCCGACAAAATCGGCGAAGAAGAGGTCAAGGCGGCGTTGACGGCGGCTTTGCGCGAAAAAGGCCTGCCGGAAACGGCCGACCTGCTGATCCAAAAGGGCGACCTGCCGCTGTTGGTGCCGGCGCGTTCCGATTGGCGGTTGGAACCGGTGCGCGCGGAATACAACGCGCAGCGTCAGACCTTCGAGGTCGAAACCGACCTGACCGTCAATCAAAACAAGCTGTCTTCGCCGGTGTTTTCCGGCAAAGTCCGCCTGTTCGTCACCGTCCCCGTCGCGCGGCGGGACATGAAAGCGGGACAGATCGTCACGCGCGACGACATCGCCGTCAACCGCGTCGCGCAGGACGGGCGGCGGCGCATCGACCCCGCAAACGTTGACGATTTGATCGGCAAGGAAATCAAGCGCACGGTGCGCGCGGGACAAAACATCACGGCCAACGACGTGCAAACGCAGGTCATGGTCGCCAAAGGCAAGGTCGTCACCTTGAACTTTTCCAAAGGCAACATCATGCTCAGCGCCAAAGGAAAAGCTCTGGAAAACGGCGGATTGGGAGATTCCGTCCGTGTGATGAACCTGCAAAGCAAATCCGTCGTCCAGGGAACGGTGACGGGACCGGAAACGGTCTTGATCCCCGCGGCCGGCGGATAAAAAAGGGAGGATACGATGAAAAAGCAACACTTTAAAAGGATGGCGCAAACCGCGTTGATCGCGGCGTTCGCGCTGAACGCGACGGGGTGCGCCTATTTCGGCCGGCTGAAAGATGTCGGCAAAGCCCCCGAATTTTCCAAAATCGAAAACCCGACGAAGGAAAAGGGATACACCCCCGTCGATATGCCCATGCCCGAACCGCAGACGCCCTATGTCAACGCCAATTCGCTGTGGCGGCCGGGGTCGAAAGGATTTTTCAAAGACCAGCGCGCCGCGCAGGTCGGCGACATCCTGACCGTGCAGGTCGTCATTTCCGACAAAGCTTTGCTGGAAAACAAATCGGAACAGAAACGCGGCACGGACAAAGACAGCACCAGCATCGGCGCTTTGGCCGGACTGGAAAAATATGCAGGGAAAATTCTGCCTAACGGCGTGGACGTGTCCAACCTGTTCAACATCACCAGCAGCCGCGACATCACCGGCGACGGGTCGATCGACCGGAACGAAAAAATCGACGTGACCATGGCGGCCGTCGTCACGCAGATTCTGCCCAACGGAAATCTGGTCATTTCCGGCAAACAGGAAGTCCGCGTCAACTATGAAATGCGCCAGCTGCACATGACCGGCATCATCCGGCGCGAAGACATTTCCACCCTGAACACCATCAAATCGGAAAAGATCGCCGAACTGCGCGTCGCCTACGGCGGCAAAGGGACGATCAGCGACGTTCAGCAGCCGCGGATCGGCCGGCAGGTTCTGGACATCATCAATCCGTTTTAACCGTTTGCGCTTCAAGGGGTGATCTCCTCCCTCCCTTTAACATCCCTTGAAGCGCGCCTTTCTTTCCACCTGTTTATCAGCAAAGGAGAATCCCCATGACCGACAATCAACTTTCCGTATCCGAAAAAGACGCGCTGGCTTTGGCGCGGGCGGCGGCGAACATTTCCAATGCCCGCCAGAACGGCGACAAAGCCGGATTGACCGTCGCGCTGGATGAAAATATGCAGCTGTGGACGGCCATTCAAACGCTGGTTTCGCGCGCGGATCATCCGCTGGGCGCGGATGTGAAGGCGAATTTGCTGAAACTGGCGAATTTCGTCGTCGCCAAAACGATCAAATACGGATGCGACGCCAACGACAAAACGCTGGACGCGCTGGAAAACATGAACCTGCAGATCGCCGAAGGATTGCTGGAACACTGACGCGCGCCGGCGCGGCCGAATGAAAAAGGCGGGAACACATCCCGCCTTTTCCGTTATGCTTTAAACCCGCTGCGTTTTCAGGGGCAGCAGAAAATCCATCACGCGCTTTTCGTTGATTTTGCCGCCCTGTTTGCCCATTTCGGAACCCAGCTCCACGGGAACGGGCAAAGGCTTCGACCGCAAAACCGCCAGCATCGCCGCCTTTGGCGCGGGCGTTTCCATACCGAACATTTTTTGCAGTTTCAGCTTGGCTTTCAACAGATTCAATTCCATTTTGCGGCGCAGGAAAATCATCCGCTTTTTCAGCGTCAGCGTGTGCGGCGTCAACCCGACCAGCTTGCCGGGGGGCGCTTTGACGCCGGCGGCCTTTAAAACCGACGACGCGACGGTGGAGCAATTTCTGGAAAACAGCTTGTATTCCAATTCGGGATGCGCTTTGTATTCCTCGATTTTCCGCTGCGCCGCGCGAAACTGCTTTTCGCCGACGGGGTAAACGATCGCTTCGTTGTAATGGGTGTCGTCTTCGCGTTTGAATTCGGATTTGCACCCCGTCATATAAAGCGCCATCGAATCCACCACCGAATGATCGGGCCCGAATCCCCATTTTTCTTCGGATTTTCCGTCACTCAACCCGATAAAGGCGTGGCCGGTGTACCACGTCGTGTCCGTAATGCCGCCCGCCTGTTTTCCGCCGTAAACGGTGTCCCGTCCGGGGCGTAAAAACATTTTCGGCGTGTCGAGATAAAGCGTTATTTTATATTCCGGTTTCTCTGCGTTCGGTTGAACCGCCTCTGATTCCGACGATATTGACATAAGTCACCTGAATGTTGTTTTTTCTATATTTTGTCTATTTATCCGCCTCTTGTCAACTTTAAAAACAAAAAAGAAAAGGGACGAAGCGGAATCCGTCCCTTTTTTGTGATAAAAATCCGTCCAATTTTTAGCGGCGGCGGCCGAAAGCGGACAATCCGGCGTAAACCGCCGTATCGCCCAGCTCTTCCTCGATCCGGATCAGCTGGTTGTATTTCGCCAACCGGTCGGAACGCGACATCGACCCCGTTTTGATTTGCCCGCATCCCGTCGCGACGGCCAGATCGGCAATCGTCGAATCTTCGGTTTCGCCGGAACGGTGCGACAAAACGGCCGTGTAGCCCGCGCGCTGCGCCATGGTGACGGCGTTCAACGTTTCCGTCAATGTACCGATTTGGTTGACTTTGACCAAAATCGAATTGGCGACGGCCTTTTCAATCCCCCGTTCCAACCGTTCGGTGTTCGTGACGAACAGATCGTCGCCGACCAGCTGAACCTTGCCGCCCAAAGTCTTGGTCAGCAGATCCCAGCCCGCCCAATCGTCCTCGGCGCAACCGTCCTCGATGGATTTGACCGGATATTTCGCAACCAGATCCTTGTAATAATCGACCATTCCGGCCGCATCAAGCGTCTTACCCTCGCCGGCCAGAACATACTTGCCGTCCTTGTAAAATTCGCTGGACGCCGCGTCGATCGCCAGAACGATGTCCGTTCCCGCCGCGTATCCCGCGGTTTCAATCGCTTTGACGATATGCGCCAACGCTTCGTCCGCGCTTTTCAGATCGGGGGCGAATCCGCCTTCGTCGCCGACGTTCGTGTTCAATCCCGCCTGCTTCAAATTCGATTTCAACGCCTGAAACACTTCGGAACCCATGCGCACGGCTTCGGCGATCGAAGGGGCGGAAACCGGCATGATCATAAATTCCTGAATGTCGATCGGATTGTCCGCGTGCTTGCCGCCGTTCAAAATGTTCATCATCGGAACGGGCAAAACACGGGCGTTGACCCCGCCGACATACCGGTACAGGGGCAGCCCGACTTCGTCCGCCGCCGCTTTCGCGACCGCCAGCGAAACGCCCAAAATCGCGTTCGCGCCCAGCTTGCCTTTGTTCGGCGTGCCGTCCAGATCAATCATCATCTGGTCGATTTCGTCTTGTTCCAACGCGTCGAAACCGCACAGTTCGTCGGCGATCGTTTCATTGACGGCCTCGACCGCTTTCAAAACGCCCTTGCCGTTATAGCGTTCCTTGTCCCCGTCGCGCAATTCGACCGCTTCGTGAACGCCGGTCGAAGCCCCCGACGGAACGGCCGCGCGCCCGAACGCGCCGGAATCCAGAACGACATCGACTTCCACCGTCGGGGTGCCGCGGGAATCCAAAATCTCGCGCGCGTGAATATCAATAATTTCAGACATGGCAAACTCTCCTTGTTCAAACCTTTTTGACCAGCCGGTCGATCGCCCGCAGCGATTCCAAAACGTTTTCCAAATCCGCCAAAGGAATCATGTTGGGGCCGTCGCTGGGGGATTTATCCGGATCCTGATGGGTTTCAATGAAAACGCCCGCCACGCCGACGGCGACCGCCGCCCGCGCCAGCACCGGCGCGAATTCGCGCTGGCCGCCCGTCGAAGTCCCGTTCCCCCCCGGCTGCTGCACCGAGTGTGTCGCATCCATGATGACGGGGCAACCTGTCTGTTGTGCCATAATCGGCAGGGAACGCATATCGACGACCAGCGTGTTATAGCCGAACGACGCGCCGCGTTCCGTCACCAAAACGTTCGGATTGCCGGACTGGTCGGCCTTTGTGACGACGTTTTTCATATCCCACGGCGCCAGAAACTGGCCTTTTTTGATATTCAACGCCTTGCCCGTTTTCGCCGCCGCGACGACCAGATCGGTCTGACGGCACAAAAACGCGGGAATTTGAAGCATATCGACGACTCCGGCGACTTCGGCGCATTGATGCGGTTCGTGAACGTCCGTGACGACGGGGCATCCGAAACGTTTTTTGACCTCGGCGAAAATCTCGATCGCCTTTTCCAGCCCGACGCCGCGCGCGCCGTTGATCGACGTGCGGTTGGCTTTGTCGAACGAAGCCTTGAACACATAGGGGATGTTCAGTTTTTTGGTGATTTCAACGATTTTCCCCGCCAAATCCATGGTGTGATCCATGCTTTCCAGCTGGCAGGGGCCGCAAATCAACGCGAAAGGCAGATCGTTGGAAAAAACGACGTTGCCGACTTGGACGCGACGGTTTTGCATGACAAACTCCTTTTTTATATGAAAAAGACGGAAACCGTTCGGGTTTCCGCCTTTGATGTAAAGATTTACTTTGACGAAACGGGAACGACGGGAACCGCGGGCTTGGCGGGTTCCGACGCCGCCGCGACCGGATGTTCCATGAACGATTTCTGCGTTTTGGCCGCCTCGCCCTTGCTCATAATCGCCAAAGTCAGGCTGGTGATCATAAAGCAGGTCGCCAAAATCGCCGTCGTGCGGGTCAGCATATTGCCGACGGAACGCCCCGTCATAAAGCTGCCCATGCCGCCGCCACCCAATCCGCCCAGCGCGCCGCCTTCGGAACGCTGCATCAGGATCACGCAAACCAGACAAACGGCCAAAATGACGTGAACGACCAGAATAAACGTATGCATAATCTCTTCCCTTTCCGTTGGGGATTACAAACAGGTTTCGATGATGGCCCAGAAATCGGCGACCTTCAGGCTCGCCCCGCCGACCAAAGCACCGTCAACATCCGCCAGCGCCATCAATTCCTTGGCGTTGGACGGTTTCACGGAACCGCCGTACAGCAAACGCATACCGTCGGCCGTTTCCTTGCCCAGCTTCGCCGCGATTTCGGCGCGGATGGCGGCGTGAACGTCGGCCACGTCCTGCGTCGTCGGCGTGCGCCCCGTGCCGATCGCCCAAACGGGTTCGTAAGCGATGACGACGTTTTCGGCCGTCGCGTTTTCGGGAACGGATCCCTGAATCTGCGCGCGGCAAACGTCGATCGTTTTGCCGGCGTCGCGTTCGGATTCGGTTTCGCCGATGCAGATGACCGCGGTCAGGCCGTGTTTGATGACAGCTTCGGCCTTGGCTTTGACTTCGGCGTTCGTTTCATGGTGGTCGGTGCGGCGTTCGGAATGGCCGACGATGGCGAAAGTCGCCCCCGCGTCCTTGATCATGGGAACGCTGATGTCGCCCGTGTGCGCGCCCGATTCGGCGGCGTGGGCGTCTTCGGCGCCGACGCTGATGCGGCCTTTGACGGCGTCAACGACGGGCACGATCCAAATCGCGGGCGGGCAGACCAGCACATCGCACGCGGGTTTTTCGACCGCCGCGTATTTTTCGGCGATTCCCGCCGCCAAAGCGACGCCGTCAGCCTTCAGACAATTCATTTTCCAGTTGCCGGCGATCAAAGGACGTCTTTGCATCTTCATTCTCCTAAAAAAGTCCGTTTACAAAAAATTTGAAACAAGGTGTACCACAACCCCGCGCCGAAAAAAACATTTATTTGCTTTTTCGCCCGTTTTTGAAAAAGTCTGTTGCCAATGGAACCGACCCTATTTATTATCGGCGTGTTAATGAATATTTAAGGATTCGGAAATGCTGAAATTCTTTCGTGATCAAAAAAACAGCTGGCTGATGAAAGGGATCCTGACCCTGACGGCGCTCAGCTTCGTTTCCCTGTTCGGGACGGGGCGTTTTCTGGAAAAAATCCCCGACGAAGGCAAGGCCGTCGCCATCATCGCCGGTCAGAAAATCACCGTCGCCCAGTTTGTGGAAGAGGTCAACCGTCAGGTGCGCGCCTTTTCCAAAATGACGCAGAAACCCTTTACGGTCAAGGACGCCGTCCAATCCGGAATGCTGCCCGCCCTGTTCAATCAGGCCGTGTCGCGCCTGACCATGCGGGCGACCGTCGATTCGCTGAACCTGACGGTTTCGGACGACGCCGTGCGCGCCGCGATCGCGAATATGCCGGCGTTCACCGATTACAACGGATCGTTCAGCCTGTCCGCCTATAAAAAGTATCTGAGCGAAACGGGCGTGACCGAAAAACGCTTTATCGACGACGCTTTTCTGGATATGCGCGCCCAACAGCTGGAGGACGCCGCCAAATCGGCGACCGTCGCCCCGTCCGAAACGGCCGCCCTGTTCTACCGCCTGCAAAAGGAAAAGCGGACGGCGGACGTTTTCACGGTCAAACCGGAAACGCTGGCCGTCAAAGGCGAACCGTCAAAGCAGGATCGCGACAGAATCTATAAAGAGCTGGCCGACGATCTGATCGCCCCCGAATACCGCACGTTCACCGTTTTGAACCTGACGCTGAAAGACGTGTCGGACAAAATCAAAATCTCCGAAGAGGAGCTGCTGGAATCCTACAACGAAAACAAGGATTCCTATTCGACCGAAGAGATCCGCGACGTTGACCAGATGCTGTTCACGTCGAAAGAGGACGCGGACAAAGCTTTCGACGCTTTGAAAAAAGGGCGCGATTTCATGCAGGTCGCCGAAAAATACGCGCATCAGACCGCCGACCAGACGAAACTGGGCGACCTGACCCCGTCCACCGCGACGGGCGATTGGGCGGATGTTGTGTTTTCCGCGAAAAAAGGCGAAATCGTCCCGCCCGTCCAAACGGCTTTCGGCTGGCAGATTTTGCGCGTCAACAAAATCACGCCCAAGATTGAAAAATCGTTCAAAGACGTTCGCGACGACATCGAACGCAAAATGGTCGCCGCCGTCGCTTACGACACGCTCAGCGAAACGGCCGTCGCCCTGGACGACCGGTTCGGCGCGGGCGAAACGATCGAAGAGGTCGCGCGCTCGACCGGCTATCCCGTCGTGAAATACACGCTGGTCGATCCGGAAGGCAAGGACGAAAACGGCAAACAGGTCAATGTGCCGAAAACGGTTTTGAACACCGCTTTTGCCAGCGACACCAGCCGCGAATCCCCGATGGTGGAGGACGGAACGGACTTTTTCGTCCTGCGCGTCGATGACGTGAAGGATCCCGCCTTGAAACCGGTGGAAAAGGCCGGAAAGGAAATCAAAGCCGCTTGGATCAAAGAAAAACAGAAAGAACAGGCGCGCGGCATCGTCGAATCCGTCAAAAGCGAATTGCAGCGGGGCGTCGCGCCCAAAACGATCGCGAAACGGGCGGGCATCGAATACAAACGCGTGGACGGCATCACCCGCCGCGGCAACGAATTGCCCGTTTCGGTGACGTATCAGCTGTTCAACCGTCCGGCGGGCGAAGCATTTTCGGCGATCATGCCGGCGGAATACTTCGTCGTGAAATCCGTCAAAACGGTTTCGACCGATCCGGAAAAGGACAAGATCGGATTGTTTGAAATCCGCCGCCTGCTGCAGGAACAGGCGGGCAATGAAAAATCGGACGCCGTTCTGGCCGATTTCTCGTCATTCCTCGGCTTGCAGATCAAAGAGGACACCACTCAAAAGGCCTTTGCCTATATCGGCAAATCGGCGCAGGAAAAGGACGAGGAGGAATAATCCCCCCCCCTCTCCCTGTTTCCAAATATCGACAGAACCCCGCCGCCCCACCGCCGCGGGGTTCTTTTTTATTGCGGGAATTTAGCTTTTCGCCATCAGCGGTGTCAGGTGCGGGAGGCTTTCATTTCCCATTTGCCGGCGTCGTTTTGCTGCCAGTAATAGGCCTCGAAACCGGCGGCGACGACGGCTTTCCACAATTCGCGGGCACGTTGGACGGCCGTTTCGTCGCGGCCGTCAAACAGGTTGAAACACCGGTCGAACGCGGCGATTTCCTCCACCGCCCCGCCGGCGGTCAGCATCACCATTTCCGCCCCGTTCGGGTTGTCGTCGCGCGTGGTGATGAACACGGGCTGTTCCGCCGCGTCCCCGTCCGTTTCCGTTCCGTGGGGCAGCCATGAATCCGGTTTATACGTCCACAGCAGCGTGTTCAAATGTTCCGCCAGTTCGGGCAGATCCGTCCGGATCAGCAGCCGTTTGCCCGTTTCATACGCCTTTTGCGCCAAAACGGGCAGAACCTGATCCAATGTCGAATGTTGCAAGTGGTAAAAATCGACGCGCATCTTTTCCTCCGGCCTAGGGAACGGGAACGAATTTGACGACGGCGAAGAACCGTTCGCCGTTGCGGTCGATCAGCACGAAAGCGGATTCCAGCCCCAATTCGGCCGCCTCGCGTTCCCACGCGTCCGCCGCCGCCATCGACGCCAGCGTCTTCTTGTCCAATTCGACCAGCACGTCGCCCGCGCGCAGCCCTTTTTGCGCCGCGTCCGATCCGGCTTTGACGCCGGTGACGACCAATCCGGCGCCGCCTTTGGGCAGGTTGTATTTGCGCCGCGCCTCGGGCGTCGGTTCCGCCACCGTAATCCCCAGCAGCGTCAGCGTTTTCGTTTTCAGGTCGTCCGTCCGCCCGTTTTGCGGCAAAGCGGAAACGGGCACCTTGTCCGTCATTTCGGAAATTGTCAGGGACAGGTTCACCTCTTTGCCGCTGCGCCACACGGTCACGGGAATGGTTTTCCCGACCGCGGCCTGCGCCGCCATCCGCGGCAAAGCCCGCATATCCGGCACGGGACGCCCGTCAAAGCGGATGACGACATCGCCCGCTTTGATGTCCGACCGCGCCGCGCGGGAGGTCAAATCCACCCCCGCGACCAAAGCCCCCGCCGTTTCCGGCATTTTCAGGCTACGGGCGATTTCCGGCGTGACGGTTTGGATTTTCAGCCCCAAGCGGCCGCGTTTGACCGTACCGTCTTTGATCAGCGCGTCGGCCACCGGCTTCACCATTTTCGACGGGACGGCGAAAGCGATCCCGACGCTGCCGCCCGACGGTGAAAAAATCGCCGTGTTGACGCCGATCATCTCGCCCGCCGCGTTGAACAGGGGACCGCCCGAATTGCCGCGGTTGATCGCCGCGTCCGTCTGGATGAAATCGTCGTAAGGCCCGACCTGAATGTCGCGGGAACGCGCGGAAACGATGCCCGCCGTCACCGTGTTGCCCAACCCGAACGGGTTGCCGACGGCCATGACCGGTTCGCCGATTTCCGCGGCGTCGGAATCGCCGAACACGACGGGCGGCAATCCCGCTTTGTCTATTTTAACGACAGCCAGATCCGTTTTCGGATCCCTGCCCGCGACTTTGCCCGTCAAAGCCGTTCCGTCGTTCAGCGTCACGGTGACTTCGTCCATGCCTTCGACGACGTGCGCGCTGGTCACGATGTGCCCGACGGCGTCGTAAACGACCCCCGAGCCCAGCAAAATGGATTTCGGCGCGTCGAACCCGCCGTCGCGGTAGGAATCCTTGAAAAAGTTTTCAAACGGCGACCCGCGCAAAGCCAGCATCATTTCCGGCGGTTCGGCCGTGATTTTTGTTGCGGAAACACTGACGACGGACGGCAGCGCCTTTTTCACGGCGTCCGCGAACGACACCAGCGTTTGCGCCCGCGCGCCGCCGGAAAACAGAACGGCAAAAGCGAACAGCGCTTTAAAAATCATCCCATTCTCCTGATGAAAACGACGGCGGCGACGCCGATCGCCGCGACCAGCAGCCCCGTTTTGCGCAGCATATCGGGGTCCAGCTTGACCAGTTCGCGCATGATCGCCTGCACCTTTTCGGGGGCGATCGCGTAATACAGCCCCTCCAGCACGAAAGTCAGAAAAAAAGCGACGATCAAGTCACGCACGGCTTTGCCCTCCGGTTACTTCGCCCCCGACGGCAACGCGCCGAAATATTTGAAAAATTCGGTATCCGGCGAAATCACCATGGACGTGCCGTCCGTTTTGACCGCATTTTTGTACGCTTCCAAAGACCGGTAGAACGCGTAGAAATCCTTGTCGCGTTTGGACGCCTTTGCCCAAATGCGCGCGGCTTCCTTATCGCCCTGCCCGCGCAACACCTGCGCGTTTTTTTGCGCTTCGGCGATGATTTTGATTTTATCGCGGTCGGCCTCGGCCTTGATTTTCTGGTTCATCTGCTGACCTTGAGCGCGGAATTCCTTGGCTTCGCGTTCGCGTTCGGAACGCATACGCGCGTAAACGGCCTGCGACGTTTCTTCGGGCAGGTCGGCACGCCGGATACGCACATCAACGACTTCGACGCCGAAAGCCTTCGCCTTGGAATCCACTTCGTCGCGGATGTTCGCCATGATTTCCGTGCGTTTGGGCGACAGGATCGTTTTCATGTCGAATTTGCCCAACACGTCGCGCAAAGAGGACACGGCCGCGTCGCTTAAACGGGAATGAGCCATTTCCTCGGTCTGCAAAGCCTGATAGAACAACAGCGGATTGATGATTTTAAAGCGCAGGAAAGCGTCAACGACGATGCGCTTTTTATCCGACAGCAAAACCTCTTTGGCCGGCGGATCCAGCCCCAGCAGCCGGTTGTCGTAGGAAACGACGCGCTGGATGAACGGGACTTTGACGTGCAGACCGGGGGCGCGGATCACCCGTTTGGGTTCGCCGAACTGAATGACGATCGCCTGCTGTGTCTGCGGAACGATAAACAGGGAATCCATCAAAACGACCAGCATCGCCGCGGCGAAAACGCCCAAAGCAAACTTCATTTGCGGTTTCATGATCCAATCCCCCTATTTCTTTTTGATTTCGTTCACGGGCAGGTACGGCAGGACGCCGCCCGTTTTTTTATCGACGATCACTTTGTCAACATGGCCATAGACATCTTCCATCGTTTCCAGATACAAACGGCGGGCGACGACCTCTTTGGCCGCCAGATATTCGTCCAAAACGGCGTTGAAACGCGCGGTGTCGCCCTTCGCGGCGTCGATGACGCGGGCTTTGTACGCTTCGGCTTCGGCGTTGATCTGCGACGCTTCGCCGTGCGCGCGGGGCAGGATGTCGTTGCGATAGGCTTCGGCCTCGTTGCTTAACCGTTCCTTGTCGGCCTTGGCGCGCTGAACGTCGTTGAACGCGTCGATCACTTGCGCGGGCGCGTCGGCCTTTGTCAGCTGAACGGACGTGACAGCGATGCCGGTTTTATACTTGTCCAGCAGGGACTGCAACGTTTTTTCGGCGCGTTCCTGCACGCCTTTGCGGTCGTCGGCGATGATTTCCATGATGGGGGTCACGCCGATCGAATCGCGCATCGCGCTTTCCGCCGCCGTTCGCACCGTGGATTCCGGATCGCGGACGTTAAACAGGTAATCGCCGGCGTTTTTGACTTTCCAAGTAACGGTGAAATTGACTTCGACGATATTTTCATCCCCCGTCAACGCGATGTTTTCCGCCCGTAAATCGCGCGAGATTCCGCGCCGGCGGACGGGTTCGGACGAAAAACCGATTTCGATGCGGTTTTCGCGCGACACGTTCGGCGTCAGCACGGTTTCAACGGGATAGGGCAAATGGTAGTGCAGCCCCGGCGCGGTCGTGTAAGCGTACTTTCCGAAACGCAGAACGACGCCCTGTTCCTGCGGCTGAACCTGATAAAATCCGGTCAACGCCCACAGCAAAGCCGCGACGGCGGCGACACCCCACGCGCTTTTCGGGGAAAAACCGCCTTTGTTCGACCCGCCGTTCATGATCCGGCGCACCTTGTCCTGACTTTTTTTCAGCAAAGCTTCGATATCCGGCGGAACGGCGTCATCCTGACGCGAACGCCACGGGTTTTGATCGTCGTTATTATTGCCCCACGGGCTTTTGTTTTCAGCCATGTCACTCTTCCTTAATTCCCAGAACGGTTTTCAATTCGTTCCATTCGCCTTTCATCATGCCGACCGTTTCGCGATCCGCCTTTTCCCCGCCGATCAGACGGCGAACCAGTTCCAGCCCCTTTTTCGACAGATGCGCCCCGCCCAAAGCGTGTTCCTCGAACGCTTCGGTCGCCAAAGGCACCCATTTGCGGCAAACGTCCAAAATCACGTTGGCGTAGTCGCGGATTTCCTTTTGCGCGTGCGATTCCGCGCGCAGGGACAGGAAATGGAACAGATTGTGCAGATCCGTTTTCCAATACCATTGGGTATAGACGCTGACCGGCAGGTTCATCCGCGCCAATTCGCGCGCCAACCCTTTGCGGTTTTCGTCCTTGCGCGTGCCGTCGGGGTTTTCGTTCAGCATATATTCGTAATCGTCATAGCATTTCAGCGCGTCGGCCTTTAACAAATCGAACACCTGCTGCGCCTCCGCCATGGACAGGACTTCGCCGCGCCCTTGGTGGTTTTCGGTCGATTGCGCGGCCATGTCCTCGAATTTCGGGAAATAGAATTCGCGGTCCAAAATGGAATAGCGCGCCGAATATTCGTTGATGCTGGCGGTGCGGTGGCGCACCCAATGCCGCGCGACGAAAATCGGCAGCTTGACGTGCAGCTTGATTTCACACATTTCAAACGGCGACGTGTGGCGGTGGCGCATCAAATAGTTGATCAGCCCCTTGTCCTGCGACGTTTGTTTCGTTCCGCGGCCGTACGACACGCGCGCCGCCTGAACGATCGCCGAATCGTCGCCCATGTAATCGACGACGCGCACGAACCCGTGATCCAAAACGGGAAAGGGTTTGTAAAGGATTTCTTCCAACGCGGGAACGGTCGGACGTTTCGTTTGATACGACGCGGCGGCCAATTCGTTGATTTCGCGCTGTTGTTCTGCGGTCAGTTCCATGATGATCAAAAGCTCCGTAATCGAAAATTTTCGACAGTTTAATTCACGAACGTCTTTAACACAATAAAAAAGGCGGACACCGACCGCATCCGCCTTTTTCTTTCGCCGTTATCAGAACGAATACCGGAACATGGCCGTCAACGTGTGCGACAGGTAATCCTGCCGCCATTCCAGATTGTATCCGGCGGAAATATCGACGTGTTCGCCGACCATATAGGCGATCACACCGCCCAGTTCGACGCCCAGCGCGTTGAATTCGTCGCCTTCGACGGTGTAGGTCGCCCCGTTCGGCAAGCTGACCGCCGCGCTTTCACCCGACGACGACAGGTCGTAGGTCATGCCGGCGGACAGTTCGCCGTGCCACAGGGAATCGCCCGACCGCGCGAAATCGCGTTTCCACCGCGCTTCGGCCGCCAGCGACAGCGTGCTGACGGAAACGGACGGAACGTTCTGGCCGATTTCATCCTGATGCGCGTCGCGATCGGCGGAAACATAGCGCAGCCCGACGGCGGGCGTCCACGTTTTCAAATCCTTTCCGACCATTACGTTCATACCGATCGACGAACCGTCGTATTTGTCCGTCAGGGTCATGCCGGAAATGTCCTTTTGTTCGTCATAGCTCATCGACGTCATGTTCAAAACGCCGCTGACGAACCAGTCGGACGGTTTGTACATCCCGTACAGGAAGAACGAATCCCCCGTCACGTCCGTGTCGCGCTGCAGCGAATCGACGGACGCGGAGGTCGAAGCGTACCCGATACCGACGGCGAAAACGTCCAGCAGCTCGACATCGGCGCCGATGGCGAAACCGGTCGTGTCGCCGGAAAAGCCCTCGGGTTTGTTCGCGGACAGGTATTCGGCCGTGTTGTAATAGCCCTGCGCCCACAAACCGAAGTTTTTCGGACGCGAATAGGTGGCTTTTTTCTTCGCCCAGCGTTTGCGTTCGGCGCGGTTTTCGACGGCTTCGGCGGAATCGGGTTCGATCCGGCGCTGATAAGCCGGACGCGGACGCGTCACGGGTCTGTCGTCCTGATCGTAATATCCCGCGCGGCGGTAGTAATCCTCCGCCCGCATGAAACGCGAGCTGTAGGGCGACCCGCCGGAACGGCCGTACATCCGCTGGATGTCCCGATACGTTCTGGACGAACTGCCCATCGTGCCCATCAACCCGTTCAAACGCGCCGACAGGGTGTTGGAAATTTTGGAATGGACGGCGATCTGCTGACGCGTCATCGCGCCGGTCACGTCGGGCGCAAGGGCGGTCAGCGCGTTCAGATACGACCGCGCCGTTTCGTTTTTCTGCGACAACGCGTCCAAATGTTCGGCGACTTGGAAAATCTTCGTCCCCGGATCGAACAGGTCGGCGTCCAAAAACGCCTGCGCCGTGCTGATCTGGTTTTTGTTGCCCTGTTCCTTTTCCACGACTTCGCCGCCCGTCGCCGTTTGCGTCAAACGGTAGCATCGGCCGGCGCCGCAGGTTTCCGCCTTGAAGTCATAGCGGTTGTTCGACACGACGAATTCACCCTGACCGACCGTCCCGTCGATGATTGTGAAAACGGAACCGTCCTTTGCGGTGTTCAAACCGTAATCGACCGTCAAATTCAGTTTGACGTTGTTATAGATGTTCAGCTGGCCGCCCTTAAGCGAGATGCGCCCGTACCCGTCCGACAAAACCTTGCCGTCGGCGTCCGTCGCGTCGCGCGAAATGCGCAGGGACAGCGCGGAATTGTCGTTGAAACTAAAGCTGCCGTTGTCCACCGTCAGATGCGACGTGCCCAGATTCAGCACGCCGCCGGCGTTCACGTCGCCGACGCCGACCGTGGACGCGGCGTCAAACGTCGCGTATCCCGATCCGACGTGTAACGCTTCGATATCGGCGGCCTTTTTGAAATGCACGCCGCCCGTGCCCAGAATGTTGACCGTTTCCACATCGGCGACATCCCTGAATTCGGCCAAACCGTCCGCGATGTTCGCGGTGTTGATTTTCGCGCCGTACAGGAATTTCGCCGTCGCGGTGTTCAGGTTCAGGGTCGTCAGATCCGTCGTCGAACGGAACGTCAGCGAACCGGCGTCGGCCGAAATGTTGCCTTTGAACTGTTCGGCGTTGTCGAACACGGCGTTGGCGTTGCCTTTCAATACCAAATTCGCGTCCGCGTCGCCTTTCAGCACGCCGATGCCGGAAAAGTCCGACCCGACGGAAACGGTGACGCCGCTTTTGATGTTGATCGTGCCCGTTTGCGACGAATAGCGCAGCGTCCCGATCGACGAATTGCCGACAAAGTTCATCACGCCCGACCCGATCGTCGCCGACGCCAGATAATTGCCGCCCGTGGACAACGCGACATCCCCCGTCCCCGCGATGAACGCGCCGTTGCCGTAAACGCTGCCGACACTACCGCTTTGGGTCAGGTTGGTGACCGTCATCGCCATGCCTTCGTTCAAAATGACGGAACCGCCGTTTTCAAACGCCAGCGTGTCGATCAGGATGTTGTTGTAGAATTTCGCGTCCGAAGCCGACCCTTTCATTTTCAGCGTGCCCAAATTGCTGATGGCCGCGCGGAATTCCGACCCCGAACCGTTGATCGACAACGTGCCGATGCCGGTGATTTGGTTCGATCCGGCCGTTTTGATCGACCCGACGGTCAATTCCTTGGCGATGTTCAGCACGCCGCCCTGATCGTCGATGAATTCAATCGCGCCGACGGGATCCGTCGTGTTGACGGTCAGCGTTCCGTGCCCGATCCGGATCGTTCCGGCGAACCCCGCCCCGCTGTTCAGGTTCAGCGTCCCCGTCGCGTTGCCGGCCAGCCGCAAAACGGATGACAGGTTCGTCCCTTTGAACGACGCGCCCGTGTCGATGTCGCCCGTGTCGATGTCGCCCGTGACGGTGAACACCGTGTCGGCGTTGATGCCGATCGCCCCGCCGTTGACAACGTTGGTCACGGTTGTGTCGCCCGCGACGGTCATGGCGCCGTCAACATCCAGCGTGCCGCCGACCGTTCCGCCGTTAAACAGCAAAGAGGATGTGCTTCCCACCGTCAGGTTTCCGGTAATATCGGCCGTTTTGTTGATTTTAGCCGTGGAACTTCCCGTAATGCCGACATTGCCGATTTTATTCAAAACCGCATCGACGGACACGCCGTCTTTCAACGTCAGCGACCCCGCGCCCGTGATGATGTTGTCGTCCCCGTTGTTGCCCAGCGTCCCGATGACGGTCAGGGTTTTGCCCGTTCCGACATTGACGGTCGCGCCGCCGTCCAGCGACAAACCGCCGCCGGTTTTGCCGGCCTGCGTGTCGGACATGACGTTCAGCGTCGCGTTTTTAACAACCAGTTTGTTCAATTTGTCCAGCGTCGAATTGAACGTTCCCGTTCCGCCGTTCAAAACCAGCGTGGCGCCGGAAACGACGTTGCCCGCGCCCGCCGTGATGTTTCCGGTGACGGTCGTCGTCCCTACCACTTTCAAACCGCTGTCGGCTTTGTCGAAAGTAATATTGCCGATCTGCGCGTCCTTGACGGCCAGATCGCCGCCGATATGCAGGTTTTTCAACTCGCCCTTTCCGGTGGTGACGAACTTGCCGTCCTCCTGTCCGTTGACGGTCAGCGTCCCGTTGCCGAAAATCGTGGCGTCGCCGTTGATCCGGCCGATCGTCAAAACGCCGCCGACAACGATATTGCTGTCATAATTCGCATCCAGTATGCCGATTTTCGATTCGGCCGACGAATTGAAGCTGATCGTTCTGGTCACGCCCGAATCCAGCGTCAGCCGTCCCAAATCGACAATGCCGTAGAACGTCGAACCGTCGCCGTTGACCAGATGCAGCGTCCCTTCGCCCCTGACGACGTTGCCGACTTTTGTCACGATACTGCATTTATCCGCGCGCGTGCATTTTCCGTCCGCGTCGCTCAGGGTCAGGGTCGCGTCCTTGTCAATCTGCAAAACGCCGCCGACATCCGCGGAAAACGACACGCTGCCCAACGTCGTGTCGCCCGTGATCGTCGCCGTTCCCTGCCCGATTTTCAAACCGCCCAGATACCCGACGTTGCCGGCTGTTCCGCCTGAAAATTTAATGCTGGCGTTGTTCAAAAGCTCCAGCGTCCCTTTGCCGGAAATCGAATTCCCCTCGCCGGAAATGCCGCCGTCCTCGCCCGGAGATTGACGCAAGGCCAAGACTGATTTTTCATTGTCCAGCAAAATTTTTCCGTGATCCAGCTGCAGCGAATCAATTGTCAGCGTCCCTTCTTTTTTCAACAGGACTTCGCCGTAGCTCACTTTCATTTCACCTATCCGGTCGGAATATTCGCCGCCGAACGTCGCCTTGGCCGCATTACCGGCCTTTCCCGTCACGTTCAAATGCGCCAGCCCGTCGATTTTGCCTTTCAGATCCGCGGAATATGTAATGTTCAGCGTGCCGGAACCCGAAATGGTGGACACGCCGTCCTTTTGCCCTTTGGCGACCAGCTGGGCGACGTTCAAAACGCCGTTGATTTCGACTTTCGCGCCCAAATCGGCCGTCAGCGCGCTTTTAACGTTGACGGTTCCGCCGTCGTTGACGGTCAGCGTCCCCGTGTTCGCCGTCCCGTCGCCCAAAACGACGGTATTGACATTCAAAGCCCCCGATTCGACCGTCGCCGACCCTTTGGTCATTTTCAACGTGTCAAAGGACACCTGTTTCGCGTTCGACACCATGGACGCGCCGTTTTCGACGGAAACGGTCAGCTTGTTGCTTTCAAAATGCGTGTTTTCGTCCGACCCTTCGGCGTCCGCGAACGTCAAAACCGTTCCGTCCTTCGCGGTTACCACCCCCGCCGTGGCGTCGGCGTATTCCGTCGTCGCCTCTGTAATGATGCGGGAGTTGTTCCAAATCGTCGTTTCGCCTTTCAGCGTCAGCTTGCCGTTGGTGACGCCCTCCGCCCCTTTGACGAAAACGATGTCGCCCTGTCCCATGTCCAGCGAATCCGTAATCAGTTCGCCCGTCAGTTTCAACACCGAATTGTTCAGCGTCACCGTGCCGGCGTAGGTTTGCCCCTCGATCCTGATCGTGCCGATCTTGCCGTCGCCGACCGCGCCGACCAGATAGTCCAGCGCGGCTTTTTCCGTGTCGTTCCCGCGCGCGAACGTCAACGTCCCTTCGCCCACGACAATCGTGCCGAATTCTTTCAAGCCGCCGATCGTGCCGTTTGCCGTCCCCGTCAGTTTCAACGTGCCTTTTCCGGTCAGGTTGCCGTCCATTTTCACGTCGCTGGCCACCGACAAGACGCCGCCGTCAAGAATGCTCAAAGTCCCCTGACTGCTTTGCGTAAAGGCGTTGACGGTCACTTGTTTGGCGATTGTCAAGCTGCCCGTGCTTTGATTCAACGTCCCGTCGTCCCACTTGACATCGGACCGGATCGCGAACCCGTTGCTAAATCCGACGGACAGTGTCCCTTTTCCCGAAAATTCATAGGACGCAGAGGCGGTTTCCATCGTTCCTTCCCACCCCGTCAGTTTCAACACGCTGCCCTCGGCGATGTCGTATTTGCCGCCGCGCAGATAGAGGTTGTTGCCCTTCCCCGCATCAACGGTTGTGGTCACCCCCGCCGTCGCCACGCCCTTTCCGCCGTCGCTGCCGATGTCGTAACCGACGTACCAGTTGCCGCCCGTCATGTACAGCGTGCCTTCGTTCGTGTCGTACATTTTAAACTGGGAATCTTTGGAAAAGAAAAACGTGCCGCCCGAAATGCTCAAATCGCCCTTTGATCTGACGGTGTATTCGATTTCATTGCCGTCTTTATCCACCCCCGTCAATATCGACTGTTTCGCGCCTTTGCGGATGTCGATCGCGCCCGTGAACGTCCCGTTGTTGACGGTCAAATCGCCCGTAATCTGTGTCGGATAAACTGTCTCCCCGCTGTACAGTTTCCCCGAAGCCCCCGACGGAAACGACGGAACATACGCCGAATAATCCCAAATCACGCCGCCGTCGAAATCAATCCGCGTGTCCGATCCCTGAATGGACAAACCGCCGGCCGAAATTTGATACAGTCCGTTTTCAAACGTATCGCTGCCCGGCACGCCGTGAACATCTTTAATGCCGTTGATATCGCCGCCGGTCCCCGTCCATGTGCCGCCGTTCAGAACGTACCGCCCTTGAATGACGCCGCTGACCGACTGTTTATTGTTGACGACGGTTTGGGCGGCCGTTTCGGAAACGGGAATGAAAACCGCGGCGGTCAATGCCGTTGACAGCAGCAGCCGTCCCTTGAAACCGGACATATTATCAATCAGGCGCATTTCAGTTAATCCTTTATAGACGCATACGCCGTGCATCTTATCGAAAAAAGATTAAAAGAATCTATCAATCGGACAAGGGAGGCCGTTAAAAAACGCCGGCAAAAAAATCAACCGGCGCAATCGGCGTAAATCAGAAATTCGATGTTGCCTTCGGGGCCTTTGATCGGGCTTTGGCAAATCCCTTTGACCGTCCATCCCGCCAGCCCGTCAACCCATTCGCGCACGCGGGCGCACACCGCGCGGTGCAGTTCCGGATCGCGCACGACGCCGTTTTCGCCGACCTGCCCGCGTTCCACCTCGAATTGCGGTTTGATCAGCGCGATCAGGTGCGCTCCCGATTTTTTCGCGAATCCCAACGCCGCCGGCAGCACGTTTTCCAACCGGATGAAACTGGCGTCGCAAACGATCAGATCGACCGGTTCCGGAATGTGTTCGGCGGTCAAATGCCGCGCGTTCGTGCGTTCCAGCAACACAACCCGCGGATCGACCCGCAGTTTCTGCGCGAACTGGCCGTATCCGACATCGACGGCATAGACTTTCGCCGCCCCGCGCGCCAGCAAAACGTCCGTGAATCCGCCCGTCGAACACCCGACATCAATGCAAACGAATCCCGTCGGGTCGATCCCCGATTCGTCCAATCCCTTGACCAGCTTCAACCCGCCGCGCGACACCCACGGGAACGGCTTTCCCTTGACCGTCAAAACGGTGTCGGGTTTCAGCATATCGCCCGCGTGGTCGATTCGCTTCGTCCCCGCCAGAACCGATCCGGCCATGATCAACGCCTGCGCTTTCGCCGCGTTTTCCGCCAACCCCTGTTCAACCAGCAGGACATCCGCCCGTTTTTTCATCGCTTATTTCACCATGGCGGCGACGGCGTCCGCGATCGCCCGCGCGTTCAGCCCCGCCAATTCGTACTGGCGTTCCATGCCCGCCTGTTCGATGAAAGCGTCCGGCATCGTCAAAAAACGCACTTTCGTTTTTTCCAGCAATCCGTTGTTCGCCAGCCACGTCATCACCGACGCGCCGAAACCGCCCTGCACGCCCTCTTCAACAACGGCCAGAGCCTGATGCCCCTCGACCAATTCGCGCAGCAGCTCCGTATCGAACGGCTTGGCGAAACGCGCGTCGGCGACGGTGGCGGAAACGCCCTCCAGCGCCAGCATATCCGCCGCGTTCAAACACGCGTCCAGCCGCGTCCCCAAACTGAGGATCGCCGCGCGGTTGCCTTCGCGCACGATGCGCCCGCGCCCGATTTCCAACGGGTCGTAACAATCCGGCATATCGGGCAGCACACCCGCCCCGCGCGGATAACGCACGGCGGACGGCGCGTCGTCGATTTGCGCCATGGTCGCCAGCATCCGCTGCAATTCCGCCTGATCCGACGGCGCCATGACGATCATGTTCGGGATCGGGCACAGCATCGCCAGATCGAACGCGCCGTGGTGCGTCGCGCCGTCTTCGCCGACGAATCCCGCCCTGTCGATCGCGAACCGCACGGGCAGTTTTTGCAAAGCGACATCGTGCAGCACCTGATCGTAAGCGCGCTGCAAAAAGCTGGAATACAGCGCGACAAAGGGCCTGATCCCCTCGCACGCCAGCCCCGCCGCGAACGTCACGGCGTGCTGTTCCGCAATGCCCACATCAAAAAACCGGTCGGGGAATTTTTCCGCAAACGCGTCCAATCCCGTTCCCGCCGGCATCGCCGCCGTGATCGCCGCGATTTTCTTGTCCTTTTTGGCCAAAGTCACGATCGTGTCGGAAAACACCTGCGTAAAAGTCGGACGTGTGCATTTTTTCGGCTGAAATTCACCGGTTTCAATGTCGAAACCGGTCACGCCGTGGTATTTCGACGGCCATTTTTCGGCGGGTTCGTAACCTTTGCCCTTGTGCGTCACGACGTGCACCAAAATCGGGTAATCCTCTTTGGCGTCGCGGATATTCGTCAAAATCGGAATCAGCTGGTCGAAACTGTGGCCGTCGATCGGCCCGACGTAATAGAACCCCATTTCCTCGAACAACGTGCCGCCGGTCACAAACCCCTTGGCGTGGCGTTCGGCCTTCAGCGCGGTTTCCTTGACAAATTGCGGCAGGCGCGACGCCATGTCCAGCGCGACCTGACGCAAAGTCATATAGGGTTTCGACGAAATCAGGTGCGACAAATGGTGGCTCAACGCCCCGACCGGCCGCGCGATCGACATATCGTTGTCGTTCAAAACCACGACCAGCCGCGAATTTTTCGACCCCGCGTTGTTCAACGCCTCGAACGCCATGCCCGCGCTCATCGACCCGTCGCCGATCACGCTGATGACGTTGTTTTTGCGGTACAGCATATCGCGCGCCGCGGCCATGCCGACCGCCGCCGATATGGACGTGGAGCTGTGCCCCGCCCCGAACGGGTCGTATTCGCTTTCCGACCGTTTCGTGAAACCGGACAGCCCGCCCGCCTGACGCAATCCGGCGAACCGGTCTTTGCGCCCCGTCAGCAACTTGTGGGCGTAGCATTGATGCCCGACATCCCAGATCAGACGGTCTTCGGGCGTGTTGAAAACGTAATGCAGCGCAATCGTCAGTTCGACGACCCCCAGACTGGCGCCCAGATGACCGCCCGTATTCGACACGACGTGAATGATTTCCTGACGGATCTCCTCCGCCAGATAGGGCAGATCCTCCAACGGCAGGGCGCGCAGGTCGGCCGGCGTTTTAATCGCGTCCAACAGCGGGAAGTCAACCTTTTTCTTCGGCTGTTCCGCCGCCGTTTCCGGCGTTTTTTCAGCGTTCATGAACGGCGTTCCACGATATAGCGCGCCAATTCGCGCAGCAAATCGGCCTTTTCATCGAAACATTCCAAAGACGCGATCGCCTGATACGACAGCGCGTCGGCCTGTTCCTTGGCCTTGTCCAATCCCAGCAGGGAAATGAACGTCGCCTTGTGCGCGTCCAAATCCTTGCGCACAGCCTTGCCCATCGAATCGGCGTCGCCTTCGACATCCAGAATGTCGTCGGCGATCTGGAACGCCAAACCGATGTCGCGGGCGTAATCTTTCAGCACCTGCCGGTTTTCGTACGTCGCCTTGCCCATGATCGCGCCGGCTTCGCACGCGAACGAAAACAGGCGTCCCGTTTTCATCTGCTGCAGCCGGATGATCCCCGGCATATCCATGTCGTCCATATGTTCGGCCAGAATGTCCAGCATCTGCCCGCCGATCATGCCGTTCATGCCGGCGGCCTTGGACAGTTCGGCGATCAGCTGGCAGCGCACGGCCGGTTCCAACAGCGTTTCGTCCGCGGCGATGACACCGAACGCGCGCGTCAGCAACCCGTCGCCGGCCAGAATGGCGGTCGCTTCGTCGAATTTTTTATGACAGGTCGGCTGGCCGCGGCGCATATCGTCGTTGTCCATCGCGGGCAGATCGTCGTGAATCAGGGAATAGCAGTGCACCATTTCCAACGCGACGGCGACGCGCAAAGCTTTGCTTTTTTCCACACCGAACAGCCCCGCGCTCTGCATCACCAAAAACGGGCGCAGGCATTTCCCGCCCGCCAAAACAGAATAGCGCATCGCTTCGATCACGCGGCGTTCCGGCGTGTTCGGCACGGGCAGCAGCCGATCCAGCTCGGCGGCGACTTCGACGGCGGTTTCTTTGATGGCGGCGGATAAATTAGACATATTTCACTCCATTGAAACGGGGGTTAAACCGACGGCTTCCCCGTTTAAAGAAGCCGTGACCTGATCTATTTTGGAACGCGCGGCGGACAGCTTGGCTTCGCAATGGCGGCGCAGCAGCATACCGCGTTCGTAAAAAACGATCGCCTCGTCCAATCCGGTTTTGCCGGTTTCCAGCTGGCGAACGATGTCCTCCAACGCGGATAAAGCCTCTTCAAAGCTCATTTTTTCGATTGCCGCCGGTGTAAATTTTTCGTCCATGACCGTTTTCCGTTCCTAAAACAATTTGCTACGATTGTAAGCGTTAATCCGAATAGGTCAAAGACTTTTTACATTCCGGCCGCCGATTTTTCACGCCCTTTGACGGCGGCGTCGAAAACGTCCCGCGGTTTGACGCCCTTTTTCCACAAACGCCGCTGTTTATACAGTTCTTTCCACATGGTTTTGGAATCCTCCCAACGTTTGTGAACCCACAGCCATTGCGCCGGATCGTCGCGGATCCAGCGTTCCAAAACCAAATTCGCCCGTTCCATGAAACGGCGCGTGTCCGCGGCCGCGTCGCCCGTCTTTTCGATTGCCAGCGGTTCTTCGACGGTCAGGCGGAAATGCGCCCCTTTCAACCTTTGCGACCGGATCGGCACGGCCGGATAACTGTATTTCAACACCAAAGCGGCCACCGACGGCGCCGTCATGACGGGATAGCCGAAAAAGGGCACTTCAACGCCATCGTTCATTTTCTGGTCGATCAACAGGGCGAAATGCTCGCCGTGCCGCATCAATTCGACGATCTTGCGAAATCCGGCCATTCCTTTCGGCACCAGAACACCGGGGATTTTCTGGCGGAAAAACCGGAATAGCCATTCGACATAAGGGTTGTTCGCGGAACGGTAGATGCGGTTCAACGGCATCCCCACCTTGTTTCCCACGATCGCCCCGACTTCCCAATTCCCGATGTGGGCGGAAAACAGGATACCCGCCTTGGCGTCGTCGCGCAAAGCCTCCGCCCGTTCGTAATTGACGAATTCAATGCGGTCGTCGTATTTCACGGACAACTGGCGCAAATGCGGATATTCGACGAACGTGCGCACCAGATTGTCCCACATTCCGACAACGATCGCGTCGATTTCGGCGGGCGTTTTTTCGGGAAACGCTTTCATCAGGTTATAGCGCGCCACCCACGACACGCGCAGCCTCGGCCCGATATGGCGGCCGATGAACCCGCCGAGGGCGGACGCCCAATCCAACGGAAACAGCCGGAAAAACAGACAGAAAACAACCGTTCCGACCAGTTCCAGCGGATATCTGGTGCATAAAAAGAACGCCCGCTTCGCCCTGCGTTTGAACGACCTTTTTTTCCGCACGCCGCCGCTCCGTCACTTTTTGCGGACGGCGGACAGCAGCGCGCACATGGCGTCCGGCGTGTCCCAAACCATATAGGCTTCGACGATCTGCACCTGCGGCTTGAAACGCGGCGCGATCCTGACCCCGTCCTTGGCCGTCGTGACCAAAACGGCGTCCAGCCTGTCCGCCCGCGCGATCAAATCGGTCATATCCTCGTCCGTATAGGGATAGTGGTCGGAAAACGCCTGCGTTTCCACAACGTCGCACCCGTAATCGCGCAGCATATCGAAAAACTTGTCCGGATAGCCGATGCCGGCGAAAGCGAACACTTTCTTGCCCGCCAGCAGGGCGATTTTTTTCACATCCTGTTCAATGTGCGTCCCGACGAACGGCAGATAGGGGAAGTGTTTATTGATCAGATCCTTGACCCCCGCCTTGTCCTTTCCGACGACGATAAAGGCGTCGGCGCGGCGCAGTCCGTCCTCCAGCGGTTCGCGCAAAGGCCCCGCGGGGAACACTTTGCCGTTGCCGAATCCGTAACGGCCGTCAAACACGGCGAAAGACAAATCCTTGACCGGCTGGGGATTTTGGAAACCGTCGTCCATGATGATCACGTCCGCGCCGATCCGTTCGGCCGTTTTCGCCCCGCGCGCGCGGTCGGCGTCAACGATCGTCGGGGCGACGCGCGCCAAAATCAACGCCTCGTCCCCCGTTTCCTTTGCCGTGTGCCTGTCCAGATCGACCAGAATGTTGCACAGCCCGCCGCCGTAACCGCGGGTCAGGAACACCGGACGCATCCCGTTCATTTTGAAATATTCCGCGACCGAAACGGCCAAAGGCGTTTTGCCCACGCCGCCCATCACCAGATTGCCGATGCACACGACGGGGATTTTCGACCGGTAGGGCTTCGCCTTTTTCAACCGGCGGCGCAGCGCCCACGCGTACAAACGCCCCAGCGGCGACAACATTCTTCCCAACAGCGTATTGTTTTTCTGCCAAAAGGCGGGCGATTTCAACGGCATGATCCCTCTATTCCAAATAACCGGCCAACAACGGCATCAAACGATCCAAAACGTTTGATTCCGCCTTGGCGAACTCTAAAGCATTCTCTTGTTTCGTGGCAAGCAGTTTTTCATCCGTCAGCAGCGCCGCCAGCGCGTCGGCCAGCCCCTGCGCGTTGTCAACGACGCT
This sequence comes from uncultured Rhodospirillales bacterium, assembly GCA_902777205.1. Lineage (GTDB taxonomy): Bacteria > Pseudomonadota > Alphaproteobacteria > CAAGCB01 > CAG-977 > UBA11549. The sequence goes on along the minus strand of CACYSU010000012.1, from coordinate 33,459 downwards.
CAAAGCGTCGGCGGATTTGGCGCGGGCGACGATTTCGCGGAAATTCATCATGTAGGGCCCGCACAAAACCGCTTTGCCCAAACGCGCGGGTTCGATGATGTTCTGCCCGCCGAATTCGATCAGCGACCCGCCGACGAACGCGGCGCGCCCCAACCGGTAAAAGAGCCCCATTTCCCCGATCGTGTCGGCCAGATAAACGTCCGTTTCCGGCGTGATGTCCTCTTTGCGCGAACGGCGCGCGACCGACAGCCCCGCCTGTTTCAAAACCGCTTCGATTTCATCGGCGCGCTTGGGGTGGCGCGGCGCCAGAACCGTCAACAGATCGGGGATTTTTTCCTTGACCTTTTTATGCGCCTCGGCGATCGGGGCGTCCTCGCCCGCGTGCGTGCTGCCGGCCGTCCAGCACGGCCGCCCGCCGATTTGGCTTTCCATCCGCCGCAATTCGTCCGCGTCAACCGGCAAAGGCGCGGCGGCGAATTTCAGGTTGCCGACGCACAGCGGATCTTTCGCGCCCAACGCTTTCAACCTGTCCGCGTCCTCTTGCGTCTGGCCGAACGTTTTAGCGAACATAGCCTGAATCTGCGCGCTGAACCGCGGCATTTTCCGCCACCGTTTCAACGAACGGTCGGACACGCGGCCGTTCAGCAGAACGACGGGGATGTTGCGGCCGGACACGACGGACAGAATGTTCGGCCAGAATTCGGATTCCAGCCACAAAACCAGATCGGGTTTCCAATGATCGACGAAACGGGTCGCCTGCGCGACGCAGTCGATCGGAACGTATTGGTGGAACGCCTTGCCCGTCAGCCGTTTTTCCATCAGCTGGGCGGACGTGACCGTCCCCGACGTGACCAGAATGTTGATGTCGGGGTACTGTTTTTGGATTCTGTCGATCAAGGGCAGCATGGACAGCGTTTCCCCGACGCTGGCGCCGTGCATCCAAACCAGTTTGCCGTCCGGTCTGGGTTTGGCGGCGTATCCCATGCGTTCGCCGAAACGGGGCAAATCCTCTTTGCCTTTGACTTTGCGCACGGCCAGATAGGCGGCGATCAGCGGATAAAGTGCGCGCGTCGCGGCGCGGTAAACGGACACGGACATCAAATTCATTTGTTTTCCCCCTTATCACGCAAGGACACGCGGCATTTCAATCCCGCGCGGCGGTCGGCCTCCTCGGTCAGGCCGATCAGCCTGTCTTCCAAAATCTGCCGCCATTTTTCAATGCCGGCGGCGTCCAGATCGGCCGGAATGTAAACCGGTTCGTCCAACAGCAAAACCCCCTTTGTGAACCATCCGGGGATCAAAAACCTGTCCCACGTTTTCAACAGCCGGCCGCGCCGGACGGAATAGGCGGACAACACGACCGGCCGCCGCGATTTCTGCGCCAGCTGCACCAGCCCGTCCGTCATTTTGTACCCCGGTTTGCGCCCGTCGGGGGCGATGGCGACGACGTTCGCGGGTTTGCGCAGCCGCCGCATGATATCCAGCGCCGCCGCCGCGCCGCCGCGTTTGGACGACCCGCCGATCGTGCCGATCCCCAACCCGTCCATGGCCGACGCCATGATCCGCCCGTCGCGGTGCAGGGAAAGCAGGACGGCGACATCCTTTTTCAGCTTTTTGCCCCACACCAGAAACATATCGGAAAACGCGCGGCCGTGCCAAAAAGCGATCAGATAGGAAAAATCGCCGGAAACGTATTCGTCGCGCGCGCCTTCTATCGTCCAGCGCGACGTTTTATAGGCCGCCAGCACATACAGATACATCAACCGGCCGATCACCGTTTGAACCAGTGAGCTTTTGCCGATTTTTTTCCATATCTTGAATTTTTTACGCATGACGAACCGTACTGTTTCAAATGTCGGGAACAGAGTTACTTTTTAGCTTACTCCGCATTTATTAACAAGAGTTAATCAAAAATATTATTTTCGTTTTGACATTCCCCCCTTTCCCTTTACACTGTAAGGGCTTATCGGAAACAAGGGGGGACGCCATGATCCGCAAAACATTTCTGACGCTTTGCATGGTGCTGGCGCTGGCCGCCTGCCAAAAGGAACGGAAAACACACGCGCCGGAAACCGCCCCCGCCGTGCAGCAGCCGTCCAAAGTGCTGGACTATTTGTCGCTGTCGGCGCATTTTCTGGTCAACCAGCAACAGCCCGACGGATTTTTCAAATACGAATACGATTTCATCACGGGCAACTATTCATCATGGGACAACGTGATCCACCAGACGCGCGCGGGATACGCGCTGATGCAGTATTATGTGTTTTTGGTACGCAACAACATCGACGCGCCGACGGCGTCCGTCGTCCTGTCCTCGACGACCAAAGCGTTGAACGGATACGCGTCCGCGTCCGTCGCGCACAAGAATATGCCCGGAAAACTGGTGTCGTTTTACTACAACAAACGCGCTTTCTCCCCCGACGCGCGCAAAGCGTCCGCGAAACACCGCATTCAACGGTTGGAAGCCGAAATCGCCGCGACGGCGTTCGCGCTGATGACGGAAACGATCTATTGGCGCGCCACCAGCGACAACACGTTCGCCGCCGACCGTCTGCAATGGCGGCAGGCGCTGGTTTACCACACCAAACAGGCGTTGAAAACGCCGGCGCAGAAAAACCCGTTCATGCCGTTCGTGTGGCAGGCGTTCGCCGTGTATGCGCAAATTGATCCGGACGACGAGGAAATCGCCGGAATGTTGCCGCAAATCGACGATTATTTCATGACTTTGCCGCGCTATATGAAGGATGTCGAGGATTACACTTGGGACATGATGGCCGCGAACCAGCGTTACCAAATGACGCAAAAGCTGTCTTTTGCCAATTTCGCGGCGCGCCAGACCACGCGTTTGCTGGAAACGATGTACACCCAGCACGACACGACGGTCAACAGCTGTTCCCTGTCGCTGGGGCTGGTCGAAGCGTCCCTGATCCTGTCGGGCAAAAGCGGCGATTTCGCGCGGATCGAACAAACCGCGCTGGGACGCAGCCAGCTGGAATACTACAGTTCGCTGAAATACACGATCCTGCCCAACCAGACGTGGATCACGCTGGGCCCCGGCCGCACGCTGCATTCGCAGGATTTCAAACGGTTCGCCGGCGCGTCCGTGTTCGGCATGCACACGCCGCGCACCAACATCGGATTGGTCGAGCTGTGCCTGCTGACCGGAATGAGGTTTTCCAACGAAGATGTCAAGGAATTGAAACAGCGCAAGGAATAAACACATAAACGAAAAGGCGGAGGTTCGATCCCCCGCCTTTTTCTTTCCGTTCCGGCCGCGTCACACGACCAACGCCTTTTCGTCGCCGATGATTTTCAGTTCGTCGTTTTCGACGCGGATCTTGACGACGGAATCGTCCCTGATCGTGCCGTCCAAAATCGCCATCGCCAGCTTGTTTTCCAATTCGCGCTGGATCAGGCGTTTCAACGGACGCGCGCCGTACATCGGTTCGTACCCCGTGTCGGCCAGCCACGTCAGCGCCTGTTCGTCCAGATCCAGTTTGATGTGGCGTTCGGCCAGACGTTTGCCCAGACGCGCCAGCTGAATCTGCACGATGCCCCGCATATCCGCGCGGCTCAGGCGGCGGAACATCAGGATCTCGTCCAGACGGTTCAAAAATTCGGGTTTGAACGCCGCGTGAACGATTTCCATGACCTGCGGCCGCACCTTTTCGATGTCTTCGCCGTCGGGCTGTTCGGCCAGAATCTGCGCGCCGAGGTTTGATGTCAGAATGATCAGCGTGTTTTTGAAATCGACCGTGTGCCCCTGCCCGTCCGTCAAACGGCCGTCGTCCAAAACCTGCAGCAGGATGTTGAACACGTCGGGATGCGCCTTTTCGACCTCGTCGAACAAAATGACCTGATACGGCCGGCGGCGCACGGCTTCGGTCAGCACGCCGCCCTGATCATACCCGACATAGCCCGGAGGCGCGCCCACCAAACGCGACACCGCGTGCTTTTCCATATATTCGGACATATCAATGCGCAGCAAAGCCGTTTCGTCGTTGAACAGGAAATCAGCCAGCGACCGCGCCAGCTCGGTTTTCCCGACGCCCGTCGGCCCCAAAAACAGGAACGAACCGATCGGCCGGTTCGGATCCTGCAGCCCCGACCGCGAACGGCGCACCGCGTCGGACACGGCCTTGACCGCGGCTTCCTGCCCGATCAGGCGGGATTGGATGCGTTCTTCCATATGCAGCAGCTTTTCGCGTTCGCCGGTCAGCATTTTGTCAACCGGAATCCCCGTCCAGCGCGACACGACGGCCGCGATCATTTCGGGCGTCACGTTTTTGCTGGCGGAAACCTGCGCAGACGCCGCCAAAGCTTCGGCGTTTTTCAGCTTTTGGGTCAGTTCGGGAATCTGCTTGTACTGCAATTCGCCGGCGCGTTCGTACTGGCCTTCGCGCAGCGCCTTGTCCACGGCGATTTTCGCGGCGTCCAGCTGTTCGCGCAATTTCGCCGCGCCCGCCAAAGCGTTTTTGCTCGACAGCCATTCGGCGGTTTTGGACGCGGACTGCTCCTCCAGCTCCTTAATCTCTTTTTCCAGCTTTTCCAACCGTTCGACGGACGCCTGATCCGTTTCCTTTTTCAACGCCTCGCGTTCGATTTTCAGCTGGATCAAACGGCGGTCGATCTCGTCCAAAGCTTCGGGTTTGGAATCGATTTCCATGCGCAGACGCGACGCGGCTTCGTCCATCAGGTCGATCGCCTTGTCGGGCAGGAAACGGTCGGAAATGTAGCGGTTCGACAACGTCGCCGCCGCGACCAAAGCACTGTCCGAAATCTTCACCCCGTGGTGCAGTTCGTATTTTTCCTTGATCCCGCGCAGAATGGAAATCGTGTCCTCGACGGTCGGTTCGTCAACGAAAACGGGTTGGAACCGGCGCGCCAAAGCCGCGTCCTTTTCCACGTATTTTCTGTATTCGTCCAGCGTCGTCGCGCCGATGCAGTGCATTTCGCCGCGCGCCAAAGCCGGTTTCAACAGGTTGGACGCGTCCATCGACCCTTCGCTGGCGCCCGCGCCGACGATCGTGTGCATTTCGTCAATGAACAAAATGATCGACCCTTCGGCCGCGTCGATTTCCTCCAACACGGATTTCAGGCGTTCCTCAAATTCGCCGCGGTATTTTGCCCCCGCGATCAGCGCGCCCATGTCCAAAGCCAACAGTTTTTTGTTTTTCAGGCTTTCGGGAACGTCGCCGTTCACAATACGCAAAGCCAGCCCTTCGACAACGGCGGTCTTGCCGACGCCGGGTTCGCCGATCAGGACGGGGTTGTTTTTCGTCCGGCGCGACAAAACCTGAATCGCGCGGCGGATCTCCTCGTCGCGTCCGATGACGGGGTCGAGCTTGCCTTCGCGGGCGCGCGCGGTGTAATCCTGCGTGTATTTTTTCAACGCCTTGTATTTATCCTCGGCGTTGGCGGAGGTCGCCTTGCGGCCGCTGCGCAATTCTTCGATCGCGGCGTTCAGCCCCACGGCCGTCAACCCGCATTCGGTCAGGATGCGGTACACTTCGGTGTTCGGCAAAACCAGCATCGCCAGCAAAATGCGTTCGACCGTCACATATTCGTCGCCGGCCTTTTGCGCGATATCCTCGGCCTGCTGCATCAGCTTGCCGAACTGCTGGTTCGGATAACATTCGACACTTTGCCCCGACACTTTGGGCAGCTTGTCAACCGCTTCGTTGACCGCCTTTTTCGCCTTTTTGGCGTCGCCGCCGGCGCGGGCGATCAGTTCCGCGCACATCCCTTCGTTGTCGTCCAACAAAACTTTCAACAAATGTTCCGGCGTCATGAACTGGTTGTCGTTGCGTTCCGCGACACCCTTCGCCGATTGAATGAATCCTTGGCTTCTTTCGGTAAATTTTTCAATATTCATTGTCGATTGCGCCTCCTTAAACAAAATCCCGACCTTTGATATAGGTCGGGACGTGTCCGTTATCAATAACCGCAAGAGGGCGGAGGAATATTTTTTTACGCCTGCGCGTCAACCGTTTTTTTCATCGGCGGGCGGCCGCGGCGTTTGGGCTGGACGGGAACGGCGTCGGCGGCCGGTTCGGCAGCGGGACGTTTCATCGGCGGACGGCCGCGGCGTTTGATTTCATTTTGCGCCATCGCCGCAACGGGGACGGACAGATCGACGGCGGCCGGTTCGACGGGCTTTTCAGCAGCGGGCGCGAAAGACACCGCGACGGGTTCGGGCGTTTCGACGGCGGGCTGAGCTTCAACCTCGGCCGGTTCAAAAGCGGCGTCCGGCGCGTCGTCGATTTCGACGACCGGCTGCTGCTGGGCGAAGCGCGCCCCTTCGGCGGCGATCGCCATCGCGTTCAACCGGCTGTAATGATCGGCGTGCTGCAAACAGTTTTCGGCCAAAACCCGATCCGAAGACATCAATTCCTTGGCGGCGGACAGGTATTTTTCCATCAGCTGGAACGCCGTTCCGCGCAGCCGTCCGGCGGGACCGATGCTGTCGTAAACCGTGTTGCGGTTCGGCTGGTTGTTAAAGCGGCGGTTGTTGTTAAAATTGTTATGGTTGCGTCCGCGCGAACGTCCCCGAGGATTCATGCCCATGGAAAATACTCTTCAGAAGTTGTTGAAATCAAAAAAATCAAACCGCCGTTTTTCCGGCGGGAATCTCTTCAGCGGTTGTAAATTATATGGGACGCGCCCTTTTTTCAACACATTTTTGCGCGCGCGAACCTATTTTCGCCAAAAAGCGGACAGACACCGCACGACGCCGCCCAAATCGACGCCGAACGCGTTGAAATCCAACCCCGCGGACACGACGATTTCCCGCACGGCGTCATGCTGGCCTTTGCCGAATTCGGCGATGAACACGCCGCCGTCCTTTAATAAAAAAGGCAAAGCGGGAGCGATTTTCCGGTACGCGTCCAACCCGTCCGCGCCCGCGAACAACGCCCGTTCCGGATCGAAATTCACGACTTCGGGCGCCAGACCGGCGCGTTCGCTTTCGGCGATATAGGGCGGATTGGAAATCACCAGATCGAATTGTCCCAATCCCTCGAACCAACCGGAAACGTCCCAGCCGCCCGATTTGGTTTCAAACCGGCCGGCCATTCCGTTTGTCGCGGCGTTTTCCGCGGCGATTTTCAGCGCGGCGTCCGACGCGTCAAACCCGACGGCGCGCGCATTCACATATTCGCACAGCAAAGCCTGCGCCAAACACCCCGAACCCGTCCCCAGATCCAAGATCCGCAGCGCCGCCGTTTTGTCGGGAAACAGTTTCAACGCCTCTTCGATCAAAGTTTCGGAATCCGGACGGGGGTCGAGAACGTCTTTGGTCACTTTGAAATCCAGCCGCCAAAACCCGCGCGTTTCAATGATTTTCGACACCGGCTCGCGTTTGACGCGGCGGGCAGCGAACGTTTCGATTTTACTTAAAACGTCAGGTTCGACCGCGAAATCGGGATGAACACGCAGAAAAACGGGCGTCACCCCGATCGCGAAAGCGACCAAAGCGCGCGCGTCCGCCGCCGGTTCCTCGATCCCCGCCCGCCCGAACCGTTCGGTCAAAGCGGACAGGATTTCCTTCGCCGTCATCGCGGTCAATCCAGTTCCGACAAACGGGACAGCTGGTCTTCGGTGATCAGCGCTTCGATAATCTCGTCCAGCGCGGTGCCGTTCATCACTTCGTCGATTTTATATAAAGTCAGGTTGATGCGGTGGTCGGTCACGCGCCCCTGCGGAAAATTGTAGGTGCGGATGCGTTCCGAACGGTCGCCCGACCCGACTTGGTTTTTGCGATCGACGGCGCGTTCCCTGTTCAGCTGTTCCTGCTGCATATCGTACAAGCGGGAACGCAGGATGCGCATGGCGCGGTCCCTGTTTTTAAATTGCGACCGCTCGTCCTGACACGCGACGACGAAACCCGTCGGAATGTGCGTGATGCGCACGGCGGATTCCGTTTTGTTGACGTGCTGGCCGCCCGCGCCGGACGCGCGGTAAACGTCGATTTTCAAATCTTTTTCGTCGATTTTCAGATCGACTTCCTCGGCTTCGGGCAGAACGGCGACCGTCGCGGCGGACGTGTGGACGCGCCCCGCCGATTCCGTTTCCGGCACGCGTTGGACGCGGTGCACGCCCGATTCAAATTTCAGGCGTTCAAACACGTTTTTGCCCGTGATGCTGGCGGACGCTTCCTTGTATCCGCCGATGCCCGTGTCGTTGACGGCCAGCGTTTCAAATTTCCACCCCTGCGCCGCGGCGTAGTGTTCGTACATCCGGAACAGTTCGGCGGCGAACAGGGCGGCTTCCTCTCCGCCCGTTCCGGCGCGGACTTCCAAAATCGCGTTTTTCTCGTCCGCGGCGTTTTTGGGCAAAAGCAGAATCTTCAGCCGCTTTTCCAATTCGGGTAGCTTTTCCTTGGCGGCGTAGATTTCATCGTGCGCCATCGACCGCATTTCGTCGTCCGTTTCCGGATCGTCCAGCAGCGCCTGCGCGCCGTCCATGTCCGCCAAAACTTTCTTATAATCCTGAATCGCGGCGACGATGTCTTTCAACCCCGCCAATTCCTTGGAAAGCTTGACAAACGTTTCGCCGTCAACACCCGTCCCCGCCCCCAACAGGGATTCCAGTTCGTCGTTGCGCGCCAGAACGACATCCAGTTTTTCCTCGAAACTCATGCGTCACATTCCCTGCGCGGCGCGGTATTTTTGCATGAAATCCGGCAAACCGGCGATTTCCACCTCGCTTTGATCCCCCGTGTCCAGATCGCGCACGGCGGCAACGCCCTTGGCGTATTCGTCCGACCCCAGAATCACGGCGGCGCAAGCGTTGATCTTGTTGGCTTTTTTCATCCGCTTGCCCATATTGCCGGAATAGGCCATATCGACGACAAATCCCGCCTGACGTAAATCATGCGCGATTTTCATCACCGGCAAAGTCATGTCGTCGCCGACGGGAACGACCGCGATCGGGCGGGGTTCCTCGGGCTGTTTGCCGACTTCCTGCAGCAGCAGCGCCAAACGGTCGATGCCCGCGCCGAAACCGATGCCCGCCGTTTTGGGACCGCCCAGCTCTTCGACCAGCCCGTCGTAACGGCCGCCGGCCAGAACCGTTCCCTGCGCGCCCAAAGAATCCGTAATGAATTCAAACACGGTGTGACGGTAATAATCCAGCCCGCGCACCAACCGCGGATTGACCGTGAACGGAATTCCCATTTCCGTCAGCCCGTTTTTCACGGCGTCAAAGAATTGACGGGATTCGTCGTTCAGGTAATCGGTCATTGCGGGGGCGTTTTCGACGATTTTCTTGTCGCCCTCGTCCTTGGAATCCAGAATACGCAGCGGGTTTTTCGCCAAACGCACGCGGCTGTCTTCGCTCAACCGGTCCTTGTACTGTTCAAAATAGGCGACCAAAGCGTCGCGATAGGCCGCGCGGCTTTCAACGTCACCCAGCGTGTTCAGTTCCAACCGGATATAAGGTTTCAGCCCCAAAGCGGACAAAAAGTCCCACGCCAGACACAGCACCTCGACATCCGTTTGCGGCGCGGACGCGCCCAACACTTCGACGCCGACCTGATGCAGCTGGCGGTACCGCCCCTTTTGCGGGCGTTCGTAACGGAACATCGGCCCCGCGTACATCAGCTTGACCGGCTGGTTCTGCTCCATGCCTTCGGAAATGAACGCGCGGACGACGCCGGCCGTCCCCTCCGGCCGCAGGGTGAAGCTTTCGCCGCCCCTGTCGGTGAAGGTGTACATTTCCTTTGACACGATGTCGGACGTTTCGCCGACCCCGCGGGCGAACACCTCGGTCGATTCAAAAACAGGCGTTTGGATTTCCCCGAAACCGTAGCGTTTGGCAAAGTCGCGCGCCGTGTTCTGCACGAACATGAACGCGGACAAATCCTTGCCGTAAATGTCGCGCGTGCCGCGCGCGGGCTGAATTTTCATCACTTTTTCTCCGCTCTTTGAGCCGCGATTTTTTCGACCAGATCCGCGATCACGTCAACGGCGTTGTTCGCGTCGATCGGTTCTTTCTGCTGTCCCGCGACGAACAGCAAAGCCTTTCCGTTGCCGCCGCCGCAAACGCCGACATCGGCTTCGCGCGCTTCGCCGGGGCCGTTCACGACGCATCCCATGACGGCGACTTTTAGCGGTTCGGAAATGTGTTCCAATCTGACTTCCAAAGCTTTGACGACTTTTTCAACGTCAATGCCGCGGCGCGCGCACGTCGGACACGACACGATGCGAACACCGTGATAGCGCAACCCCAAAGTACGCAGAATTTCAAACCCGACCTTGATTTCCTCGGTCACGTCGGCGGTCAGGGAAACGCGCAGCGTGTCGCCGATTCCCTCCATCAGCAGCGTGCCGATTCCCAACGCGGATTTGACCGTTCCCGCGCGCAATCCGCCGGCTTCGGTCACGCCCAGATGCAACGGATAGTCGCATTTCGCCGCCAATTTGCGATAAGCGTCCATCATCATCAGCGTATCGGACGATTTCACGGAAATCTTGAAATTGAAAAAGTCGTTGTCTTCCAAAATCTTGGCGTGTTCCAACGCGCTTTCGACCATCGCGTCCGCGCACGGTTCGCCGTATTTTTCCAACAGATGCTTGTCCAGCGACCCGCCGTTGACGCCGATGCGCATGGAACAGTTATAGTCTTTCGCCGCCTTGACCACGTCGCGCACGCGTTCGGCCGAACCGATGTTGCCGGGGTTGATGCGCAGGCACGCCGCGCCGGCTTCGGCGGATTCGATCGCACGTTTGTAATGAAAGTGGATGTCGGAAACGATCGGCACTTTGACCTGTTTGACGATTTCGCGCAAAGCCTTGGTGGATTCCTCGTCGGGACAGGAAACGCGCACGATGTCCGCGCCGACCGATTCCAGCGAACGGATCTGCGCGACCGTCGCGGCGACATCCGCCGTCGGCGTGTTCGTCATGGATTGAACGGATATCGGCGCGCCGTCCCCGACGGGAACGGAACCGACGTAAATCCGTCTGGAAGGACGGCGTTTGATTTCAGCAGCTTTCATATCTCACCTGTTATTCAAAATCGGCGGCGTTTTCGTCCGCCTGAACGGCAAAGTTTTCGGGGATCAGAGCCACGCCGGAACGCAGCGCGCCGCGGGGGCCCAAAGCTTTCGCCAACCGGCCGTCGCACCACACTTCCAATCCGCCGGCGTTGCCGGTTTTCAAAAACAGCTCTTCGGGTTTGTTCGACGAAACCTGATAACGGTCGCCCGCGTTCATCAACCGCGAAAACAGAACGTTTTCACCGCGCGTCACTTCGACCCAAACCGGTTCCTTGGCGATCAAAACCAAGCGGGATTTGTAGTTTTTCTGGCCGTAAACGCGGATAGCGGGAATTTCCTCGGGCTTTTTTTCCTCCGCCCGCGCGGGAACGGCGGCGTTGTTTTCCGCCGGTTCGGCGTATTCCGGCTTGACCGGAGGCACGGGCGGCACGACGGTTTCGGCCGCCGTTTTTTCAGGTTCGGCAACCGTTTCCGATCCGGCCGCCGCGGGCGTTTCCGGCGGCAGGGGATAGGAATCCTCGACCACCGTCACGGATTCGATGCGTTCGGGTTCGACGGGGGCGATTTCCTTTTCACCGGAAAAAGCCTGCCACATCCCATATACGACCAGCAAAGCCGCCAGCGACGCCAGCAGCACTTTGGGCGCGGGGGCGGCGTTTTCGTTTTCATCGTCGTCAACGTTGGTGCGGCCGCGTTCGATTTTGTCCAGACCGGCGACCTCGCGTTTGTAACGGGAAATGATGTCCGCGGCGTCCAGCCCCAGATACGCGGCGTAACTGCGCACGAACCCGTTGGCGTAGGCTTCGCCGGGCAGTTCCTTGTACCGGTTTTCCTCCAACGCCTGCAAAAACTGGTAGCGGATGCACAAATAAGACGCGATATCCCGCAGATCCTGTTTTTTGGCCAAGCGGGTTTTGCGCAGCAGCGTCCCGACCGTTTCCGGTTCCTGCGCCGTTTCCGGCGCCGCGGCCTGCGCGGCCGATTCTTCCTTACCATCCTGCGTCATGATCGTTTTCCTTTCCGATTCAAGCCGGTATGCGGTTCAATTTGCGCAAAGCGTCCGCGGCCTGCGCGACCAATTCGTCAACGACGGCCTGAACGGGTTTGATGTCCTTGACCAAACCGACGCTCTGCCCCGCCATCAGCGAACCGTTTTCGACATCGCCGTCGATGACCGCGCGGCGTAGCGCGCCGCCCCAGAAGTTTTCAATCGCCATTTGCGCGGCTTTCAATTCCAATTCGCCCCGCTGGTATTTCTGGATGGTTTCCATCTGGAATTCCATAAAGCGTTTTGTGCCTTCGTTGACGATCGCGCGCACCGGAATGACCGGAAAACGCGGGTCGATCTGCACCGTCGGAACGGCGTCGCGGGCGTTCGCCTTGATGAACGCCTGTTTGAAATTCGGATGCGCGATACATTCGTCCGTGCAGACGAAACGGGTTCCCAGCTGGCACCCAGCGGCGCCCAGCCCCAAAAACGCGGCCATCATTTCGCCCGAACCGACGCCGCCCGCGATGAACACGGGCACGTCCGTCATATGCGGCAAAATCTCTTGCGCCAGAATGTTGGTGGCGACGGGACCGATATGGCCGCCGGCCTCCGTTCCCTCTAAAATCAAGGCGTCGGCACCCGATTTGACCATTTTTTTCGCCAACACCAGCGCGGGGGCGAAGCACATCACCCTGATCCCCGCGTCTTTCAGCCGCTTGATCGCCTGAACGGTCGGGATGCCGCCGGCCAGAATGGCGTGGCTGATTTTCATTTCAATGCAAACGTCGATCAATTCGTCCAGATGCGGATGCATCGTGATCAGGTTGACGCCGAAACTGTTTTTCGTCAAAGCGGCCGTTTTGGCGATCTCGTCCTTTAACACGGCCGCGGGCATCGCGCCGCCCGCGATCACGCCGAAACCGCCCGCGTTCGATATCGCGGCGACCAGATTGTGTTCGGACACCCACGACATCGCCCCGCCCATGATGGCGTAGCGCGTGTTTAAAAACTCGCGTCCCTTTTTCCAGAACAGATCCAAGACTTCTTCATTCGACAACATATCACTTTTCCTTATTTTCCAGATGGAACGCGTTGTGCAGGGCGCGGACGGCCAGTTCGGCGTATTCCGCGGCGATCAGCACGCTGATTTTGATTTCGGACGTGGAAATCGTCTGCACGTTGATGCCTTTGGCGGACAAAGCCTCGAACATTTTCTGGGCGATGCCCGTGTGCGTGCGCATTCCGACGCCGATCAGCGAAATTTTGGCGCAGTCGGAATCCGAAATGACGTTGCGGTATCCGATGTCGGCCTTGTTCTTTTCCAAAACGGTCAAAGCCCTGTTCAAATCGGATTCCGGCAGCGTGAACGTCATATCCGTGTGCGTTCCGTCCGGCGAATCGCTCTGCACGATCATGTCGATGCAGATGTTGGCTTCGGCCATGGCGTTGAAAACGGCGGCGGAAACGCCCGGTTTGTCCTGAACGCCGACCAATGTGATCTTCGCTTCGTCGCGGCTGCACGTAATGCCGCTGATAATTTCCTTTTCCACGATATCCCCCTCGTCGCAAATGGTCGTACCGACCGGATTTTTTTCAAAACTGGAAACCACGCGCAGATTGACGCGGTATTTCATCGCCAGTTCGACGGAACGCGTCTGCAGGACTTTCGCGCCCAAAGACGCCATTTCCAGCATTTCCTCATACGTCACGCGATCCAGCTTTCTGGCGTTTTTCACAAAGTGCGGATCGGTCGTGTAAACGCCGTCCACGTCGGTGTAAATGTCGCACCGGTCGGCGTGCAAAACGGCGGCCAAAGCCACCGCCGACGTATCCGACCCGCCGCGCCCCAACGTCGTGATGCGACCGTCGCCGTCAATGCCCTGAAAACCGGCGACGACGGGAACCATCCCCTGCGCCAGACATTCGTTCAGCCCCTCGACATCAATTTTGTTGATGCGCGCCTTGGACGCCGCGCTGTCGGTCAAAACGGGCACCTGCCACCCCGTCCACGAACGGGCGGGCACGCCGATCGCCTGCAGCGCCATGGCCAACAGCCCGATCGTCACCTGTTCGCCGGTGGACACGACGACATCGTATTCCTGCGGGCTGTAATCGGGCGAAATTTCCTGACAATACCGCACCAGCTGGTTCGTCACGCCCGCCATGGCCGAAACGACGACGACGACCCGATTGCCCGCGTCGATTTCACTTTTGACCTTTTGAGCGACGTTTTTGATACGATCCGTATCGCCGACGGACGTTCCGCCGAACTTTTGAACAACAAGTCCCATAGAATTGATCCATATCCGTTATGTTGTTTTCAAACCGTGTATTCATACCTTAATATATATGACAAAGCAAGCGGATGCGTGAAAATAAGGTGCATTTTTTTGCAAAACGGGGTAATAAGGATGAAAATTCTTTTGCAAAGGAAACGATCATGGTTGTGAAATACGAAAAAGGCGCGTCGGACACCCGTCCGTGGGGAACGTGGGAAATTTTGGACACGGGCGACCGCCACACGGTCAAACGCATCGTCGTCACCCCCAAACAGAAACTGTCGCTGCAAAGCCACGAACACCGCGACGAACACTGGATCATCACCGAAGGCACGGCCGAAGTCACCAACGGCGACAAAATCATCCGCGCCCCCGCGAACACGGCGATTTTCATTCCGGCGAAAACGAAACACCGCATTGAAAACATCGGCGACACGAACCTTGTTTTCATCGAAGTCCAGACCGGCGACCTGCTGGACGAAGCCGACATCACCCGTTACGAAGACGTGTATGGCCGCGTCTAGGCTTTTTCGACGGCTTTGGCGAACGTCAGCAGCCGCACCTCTTTCGCGCCGGCTTTGATCAGAACGCGGCCGCAGGATTCGGCGGTCGCGCCCGTCGTGACGACATCGTCGATCAAAACGACGACCTTGCCTTTCACCGGATGTTCGGGATCGGCGGCGAAAGCGTCCCTGACGTTTTCAAAACGGTCGCGGCGCGTCCCCTGTTTCGGCGTCGATTTGACCCGCCTGATCAGCATCGGATCGGTCGGCACGCCGCACAGCCGCGTCACCGCAAAAGCCAGCAAATCCGCCTGATTGTACTTTCTGACCAGCAGACGTTTCCAATGCACCGGCACGCCGGTCAGCACATCCGCCCCGTCCAAAACGCCGCCGGACGCGTTGACCATCAGCCGCGCCATCAATCCGGCCAGCTCCGTCCTGTCCCCGTATTTCAGGCCGAGGATCAGCTTTTTGCTGACATCGTCATACACGACCGCGGCCGCCCTGCCCTCCGCGAACGTTCCGGACAGGAATTGCATCCGTGAAAAGCAATCGGCGCACAACGCGCCCGAAACAGCCACCCTTTTGGCGCAAACGGGACATACCGGCGGGAAAAAAGCGTTCAACAGCGCATCAAAAAACATAAAATCCTGTCCAATCGGCGAAAATATGGTATAAGGAAGAATATCCTTTGGTTAAAATAACGGAAAAACCCCGATGAAAAAACAGTTTTTATGCCTGCTGTCCCTTTGCGCGCTGAACGCCTGTTCGCACGTTTCCACCCTGTCCGTCAAATACGTCGAACCGGAGGAATGGAACGGCAGCCGGATCGCCGCGCACCAAGGATGCCGCGCCGACGGCGGACGGGGCGGCACACCGACGCTGTACGTTTCCGGCATTCCGCATGAAACGAACCTGCTGATTTTGGAAATCGACAATCTGGACAATCCGGCGTTGAACAAAAACGGCGGCCAAGGGTCGATCGGATTTTACCACAACGGCGAAAGCACCGCCACCCTGCTGCCCGTTCCGGGGGAAACCTACGCCCTGCCGAAATTCGCGTTCGAGGAAAAGGCCAACCGCGTCAACCCGTCCAAACCCTACCCCTATATGCCGCCCTGCGTTGAAAAGGGATTCCGCTATTCCCTGACGGTCAAGGCCGTCAACCGCACGGGATCGTTCGACAAACAGAAAACCGTCCTGCTGGGGCGCGGTTCGCTGGATATGGGGCGGTATTGAAAACCGTTAAGAAAACAGCTTAAAAACTGAACTTTTCGATGGCGGGTTCTTTGGCGTCTTCAATCGACATGACATCAAAATCGTCGGTTTCCATATTCGGATCCTCCAATACCAGCGACGCGTCCAAAAAGGAATCGGATATTTCCGCCTGCAACGTCGCGCCGATGCCCGAAACGCCCCACTGCAACGCCTGTTCGTCGTCCGGAACGCCGTATTTCGTGATCAGCAGACGTAAAAATTCCTGCCGCCGCTTGGCTTTGAAATAGTGCGCCTCGTCCGTCGTCCCCAGCGAATGATCGCCTTTGCTGACATAGCGGACGCGGAAAGCCTGATTGTCCGAAAAACGGCTGGTAAATTCCACCGTCAGCGTTTCGCGGCGTTTTTTATTTTCATAGACCAGCCGGCTGATGTATTCCGAACCGCTTTGACGCGCGGCATCCTTGACGCATTCCTTTTTGCTTTTGTCGGCGAACAGCTTCATATCCATACACAGACGCCTGTATTTCCACTTGTCCAGCGTCGGCGTTTCCATATCCTTGAATTTCAGGGTGAAACCGGCTTCTGCGGCGTTTTGCATCACCTCTTCCGGCGTCATTTTCAATTTAATGCCGGCAATGTCCAGCTTTAAAACATCCGTATCCGGATTGCCCGTTTTTTTGGAACGCATTTCAAACAGGGACATTTCCTCGCCGGCCTTTTTCCCGCCTTTCCCCAGATCGGGCAGATCGGGCGCGGGCGCGGAAGAAATTTGCGGCAAAGACGGCGCGGATGCGGGGATCGCCTGCATTTTCGGCACGGGCAGACTGAGCGTTTTCGGCGCGGGCGCGGCGGTTTGCGCCGGCGTCCGTTCGGGCGGGCGCGACACGGGAACGGCGGCCGTCGTCACCGGCTTCGGAGCGGAGCGGGCGGGCTGCGCGGCGGAAGCGGCGGCGGTCGCGGCGGCTTCTTTCGCGTTTTTTTCGGCCGTTTCCTTTTGCATCCGGTCGATTTCGGACGATTCAAAATCCTCGTCGGAAAACAAATCGTCCACCGTCTGCGCCGTCCCCCCGTTTGAAAGCGAAAACACCGCCGCAAAAATAAGAACAAAAATGTGCATCTTCCCCCGCACCGTCAAGGAATGGTTAATAAATCACTTTATATAATACGGTCATATCGTTACTTTTTCTTAAACGGGAATGTTGAAATGTATAAAATTAAGTCTTTGAGCGTTTTTTGCGGTTCGGCGGACGGCAAAAACCCCCGCTATGTCAAAGACGCCGTGAAATTGGGCAAAATTCTGGCCGAAAGCGGCATCCGCCTGATTTACGGCGCCGGCCACGTCGGCATGATGGGCGCGGTCGCCAAGGGCGCTTTGGACAACGGCGGCACGGTCGTCGGCATCATCAACACCCTGCTGCAGGATCGCGAGGAACAGATTTTCGAGCTCAGCGAACTGAAGATCCTGCCGTCCCTGCACACCCGCAAAGACGCCATGCTGGAAGCGTCGGACGCCTTTTGCGTCCTGCCCGGCGGCATCGGAACGCTGGACGAGATTTTCGAGGTCATGACCTTGAAACAGCTGGGCGAATTGAACAAACCGATCATCATGTACAACGCGGACGGTTTTTGGGAACCGCTGCGCAAAATGATCGATTCGCTGGTCGCCGCCGGATACGTCCGCCCCGAACACGCGAAACTGCTGACCTATGTTGACAGGATCGAAGACATCCTGCCGACGGTCGAATCGGAAATTTCCGCCCGCGGATGACCGTTCAGCGCGGAAACACCAGCGCCAGCGCGGAATATTCCGGCATCATCAGGTAATTGCGGCTGAACGCGATGTCGATCGCGCCCGCGTTCAGCATTTTGATCAACGCCGACTGCACCGCCGGATCGCCGGTTTTCGCCGTACCCAGAAAATGCACGTCGCCCAGACAACATTCTTCGCGCGCGATGCGGGCGGCGGCCAGACGGATCATCGCTTCGGCCGATTCCAGCGCGAAACCGTTTAAAAACCGGTAATCGACATCCTTTCCGGCATTCAGCCAGCTTTTCGCCAATTCCGTCGCACTGCGCCCCATGTTGACGGCGACGGCGGCCACCGTTTCGAACACGCCCGAATCCGCGCGCGCGATTTTGTCGGCCGCGCACGCCCCGTTTTTCAGCCGCGGAAAATCAATGGAAAGGAACACATCCCTTTTGTTTTCCCGATAAAGGTACAGCGTTTCATCCTGCGCCGCCGCATAGAAATACGCGTACAGCGCGCGCGGATGCAGCAGCCGGCGTTCGCGGCACAAACCGGTCAGCCGTTCCAAAACGGGCACGGCCTCCGCGTCCATGCGGGCACACCAGCTTTCCCGATCGCCTGCCTGTTTGACAAATCCCCAGCGCCGCTCGAACAAAGCCAGCTCGTCCAGATAGGGGATCAGCCCCGCGACATCCTCCTGCACGATCGTTTTGGGGCGGTAATGCGCCACGCGAATCAGCGGCAGCCCCGCCTGCGACGCGTCGTCGGGAACGTTGAACAGGTAATCGGGCAGCTCTTCGTCCGCCGCCGCGCGCTGACGCGCCGTCCGTCCGTCCTCCGCCCGCGGGCCGAACAGGGTATCCACCAGCCGTCCGGCCGAAACCGTTTCATTTGTCGCGTTTTCAGGCATTTCAAACCCTCCTGACAGGACTGTACGGAAATTCCTTTTAAAAAAAGTAAAAAAGGCGGCGCGCGCCGAAAAAACTTGTCTGACGGGCGCAAGGAGGATAATCTGTCGCTTATGTCTGGAAAAACGAAACTCTTTTTGATTGCTTTGACGCTGACGGTGACGGCGGGATGCGCCACGCCCCCGACCGATCCCGCCGCTTTGGCCGCGTACCGCGAAGCGAACGATCCGCTGGAACCGATGAACCGCAAGATTTTCGCGTTCAACATGGCCGCCGACAAATACGCCCTGCGCCCCGCGATCAAAGGATACCGCGCGATCACAACGTCCGGTTTCCGGCAAAAGGTCAGAACTTTTCTGGCCAACCTGAAAACCCCGCTGACCGTCGTCAACGACGTGCTGCAGCTGAATTTCAAAAACGCCGGATTGGACGCGTCGCGATTCGTCATCAACTCGACGCTGGGATTTTTCGGCGTGTTCGACGTGGCGGACAAAATGGGCATCCCGCCGAATTACCAAGGGCTGGGAACGACTCTGGCCGTTTGGGGCGTGCCGTCGGGCCCGTATCTGGTCTTGCCGCTGCTGGGGCCGTCCAACGTGCGCGACGCCGCCGGCATGGCCGCGGACATCGCGCTTGACCCGATGACGTACGTTCCGGCGCACAACAACAACGACGATTTGAAACGCACCATTTGGATGACGGACGCCGTCGAGGTCGTCGCCGCTTATGACAACGCGCTGGATCTGATGGACGAAACGCGCCGCACGTCGCTGGATTTTTACGCGACCATGCGTTCCATGTCCCGCCAATACCGCAAACAAACGATCGAAAAGGCCAAAGGAACGGCCGCATCCGGCGACAACGCCGCCTCTTATGAATTTTCATTGGAGGACGATTTTGACGAATAGAGGCTATTTTATGAAAAAACTCATCATCCTGTTTTCCTCCCTGTTTTTCACGGTGTCGGCCGCGTTCGCCGCGCAAACCGCCGATGCGGAAGCTTTCGCCAAAAAACTGGCGGACGAAATCATGGCCGACGTGGTCAAACCCGCCAAAACGCTGGAACAGCGGCAGGACGCGTTCCGCCGCATTTTCCTGTCCGCGATCAACATTAAAACGTCGGCGCGGTTCACGCTGGGACGGTTTGCCAGAACGGCCGATCCCGAACAGCTGAAAGCGTATGAAAGCGCGCTGACCGACAACATCGTGCGCACATGGGCGGGGCGGTTCGCCGATTACGGCGGCGAAACCATCCGGTTCGAGGGCGCGCGCCAAAGCGAAAAGGGCGATTTTTACGTCACGTCGAAAATCGACATTCCGAACACCGAAAACGACGTGGAAGTCGTGTGGCGCATCACCGATAAAAAGGACGAACTGAAACTGGCCGACCTGATCGTCGAAGGCGTCAGCATGCTGATGAGTTACCGCAACGAATACGCCGCGGTTTTACAGCAAAACGGCGGGGATGTCGCCGATTT
The DNA here is from genome assembly GCA_902777205.1 of uncultured Rhodospirillales bacterium. GTDB lineage: Bacteria > Pseudomonadota > Alphaproteobacteria > CAAGCB01 > CAG-977 > UBA11549. The sequence goes on along the minus strand of CACYSU010000012.1, from coordinate 13,336 downwards.
GACGCGCAAATTGAACGACAAGAACGACGCTTTGGACGCCCCCGTTGTAAAAGCGGGCGCGAAAAAGCAATAAACGGTTGACAATCCCCCGTTTTTTTGTCAAACTTCAGCCCTATTTCCGAGAATGCGGACGGTTCGCCGCCCCGTCGCCCCTGAAACAGCGGGTGCGAACTATCGGGACAACAACAATAAATTATGTGGAGTACATGAAAAATGTCTAAGCGTTTAGCCGCTAAATTCAAAATCAACCGCCGTCTGGGCGTCAACCTGTGGGGCAGAGCCAAATCCCCCGTTGAAAAACGCGCTTACGGCCCCGGCCAGCACGGTCAGCACAAAGGCAAACCGACCGATTACGGCACCCAGTTGCTGGCGAAACAGAAATTGAAAGGCTATTACGGCAACGTTTCCGAAAAGCAGCTGCGCAAATACTACGCCGAAGCGATCCGCCGCACGGGCGACACGTCCGAATTGCTGATCGGTCTGCTGGAATGCCGTTTGGACGCCATCGTTTACCGCATGAAATTCGTTCCCAGCGTTTTCGCCGCCCGTCAGTTCGTGAACCACGGCCATATTCTGGTCAACGGCAAACGCGTCAACATCCCGTCCTATCAGGTCAAGGAAGGCGACGAAATCTCCATCCGCGAAAAATCCCGTCAGCTGGCCATTGTTTTGGAAGCCGAAGCGTCCGCCGAACGCGAAGTTCCCGAATATATGCAGGTTGACCACAAAGCGGGCAAAGGCACGTTTTTGCATATGCCGAAACTGGCCGACGTTCCCTATCCCGTGCAGATGGAACCGAATCTGGTCGTCGAATTCTATTCGCGCTAATCGACGGTTATCCGTTTCAAAACCCCTTGCCCGCGGCAAGGGGTTTTTTCATGCGCCGTTTTCCTTTAGCATTTTATTAAGTGTTTTTTTAGTTTCCCTTGTTATATATATGCTGATAGTATAAAGCCTATTTTGTGTGCATGGGGCTTTAGAGGGTGCGACGGTGAATTCATTTCTGCAGACTTTGAAAAATTTGGGAACGACGCGGCTGCTGGCGATGGGCGGCGTGTTGATTTTCCTGATGGGTTTCCTGATTTATCTGGCAACGCATCTCGGGTCCACGGAAATGTCGGTGCTGTTCAACGAATTGGATCCGGCGGACACGAAAAAGATCATCGCCCAGCTGGAGGAACAGAACGTCCCCTACAAACTGTTTAAAAACGGCACGGAAATCCACGTGCCGGCGGCGGACGCGCTGAAACTGCGGGTGCAGCTGGCGGAAACGACGGGCACGGGCGGCGTCGTGGGATACGAGATTTTCGACAAGGCGCAATCCCCCGGCGTCGGTCACGACATCATCAGTCTGCAGATGCTGCGCGCGCTGGAAGGCGAGCTGGCGCGGACGATCAAGGCGATCGACAAGGTCAAGGCCGCGCGGGTGCATTTGGTGCTGCCCCGCCGCGAAATGTTTTCGCGCGAAGAACAAAAACCGTCGGCGTCGGTGATCATCCGGATGGAAGACAAGGCCAAGCTGTCGTCCAAACAGGTCGAGGCGGTGCAGCGGCTGGTCGCTTCGGCCGTGCCGAAAATGCAAGCGAAGGACGTTTCGATCATGGACGCGCGCGGCACCCTGCTGACTAAAAGTTTCGACGACGACGAACAGATGCAGATGACGACGAACGAGGAAATGCGCCGCGATCAGGAAGCGCGACTGATCCGGTCCGTGCAGGAATTGATCGAACAATCCGTCGGTCAGGAAAAGGTGCGGGTCAAAGCGTCGCTGGAAATGGATTTTGATCAGGTGGTCGTGAACAAAGAAATTTACGACCCCGATCAGCAGGTTTTGCGTTCTTCGACAACAATTGAAGAAAACTCGCAATCCGACGAACGCGAACCGATCGTCAGCGTGGAACAGAACCTGCCCGACGCCGAAACGAAAAACGCCAATCAGGTCAAACAGCAATCCAACCGCAGCGAAGAAACGGTCAATTATGAAATTTCCAAACAGGTGATCAGCCAAGTACGCAAAAACGGGGTGATCAAACGTCTGTCCGTCGCGGTGATCGTGGACGGGACATACGAACTGCAGCCGGACGGCACGCGGAAATATATCCCGCGCACGGAAAAGGAAATGGAATTGCTGACGACGCTGGTGCGTTCGGCGGTCGGGTACGACGCGACGCGCGGCGACACGGTCGAAGTCATCAACCTGCCGTTTTTCAATCCGGACGATTTGTTGCGGATGGAAGATCCGGTCATGTTTATGGGCTTCACGAAAAAAGAGGTTATCAGAATGGTTGAAGGTCTGGGGGTCGCGTTGGTGGCGGTGCTGGTCATTTTGCTGGTGATCCGGCCGCTGATCGTCAAAGCGTTCGAGCAGCCCGAAACAGAGGAAGAGGAAAATTTGCTTATGGCTCCGACAGAGGATTTTCAACAGCTGGCGCCGCCGGGGGCGTCAAACGCCATGACGGAAACGGAACAGTTGGAAGAATTGATCGACATCGCCAAGGTTGAAGGGCGCGTCAAAGCCTCCTCGATCCGCAAAATCGGGGAAATCATCGACCAGCATCCGGACGCGGCGGTCAACCTCATCCGCTCTTGGCTGTATTCGGAAGAATGAGGAAAATCGACCATGGCAAAATCGGTTGAAAACTACTACAACCTGACCGGCCCGCAAAAGGCCGCGATCCTGATGATGTCCCTGACGGAAGAGCATGTTTCCAAAATCATGTCGCTGCTGGAGGACGAAGAGATCCGCGAACTGTCCGTCGTCATGGCGTCGCTGGGTTCCATTCCGTCCGAAACGGTCGAAAAGCTGTTTTTGGAATTCGCCAGCTCGATTTCCGGCCCTTCGACCATGATCGGGAACTATGAAAACACGGAACGCCTGCTGCTGAAAACGTTGCCGAAAGACCGCGTCGCCAGCATTATGGAAGAGATCCGCGGCCCCGCCGGACGCACCATGTGGGACAAACTGGGCAACATCAACGAACAGGTTTTGGCGAACTATTTGAAAAACGAATACCCGCAGACGGTCGCCGTCATCCTGTCAAAGATCAAACCCGACCATTCCGCGCGGGTTCTGGCTTTGCTGCCGGAATCGTTCGCGATGGACGTGATTATGCGCCTGCTGCGGATGGAAGCGATCCAAAAGGACGTTCTGGACGGGTTGGAACAAACCCTGCGCACCGAATTCATGAACAATCTGGCACGCACGACGCGGCAGGATTCGCACGAACTGATCGCCGAAATGTTCAACAATATGGATCGCAACGCCGAAAGCCGCTTTATGGCCGCGTTGGAGGAACGCAACCGCGAATCCGCCGAACGCATCAAATCCCTTATGTTCACGTTTGAAGATCTCACCCGTCTGGATTCGCTGGGCATTCAGGTTTTGCTGCGCAACGTGGACAAGGAAAAACTCAGCATCGCTTTGAAAGGCGCGTCCGACGTGATCAAAGACCTGTTCTTCAAGAATATGTCCGAACGCGCGGGCAAGATGATGAAAGAAGACATGGAGGCTTTGGGCCCCGTGCGTCTGCGCGACGTGGACGACGCGCAGGCCGTCATCGTTCAGGCCGCCAAGGATTTGGCGAACAACGGCGAAATCACGATTTCCGAAGGCGGTTCGCAGGACGAGCTGATCTACTGATTTCCTGAAAGCGGACGGGCATGGCGAAAGAATACAAATTCATGTTTGACAGGCGCTTTGACGAACCGGAGGAGGAAACTCCGTCCGCGCCGGAAGACCTGTCCGCCAAATCCGTTGACGGCATCCCGTCGATTTCGCAGCTGCTGGACACGATCAACGAACAAATCGCCGAAAATTCGGAAATCCTGTTGAACGACAACGAAAACGAACCGCCGCAAAACGCGACGGACGCGAACGAACCGGCCGGCGCGCCCTTTGATGAAACGCCTGTTGAGGAAACCGAAACATCCCCTTCGCCCGTTGAAGAGCTGCAAGCCACCGTTCAAGCCGCGCAAGAAGCTTTGGAACAGGCGGTCAAACCCGTTTTCACGCAAGACGAAATGGACGCCGCCAAGGCCGCCGCGCACGAAGACGGATACCGGACGGGATTTGAAGAAGGGCGCGCCGCCGCGTGGCAGGAAGCGATGCAGTCCGTTGAAAAACAAACGTCGGACACGCTGAACGTCATCGCCAATTCGGTCAAGGAACTGCTGGCGCGGTCGCAAAACGATTCGCAGGCGGCCTTTGCCGCGGCGGTCGATTTTGCCATGGCCGTGTGCCGCAAAGCCGTTCCGGCGCTGTCCGAACGTCACGCAATTGGTGAAATAGCCGCTTTGCTGGAAAAGAATTTCCGTTTTTTAAAAGACGAACCCAAAATATCCCTGCGCCTGAACCCGCAACTGGCCGACCGGATCAAACCGATGCTGGCCGCTTTGGTCAAACGGGAATCGTTCGGCGGTCAAATCGCGGTCGTGCGCGACGATTCCCTGCCCGTCGGGGATTGCCGGATCGAATGGAAAAACGGCGGATTGGAACGAAAAACGCAAGATGTTTTGAATCAGACCGAAGAACTGCTAAAATTATACGCGCAAGCCGCGCCGTCAAACAACGCTTTGTCAACCGGAGAATAAAAAATGGCCGATACACCCGAAAACACTTTTAACGCCGAAGATCAGGAGGATTTAAGCCTGAACGAACTGGACGAACACGCGCCGCACCATCCGGCGGAATCGGGTTCCAACCGGTTCAACGAGGAAATTCCGGAAAAACCGAAATCGTCCGCCGAATTGGAAGCGGTGTATGATGTGCCCGTTCAGGTTTCCGCCGTTTTGGGAAAATCCAGTATGCAGGTGCACCAACTGTTGAAACTGGGACGCGGCGCGGTGGTCGAACTGGATCGCAAAATCGGCGAAGCGATTGACATTTACGTCAACAACCGCTTGGTCGCCCGCGGCGAAGTCGTCGTGATTGAAGACCGGCTGGGCATCACGATGACGGAAATCATCAAAGCGGAAAGAAATTGACCATTTTGAATTAAAGGACGGGGAAAGATATGCGTCTGCTGTTAATCGGATCCATGGACGGGCAAATCGGCGCCGCCAGCCAAATCGCCATTAAAAAGGGCGGTTCCGTCGCGCACGCCGAAACGGTCGAACAGGCGTTGGATCTGCTGCGCGGCGGACAGGGCGCCGATCTGATCATGGCGGATGTCAAGCTGGACATCTATTCGCTGGTTGAACGGCTGGACGCCGAACGGATATGCGTTCCCGTCGTGGCCTGCGGCGTCGCCGCGGACGCCCGCGCCGCCGTCAAAGCCATCAAGGCCGGTGCGAAGGAATACATCCCCCTGCCCCCCGACGCCGAATTGATCGGCGCGGTTTTGTCCGCTTTTTCCATGCAGACGACGCCCGTCGTTTACAAAGACAAGGCCATGGAACGCGTTTTGCAGCTGGCCAAGCAGATCGCCCCGTCCACCGCCGGCGTTTTGATCACGGGCGAATCCGGCACGGGCAAAGAGGTCATCGCCAAATACATCCACGCGAATTCCAAACGTTCCGCCGCGCCGTTCGTGGCGGTCAACTGCGCGGCCATTCCGGAAAACCTGCTGGAATCCGAATTGTTCGGTTATGAAAAGGGCGCGTTCACGGGCGCGGTCGCGCGGCGCATCGGCAAATTCGAGGAAGCCGACGGCGGCACGCTGCTGCTGGATGAAATCAGCGAAATGGACATCCGGCTGCAGGCGAAATTGCTGCGCGTGCTGCAGGAACGGCAAATCGACCGCATCGGCGGCAAAAAACCGGTGGATGTCGATGTGCGCATACTGGCGACATCCAACCGCGATATGCTGCAGGAAGTCAAAAACAAAACGTTCCGCGAAGACCTTTATTTCCGCCTGAACGTCGTCAACATCGCCATTCCGGCCTTGCGCGAACGCAGGGACGACATCATCCCGCTGGCCGAACATTTCATCAAAAAGTATTCGGAAATGAACGACATTCCGGTCAAACCCCTGTCGCGGCGGGCGGCCGACCGGCTGACGGGATACGGGTGGCGCGGCAACGTGCGCGAATTGGAAAACACGATCCACCGCGCCGTTCTGCTGTCAACGGGGGCGGAGATTTCGGACGACGCCATTCTGCTGACCGAGGAACCGCGCGACGACGAAACGACGGGCGCGCAATCCGTTTCCGGCGGCGACGGCATGGTCGGGCGGACGGTCGCCGACGTGGAAAAGGATCTGATCATCAGCACGCTGAAACACACGCTGGGCAACCGCACGCACGCGGCGAACATTCTGGGCATTTCCATCCGCACCCTGCGCAACAAGCTGAAACAGTACATGGAAGAGGGCACGCCCGTTCCCCCCGCCCCCAACGATTTCGGATAAGTGAATGGCCAACGAACCCGTCAAAGCAGGCGCGATCCCGTCTTCCGCCGATATCAAGCAAGGGCTGTTTTCCATAGGCAAACGGTCGGACATCGCTTTGGCGCTGGGCATCGTTTTGATGCTGGTCATTTTGATTTTGCCGCTGGCGCCGTGGCTGTTGGACGTGGCGCTGGCGCTGTCCCTGACGTTTTCGGTGCTGGTGCTGATGACGTCGATTTTCATTGAAAAACCGATTCAGTTCACGTCCTTTCCGCTGGTTTTGCTGATCACGACACTGTTCCGGCTGGCGTTGAACCTGTCGTCAACGCGTCTGATCCTGTCGAACGGATACCGCGGCCCCGAAGCCGCAGGCCACGTCATCGCGGCGTTCGGCGGTTTTATCATGAGCGGCAATTTCATCATCGGCGTGATCGTGTTCGCGATTTTGGTGTTGGTGAATTTCATGGTCATCACCAAAGGTTCCGGCCGCATCGCCGAAGTCGCCGCCCGTTTCGCGTTGGACGCGATGCCCGGCAAGCAAATGGCGATCGACGCGGATCTGTCGTCGGGGCTGATCGACGAACCCGAAGCCCGCAAACGCCGCGACGAACTGTCGCAGGAATCCAGCTTTTACGGAGCGATGGACGGCGCGTCGAAATTCGTGCGCGGCGACGCGATCGCGGGACTGGTCATCACGGCGATCAACATCATCGCCGGCATTCTGATCGGCGTTTTACAGCAGAATATGCCGTTTATGAAAGCGGCCGACACTTATATGCGCCTGACGGTCGGCGACGGTCTGGTGTCGCAGATTCCCGCGCTGATCATTTCCGTCGCGGCCGGTATCATGGTGTCCAAGGCGGGCATTTCCGGCGGCACGGAAAAAGTGCTGTTCGGCCAGTTGTCGCATTACCCGAAATCGCTGGGCATGACGGCGTTTCTGTCGTTCATGCTGGCGACCCTGCCCGGCACGCCCGCGGCGCCGTTTTTGTTCCTCAGCGCGGTGTCGGGGGCGACGGCGTATTTCCTGATCCGCCAACAGCAGCAGGCGAAAAGGGAAGCCGAACGGCTGGAGGCCGAAATGCCCGAAACGCCGCCCCCCGTGGTCGAAGAACCGATCTCCAGCGTTTTGAAAATGGATTTGGTGCGGCTGGAACTGGGGTACAGCCTGTTGTCGCTGATCAACGACACGTCGAACCGCCGCCTGACCGACCAGATCAAAGCCCTGCGTCGGGCTTTGGCGTTGGAGATGGGGTTCGTGATGCCGTCCGTCCGTATTCAGGACAATATGCGCCTGCCGCCGAACACCTATGTCATTTACATCAAGGAAACCGAAGCCGGACGCGGCGAACTGCGCCCGAACAAGCTGATGGTCATGGATCCGCGCGGCGAGGAAATCACCCTGTCGGGCGAAAAAACGAAAGAACCGACGTTCGGGCTGGCGGCGATGTGGATCGACATGACCGCGCGCGAAGACGCGATGTTCCGCGGCTATACCGTCGTGGACTGCCCGACGATCATCACGACGCACATCACGGAACTGGTCAAGGCGAATATGTCCGAACTGCTCAGCTACACGGAAACGCAGAAACTGCTGCACGAACTGGACAAGGATCAGCAGAAACTGGTCGAGGAACTGATCCCCAAACGCATCACCGTCGGCGGCGTCCAGCGCGTTTTGCAAAACCTGTTGAACGAACGCGTGTCGATCCGCGACCTGCCCACCATTTTAGAGGGGATATCCGAAGCGTGTTCCGTCACGCAAAGCCTGATGATGATTACGGAACACGTCCGGTCGCGTCTGGCGCGCCAGATATCGAACGCCGCGGCGGGTCCCGACGGCATCATTCCGCTGGTCGCGATGTCGGGCGAATGGGAACAGCATTTCGCCGAGTCCCTGTCCGGACAGGGCGAGGAAAAGCAGCTTTCGATGCCGCCCAGCCAGATTCAGAAATTTATTTTGCGTGTGCGTCAGGTCTTTGAAGATCAGGCCGCCCGCGGGGAATCGCCCGTTTTGCTGACCAGCCCCGGCATCCGTCCGTACGTCCGTTCAATTATCGAGCGATTTCGCCCGTCAACTGTGGTAATATCTCAAAATGAGATTCACCCGCGCGCCAAAATCAGAACCGTAGGCCAGATTTAGGAACCGTAAATGAAAATAAAGACCTACACCGCCCCCACAATGTCCGAAGCCATGGATCAGTTGCGCCATGAGCTGGGGGAAAACGCGATCATCGTTTCGACCCAGCGTTTGGGAACGGGCGCGGGCGTCCGTCTGACCGCCGCGATCGAGGAATCCGCCCGCGACGAGGAAATCGAACGCCTGTACGGCGAAGAACCGTCCGAAACGGAATTCCAGCAATCCGTGCGCGAAACGCTGACCTACCACGCTTTGCCCGAACAGCTGATCGAAAAAATCGTCATGCGCGTCGGGGCGTCCAAAAAGAAAAGCGATCTGGTCGCGTTCGCATCGGCTTTGGACACCGTTTTCACATTCCACCCCCTGCCCGAACAAATCAAGGGGCAGGCGTTCATGCTGACGGGTGCGGCGGGGGTCGGCAAAACCGTCATCGCGGGCAAACTGGCGACGCGCGCGTGCCTGTCGGGGCGCAAGGTCGGATTGATTTCCGCCGACACCGTGCGCGCCGGAGCGATTGAACAGCTGGTCGCGTTCACGAACATTCTGGACGTTACGCTGCTCAAGGCGCGGTCGCCCGAAAACCTGCAATCGCACATCACCGCCCTGCGTAAAACGTGCGATCTGATTTTCATTGATATGCCCGCGTTCAACCCCTTCCAGCCCGAAGATATGGAATATCTGGCGGCGTACATCGAATCCGCCGACGCGTTGCCCGTGCTGGTCATGCCGGCGGGCGTCGATCCGCAGGAATCGGTCGAAACGGCCGAAGCGTTCGCCGGCGCGGGGGCGATCTATCTGTTGGCAACCCGATTGGACGCCGCGCGCCGTTTCGGCGGGGTTCTGGCCGCGGCCGACGCGGGACGGCTGACCCTGTGCGAAGCCAGCATGAGCCCCAACGTCACGCGCGGCCTGTCCCCGATCAACGCCGTTTCTTTGGCGCGCCTGCTTTTGATGTCGTCGGAAGAATCCGATTCTGTTACAAGGAAAAAACCATGAATACGTCAACTACGCAAAACAATTCCGAACAGGCATTGGCCTTGGCGCCCAGAAAGGTGGCGCGGCCGCAGGTGCGCAACATGATCGCCGTCGCGTCCGGCAAAGGCGGCGTCGGCAAAACGTGGTTTTCGATCACACTGGCGCACGCGTTGGCGCAAAGCGGGCTGAAAACCCTGCTGTTCGACGGCGATTTGGGGCTGGCGAACATCGACATCCAGCTGGGGTTGATGCCCGCGCACGATTTGGGCAGCGTCATCGCCGGAAAAATCACGCTGAATCAGGCGATCTGCCATTACGACGACGGCAATTTCGACATCATCGCCGGCCGTTCGGGGTCGGGCAGCCTGTCCAACGTGCCGATCAGCCGTTTGCAGCTGATCAACGACGATCTTCGCATTCTGGCGGGGGGGTACGACCGCGTCATCGTCGATTTGGGCGCGGGCGTCGAAAAACCCGTGCGCCTGTTCGCGTCGGGCGCGGCAAAGCTGATGATGGTGTGCACGGACGAACCGACATCGCTGACGGACGCCTACGCCTTTATCAAAATGATCTGCATGGAACAGCAGCAGCCGGACATCAGCATCGTCGTCAATTCGGCCAATTCGTACCGCGAAGGCGAACGCACCTATACGACTTTGCTCAAAGCGTGCCAGGGATTCCTGCGCATTTCCCCGCCGCTGGCCGGCGTGATCCGCCGCGACACGCGCGTGCGCGACGCGATCCGCAACCAAACGTCCATCCTGCGCCGCCACCCGAACACCGAAGCGGCCGAGGACGTTCTGGCCATCGCCCAGCGGCTGACCAAGGAATAACCGCCGCAATGAGCAGTCCCGTCACATCGTTTCAAGCTTTGGGATCGACTGCTCCGACCGCGTTTTCAACGGCGGTGACGCTGGTTGACGCCCCCGAACAATTACGCGCGCTGCCGGCGGGTTCCGTTTTGCCCGCCGTGCTGACGCCGCCGGAAACGCCCGATCAAACGCCCGTTCTGACACTGGATGCGCCCGACGGCGAACAGTTGGTTTTACAGATCAAACCCGCCCACGTTCCGTCCGTCCCCACCCCTGTCACGATCAAGATTCTGCCCCCCGAATTCAAAGAGGCCGTCAGCTTCAGGATTCACTTTTCCGCCCCCTTGCCCGATATCGGCGAAGCCGCGCAAACCATGACAACGACGGAAACGGCGTCCCCCGCCCCTGTTGCCTCCGCGCCCGTCAAACCCGTCGCGGCGCAGGCGTTCGTCGTGCGATCCGTCCCCGAACAGGTCGCCGCGCTGATCGCAAAAATCGACGACGTTCCCTTGGAAACGCCGTTGCCGCCGGACGTTCCCGTCGCCGTCGAATTGACGCCGGAACAAAACGCCCTGCCCGTTTTGACGCGCCCGCAAACGCCGGACATCCCCGCCGATTTGACCAAAGCCCCCCTGCCGCAAAAGGGCGCGGACGAGCTGGTCACGATCATCGAAATGCCGCGCGGCGAACCCGAAACGCCGCCGTTGCCGGCACAGCAACAGCAACCGCCCCTTTCCGCCGCCCCGACCGTTTCCGTTTCGACGTTCTCTCCGCCGCCCGCCGACGCGCCCTCCGTTCCGGCGCGAACACCGGCCGCCCCCGTTCCGACCGACGCGACACCCGTTCCGGCGCAAACGCCGTCCGCGCCCGTCATCGCCGCAGTCTCCGCTCCCGATCCGGCCGTTTTTGAAAGCGCGCCCCTTTCCGACATTCCGGCAAAGCCCGCCGCCGACACATCGCCTCCTTTGCCGTTTCAACCGCCCGAACCCGCCGTCAAAGACGCGCCGCGTTCCCCCGCCCCCGCGGACGGCGCGCCCGTTTTAAAGGGCGTCGTCTTTCATCCCGACGACGACCGCCCCGTGCTGATCGCGACAAAATCCGGCGCGCTGGCGTTGGACACGGCCGTCCGCCTGCCGCATCTGACGCCCGTTTCGGTCAAGGTTTTTCCGCCCGCCGTTTTCGACGCGCCCGTGTTGGAAAAAACGCCCCTGCCGGAATTTAAAAACACGTGGACGGTTTTGACGCACGCGCTGGACACGCTGCGCCAAACCGACGAATCCGCGTTCGAGGCGGTCAAGGCCGTTTTGCCGCAAACGGGCGGAAAGCTGCCCGCGCTGATGCTGTCGTATATGAACGCCGCGGCGCGGGGCGTTTCGTTCAGCGATTTCATCGGCGAAGCGAACGTTGCCGCTTTGGCCAAAACGGAAAACGGGGCAAGCCTGCTGAAACGGCTGGAGCGGGAGTTTTCCACTTCCGCCAAAAAAGCGACGGACGGCAAAAACGGATGGAAAGGATGGGACATCCCGCTGTTGTCGGGATCGGTCGTCGAACCCGTGTCGCTGTACCTGCAGCGCCCGAACACGGACGAATTCCGCCGCGTGCAAACCGACCGGAAACAGGCGGGCGTCCGGTTCGCCGTGGATATCAACCTGACCCGTTTGGGGAAAATGCAGCTGGAGGGGCTGGCGCACCGTCAAACCCGCCGGTTCGACCTGATCCTGCGGCATCAAAACGCGTTGCCGCCCGATTTCGACGCCGCGGTTCGCGGCATTTTCACGCAAACGCTGACGGCGCTGAACTACACGGGAACGGTCAAAGTTGACAAAACGGACGATTTTATCGTTTTCGCCCCCGACACGGATGAAAACGATGCATTGAAAAGGGGCGTACTGGTCTGATCGCCTGTCTTTCCCCCTTGTCAAGCATCTGTTTTTTGTCTAAAATATGAAAAAATTGATTGCTGAAAGGATGTTTCCATGTCTTCGTTTTTGCAACGCGTTTTTTCCGGCGTGACGGGGGATTTCAAGGGGGCTTTCCGCACACGGGAAACCGTTAAAATCGAAAAGGATCCGAACGATCCGGGGATTTCAAGGGGGCTTTCCGCACACGGGAAACCGTTAAAATCGAAAAGGATCCGAACGATCCGGAACAGGAAATCCTGCGTTTCGGCGACGGAAAGGATGATTATTTCCAAGTCAAGGGAACAAAAACGGACAAAGAACGCCTGCGCGAAATCCTGTCCAAAGTCGTTGAAAGTCCGACCATGCTGAAAAAAATCCGCGATCTGCCGCTGGAGGATCGCCCGACGCTGATTCAGGATCACGGCGGAAAGGTCAACGGACAATCCTGCGGCGGTTATTGCAACGGCGCTGTCATTTCAATGTCGGTAAGCTCGGGGACGGGATATATGGCGGCCGGCATTTTCTGCCATGAATTTCAGCACCAGTACCAGTATAAAAAAGGTTTCGGCCTGCACCGTTCCGACCTCGGTTTGTCGGAATCCATCCTGAACGACCGTATTTACGAATCGGCGGCGGATACGGCGATGTACCAGTATATGCATGAAATGAAAGGCAAAAACCCGCAGGCGGCGAACGCCTTTGCGATGAATTTGTCGATATCGCCGGGGCAACGCGCCTATTCCGCCGCGAAAATCAAAGGCAAAAGCGAACAGGATTGTATGCTGGCCGGAATGATGGGATACGCGGAAAGCTATACGACCGCGCAATATTACGCGAAAAGCTATCACAGCGAAGTCGGCGAAACGGACAGACAGACGCTTAACGCCGGTTTATATACGGACAATATCCGTTCCGCGGTGGGCATCCGTTTTTTCCAAAACAGAATGAACGGCGAAAAACTGGACGAAGTCGCCGCGTTCAAAGCCCATACGATCGGCATGACGGCGGAAACGTGCGACGATAAAAAGGTGAACAAGGCGTTGCGTTCGGCGGAATTCAACTATGTGACGCCGACGGTCGCCCGCGCGATCACCCGTTGGGCGGAAAAGTTGAAAGCCGCCGGAAAACCGATGACGGAGAATCCGGACAAGCTGAACGTCAGAACAGCGTACGGCGTAACGA